>DUZS01000020.1 GCA_013349405.1 Desulfuromonadales bacterium | reverse complement strand
AAGGTGGCCGAGATGCTATGATTAGCCGTGACGTTGGTGAAGGTGTAGCCGGATACTGCTCCAACGCTGACGCCGTCCACCAGGACATCGGCAACATGATACCCTGCCGCAGGCGTAATACTGAAAGTGGCGTTGCTGCCGTAGCTGGCCGTGGCCGGTCCGGTGACGCTGCCGTTGGCGCCGGAGGTTGCCGTGACCGTGAAGGAGTCGATGGCGAAGGTGGCGGCAATGGTATGGTTTGCGGCGACGGCGGTGAAGGTGTAGCTGGCAGCTGCACCGACACTCGTGCCGTCAACAATAACATCACCCATGTGATACCCGGCTGCCGGAGTGGCTGTGCAGATTGCTGTAGCACCCGGCAGCGGTGCTGCTGGGGTGCAAGCGAGCGTGCCGCTGCCGACACTGTTGGTGATAATGTTATAATGATTCGGTGTCGTGAAGCGCCAGGTATAGTCTCCCGCCATGCGGGCACCGCTGACCGATGTCACAATCCCGGAGAGGGAGGCTGTCAGGGTGGCTCCAACCGGCAGCGGTGCAAGCGGGGTAATGGTTGCTGTCAATGTCGCCTCATTCCAGATAAGCGTACCCGGGATTTTCATGGCAGCGGCCAGTTGCGGAACATCTGTCTGCCCGTAACCGTTATAACCCCAGGCCAAGACCGTGCCGTCCGCTTTGAGCGCTAAAGAATGACTGCTCCCGGCGGCTATTGCCACGACTCCGGTCAGCCCTGCAGGAACGGTTGTCTGCCCGGAGCCGTTGTATCCCCACGCTACGACTGTGCCGTCCGATTTGAGTGCCAGTGTGTGATAGGCACCCGTGGCAATGGCAATTACGTTTGCCAGCCCCCCCGGAACAGTGATCTCGCCGCTCAGATTGCTTCCCCAGGCGGTGACAGTGCCGTCTGTTTTAAGAGCCACATTAAAGCCGCCACCCGAAGTGATGGCGGAGACGCCGGACAACCCCGCCGGCACCGCACCCTGGCCATAGGCGTTGTTGCCCCATGCGGTTACGGTGCCGTCATATTTTAGCGCCAGAGTCTGATTGTAGCCTGCCGCAACAGCAACGACACCGGAGAGTCCGATCGGCACGCTGGTTTGGCCATCACTGTTACTTCCCCAGGCAGTAACCGTTCCGTCGGTCTTGACTGCCACCGTATGGGCAAATCCGGTTGCCAACGAGACGACTCCCGACAGCCCCGCCGGAGCCTTGTTCGGGTGGGTATTGCCCCATTCCACAACGGCACCGTCTGACTTCAGCACTGTCGTACGTGTTCCGTTTGACGCCACCATGTTTATGCCTCCCATGGCTGAACCGGGTATCGTTGCCTGATTACTCTGGTTGTTGCCCCACACGCTTATCGCGCCATCTGCTGTTACAGCGACAGAATGCTGGTCACCGGCAGCAATAGCCACAACCCCTTTCACGCCGCCGGAAAGCGCAGTCGGTATGGTCGTTTGTCCGAAAGCATTGTTTCCCCAGGACAGAAGTGAACCATCATTTTTCATGGCGACCGTATGGAACCCGCCCGCTACAATCGCCGATATTCCGGTCATCTTCGGCGCGGAGGCCTGACCATCGTAGTTGAATCCCCATGCAACCAGAGAGCCGTCACTTTTCAGGGCAACCGTGTGGTCTCCGTTGGCGGTTATGGCCACAACTCCGGTCAGGCCGACTGGCACCGTGGACTGGCCCGAGATGTTGCCTCCCCACGCGACAACCGTACCGTCAGACTTCAATGCTACTGTGTGGGTGTATCCGGCTGCGATGGCCACAACCCCGGTAAGTCCGGCTGGAACGGCAAGCTGGCCATTGCCGTTATAGCCCCAGGTAACAACCGTGCCGTCGGATTTCAGTGCTACAGTGTGATTTGTACCGGCGGCGACTGCGACAACGCCGGTCAATCCGGCCGGAATGGAGGTTACGCCGTATTGGTTGCTTCCCCAGGCGATCACCGTGCCGTCTGATTTGAGCGCCACCGTATGGACAAAACCGGCGGCGGCAGCGACAACTCCGGACAATCCGGCGGGAACCGTTGACTGGCCGTAAGCATTGTTACCCCAGATGGTTACGGTACCATTTTTCTTTACAGCGACGGAGTGCCAGCTTCCGGCTGCTATCGAAGCGACATCCGTCAATCCGGCCGGGACTGTTGACTGACCATAAGCATTGTATCCCCACGCCATAACCGCCCCGTCAGAAGTACGCACCAGCGTATGGTAATCTCCTGCTGCAATCTGTACCGGTTTTGCGATACGGGACAGGGTGAAGCTCGCGGGTGTCAGGGTTGACTGAGTCAGCGATGCATTGAATTGGGCCGATACGGAGCTGGAGAAAGGAACGTCCACGGCATCCGGTTTCGGCGATACGTCGGTAACGGCCAGAGTCCGGGGAATAAAGCTGGCCGAGATGCTATGGGGAGCGGTAACATTGGTGAAAATGTAACGTGATACAGCTCCGACACTGATGTTATCCACCAGCACATCAGCCACTTGATAGCCGTTGTCCGGCACTATGACAAAGATACCCATACCACCCGAAACAATAGTTGCCGGGCCATACATGGTGCCATGAGTTCCGGCCGTAGCGCTGAAGGCGTACGTGTTGACTGCGAAAGTGGCTGCGATGGTGTGGTTTGCCGTGACGTTGGTGAAAGTGTAGCTGGCAACAGCACCGACAGCGACGCCATCAACGGTGACTCCGGCGATGTAATAGCCGGCACTCGGTGTGATGGTATAGGTGGCGCTGCTGTTGTAGGTCGCGGTTGCCGGTCCGATGATGCTGCCGCCGCTGCCGGCGGAAGCGGTGATGGTATAGACGTTGATGGCAAAAGTGGCCGAAATGCTGTGGTTGGCGGAAATGCTGCTGAAAGTGTAGCTGGCAACGGCGCCGACAGCGACGCCATCAACGGTGACACCAGCAATGTAATAGCCGCTATTCGGAGTAATGGCATAGGTGGCATTGCTGTAATAGGTCGCCGTGGCCGGTCCGGTGATGGTGCCGTTGCTGTCTGCGGTTGCAGAAATGGTGTAGCTGTTGATGGTGAAACGGGCACTGATGGTTTTATCTGCCGTGATAACTCCGATGGCGCTTTGTACCGGGGTAGGGAAATTAATCGCGCTGCCGCCGATGCCCAGCTGTCCATAGGCATTTTGTCCCCAGCCCCGGAGGGTGGCGTCATCTTTCAGCGCGGTCGAATACCAGGCGCCGCCACGCACGGAGATAAAGCCGGAAAGACCATTTACCTGAACAGGTGCCAATCGGTTCGTCGTTGTTCCATCACCCAACTGACCATCCAGGTTACTTCCCCAGGCCCAAACCGTGCCGTCCTTTTTCACTGCCATGGAATGGGAAGACCCGGCGGCAATGGCTTTGACATCGGCAAGTCCCGTGGGCTGAACCGGTACGAGACTCCTTACGTTTGTGCCGTTACCAAGTTCTCCGTCGTAATTACTCCCCCAGGCCCAGGCAGTGCCATCATTTTTCAGGATCATGGTGATATACTGACCAGCGCTTATGGCCGTTACTCCGGAGACGTTCGGCACCTGAACCGGAGTGTAGACGGATGTCGTTGTCCCGTTGCCGACTTCTCCGTAATTGTTGTAACCGCATGCCCAGACCGTGCCGTCATTTTTCAGTGCCACGGAATGTATTGCGCCTGCGGAAACTGCCGTTATCCCAGAAAGCCCGATCATCTGCACCGGCACCAGGCTGCCGGTCAAGGTTCCGTTGCCAAGGCTGCCGCTGTTGTTTCCCCATGCCCAGACGGTACCGTCATTTTTGAGAGCCATGACGTGATGCATGCCGGCTGAAATTGCGACTACGCCGTTAAGGCCGCTTACCTTGGCTGGAACCGGGCTGTTGACCGTTGATCCAATGCCGAGTTGCCCATACATGTTGAGGCCCCAGGTCCAGACTGTCCCATCTTTGGCCAGCGCCACGGAATGTCCGCCTCCCCCCGCAACGGCACTGATTTCGGGCAGTCCGTTCACACGGAACGGAGTGAAGATGTTGGTGCCGGAAGTCCCGTTGCCGATCTGGCCGAACGGATTGGCCCCATAAGTCCAGACCGATCCGTCACTTAACAGCACCAGTGTATGGTTGGATCCGTTGTCCACAGCGATGACCTTCGGCAGGGTGTAACCGTTGACCGGGCCGATGGACGTGCCATCCACGGCAACGTCGGCAATGCTGTAGCCGGTGTCGGGAGTAATGGTGAAGGTGGGATTGTTTCCGAACACGACCTTGGTTGGGCCGATGATGCTCCCTCCCGGGCCGGCATCGAGAGCGATCGTATAGCTGCTGATGGTAAAGCTGGCGCTTATGGTATGGGGTTGAGACACGGAACTGAAGGTGTAGCTCGTAATTGGTCCGACACTGACGCCGTCAACCAGAACATCCGCCACCTGATAGCCGCTGATAGGGGTAATACTGTAGACCGCAGTGGTGCCGTGGTTTACGCTGCGAGGGCCGGTAATCGACCCTCCGGAACCGGTAGTTACGGTCATGGGATAGGTGTTGATGGCAAAGTATGCGGTGATAGTTTTTGGTGCGGTTACCGGAATTGTGAACGTGTAGCTGGAAACAACGCCGATATATGCGTTGTCAACCCTGACCTGGGTAGTGCGGTAGCCGCTGTTTGGCGTGATGGTGTAGGTCGGCAGGTCGCCGTGATTAACAACAGTTGGACCGCTGATGCTGCCGCCGACTCCGGCGGTCAGCGTTACCGTGTAGCTGTTGATGGCAAAGCTGGCCGTAATGGTGTGATCGGCAGACACCGGGCCGAAGCTGTAGCTGGATAGTGCTCCCGTATTGATGCCGTCCACCAGCACTTCGGCAATATGGTAGCCGCTGGCGGGGGTGATGGTGTAGCTGGCTGTTTCGCCGTAGGTTACTGCTGTCGGACCGCTTATAGTTCCGTTGGGTCCGGCGGCTACCGCGATGCTGTACGTGTTGATGGCAAAGGTTGCTGAAATGGTGGTGTTCGCTGCAATGCCTGTCGGGAACGTGTAACTGGTGACTACTCCGACCGATGCCCCGTTTACCGTGACGTCCACAACATGATAACCGGTGTCAGGTGTGATGGAGTAGGTCGGCTGAGCGTTGCGGGGGACAACCGTCAGACCGGTAATCGAACCATGTAATCCGGCGGTCAGAGTCACCTGGAAGGTATCAGGTTCAAAAGAGGCATTTATGGCACAACTTGCGGTAAGCGGCGCAGTTATATAGATATTTCCGGACATGCTGCCGCCGCATCCGGAGACGGAGGCGATCCGGTAGCCCGGATCCGGGTTGACTGAAAATCTGCCGGAGACCCCTTCGCTCAAAATCAGGCCCGATCCCGGATTAATCCTGCCGTTCGGCCCGGCGGAAGGTGTTACGGAATAGGTCGTCAGCGCCTGGTAGTAAAGTTCCGTACCTGTGCCCGGAGCCGTTGCCGCAAAGTACAGGTTGCCTGCCACCCCGGTGAAACCTGTCGGATTTGAGCTGCCGCTGCCGGGATAGATGTCACGAAGCAGAGTTGTCCCCGCCGGAGTGCCATCTGTCACCCATATCTCATTCCCCGAAATGCCGTCATTGCCCTGGAAATACACCTTGCCATACACACCGCGCATTCCGGTTGGATATATATACATAGCCGTGCTGACCGGATGGATGTCTTTGAGCATGAAGGTCCCTTCTGCCGTGCCGTCGGATCGCCAGAGTTCTCTTCCGGTTCCAGGTATTTCGGCGTTGAAGAAGAGCAGATTATTCTCCACGATCACTTCGTACGGCATGCTGGAGTATGCCCCCGGATAGATGTCCTTCACCAGCCAGGTTCCGGCCTCCGTGCCGTCCGAGCGCCACAGTTCGTAGCCGGAGACGCCGTCTGAAGCCCAGAAATAGGCGATACCGTACATGACCTTGATGGTGTCATACATGGAACTGCAGGTTCCCGGACAGATGTCTTTCACCATTACCGTGCCTGCTGCTGTGCCGTCGGTGCGCCATAACTCTTTGCCGTTGACCCCGTTATCGGCCGAAAACAGCCAGGTGGTGCCCACCTGCACAACCTGCGACGGTGAGGAGGAAGCCGTTCCCGGATTGATGTCCTTGACCATCACCGTCCCGGCAGTCGTGCCGTCTGACTTCCAAAGCTCCGTTCCTTCCGCCACTGTCTGGACGTTCATGAAAATTCCCTGGTTCCAGGGGCTTATAGTGGAAATGGACAACCCTGAAGTTACCAGGGTATTGGTGGTCCCACTCGTGACCCAGAGTCTCCCAGCCCAGTTAATGTCATAGTCCTGAAAAAACAACCTGTCACCCGAAGGAGTAAGTGAGCTCACTGAGTGCGGAGAAGAGAATACGCCGATTGTTCCGGTTGAGGTCCCGTCGGTTCGGTAAATGGAAGTTGGCCAACTGCCGGTAAAGTAGAGATACCCGCCTATCTTGATCATCCCTGTCGGGTCGAACCCGGATCCTCCGGGCGAAATATCCTTGACGAGGAATGTTCCGTCCAGCGTTCCGTCGGATCGCATCAGCTCCCTGTTGTACCAGGTGTAGGTTGGTGCGGGGTCCATGGAGTCTGCCGAGAAATACAGGACATTGTTATACTCGATGAGCGCTTTTGGAGACGAAGACGATGTCCCGGGGTAAATGTCCTTAACCAGGCCAAACCCGGTGAGTGCGCCCGTATAGGGTGTATAGAAGCTTCCGCTGCTGCCGTATGCCGTGCCGTACTGGTTCGAAGCCACGGTACGGTAGAAGTAGGTTGTACTCGGGAGGAGGCCGCTCAAGACGGTGGAGACAGAAACGGTTGCGGTCAGGTCACTGCCGGCGGAAAGCTGCGGCGTGGCGCTGCCGTATGAAGTGGAGGTGCCGTATTCGAACCAGTATGTCGTATTGTTGCCGCGGGGGGTAACCGAGCCGGCAATGGTAACTCCGGTGCTTGTCAGGTTCGATATCGTGCCGGTGGAGGCGTAGGGTGCCGAACCCTTCAGGGTAACGGTTGCGGTAGTCGTGCTGCTGGTGCTTCCCTGGGCGTTGCGAGCTTCGATGCGGTATTCGTAGGTACCAAGGGGGAGCAGACCGGAGACTGTCGAGCGGACCGGAGCCCAGAAGCTTCCAAAACTGCCGTAATTAACGCTCAGCCAGGATGTATACAGCCAGGTGCCGCTGGGCAGTAGTCGATGGGCAAAGCGGCTTTCCGAGGTGAGTTCGTTGGTGTTGACGAGGCCGGAGAATTCTGCCCAGGTGTCACCAAATGATGTGGATGATGTCGTCATGGCACCCGGAGCGGCGGCGAAGATCGCCGTGACGGTTTTGTCTGCGGTCATCTGGATCGTGCAGTCACCGGAACTGTAGCAGCCCCCCTCCCAACGCGATAAAATCGTATGGGGTGTTGATGTTGAGACGACTAGCTTCATGTTCGGAGCGGTTGCAGCGCCGCTGCAGCTGTTGCCCGTGCTGCAGAAGATTCCTGCCGGAATGCTTTCAACGGTGCCGAAACCTGGACCCTTGAAGTTTACCGTCAGTGTCGGACGAACTGCCGGCTCCAACGGAATTCTCAACTCCGTTTTGTCTCCGGGGCGTGTGACTATGTTTCTGGTCGCCTGTACAAATCCGCTTGCGGAGGTGGATACTGACGTGTTGCCGGATTGTGTCGTAAATACGAAATAACCGTTGGCTGCCGTGGTTGTCGAACTGCCGGCGGACGACCAGACTGAAGCTCCGACAACCGGCAGGCCGCTGTAAAGTGACAGAGCGTGGCCTTCAACCAGGGCAGGAATACCGCCACTGTTATCGATGGTAACCGAGCCGGTTTGGGAGCTTTCCGTGATTGAACCGTAGGCATCGACCGCCTGGACTTTCCAGTAATAGGTTGCTCCCGACTGCAGTCCGGCAGTGGCATCTATGCCGAAGGCAGGGTAGAGCAGAAGTTCACGCTTCAGGTCAATGGTGGAAAAGCTGCTGCTGCGGGAGAGGAGCAGGGTATAGGTGACGGCGTCGCCGTCCGGGTCGACGGCATCCTCCCAGCGCAACGCCAGGACGCCAGGGCGGGTCGAGCCGGAGAGCGGTTCCGTCAGTCCGAACGGGGCCGGGGGATTGTTGCCGGCCAGGGCGCGGTACACCACCGAGGTGCGCAGAGGTGAGATGGAGAGATACGCATTGTTCTCTATCAGGTGATATGACTGGACATTCATTCCGGGGTCGATGGCGACATTCTCCTCCCATGCTCCCGTTGCGGAATTGTAAAGCATGCCGGTGTTTTCGTTGATAACCCAACGGGTGCGGTAATCGTCGCTCGATTTGACCCATACCGGTGCAGTTGTGCTGTTCTCGTCTAGGAAAAGCGTTTCGGATACATTACTGATTGCTGCGGGGCATCCGGATGTGTTCGGGGAGCAGGGGGGGAGCGTCCCCAGAGTGAGGGTCCCGGCAATGAGACCGTCTCCCGTGTCATCGGAAAAAGAGTTGCTGCCGATGCCGTCGCCGTCGTCGTCGAGCAGTGGATGCTGAACGGCGCCGTCGAGATAGAAGGGGAGGTATTGGCTGACCAGGTCGATGGCGGGGTCCGGAAGATATGCCCGTACGCTTGCAGTTGCAGCGCTGAATGCCTTTTTAAGGGTTACACCGCGACCGAGCTCTGCAAACAGCTGCTCGATGAAATATTCGCCCCCCCTGACGCCGTCCGGTTCGGCCGGTCCCCGGTAACTCTCCTCATCGGGAGCCGAACTGGATATCACGATGCGTCCGGACCGGGAAAGGTTTTTGATAAACGTGCCGGAATAACAAAAGCCGAAGATGACGACTCTTTTCTGCAGCTGTGCGGCAGGAGTGATGTTCGCTTCAAGGGTTTCCAGCCAGGAGTTCATTTCCGCAGCCGTAACCGTCTCGTTGCCAAGATAGAACTGGTCCACGCTGCCGTGGTTGATGACGACGATATAGAGCGGCGCGGGGTCGGCGTTCATCTTGTCCCGCGCCCATACCTGGATGGCGTTTTGCAGGCTGCTTTTTCCCGTGTAGATGCTGGTGATATCGGTGATGCCGCGCTGGGCAAGGCTCTGCTTGACACGGTTACCGGTCTTGAAGTAGTCGGCGCTTCCATCCGGATCAAATGATACGTTGGCAGGGACCACGATTGCATAACCGGGTGATGCTGCAGACGCATCTGAAGATCCCAGATGTATGAACGGTAAAAATGCCAACGCTGCCATGAACAGTCTGAGCCATCGGGTATTTCGCATAGTTCCCCCTTGTCAGTTCAATAAGGTGATCTGAAATGTAACGAAAACATATCACAGTACCGGAATGCAGCCGGTCACGTGTCGTCAGTTATATAGACGAAAATCCAAATTTCTATTGGTCCACCGGGAGAGAAGTTCGCACACAATAGTTTATGTCGTTTTTGAAGCAGCTATTGGTTTCACGGTGAGGGAGGATCGCACACAATAGGTTCTGAAATTTTCAGATTGTGCCATTGGTTCACAGAGAGGGAAGTTCGTACGCAATTGGCATTTATGTAATTTTGGCAGACAAATTTTTAGGAATAGAACACAAAATTAAAATATTTGCAAGTTTAATTAAAACACTTCGGGCTATATTCTCAAGAGCTTGCTTCGAGAGAATAAAATTACTGAGTTGATACCTCGTAGCTTACTGTGAGGTAGTTAATTTTCAATGGAACGTAGGCGATAGCTTGTTACATCAGACAAAAAAACCGCCACACTCAGGAGAGAGTGCAGCGGCTTTTTAATTGGAACAAAACTACGGTTTACATATTGTAACCACTTTCTGAATGCTGCGTCTGGTCAAGACCCATGATTTCGTCTTCTTTATCAACACGCAGACCGATAGTCTTGTCGAGAATGAAGGCGAGTATTACGGTGACAATAAACGCATAGGCACCAGCTGCGACAACTGCAATCAACTGAATCATGAGCTGCTTGAAGTTTCCGGAGAGCAGTCCGGTGGCACCAACCGTAGCAAAGACACCGGTCATGATCGCACCGAACGTTCCGCCGATACCATGGACACCAAAGGCATCCAGTGAGTCGTCATATTTCAGTTTGGCTTTCAGGAGGATGCCGCCGTAGCAGACCAGGCCCGCCATCAGACCCATCAATAGTGCTGCACCCGGCTGTACGAAGCCGGCGGCCGGAGTGATGACAACGAGGCCGGCAACGACGCCGGAGCCGAAGCCGAGAGCGCTCGGTTTGCCGGAGTGGATCCATTCAGCAATCATCCAGGAAAGGCCGGCTGCGGCAGGTGCAATGGTGGTGGTCGCAAATGCCAGACCGGCCAAACCGCCTGCTGCATCGGATGTGTTGACGCCAACTATTGCTGAACCGGCATTGAAGCCGAACCAGCCGAACCAGAGAAGACCGACACCGAGGAGCGTGAGCGGCAGGTTATGCGGTGCCATACGCTCCGTCGGGTAGCCGTGACGTTTGCCGAGGAACATGAGGAAAGCCAATGCTGAAATACCGGATGAAAGGTGAACAACGGTACCGCCGGCGAAATCAAGAGCACCTTTTTTGAACAGCCAGCCATCGGTCATCCAGACCCAGTGTGCCAGGGGATCATAGACCAGCGTGGTCCAGAGGAGCACAAACAGACAGTAGGCGGAGAATTTTACACGCTCCGCCATGGCGCCGGAGATGAGCGCCACAGTGATCATGGCGAACATACACTGATACATGGCAAAGACAAGCTCAGGAATCGCGCCCGGCTCTTTGGTGTAGTTCTGGAAAAGCGCCCATTCAACGGTGCCGCTGGCGGCATCTTTCATGATGATCAGCCCGTCCAGCATGAATTTGCTGAAGTCGCCGATCAGCCCCATTTTTGCCATGTCAGGCCCGAAAGAGAGCGAGTAGCCGATCACCGCCCACTGCACGCCGACGATACCCATGGCTATTAATGAATGCATGAACGTTGAGAGTACGTTTTTCTGACGGACCATACCGCCGTAGAACAGTGCCAGGCCGGGAATCATCAACAGAACCAATGCTGATGATACTAGCATCCATGCGGTGTCACCGGTATTCAGTACCGGTTTGACATCCGGAGGGGTAGCGGGAGCTGCTGCAGGTGCTGCTGCATCAGCTGGTTTAGGCGCTTCAGCTGGTTTCGCAGCATCTGCCGGGGCTGCAGCAGGGGTTGCAACGGCAGCGGGGGCTGCCGGTGCGGCATCTTTCTTTTCTTCGGCCATTGCGGCAATCGGAACCAGTCCGGCCAGGATAACGAGCATTACTGCTGCGAGATACAGTTTTAATTTCATGATGTTCCTCCGTTAATAGGTAGTTACTATGCCGTGATCAGATCGCGTCAGCGCCGTTTTCTCCAGTCCTGATTCTGACAGCCTCTTCAAGATTAATGATGAATATTTTTCCGTCACCGATTCTACCGGTTTTTGCACTGTTCTGGATCGTTTCGACGACCTTGGCTACCAGGTCGTCACTGACGGCTATTTCCAACTTGACCTTTGGAATAAAATCGACAACATATTCAGCGCCACGGTATAGCTCGGTGTGGCCTTTTTGGCGGCCGAATCCCTTAACCTCGCTGACGGTGATTCCTTCGATGCCGATTGCGTTTAGTGCGTCTTTTACTTCGTCAAGCTTGAACGGTTTTATGATTGCTTCGATGAGTTTCATTGTGCAAACCTCCTTGTGTGCGTTTATGGGTAATCTCCTGGAAAAGTCGGGAACGGGAGGCACCCCACGCCGCCCCCGGATAACAGGAGGAACAGCTATGGAAAATTAATATCAAGCTGTGTAGTGAAGGTATTCTTACCGGCAACTTTATCATTGTTGTAGATGTCATACCCGACGATAAGTGACACGTTCTTTGAGAAGGACCAAGCCACGCCAAAACTCAAGGCGCCCATTGCACTGTTACTGCCCTGATAATCAACAGCAGCCCAGAGGTTGTCAGAAATTTCACTGATAGTACGATCCCAGGAAAGCAGGATGCCGTTATTTTCTTTTTTACCGTTCTCATCAAGAAGTACCTTGTTGTTTCCGGTGAAATAGCCTGCGGAGAGGCGACCTACAACTGGTAGAGTCTTGGCGGCCAGTGCATAGATAATATTCTGGTCGGTGCGAAAGGCACTTCCGCTGCTGCTGTTGGAACCGAAATTATAGCCACCAATTGCCAGTGCTGGGGAGTCCTTGAATAATGAGTTCTCAGGAGTACCCAGCTTTGCATTCAGGTAAAGCGGATAGTTGTCATAAGCATTACCGTAAGACATGTAATCAATGCCGACTTCCATTTGTACTTTCTCAAACGGCAAGACACCCGCGGTTAGTCCGAGGTCATACAGATTCGGGAAGCGCGTGCCATTGCTCTCGCGATCAGCTCGGAGGTAGTTGTCAATTCCAAGGTGCACTGTCTTGAATGCCTGCACGTCAGTTGAAGGGATCCAGATCTGTGTTGACGGGGTTGCCAGTGCCGAACTGCTTGCCAGTGCCACGAGTGCTGCTGCTACTGCTACCAATTTTAAACTTTTCATCTTCTTCTCCTTTTCATCGTTGATTTTGAACGGTGATCAGATGAAAGCTTCGTTGATTCCATCACGGCACGTTCTGTTGAAGTTGACTGTTGTTGGCTACAACTGCGTACATTGTTACCTGAGTTTGACATTACTTATTTTTCTGACTAGCAGAGAATATGCCAACAATATATATTTATGTAATTACAGAGTCTTATGGTTTTTACGCATTAGATTGCGGTTATTTATGACACATGGCAAACGGTGAGTGATTATTTATTAGGCAGGGTTGCTTATTAAATAACGTTCAAGAGGGTAAACCGTGTAAGCCATATTCGTTCTTGCATTACCTGCGGTGATTCTGTTATAATTTTCAGCCGTTTTACCCAATTGATATGATCACTGAAAGGATCTCTCCATAATGTTGAAAATGTTTGATTATCTGTTAGGAATGTTCTCCAATGACCTGGCCATTGACCTTGGCACTGCAAATACTCTGGTGTATCTGAAGGGGAAAGGCATTGTCGTGAGGGAGCCATCGGTTGTCGCGGTGCAGAAAATGCCGAATGGCCAGCAGAAGGTGCTTAAAGTTGGTATGGAAGCAAAGCAGATGCTTGGCCGCACTCCCGGTTCCATCACCGCTATCCGTCCGATGAAGGATGGAGTTATCGCAGACTTTGATATTACCGAAGAGATGCTCCGCTATTTTATCCACAAAGTCCATAATCGTAAAACGCTTGTACGCCCCCGTATTGTTATCTGCGTCCCTTCCGGTATTACCCAGGTTGAAAAACGCGCGGTCAAGGAATCGGCTGAATCGGCCGGAGCCCGGGAAGTGTATCTTATCGAAGAACCGATGGCGGCTGCTATCGGCGCCGGGCTGCCGATCACTGAAGCATCCGGTAATATGATCGTTGATATCGGTGGCGGTACCACCGAAGTCGCCGTGATCTCGCTGGCTGGAATTGTCTATGCCCAATCGACCCGCATGGGCGGTGACAAGATGGATGAGGCGATTGTTCAGTACATTCGCAAAAAATATAACCTGCAGATCGGCGAGCGCTGGGCGGAGAAGATCAAGATCGAGATCGGTGAAGCGTATCCGGGCACTGAAACGCTGGAGATGGATGTAAAAGGGCGCGATCTGGTTTCCGGCATTCCGAAAACGATCAAGGTCAATTCGGATGAAATCCGTGAAGCATTGAAGGAGGCGGTGAACGCGATTGTTGATACGGTACGTATCTGTCTGGAAAAAACGCCACCGGAGCTGGCGGCTGACATTGTTGATCAGGGAATTTTTCTTGCCGGAGGCGGTGCCCTGCTCCGCAACCTCGACCTGTTGCTGCGTGAGGTTACCAAAGTGCCGGTGCTGATCGCCGAGAACCCTCTTGATTGTGTCTGTCTCGGCTCAGGTCTTGTTCTGGACGAGCTTGATCTGCTGCGCCGCGTCGCCATTTCATCCTGATCAGACATTGTATGGGCCACAGAAGCGTCAGACAAATCGACTTCTGTGGCTCATCATGTAAAACCTCTTCCAGCCGCTATGACCTCCCCAACTATTGACATTCTTGTTCCAGTCTGGAATAACCCTTTTGAAACCCGTGCCTGTCTTGCTGCCATACTTGCACACTCTCCCGAAGCACGTCTGATCATTGTTGATAACGGCAGCAGCCGTGAGACTGAACTCATGCTCGAGGAGTTCTCCGAGTCGATGGGGGAGCAGGGGCTGTTTATCAAATCGGAACGGAATATCGGTCTGGTTGCTGCGCTCAATCTCGGTCTCGAACGTTCTGACAGCACCTATACCGTTATTGTCCGGCCACACGTGACGGTGCATTCCGGATGGCTGGAGACGCTGGTAAACGTGGCGGAAACCACCGGTGCCGGTATTGTTTCACCGCTGTTCAGTGGTGTGGAAGCTCCAATACTCCCGAAACCTGCTCCGGGATGCACGGTGATGGAGAGCTGTACCGTCTCGTTCGCAACTCTTCTGCTGCGTAGTGAAATGTTCAGAGCGGCAGGTCTGTTTGATGATGATCTCGACGGTGATGAGTGGTGCTTGCGTGAGTATACACGCCGTGTTGCAGCATTCGGCTATCGAACCGCCATCACCGGTCGCTGCTGCCTGGTCTGTTCTGCCGGTCAGCAGTTCGGTTCACTGCAACGGAGAAACGAGATGATCCGGAAGAGCCGTTCTGCGTATCTGGCCAAGTGGGGGATTCTCCGCCATTATTGCGTTTATTTTGGCCCGAAAGCTGATGCCGGAACAGTTACTGAGATCATCAGCGCTCTTTTGCATGGTGCCCGTCAGGGCCATCATTTCACGCTGTTGCTGCATCGTCGCCAACAAGTAGCGTTCCGTAAAATGGGCTGGAATGGCCTGCATACCGGAATTGAACTGCTGCCGTTGTCCGTCCTGTTTCCGCTGCGGAGCCTGCAACGGAAGGTTGCGGCCCTGAGGGCTGCGTCACCTGATATGCTTATGGTGCGGGGTTGCAGCGAGACCTGCTTCCCCGGCAGTGACGCTGTCATCTCCCATGACGAGCTGTGCAGCAGTTTTATGTCCGTACAAATTCAGTAGCAGGAATTTTCAGGAGCACACCTATGAAAACGGAAATTGCAGCACAATTAGCGGCGCATCGCGACGTCATTACCCTGATTGAAGAGAAGATGACGCCCCGGATAGCTGAAATGGCGACGCTGCTTGTTGATACGTTCACCAGGGGGGGGAAGCTGCTGGTAATGGGCAATGGCGGTTCTGCTGCGGATGCCCAGCATTTTGTTGCGGAAATAGTCGGCCGCTTCAAGATGGAGCGGCGGGCACTTCCGGCAGTGGCTCTTTCGACTGACACCTCTATTCTGACCGCTATCGGCAACGATTATGGTTTTGACACGGTATTCCGGCGCCAGGTTGAGGCGTTGGCAGCAGCGGGGGATGTAGTGGTCGGGATATCGACCAGCGGGAATTCTCCCAATGTCCGGCACG
The DNA here is from genome assembly GCA_013349405.1 of Desulfuromonadales bacterium. Classification (GTDB taxonomy): domain Bacteria; phylum Desulfobacterota; class Desulfuromonadia; order Geobacterales; family Pseudopelobacteraceae; genus JACRCG01. The sequence goes on along the minus strand of DUZS01000020.1, from coordinate 52,867 downwards.
CACTTGAACTGGCGCGTGAAGTGGGCTGTCGCACGGTCGGCCTGCTCGGCAAGGATGGCGGCAGTATTATGAAGTGCTGCGATCTCGCGCTGGTCGTGCCGTCCGATGATACGCCCCGGATTCAGGAAGGCCATATCACCATCATCCATATCGTTTGTGACTTGCTGGAAAAGACGCTGTTTACCAGATAGTTTCCGGGGGTGCCGTGGAACGTATAACTGCTGAAACTCTCTTTGCCCGTTGTAATAAGATCCGCTGCCTGGTTATCGGTGATCTGATGCTTGACGAGTACCTTTGGGGCAGGGCGGACCGTATCTCCCCCGAGGCTCCGGTGCAGGTCGTCGATGTCATCCGTGAGGAACTGCGCCTTGGTGGCGCCGGCAATGTGGTGCATAATCTGGCGGCATTCGGTGTACAGGTTTCGGTCTGCTCGGTTGTTGGCGACGATCAGAATGGTCGCGAGCTGCTCGGCCAGTTCAGTCACCAGCAGATCGATGTCCGGGCCGTATTCCAGGATCATGAGCGTCGTACCAGCCGTAAAACGAGGGTCGTTGCAGCGAACCAGCAGATTGTCCGGATTGACCGGGAGTCGCGGGACGTGCTGTCCGGTGCCTTTGAACAGCAGCTCTCTACATGGATTGCTGCCCATGCCGCTGAGTATAATGTCATCGTCCTTTCAGACTACAATAAAGGTGTATTGACGCCGAAGGTAATCGCTGCGGCGATCTCATCAGCCGCTCTGGCTGGTATTCCTGTTCTTGTTGACCCAAAGGGGACCGATTTCCGTCGCTATGCCGGCGCAACGCTGCTGACCCCGAACCGCAAGGAGGCCGAGGCTGCGTCAGGAGTGCCCATAACGGATGCAGCGAGTCTCGCGCAGGCGGCAGGTGTCATCATGGACTCAACCGGCTTACAGCACCTTCTGATCACCCGGAGCGAAGAAGGGATGTCACTTTTTTCCAGGGATGGCGATATTGTTCACATACCGACGGTGGCTCGGGAAGTATTTGATGTTTCAGGCGCAGGGGACACTGTGCTGGCTGCGCTGGCATTAGGGATCGCCTCCGGATTCAGTATGGCCGAGTCGGCTCGGCTTGCTAATGTCGCTGCAGGAATTGCCGTCGGTAAACTGGGGACTTCCATTGTTTCCCCACAGGAGATTATTGACGCGGTTTCACTTGTCCACAAGGACAGCCATGCTAAAATAAAGAGTCTGGATGCTTTGGCACCTCTGATAGAGACGGAGAAAAGCAGAGGTAAACGGATTGTTTTTACCAATGGCTGCTTTGATCTGCTGCATGCCGGCCATGTTAAATATCTGCAAAAAGCGAGGAGTCTTGGCGACCTGCTTGTACTTGGTCTCAACAGTGATGCTTCCGTGCGTCGTCTGAAAGGGCCCAAACGACCGTTGATCGATGAGGAGGAGCGCTCTCACCTGTTGGCGGCTCTTGACTGCATTGATTATGTTACCATCTTTGAGGAGGATACGCCGCTGGAGTTGATCGCTGCACTCAAGCCGTTTATACTGGCCAAGGGGGGTGACTATGCGCTGGAGGGGGTCGTGGGGCGTGACATTGTCGAAGCGTACGGCGGTCGGGTGGAGTTGATTACTTTTGTTGATGGTAAATCGACAACGAATATAATAGAGAAAATTCTTGAACTTTATTCAGCGGAGTCTTGACCTATGACAGGAGCTTTGACAGAAAAAACGGTACCCCGGAGTGAACTCTGGATATTAGGGGTAAAGCCGGGTGAAGGGCGCGAAGAAATGCTTTCTTCGTACCTTGAAGCCGGCGGCTATGTCTGCCGGGTTGAGGAGTACTCTAATCTTGCAACCGGAAGGCCGCTTGGAATTGTTCTGGATGTATCCCCGTTCTCTGATGATGGCTGGGGTGTGCTGCTGAAAATCAAAAGCTCTCCCGACACCCGCAATATTCCTGTGCTGCCGGTTTTTTTGAGCGAGATGGGAAAAGTCGGGGGGGTATTTCCGGTGGCCGGTTTTTTTACCCTGCCGATTGACGAGCACTACCTGCAAAGCCGACTTGCTGTTTATGGCCTGACAGAAGAGGCCGAAACCTGGGATCTTCAATCGATGGTAGTGTCCCGGAATGGAGAAGAGAAGCTTGCCAAGGCCGTGGAGTCATTGGGTTTTGAAGTAGTAAAAGGGTATACCGGCAAAGAAGCGCTCGCTCTCGCTTCAATCCATCCGGTCTATATGATGTTCTGTTCCCAGATGTTGTCCGATATGTCGGCGTTCGAGCTTCAGGAACGACTCCGCCTCGATCCATACAGCAGTAATACACCTTTGTTTGCCCTGTTGAAAGAAACCATGAAAGATGGAGAAAAACAGGCTTTGAGCCGAGAAATAGCTCACCTGATACGGAAAAAACAGCTCACCTGTGAGGAATTCCTCGGCTATCTGCGTCGCAAGGAATAGTTACAACAGGCCGTCCAGAGTTCTGATCTCGACAGTGGCTTTGCCGCGCAACTCCTTGGCCCATTGGCTGAAGCGCTCTTCTGATTTTTTGCGGTAAATTATCTCTTCAATATCCCCTTTAACACTTTCAAACGGCTTGACTGTACCGGAGGTTCTGCTCTCAAGCTTGATAATATGAAAACCGATCGGTGTAGAGATCAGGTCGCTGACCTCACCTGGTTTCAATGAGAGGATAGCTTTTTCCAGATCCGGCTGCATATCCCCTTTTTTAAAACTCCCGAGATCACCACCATCTTTACGGGCTGCCGGGTCTTCGGAGAACTTTTTTGCCAACTCGACAAAATCCTTGCCTGCCCTGGTCTCGGCAAGGACCAGGGCAGCGGTGGCTTTTGCCTGCATAATCTGCTCAGAAGTTGCCTTTTCTCCGCTTTTAAAGAAGATATGCCGTGCGCGGAAGCTTTCATCTTCAGAATATTTTGCCAGGTTGGCAGTGTAATACTCCCGCATTTCACCTTCGCCGACATACACTTTTGAGCGGACCTCCATACTGACCAGTTTCAACTTTTCGATCTGATCCTGCAACTGGGTACGATATTGTTCAAATGAGAGACCTTGCGCGGCAAGCGCGACAACAAGCGCTTCCTGCGAAGGAATATTGTTCTGCTTGCGGACATCATCAATCGCCTGTCTGATTTCGTCCTCGGATACTTTAATATTCAGTTCCTTGATTTTTTGCTCGGTCAATTTCTTTTCAATCAGGCGATCAAGTACCATGCGGCGAATCTGACTCTTTTCCGCGTCAGTTAGGGCGGCTTTCTTTTTGGCTTCAGTAAAGGCAGGCTCTGCTTCGCGGTTGACATTATACAGCGTAATAATTTCATCGTTGACAACAGCAACAATGGCATTCGTAATGATTTTTGTTTTGCCTGAGCTGTCAGAAGAGGAACTTGACTGCTCCGCCTTGAGGGCCTCTTCCGTTGGTTGCCTGGTGACGGCGGCATTGTTTGCGGCGCACCCCCCCAGCAATACCAGAGTCAGGATTGTTGCCACTGTCGCTAATGTAGGTCGATTCATAGTTGAACTCATTTCATCATTAGATGTCAAAACCGGAAGGGGAATCCGCTCCCGCTTCCGGTTAAAAGTACTGCATATGCCAGTATCAGGTCAAGCAGGCACTATTTCTTTTCCGGTGCGGCCGGTGCAGCAGTCTCTGCCGGCTTCTTTTCGTCAGCTTTCGGCTCTTCCTTCTTGCCGCCAACGCTGTTCAGTACATCTTCCTTGATGGTTATCTTTGCATCCTTTTTCAGCTCTTCCTTGATCTTCTGGAACACTTCCTGCTGTTTGGTCGGCATGATCGCACCCTTGATCTGCTCTTTAACCTCTTCAAAAGGACGGACGCCGGCAGGGCGTTTACCGGTCAGTTTGATGATATGAAAGCCGAAATCTGATTTGACAACGTCAGATATCTGCCCTTCTTTGAGTGCGAGGGCTGCTTTTTCGAAAGCGGGAACCATACTGCCTTTGCCGAACCAGCCGAGATCGCCCCCTTTGGCGGCAGATGAGTCAGAGGAGTTTTTCTTTGCCAGTTCCTCGAAATTTCCGCCGGCTTTCAGTTGGGCGACGATATCCTTTGCTTCTTTTTCGGTTTTCACCAGAATATGGCTTGCTTTAATCTGTTCGCCGGATTTGAATTTATCTTTATTCTGCTCATAAAACTTCTTCATGTCTTCATCTGAAACCTTGGATTCAACTTCAACTTTTTTCTTGAGAAATGATTCCACGATCAGGCGTTTTTTAAGATCCTGAAGTTTTTCCTCAAGCTCCGTACCTTTGTCGTGGCCGTCTTTGGCAGCCTGCTGGAGGATCAGTTCACGAATGACCATGGTGTCCAGCATCTCTTTACGTCCCTGGGGAGTATCAGCCATCGCTTTCAGATATTCCGGCAGATTTTTCAGCTCACGCTCAAAATCGCCCGTGGTGATACTGCCGCCGTTGACTTCTGCCAGTACTTTACCCTCTTTCTTCCCTTCAGTTTTTGACCCGCCGGACGTTGAGCCGCCCTGACAACCGACAAGTGCAGCCACACAAAGAGTGGCTGTAAACAGTTTTGTAGTGGTAATAAATTTCACGTATTGCTCCTTTTTGGTTGTTGTGTAAGTGTGTAAAACTTGCGCAAAATAGCATATCAGCAATGCTATTGCAATACTCTTGACCAATAAATCAATAAAAGTATTGAATCAAAGTGGCGAATGAGAGCTAATCAGGAGAGTAAACGGGTCTTGTGATGACAACTTGTGGAAACTCAAAAACCAAGCAGGAAAAAGGGGCGCTTTATTCCAGTGGTTTCGTTACCGTGCGACAGGATAAGATTTTTCTTCCCGTCAAACCCTTTGAATTGTTCTTTCCCCTTGCCCGACCCGCCGGTTTCGATCAGATATTTGGTAAACGCCTTGACCGCTTCTATCACCACTAATCCCTCAAACAGCACCCCCCCCCATAGATCCGGCCAGAGCCGCTTCAGCATCGGGTCGAAGGGTGAAAACGTGACATTTGACTAATCAATCAGTGGCGAGTATGCTTCCGTTGCAAATACAATAACACAACGGAACTCATCCAATCGTGACTCAAAAGAAATCATCCACACTTGCCGCACTTGGCGAATTCGGCCTCATTTCCCGCATAACTGCCCGGGTGACACCCCATGAGAGCGTTATCACCGGAATCGGTGATGATGCCGCCGTGACGGCGCTTACCCCGGGCATGCGCTTGTTGACCTCCACTGACATGCTGCTTGAGGACGTTCATTTTCGCCGTGCCTGGCATGATCCGTTCACTCTTGGGCGTAAATCGCTGGCGGTCAGTATTTCCGATATCGCTGCCATGGGCGGTATTCCGCACTGGGCACTCCTTTCCTTAGCAATCCCCCCGGATCTCCCCCTTGATTTTATAGATGATTTAATGCGTGGTTTTCAGGAAGTTGCCACAGAATACAATGTTACCCTGATCGGCGGGGATACCTGCTCGTCACGCAACGGATTGACAATTTCGGTGACCATTATGGGCGAGCAATATCCTGACCTGATTGTCCGCCGCTCGGGTGCTCAACCGGATGACGATATCTGGGTGACCGGGACGCTCGGTGATGCGGCGTTCGCATTGAGCCAGCTTGAAAATGGCACTGCCGTCTCAGAGTCGCTCCTCTCCCGCCTCCTCAATCCGGCGCCGCGCGTGTCAGTGGCCCTGGCGTTTGCGGAAGCAGGGCTGGCTACCGCCATGATTGATGTCAGCGATGGTATTCGTGCTGATTTCGGTCATATTGCAGATATGTCAGGAGTCGGCGGAACCCTCCGGGTTGACGATCTCCCGCTTTCCGGCATGTTCCGCTCAGTCACGGCAGATCTTGGCGCTATCCCTTTTGAATATGCGCTTACCGGAGGCGAAGATTATGAACTCTGCTTTACCGCTCGCAACTCCAATCGGGAAAAAATTGTCGCGTGTGCGAAAAAGTGTGGCGTTGCAGCTACGCGTGTTGGTATAGTAACAAGCTTTTCCGGGGTTACGGTAATCACCCGCGATGGCACTCCATGTACTGCTCCGTTCAATGGATTTAACCACTTTACATAGCTTCTCAATTCAGCAGAGCGAAAGGAATTCACATGCATCACATCATGATCCCCGCAGACAAGGCCCGGCGATGTGCTGACGCCATCCGCATCATCTCCGCCGAGGCGGTGGACAGAGCAAACTCAGGTCACCCCGGTCTCCCGATGGGGGCCGCCGATTGTGCTGTTGCCCTGTGGGGCAATTTTCTTGACTTTAATCCGGACGATCCGCGCTGGCCGAACCGTGACCGTTTCATTCTATCCGCCGGTCATGGCTCAATGCTGCTCTACTCACTGCTGCATCTGTTTGGCTATGACCTGTCAATGGATGAAATCAAAAACTTCCGCCAGTGGGGGAGTAAAACTCCCGGCCACCCCGAATTCGGCCATACGGTCGGCGTCGAAGTTACTACCGGACCTTTGGGGCAGGGCTTTGCCAATGGTGTCGGTATGGGGCTCGCCGCACGTATGGCGGCCGAACGTTTCAATAGCGCTGATTTCAAGCCGATCAATCATTATGTGTATGCGCTCTGCGGAGACGGTTGTCTCCAGGAAGGCATCAGCTACGAGGCGGCAGCGTTGGCCGGCCACCTTAAACTGGGGAATCTGATCTATATTTATGACAGCAACAGTATCACCATTGAGGGGAAAACCGATCTGGCCTGGTCCGAGGATGTGGAAGGACGCTTCATCGCCAGCGGCTGGCATGTCCAGAAGATAGATGGCCACAATAACGAGCAGATTGTCGCGGCAATTGCTGCGGCCAAGGCTGAAACCGGCAAGCCGTCACTTATCATTGCCACGACTCTTATTGCCTATGGCAGTCCTGCAAAGCAGGGGTCATCCGCTGCCCATGGTTCGCCACTCGGTTCTGACGAAATTGCCGCTACCCGCAAAAATCTTGGCTGGGATACGCCGCCGTTTACGGTTCCTGAGGATGTGCAGACCACCTGTCAGCAGAGGGTTGATGAGGTGAAACGGGGCTATGACTCCTGGCAGCGCGGTTTTGCCTCCTGGCGTATTGCCAATCCTGAAAAGGCGCAATTATGGGATGCCATGTGGCATAAACAGCTGCCGGCAAACCTGACTGAAGAGCTGCTGGCGTCTGTTGCCGGTAAGGATGGCGCGACCCGCGCACTTTCGGGAACGGTGCTGCAGAAAGTGGCGGCGATGATTCCTTCTCTGGTCGGCGGCTCTGCCGATCTCGCACCCTCCAACAATAGCGATATCAAAGGTTCTGCTTCGGTGCAGGCCGACAATTTTGCCGGGCGCAATCTGCACTTCGGTATCCGTGAACACGCCATGGGGGCCGTTATTAACGGTATGGCGCTCTACGGCTGCTTTATCCCCTACGGCGCCACATTTCTCGTCTTTGCCGACTACTGCCGTCCGGCAGTGCGTCTGTCGGCATTAATGGGGCAACAGGCGCTGTATATCTTTACCCATGACTCCTTTTTTGTCGGTGAGGACGGCCCGACACATCAGCCGATCGAACATGTCGCCTCACTCCGCCTCATCCCCGGCCTGCAGGTCATCCGCCCGGCTGACGGCGTTGAAACGGCACTCGCCTGGCAGGCTGCTCTCCAGTATGCCGGTCCGACCGCTCTGATTCTGACCCGACAGAAACTGCCGGTCATTGTCCGCCCTGCGTCGTTTACTCCTGCTGATGCCCTCAAAGGTGGGTATATTGTTTCATCTCCTGCTGCGGCACCTGCCGTTGTCATCATGGCGAGCGGTTCTGAAGTGCACGTTGCGGTAGAAGCCGCCGCAGCGCTCGCGTCACAGGGAATTGCCGCCCGTATTGTATCGGTTCCCTGTCTGGAAACCTTTCTTGCCCAGCCTGCGGGGTATCGCAACGAACTGCTTCCCGCCGGAGTACCTCGCGTAGCTATCGAGGCCGGTCGGGGTATGGCGTGGGGCAGTCTGGTCGGTTGTAACGGACTGTTTATCGGCATCGAACATTTTGGCGCATCGGCACCGGACAAGGTGCTGGCCGAACAGTTCGGTTTCACCTCGCCGCAGGTAGCCGAGAAGATAGCGGCGTTTTTGAAACAATAAACCATGGAACTGATCGAACAGTTAAAAAAACCGCTTCTCTTCTCCGGCCTGAAAGATCTCGATCTTGCCGCGTTGGCAGCTATTACTGTGCGAAGGGCCTTCAAAAAAGGGGAAACCCTGTTCAGTGAGGGGGATGAAGCCACCGGCTTTTATCTGCTGTTGTCGGGCAGCATCAAGCTGTGCCGGATGTCCACCGACGGGCGCGAGAAGGTGCTTCATTTTGTCAAGCCGCGCGAAACCTTTGCCGAAGCCGCTTTTTTCGGCGACGGCAAATATCCGGCGGAAGCACGGGCCATGGAGTCCGGCGAGGTGTTGTACCTCCCCCGGCAGGGTTTCATGGAGCTGATGAGTCATAATCCCAACTTTGCTCTTAACCTGGTGGTGTCGCTCTCACTCATGCTGCGCCAGTTTGCCCGCCAGATCGAGGAGCTTTCCTTTGCTGACGTTGCCTCGCGGCTGGCGTCATTTCTCGTGCGCCGGGCAGCCGAAAGCTCTACCAGTTTTGGCGGCATTACCTATATCGATCTGGGGATTAAAAAGGGCGAACTGGCGTCACGACTCGGCACCGCCAGCGAAACCATTTCCCGTACGTTCAAAAAGCTGAAGGACGAGGGAATCATAGAAGTGCAGGGAAATCGGGTAGTCGTGCATCAGATGGAAAAACTTCAGAAAATGTCGGAACGATACGAATGAAACGGGGACAGTGAAATGCTTATCGTAATGAACCATAACGCCACTCAGGCAGATGTTGATGCAATTTCAAGAATCGTGCAGGAGATGGGTTTCCGGGCTGAACCGATTCCGGGGAGTGAACGAACCGCCATCGGTGTGCTGGGTAACCATGGCTATGTTGATGACAGTAAGATTCTGGAGCTGCCGGGCGTACAGCGGGTTATTCATGTGTCGAAACCGTACAAGCTCGTGTCGCGCGATTTCCATCCAGAAGATACGATCGTAGATGTTGCAGGCATTAAAGTCGGCGGGGGCTGTCGTCCGGTTGTCGTCGGTGGCCCCTGTGCGGTGGAAAGCCTCGAGCAGATTGTCAAAACCGCACTCTTTGTCAAAAAGTGCGGGGGTGATATGCTGCGGGGCGGAGCATTCAAGCCCCGCACCGGTCCGCATACCTTTCAGGGGTTGCGGGAAGAAGGACTGAAACTCCTGGCGGTTGCCGGAAAAGAGAGTGGACTGCCGATTGTGACCGAAGTCATGAGCCCGGATACTGTCGGTCTCGTTGCCGAGTATGCCGACCTGCTGCAGATTGGTGCCCGCAACATGCAGAACTTTGACCTGCTCCGAGAAGTGGGAAGAATCCGTAAGCCGGTGCTGTTGAAGCGGGGCATGAGCGCCACGGTGGAGGAGTTTCTGGCGGCGGCGGAATATATTCTCGCCGAAGGAAACGATCAGGTTATTCTCTGCGAACGGGGCATTCGCACCTTTGAAACGGCCACCCGTAACACTCTGGACCTTTCGATAGTCCCGCTGATCAAAGAGTTGTCGCATCTGCCGATCATGGTTGATCCTTCTCACGCAACCGGTAAACGCTCTCTGGTAGTGCCGATGGCTGAAGCGGCGCTGGTCGCCGGAGCGGCCGGTGTCCTGGTGGAGGTGCACCCCGAGCCGGAAAAAGCGCTTTCCGATGGTCCTCAATCTCTGACATTTCCCGGTTTTGAGAAAATGATGAACGAAATCGGGCAGTTGACTTATTTTCTGCAGAACCGGTGAAAGTTTCTATAAAACGCTTGAATTGTTCCAATCATCGGAGTAATAATTGACCACAGTCTGTTCTCTCTACCCTGCCCGTTGGATGATGCGCCCGGGCGGAATGCTGAATAAAACGGGGGTCGCTCCCTGCTGTGGTGTGCTGCCCTCTGTACGCGGGTCTGCCTGAAGCAGTATACTGATTCCCACAATTAAGGAACTCGCCGGAGGCCCTTAAAGCTGACGACAGGGTGGAGAGAATGAAAGAATGGGATGCCGTGAGGCATCCCATTTGTCGTTTTTGCTCTGGTTTTATTGGTTGAGGCAGGGATAATCGGTATATCCTGCGCTGCCGGGCGAATAGAAGGTCGCCTGATCCGGCACAGCCAGCGGAGCACCGCTTTGTAACCGCTCAACAAGATCAGGATTTGAGATAAACGGCCGTCCATAGCCGATAAGATCGGCCGCGCCGCTGGCCAGATCGGCTTCGGCCCGGTCACGATCGTACCCGCCGGATAATATGACCGCCCCGCCACCAGCCTGTTTAAATTCACAACTGATACGCTCTACGGTTGCAGCCTCCGGTTTGGGTGCTCCCATTGCCGAATGATCAACCAGATGAACGTAGGCAAGATTGAGTTTCCCGAGAGCTGCCGCCAGGTCGCCATACTGATCCGCAATCCCTGCGTAGCTGCCGCTCATATCGTTAAACACGCCGTAAGGGGAAAGCCGTATGCCGACCCGCTCAGCGCCAATAGCCGCGCTTACAGAATCGGCAATATCAAGAGCAAAGCGGTTGCGTCGTGCGGCATCTCCGCCATATTCGTCGCTGCGGAGGTTCGACCCCGGGTCAAGGAACTGGGTAATCAGGTAGCCGTTTGCGCCATGTATCTCAACACCGTCAAATCCGGCGGCTACGGCGTTGCGTGCAGCCAGGACATATTCGTCGATGGTCCTCTTGATTTCTACGGATGTCAGTTCGCGCGGCGTACCGTACGGTTGTTCTCCCTGACTGTCGGTCCAGATTTTCCCGCTCATTGTGACGGCTGAAGGCGCGATCAGTTCGGCACCCTCCGGCAGGTTCAGCACGCTGCCGACCCGACCGGCATGCATCAGCTGGATAAAAATTGTGCCGCCACGGGCGTGTACGGCGCCAGTGATCAACTGCCATCCTTTGGTCTGTGCAGCGGAATGAATTCCCGGGATGCGCGGATAGCCAAGGCCGTTAGGAGAGGGTGACGTACCTTCGGTAATGATCAGGCCGGCGCCGGCACGTTGGCCGTAATACTCGGCCATCAGATCGTTGGGAATATTGCCAGGCGCGCGGTTGCGGGTCATCGGTGACATCACAATGCGGTTTTTAAGTGATACAGGGCCAAGCTGCGAGGAGGAAAAAAGTTTCATATCATTCACCTGTCCTTTGTCATTTGATTGTACTGTCAGCTGCTTTTCACAAACGGAAAACCAGCAGCACTTTGGCAGACACTGTATCACAGATGTGCTTTAAGTGAACAGGACAAATTTTATCCGATACTCTTGACAAAAGTCATGTCCATTGAAATTACTCCATTAGTACGAAGTGAAAATTATCGACTTTTCTTCCGGTGCAACGCATGTTATAAGACTAAACTTATCGGCTTTATTTGCTGGACACAGTTCTGAATATCGCCTTTACACCTTACCAGTATGGAGCACCATTCCATGAAAAAGCGCATCATTTTTGCTGTATTCGGCGTTCTGCTCATCGTTGCCGTTCTTGCCGGAATAAAAACACTGCAGATCAGGTCTATGATAGCTGGCGGCAAGAAGTTTGTGCCGCCGCCTGAAACGGTGACCACGGCGCTGGTTACAGCGGAAACCTGGGAAACCTCGCTCAGTTCTGTCGGGTCGCTTACCGCTGTGCAGGGGGTGACAGTTGCGGCTGAAGCTGCCGGGAAAGTAATGAAAATAGCTTTTGAGTCAGGGAGTCCAGTGGCAAAGGGTGACCTCCTCATGCAGCAGGATATCAGCTCTGAAGAAGCTCAGCTGCCGGGTGCCCAGGCTCAGGCAACGCTTGCAGAAACCGAGCTGAAGCGTGCGCAGCGGATGTTGGCTGATGGCATAATTGCCCAGACGGATCTGGATAAAGCGCTTGCAGCGTCACTGCAGGCAAAGGCTGCAGTCGATACTCTGCGGGCGGCCATGGCAAAAAAAACTGTTCACGCTCCGTTTGCCGGTCGGCTTGGCATCAGAACTATCAATCAGGGACAAATGCTCAGGGAGGGTGACCAGATTGTTACCCTGCAGGCTCTTGATCCGGTTTTTGTCGATTTTTCCCTGCCGCAGCAGCAGTTGTCACAGCTGAAAATGGGGTATCCGGTCCGACTCAGCGGTGATGTTCTCGGCACTGACATGCTAACCGGAAAAATTACTGCCATAAACCCGCTGGTTGATGCCGAAACCCGGGCGGTAAAAATTCAGGCCACGGTCTCAAACAAGGGAGAACGTCTGCGCCCCGGCATGTACATTACTGTGTCAGTCGGCCTCCCGACACGTCAGCAGGTTCTCGCCATCCCGGCGACGTCGGTCCTGTACGCTCCTTACAGCGATTCGGTGTTCATTGTTGAAAACGCCAAAGAAGGCAAAGGCTTGGTTGTCCGCCAGCAATTTATAAGGCTGGGTGAGAAGCGTGGCGATTTCGTGGCCGTTACCTCCGGCCTCAAGATCGGTGAAACCGTCGTAAGTACCGGTGTCTTCAAGCTGCGCAATGGTCAGGCAGCGGTCATCGACAACAAACTTGCCCCGCAATTTCAGCATTCCCCAAAACCGGAAAACAACTGATCCGCCATGAATACTATTACTGATCTCTTCATACGTCGTCCCGTCCTGGCACTTGTAGTCAACCTGGTGATCATAATCGCCGGACTACAGGCTATTCGTTCCCTCAATGTTCGCCAGTATCCCCGCAGTGAAAATTCTGCGGTTACCGTTACAACGGTGTACGTCGGTGCCAATGCCGAGCTGGTGCGCGGTTTTGTTACCACCCCGCTTGAGCGGGCTATTGCCGCAGCTGATGGCATTGAATATATGGAATCGCAGAGCGCTCTCGGTCTCTCTACCATCAATGTCCGACTGAAACTGAACTATGATGCCACCAAGGCTTTGTCGGAAATCAGCTCAAAGGTTGATCAGGTGCGCCGCGACCTGCCGGTGGAGGCAGAGGTTCCGAGTATCAACATCGAATCTGCCGACAGTCAGTTCGCTTCGGCATACCTCAGTTTCACTTCGGATGATCTCAAACAGAACGAAATCACCGATTATCTGGCCCGGGTAGTTCAGCCGCGCCTGTCCGCTCTTGCCGGGGTGCAGCGTGCCGATATCCTCGGTGCCCGCACCTTCGCCATGCGGGTCTGGCTCAAACCGGACCGGATGGCGGCGCTCAACATCAGTCCGGCGCAGGTGAGACAGGCCCTTGCTGCCAATAACGTTCTGGCGCCGTTGGGCCGCAGTAAAGGTGCGCTTATTCAGGTCAACCTGTCCGCCAATACCAATCTCAATACCGTAAATGAGTTCAAGAATCTGGTTGTCCGCCAGCAGAATGGCACACTGGTGCGTCTTGCGGATGTTGCCGATGTCATGCTTGGCGCGGAGGATTATGAAGCCGAAGTTCGATTCTCCGGTCAGGCTGCAGTTTTTATGGGAATCTGGCCGCTGCCTAATGCCAACTCTATCGACGTCATCAAGCGGGTGAATGTTGAAATGGCGGCCATTCAACGCGAGCTTCCGAGCGGTATGCACGCAAAGGTGGCCTACGACGCCACTAACTACATCAATAACGCCATCTCTGAAGTGCTGAAAACTCTGGTTGACACCCTCATTATCGTGATGATTGTAATATTCCTCTTTCTCGGATCGTTCCGTGCGGTACTCATCCCGGTCGTTGCCATTCCGGTTTCGCTCATCGGAGCTGTCTTCCTGATGCAGATTTTCGGTTTCACCGTCAACCTGTTAACCCTGCTGGCGGTAGTACTCTCGGTCGGTCTTGTCGTCGATGATGCCATTGTCGTGGTGGAGAATGTCGAGCGTCACCTCGGCGAGGGTAAATCACCGCTTGAGGCTGCTCTCTCCGGTGCGCGGGAACTGTTGGGCCCGATCATTGCCATGACGATCACTCTGGCAGCGGTGTACCTCCCCATCGGACTTCAGGGGGGATTGACCGGTTCGCTGTTCCGCGAATTTTCTCTGACGCTCGCCGGCGCGGTCACCATCTCAGGTATCGTGGCATTGACGCTTTCACCGGTCATGTCGGCAAAACTGCTGAAACCGGGGATGGAGGAGCATGGTTTTGCCGGAAAGATTGCCCGTGATTTCAAACGGTTCAAGGTATTCTACGGTCGCCTGCTTGACCGGACCCTTTCCGCCCGCCCGGCGGTGTACGGCATCTGGATTATTTTCAGCTTTCTGACGATCCCGCTGTTCACCATGTCGGCCCGCGAACTCGCTCCCACTGAGGATCAGGGGGTCATTTTCGGTATTCTGGATGCGGCGGCAAACTCGACACTTGATCAGAACCGAAGCTATGCCGCTGCGGTCAACAAGGCTTTTATGAGTGTGCCGGAAACAGATTTTACCTTTCAGATCACCTTTCCCTCATCCGGATTCTCAGGGATGATTGTCAAGCCGTGGGATGAACGCAAACGGACAATATTCCAGATTCTGCCGGAGGTTCAACAGAAACTGGGCACAATTTCCGGTGTCACTGTTTTCCCGGTTACACCGCCTGCTCTTCCGGGAGGGGGACAGTTCCCGGTTGAGTTTATCATCGCTTCAACGGCTGAGAGTGCGCAGATACTTGAATTTGCCAAAAAAATCCAGATGCAGGCGATGAAGAGCGGTATGTTCGCCTTTCCGCCCCTGATCGACGTAAAAATCGATCAACCGCAGACGGAGTTTGTCATCGATCGGGATAAAGTTGCCGCTATGGGGCTTACCCTTGGGCAGATTGCCACTGATGTCGGCGGCATGGTGGGGGGCGGGTTTGTTAATCGCTTTGATATTGCCGGACGCAGCTACAAGGTTATCCCCCAGATAGAGCGGGTCGGTCGCCTCAATCCTGAACAGCTCAATGATATCCGCGTTACCGGACCGAATGGTACGCTGGTTCCGCTCTCAACCGTGGCAACGCTCAAAGAATCTGTTGTGCCTCGCTCACTGAACCGCTTTCAGCAGCTGAATGCCGTAAAAATCAGCGGCGTCGCTCTGCGCCCTCTGGATGAGGCGCTGCGCTTTCTGGAAGATGAGGCGGGTAAGGTGCTGCCGAAGGGGTATCTGCTTGATTACACCGGTGAGTCGCGGCAGCTGCGGGTTGAGGGGAACAAGTTTCTTCCGGCATTCTCGCTGGCGGTTGTGCTTATTTTCCTGGTGCTTGCCGCCCAGTTCAACAGCTTCCGTGACCCTTTCGTGATCCTGGCCGGTTCAGTACCACTGGCCATCTTTGGCGCACTGATCTTCACGTTCCTCAAAATGCCTGATCCCAACACCCCTTTCTGGACAAAAGGATGGACGACAACGCTCAATATTTATTCGCAGGTCGGATTGGTTACTCTGGTGGGCCTGGTGGCAAAAAACGGTATACTTGTCGTGGAGTTTGCCAATAAATTGCAGGAAGGGGGATTGCCCAAGCTTGAAGCGATCCGATCGGCCGCCATGACCCGCCTGCGACCGATTCTGATGACCAGCGCCGCCACCATTGCCGGCCACTTTCCGCTTACGCTGGTCAGTGGCGCCGGAGCAGCCGCCCGAAACTCAATCGGCCTCGTTCTGGTCGGCGGCATGTTCATCGGAACATTTTTTACTCTTTTTGTGGTGCCGTCCATTTACATGCTGGTGGCGAAAGATCATGGCAGAGAGCGGGAGAGAAATGAGGACAATCCGGCAGCGGTTTCTGAAGCTGAATTGCGTAAATAGGTAGAGGGTATTAATGGTCATGTAGAAAAGCGAATTCTGTTGATCCCAACAGAAGAGATAACCGATAAAAAAGGCAACCATCCGGTTGCCTTTTTTATTACCTGTCGGATACGGTACTTCCGTTAACGCGAGGCCTCTGCAACGTCAGACGCGAGGCCGGTTGCGAACTCGATACCATACACAAGTGGCGTCAGCATCAGCCGCACCGCACCCCGGAGTGTTTCGTGACGTGATATGTACGCGGCAAGCGGTGGCGAGTGCCGATAGTATGTCGTCACGAACGCGCGTCCGGCATCGTTGGTCATGAGGTAACGGTCCCGAAAGGAGCGGAGTACTTTGACGTGTGGATCAAGGGAAGAACCATAGGCTGCTGTAGCGATAAAACAACCGCCGCCGCCATAATAGCCCCCTCCGTTGTTGCTTTGTGCGGCGGTGAAAATGGCAACACAGCTTTTACTGTCACTCAGAGATATTACACCATCTGAACAGTCCGGGTCTCCACTCCACCCGGCGAATGTAGAATTCGCAGACGGGACTGCGGAGAGTGTCACGATCGTGCCCAGGGGGAATTGTGCGGAGCAGTTGAAGCCGCAGTCGATTGCACCTGGCTGTGATGTGACGGTTCCTATTCCGGAACCGGACTTGGCGACCGCCAACGAAGCGACACCACCGATCTCTTCCACGGTCCCGGGGAAGCGATTGGTGACAAACGCCCGTTTCCCATCCGGAGATATGGCGACTCCGGTCGGTCCTGCAGCGGTCGGAACGGCTGACTCCACTGCGCCATCAGCCGTTGCCACTACAGAGATCGAATTACCGGTACTATTTGCCACAAATATTCTTGAACCATCCGGGCTGACAGCCACACCTGCCGGAGTGCTGAAGCCGCCCCAACTGTTACGGATGCTGTTGGTGGTTGTGTCGATAACAGTTATCGTACCAGCGTCAGAACTTGAAACGTAGGCCCTTTGTCCGTCGGGAGAGATGGCCACGCTTGTCGGAGCTGATGACAGGTTGATGGTGGCGGTGACGCTTTTTCCGGAAAGGCTGAAAACCTGGATGACATGTGCCCCGCTGTAAAGCAGATAGGCACTCCGGTTGTCAGGGCTGATTGCCGCTCCCCTCGGTATTGAGCTCGAACCGGGGGGCGTTGTGGCAGCAACAACCAGGTTGCCGGCCACATCTACGTCGTAAAACGCTCCGCCTTCGATATTATTTGCCACCATGACGAACGAGCCGTCGGGACTGATGGCAACACCACCGGAGTTAGTGCCCGGGGCCGGAGCCGGTTGTGCTGTCGCAAGCGTAATGGTGCGGAGTACGGCATTTGTAGTCCCGTGAAGTACGGCAAGGCCGCGCTCCCTGCTGGCCGGGTCATAATACCCCGTATACACTCGCCTTCCATCGGCACTGATAGCAATCCCGCTAATGATTGCTTCACCTTGAGTAAATACCTTTGTGGTGGAGATAACCGTGCGGGGATTGATGTTGATCATGCTGACCGTGCCGTCACTGCTGTTGGCTACAAACACCCGTCGGCCATCAGGGGTGACGGCAACGCCTTCCGGCAGTGAACCGACCGTGATTGAACCGGAGCTGACCGGGGTGGGGTATCCGGCGGCGGCGTTGAAGGAGCGGGGACTGATGGCGGTTTTCAGGGAGAGCGGTCCCGAAGATGCTCCTGCCGGGACTCTGGCGACAAGCGTGGTTGCGGTGGCAGAAATTATCTGGGCTGGAGAGCTGCTGTTAATTGAAAGCAGATTGTTCGCAGTGACAGGGTCAAAACCGGAGCCGACAATGGTCATTATTGCCCCGGGGATACCTCCCTGAGGGGTGAAAAATGCTATCTGCGGTCCGGTCGGCAGTGCCACCTGGGTGCCGGTAAAGGTGCCGGAAGCACCGCTCCCCGGTTGAGTCCAGGTGCCGCTGACACTACGGGTCGTCATATCCAGTGCCGTGATGGTCCAGCTGTTCTGTTGACATGGTGCCCGGGTAAGTGTTCCTGCCGGGACGTTGTTGGCGCCGACAGCCCCGGCGAGGGCGCCATCGGAACAGTCGACGTCACCGCTCAACGTACCGCTGCCGCTGACATTTTTTCCGGCCTGGAGCACATCCGCCTGCCAGTTGCCGGTTACCTGTCCGGCGACCGGATCGATGCCGGACCAGGTCCCGGCCCAGCCGCCGGTTATGTCGGGAGTGGGGGGTGTGACGGCAGTAGTGCCGCCACCGCCGCCGCAATTTATCAAAATGAGAAGAGAAAAGAGAGAAACAAGTGTGAGGAGAAGGAAGGGGAAGTATTTATTATGAATCTTCATGGCACACCTCCGTCAGAGAGTTAGCTGAACTGACAAACAGCACATGTAAGAATTATTCGTAATGTAAATAGTTACTGGCAACGATACAGCAGTTTACCCGATTTAACAACGGGTTTTTAGTACTTTACTACTGCGGAATGAGTTGTTAGACTCAAAATAATGGCATTATTTATTACAAGAAGATAGTTTTTGTGGAAAGGAAACTTTGACCTATGCCGAATAAGCCGGAATATCCCCTGAGGGTGTTTTACGACGGGTCGTGCATCGTCTGCGCCACGGAGATTGAGCATTACCTGCGTCAGGATCATGGCGGCAGGCTGGTCGCGGTTGATATTGCTGCGCCCGAGTTTGATCCGGCTCCTTTTCAGATTACTCTGGACCGATTCATGTATGAGCTTCATGCAGTTGACAGGAATGGTGTGGTATACCGGGGCGTCGAGGCGTTTCAGGCTATCTGGCAGGCGTTCCCGAATTCATTTCTGTATGCTACCCTGAACAGCCTGGCAGCGTTACCGCTGGTCAACCCGGTGGCCCGCCTGCTCTATAAGGGCTTTGCCCGAATCCGCCCGTACCTGCCAAAGAGAAACCTCTGCCACAGCGGCACCTGCCGGACTGGCACATTCAAACGATAAGGACCCTGCAAAGTGAACAATTCCGATAGTCCTCAAAGAAACAATTCTCAGATTTCAGAGACCCCGCAGAACAGAGTCAGGGGGCGGTTTCATTACGCCTGGGTCGTTGCCGGAGTGACGTTTCTGACTCTGCTGGTAACTGCCGGGATCAGGTCAACCCCGGGCATTCTCATTGTGCCGCTGGAACAGGAATTCGGCTGGACGCGGGCAACTATTTCGATTGCTGTCTCTGTTAATCTGCTTCTCTATGGATTGATGGGGCCCTTTGCAGCGGCATTTTTCGCCCGTTTCGGCATACGGCGGACCATGGCCACTGCGCTGCTGCTGCTTGCCATTGGCGTCAGTGCGACGACGCTCATGACAAAGCCATGGCATATGGTGCTGATCTGGGGAGTTGTTGTCGGCTGCGGATCCGGTATGACGGCGTACAGTCTCAGCGCAACGGTGGTCAATCGCTGGTTTACAAAATCACAGGGGACGGTGATGGGTGTTCTGACCGCCAGTGCTGCCACCGGCCAGTTGGTGTTTCTTCCAATTTTGGCATCTCTGTCCCACAATCATGGCTGGCGCGTTGCAGCCTTTATAATTGCCGCTGCCGCTTGTATCGCGCTTCCGGTCGTTCTGATGTTCATGCGTAATTATCCGAAAGATGTCGGTCTGCTTCCCTATGGAGAAGATGGTGGTGAAACCCGTACCACACCAGCTCTACAGAGTGGTCCGGCAGTCAATCCATTTCAGGTCGCACTTAATGGCCTGCGCCGGGGCATGCATTCAAGGGATTTCTGGCTGCTGGCGGGTAGTTTTTTCATCTGTGGCGCCAGCACCAACGGCCTGATCGGTACCCATCTGATTCCGGCCTGTTTTGATCACGGCATTCCCGAAGTACGGGCTGCGGGCCTCCTCGCTTTTATGGGAATACTTGATCTGGCCGGAACGACCCTTTCCGGGTGGCTGTCCGACCGGTACAACAGCCGCTATCTGCTCTGCTGGTATTATGGTTTGAGAGGGTTGTCGCTGCTCGGGCTGCCGTTTGCATTGAGCGGTCCGGAATGGGGGCTTACGGCATTTGCTCTGTTCTACGGTCTGGACTGGATTGCCACGGTACCGCCAACGGTACGTCTGACTGCAGACGCATTCGGCAGGGAACATGTGGGGGTCATGTTCGGCTGGATCTTCGCCAGCCACCAGGTAGGGGCCGCATTGGCGGCTACCTTTGCAGGAACAATACGGACCTACCTTGGTGACTATATGATTGCGTTCATACTTTCCGGTATTATCTGCCTTCTTGCCTCGAGTCTGGTGTTGCGTATCAACAAGACCAAGCGACCCGATCCGGTCGGAGAGTCTGCGTAGTATCATTACACCCGGTGGATGATTACCCCATGCTGAGTGGTACGTGCATAGTGAAGCGCCGGTCTGCCGAAGGCCATGACATACCCGATCAGGTGATCATCCGGGATGCCGAGGCGTTCGCGCATACCTGGCAGCAGGTCGTTGATGGCCACCTTGGCAAGTCCGTTCCAAACGGTGCCGACGCCGTTTGCCTGGGCAAACAGCTCAAAGTATGAAAGGGCAATCAGACAGTCGGGCAGCGGTGACGCCACGTTCTGTGGCGCCGAGACGATCAGCAGGTGCGGGGCCCCACGGAAAATAACGTCATACCGGTTCTTCTCCCACATCATGATGAAGTCGGCATAATAGCTCAACCCTTCAGGAAGGGCGTTGTCGTGCACCAATCTGGTCAATCCGGTCATCACCTCTTCGCGCAGCACCGCCATTTTATCCTTATCATCAACGACGGTAAAACGGACCTGCCGGGTATTCCTGCCGCTTGGTGCGTGCCCGGCCACTTCGAGCAGGTGCTGCAGCAGCGCCGGATCGAGGTTTTCATCTTTATAGCGCCGTATCGAGCGCCTTCCCTTGATCAACATTTCTACCTTGTCCGGCGCAGGAAATCCTCCCGCCAGGGGTCGGCTGCCGGTCGCTTTGAGCCCCAGAATAGAGACGGCACCGGTTGGGCAGACGGCCAGGCAGTGCTGGCACTTGTAGCAAGTTGCCTCATTTTCGGTGGCGATAGTTGGGAAGCCATTCTCCATCGCGATGATCATTGCCGGACAGTCCGCAACACAGGTGCCGCATGTGGTGCAAAGCTGTTGATTAATAATAAAGTCGATCATATCAAGTTCTCCTTGTAATTTTTTTGCAAACTATGCAACAAATGTCGGGGTAATTGCAACAGTGTACTGATTCAATCCATGTACACAGCGAGAGTATGAGGTGAAATGCATGACAGTACGCTCTTTTTCTATCCGCCGCATAGTTATCGGGGTGGTTTTGCTGCTGCTGGTTGCCGTAGTTTTTATGGTGTCGCTGAACGGGAAACATGTTGAGGGTATCCCGGTAGAACGGCGGGATCTGTTGCAGACGGTGGTTACCACCGGGCGGGTAACGTCGCTGGCGCGGGTAGAGGTGGGCAGCCAGATTCTCGGATCAATTGTGGCGGTGCATGTTGAAGCCGGAGACCGGGTGAAGGCCGGGCAGGTTCTGCTGCAGCTGCGTGATGATGAAGCCCGGGCTGCGCTTGACCAGTCATTGGCTGTTGTCCGTGAGCTTGAGGAGCGCCTGAAGCAGATTGGAGCAATAGACGGTCCGGTCAGTCAGCAACGGGTGGCGGAAGCTGAAGCAACGTTACATCAGGCGGCCAGCGCGTATGAACGTATTCAGAAATTGCATGATTCCGGTATCTCCAGCCGTGCAGATCTGGACGATGCGGTGCGGGCACGCGATGTAGCTGCCGGTCTGGTGGAGAGGGAAAAACTGCAGCGGAGTAACAGCCGTCCGCAGGGGAGCGACATCAAGCTTGCAGAAGCGAGACTGGCTCAGGCGCGAGCTGCGGTGACGGTCGCACGGGAACGACTTGCCCGCATGGTTATCACCGCACCGGGTGACGGTGTGGTGATCAGCCGGAAAGTCGAGGTCGGCGATGTTGCTCAGCCGGGGGTGCCGCTTCTGGTGCTCTCCCGGAATGGGCGTACGCAGATTACCGCCCAGATTGACGAGAAAAACCTTGGCTTGTTGCGGGTAGGGCAGTCCGCTGTCGCCTCTGCTGATGCCTATCCCGAGAAGTCATTTCCGGCCCGGCTCTCTATGGTCGTGCCGGCTGTTGACCCGCAGCGGGGTACGGTTGAGGCGCGCTGTGACGTTACCGAACCACCCTCGTACCTCGTCCCTGATATGACTGTCTCACTGGAAATAGAAGTTGCCCGCCATGCACACGTGTTGACAGTACCGTCTGAAGCGGTGCGTGACTCCTCGACAACCCCCTGGGTGCTGGTGGCCCGCGATGGAAGGGCGGTACGCCGGAATATTACACTCGGCATCCGTGGCAGCGGTGCCAGCGAAGTTACCAGCGGACTTAAAGAGGGGGAATTGGTTCTGCCAGGTTCAAGTAAAACGGCCGTTGGCAGCAGAATCCGACTGCAGCGTGCTGGCGGTGAAAAAAACAATGCGCATTGAATGGCTGCTGGCAGTCCGCTTTCTGAAAGAGGGGCGGGCACAATCTTTTTTTATGCTCGGTGGGGTCACGATGGGGGTCGGAGTGATTGTGTTCCTGACTTCGCTGATTACCGGTCTGCAGCGCAGTATCATCGAGAAGACTCTGGGGACCCAGGCTCATGTTGTTATGCGGTCGCCGGACGATGAAGCCCGACGCATCATCAAACCGGATAGTACGCTGTCCGTTTCCGCCAATATCGAACGTCGCGCCCAGCGGCTCAGTTCGATCCTGCAGTGGCAGCAAATTATGCGGGAGCTTGAGAAGCGTCCTGAAGTGACGGCCGTTTCACCGCTCGTCGCCGGGCCCTCATTCGCCATTCGGGGGAACGCCACCAAATCGGTCGCCCTGATGGGGATTGATCAGGAAAAATATACCAGAATAGTGCCGATGGCATCATTCATGAAGGAGGGGGAGTTCCGCATTTCTGCCAATGATGCTGCTGTCGGTACCGATCTTGCGCGTGAACTGGGGGTTACACTGGGAGATAAAATCCGCCTGCAGACAGCTGACGGCCGCAGTGAAACGATTACCGTCGCCGGAATTTTCGACGTCGGTATCCGTGATCTCAACCGCCGCTGGGTATTCATCACGCTCCGCTCAGCCCAGAACCTGCTCGATCTTGTCGGCGGCGTATCAAGCATCGATGTTACCGTACGCGATCTTTTCAAAGCAGAGGTTATCGGTGCACAGCTCGCCCAACAGACCGGGTTGACCGCCGAAAGCTGGATGAAAACCAACGCCCAGTTGATGGTCGGTCTCAAATCGCAGAGTGCGTCCAGCTATATGATTCAATTCTTTGTCATCATTTCTGTAGCCTTCGGTATAACGAGTGTGTTGGTCGTTTCGGTTATTCAGAAATCACGGGAGGTTGGAATTTTGCGGGCAATGGGCTGTTCTCGTCGGAGAATACGCCATATTTTTCTCCTTCAGGGAGGTGTTGTCGGATTGATCGGCTCCCTGCTCGGCTGCGGACTGGGTGCACTGCTGGTGACTTTCTTCGCCAGCACCGCCAGAAATCCTGATGGTACTCCGATCTTTCCGGTGGTGCTTGAACCGGGTATGTTTTTGATTGCGGCAGCGGTGGCAACAGTAACCGGAATTCTGGCCGCCGCCGCTCCTGCGGTGCGAGCGGCGAAGCTTGATCCGGTTGTGGCGATCCGCAATGTCTGATATGAGTACCATAATTCAGCTGGCTGATGTCCGCAAACAGTACGGCAACGATGGCGTTACAACCGAAGTGCTCCACGGGATTAATCTTACGCTCCAGCAGGGGGAATTTTCCGCACTTATCGGCCCGTCCGGTTCCGGTAAAAGTACCCTGCTCAATATCATCGGTCTTCTGGAACAGCCGACGAGCGGCGTAATTCGGGTGTCAGGTCGGGATACGGGAACATTACCGGATGAAGAGCTTACAAAACTGCGGGGCAGGAGTATCGGCTTTGTCTTCCAGTTTCATCACCTGATTCCGGCGTTCTCGGCTCTCGAAAACGTCATGATGCCGCTGATGCTGGAAGCGGGGCGACCAACACCGCTGCAGCGCGAGCGGGCAGCGGCACTGCTTACGCGGGTAGGGTTGGCTGACCGCCTCTCTTTCAAACCGGCCAAACTCTCCGGTGGTCAGCAGCAGCGGGTAGCCATCGCGCGGGCTCTCGCAGCCAATCCTCCGCTCATTCTGGCCGATGAGCCAACCGGAAATCTTGATACTGCCGCCGCCGATGAGATATTTAAACTGCTGTTCGAGGTAAATCAGGAATCAGGCACAACCTTCCTTATTGTTACTCATGATCCACGTCTGGCAAAACGTTGCAGGAGGGTAATTGAACTGGTTGACGGGCAGATCGTGGCTTGATGATGTCACTGCTCCATGGAGAAACGGAACAACAAAATCTGTGGATCTCCCGATCAGACAAAACGATTGCCGCAGCGAAGGAGACGAAAGACAAATGATTACTAACCTCCATACATGGCTTATTCTCAGACTGGTTCTGCTCTGGCTTGTCCTCTCTCTTGTAATCGGCACTCTGGTTCAATATCTCGGCAATCTCCGCCTGGATAACCAGATAGTGACCATGGCCAAAACGGAGACGGCGCATTACACGGACGCGATGACCACCTACCTGAGATCTCCTTCAGGTCCGGCCCTTGCGGAGTTTAACCATCGGATTCAGGTGCAGATGGAACGTGATAACCTGATTGCCGTCGAATTTTATGATGGCAGCTCCCAAAAAATCACTGAAGTGATTAAACCGCTCGCTATCGAGGTTGAAGGGAAACTCCCCCGACATGGCACTGAATTTGCCGATAAAAACGGCATTGTCTACAAGAAGATGACTCTGGGGAACGACACTTTTATGCGGGTCTTTGTCCCGCTGTTTAATAGCAGCGGAACCAAAACCGGCTATCTGGAAGGGATTTACCACGGGCCGACCGAGGTGATCGCCGAGATCAAGCGTCAATCTCTCTGGTCCTTAATCCTCGTCGTACTGGTCATTTTAGCCACAAGCCTGGCGCTCTATCCGCTTATCATCCGCCTCAACCGCAACCTTGTTGACTTTTCTAAAAATCTGGCACTGACCAACATCGGTATGTTGAAGGTGCTGGGCAGCGCCATTGACAAACGTGACAGCAGCACCAATATCCATAACTACCGAGTTTCGCTTTACTCCGTGCGAATCGGTGAGAGTCTGGGGCTTTCGCCCACAGCCATGCAGGGGTTGATCAAGGGTGCATTTCTTCACGATCTCGGCAAGATTGCTATTGCAGATGCTATTCTGCATAAAGCGGGTTCACTGACCGAGGAGGAGTTCTCAATCATGAAGAGCCATGTCCGGCATGGCGAGGATATAATCCGGGGTTACGACTGGTTGCAGGATGCGCTCGACGTAGTCCGCTGCCATCATGAAAAGTATGACGGCAGTGGTTATCCGGAGGGGCTGACACGGGGGAATATCCCGCTGAACGCCCGTATATTTGCAATTGTTGACGTGTTTGACGCCCTCACCTCAAAGCGACCTTACAAAGAGCCCTTCAGTTTTGCTGTCGCTGTGGAGTTTCTGCGTAATTCGCTGGGGAGCCACTTTGATCCGGAGATTGCACAGCTCTTTCTTGATCATGCTGAGGATATGTACGCTGAAATCTGCACGAGCGATGAAGAGTTGCTGCACGGAAAACTTGAAATATGCATCAGGAAATATTTCAAGGGATAGGGTACACCTCTTCAATTTCAAAAATCATTTTTTCAATGCGTTACATTTTCTGCCCGGCCTCTTTCAGTTGCTTCGAGGCGTTGAAAAAGAGTGTCGCAAGCATCAGGTCAGCTATGGCACTGACTACAACGCCTGCCAGTATAAGCACAATCGAAGCGACGCATATTCCTGTTGCAATGTTCAGGTAACTGAAAGGCTTGAGTAATCCTCCAAGATCGTTCCCCAACTTCAGTAACGTATACCCGAAGCGGATCTGTACTATTCCCTGAAACACCATCAGTACTAATGCGGCGATACCTGCGATTTCCTTTGTCGAGGAGATGTACATCCCCCCGACAATTAAAAACCCGGCTACAACATTGGCCAGTATCATCAAGACTATGCTCTTGTCGGAATCATGGAACATGAAGAGACGATTCAGAAACCTTTTGAGGAAAAGAGTGATGACAACAAATAGAGCTGTTCCAGCTCCCTGCATAACAGATAGCACGAAAGTGCTGCCTGCATCTGATCGACCTTCCAGTGTAAAGGCAAGATATGCCATTGGAATTGAGGCAAAGGCACTCATCATGGTAAGCCAGCCGGCGATGGTTAACGTTCTGTGGGTCAATGGCATACTCCTCTAAAACATTCTGAATCAATGCGAAATTAGCACATCGCGTAAATCGTACATAGTACCAAATATAGACCGCAGCGAGAATGATTCATACTCTCTATCAGAGAAGCTGTTGTCCCCGGTAAAATAAATGCAGGATGGCTATTGTTTTTAAAATATGCATATTTTTATTTTATTGAGAATTACGGTGAAAATTGTTATTGACAAGACAGGTATCATTTATTGATTGCACACAAACGGCGCTGCTTTTTTATGCCAAAGCAAGGAGTCATTACAATGAAAAAAGACGGAAAGTTCCTCCATTTTTCCATCGATGAGTTCGATCAGTGGCTGAAAGACACCAGGTTCAACCGGATAGTGACGTTGATCCAGAACCATCATACTTATATACCCGGTTATAGTCATTTCAAGGGAAATAACCATTTTGCCCTCCTCAAGAGCATGGAGCAGAGTCATATAGAGCGGGGATTCGACCAGATTGCACAAAATCTGACCACGTTCCCCGACGGAACCGTCGCCGTCTGTCGTCCCTTTGAGCGCATTCCAGCAGGCATTAAGGGGGCGAATACTTCAGGGCTTTGCATCGAAAATACCGGCAACTTTGACATGGGCGGTGATGTGATGAACGAAACCCACCGTGACGCCATAGTCAGGGTCAATGCGCTTCTCTGCCGTGAGTTTAATCTGGTTCCTGCCACGGACAGCATTGTGTACCATCACTGGTATGACCTTACAAGCGGCGCCCGCACTGATGGTTCCGGTACCACAAAAACCTGTCCGGGCACAGCGTTTTTTGGCGGTAATTCTGTTACCGCGGCGGCCGCAGGGTTTATCCCGCTGGTGACTTCGATGCTGGGAACCCTCGGCGAATCAGCACATATAACCGCCGGAAGCAAATACCAGGCCGCAGTGACGGCGACAAATCTGAACGTCCGCTGCTCCTGTAATGGCAGCGCCTCAATCGTAAGGGCGTTAAAGCAGGGAGTTGTCGTCAATGTCTATGAAGAAGCCAATGGATGGTGTCGGATTAACTCAACCGAGCAGCACTGGGTAGCCGGGAAATTTCTGAGAATTCTGTGACTGGAAAAACAAGACCTTTGATTTTGTTGGAGCGACAAGGGCGTACGACGTTCATTGAGCGATGGTCTCATTTCTCGTTACGGACGTTATCAACCCGTAACTGTAACTCATAACTGCTGCCCACCCCATGAACTTCCTCTTTCACATGCTGCTTTCCGGTGACGATGACCAGATTCTGGTCGGCAACTTTATGGGAGATTTTGTCAAAGGACCGCTGACGGAAAGATTTCCCGTGCGCATTCGGCACGGCATTCACCTGCACCGCAGGATTGATTCCTTCTCCAGTCGTTCTGAGCTGTTTCAGCAGAGCAGACGGCGCATAGACCCGTACTACGGTCTGTATCGCGGAGTAATGATCGATCTGTTTTATGATCATTTCCTTGTTAAGGAATGGAATTGCTGGTCGGATGAACCGCTTGGCGATTATCTGCTCAGGACGAGAGCGGTCATAACAAAGCATAATAATGAGCTGCCTGAACGTATGCAAAAGCTTGTTCCGTACATTTTTGAGGAACTTCTGCCATCGTATGGCGAGGTGAGCGGCATTGGCACCGCATTTGAGAGGATGTCGCGAAGGGTGACGCGATCAAATCCGCTTGCGGGTGGTGAGGTTGAGCTGGAACGGCACTTTTATGACCTGCGTTCCGATTTTCGAGGTTTCATGCCGTTAGTGCGCTGTTTTGCTGAGGAAACAGTGGCTGCATCTGCAGCTCTATGTCTGTTTTTAATTATTTTTTTCTCGACTTATGCGTATGCCGCA
The DNA here is from genome assembly GCA_013349405.1 of Desulfuromonadales bacterium. Taxonomy (GTDB): domain Bacteria; phylum Desulfobacterota; class Desulfuromonadia; order Geobacterales; family Pseudopelobacteraceae; genus JACRCG01. The sequence continues at coordinate 24,961 of DUZS01000020.1, read as the reverse complement.
AACGCTGATCTTGTTGCGGAAATAAAGGATCGACTCTATTTTTCGAGTTCGGCGAACATAGGTAAAATCACGCAAAGACAGTATAAAGGTATCTCGTATGCCTGTGTGACAGTAACGGCTAAAACCGGTTATGGGAAATACAGGACAAGTGTCAAGATGGCAAGCAAAGAGAATGGGTTATGGAGTTGTCAAACGGGAGACTCATTTGACTCAATGAGCGCTTGTCTGAATTTTACAAAAGATGCTTACGATGAGTGGCAGGGGCTAAAAGCAAGCACGATGAAAAACGATAAAGAACAGAAGTAAGAAAAATGAGCTTCCTCCCGACTTACATTCTCACCAAGAAACTGTAATGCAATAAATAGAATAAATTGCCGTTCGTGGTGAGCTTCTCGAATCATGAAAAAGCCCTTCAACAGCTTCAGAGAGGGGCGGAAAGTGCCATATGTTTTTTTACAGCTTCTCCGCTCATCCAGAAAGGCAAAAAACAAGAGTTGACTCTTCCCTCAGTGAATCGCCTCAGAAACTATAGATCAAGAAGTTCAGAAATATTTTAATTAAATAGTCAGGTTTTCTCATCATAAAATCGGCTAAGTAACTGGTATTTCGTGCAGAGTAACATTTCCACAAAAAATGTGGATAACCCTGTGGACGCTGTGGATATGTTTCAAAAATGTTATGTAAAATCCGACTGTTTATCACTTTGCCCAGAGAATAGTCATAGATCATAAGTAACTGTATTTACTTGTTAATAGTTATTTTAGGTATGCTTCTAATTAAATAGGCAACGGTCTGTTTCCCAAAAAGCTAAAAAATAGGCTCTATACAAATACAAACGAAAAATAAACCAGTTTACCCCCTCATTCGGGTAGATTATAACGGTCTAAAGGTTTTAATTTTAGCCAAGGGAATCCGTATATGAAATTGATGATACGACAATATCATCAGAGGGAACTGTATTCTTTTGTAGATGCAGACAAAATGAAAGCCCCTTGACGGAAGGCAGTGTCAAGGCAGACAATGACGCAAAAGGAGATATTATGACTATCATGACCACGCGCCGAATTTCAAAAATATTCAAGAGCCTTCCCACTATCGAAGGTGCGGGTGTCCATCTGAAACGGGCCTTCGGGTATGCCCAGGTGCCCCTGTTTGACCCATTCCTGATGATGGATGATTTTTATACTGACAATCCGGACGAGTATCTGGCCGGATTTCCCTGGCATCCGCATCGGGGTATCGAGACGATTACCTATGTCCTGGAGGGGCTTGTTGAACATGGTGACAGCATGGGCAACAAGGGGACTATCGGTGCCGGTGATGTGCAGTGGATGACCGCCGGCAGCGGCGTTATCCATCAGGAGATGCCCCAGGTGAGCCCGACCGGCACCATGTGGGGATTCCAGTTCTGGGCCAATCTACCGGCCTCTCAAAAGATGATGTCGCCTCGTTACCGCGACGTCAAGGCGAATGAAATCCCGAACGTAACGCTTGATAATGGTGTCATGGTCAAAATCATAGCCGGGGAGGTGGCAGGCGTACAGGGACCTGTGGGAGATATTGTCATTGAACCGGAAATGCTTGATATCAGCGTGCCAGCCGGGACACTATTTTCTCACTCGCTGCCGACCGGACATACTGCCTTCGCCTACATCTTGTCCGGAGAAGGGTATTTTGACGATCAGCGGGATGCCTGTGCATATGAAATGGTTGGTCACGGCTGGTCGGAAACCGAGCATCACTGCCTCTGCGTGGCTGAAACGGTAGTACTGTTTGAACATGCAGGCGAAGCAATCGAGATAACAACGACAGATAAGCCGGTACGCTTCCTTTTTGTTTCCGGGAAACCTTTGGGCGAACCGGTGGCCTGGAACGGTCCGGTTGTTATGAACACCCAGGAGGAGCTGAAAATTGCCTTTGACGAGTATCGGCATGGAACGTTCATTAAGTAAGTGTGTTGTTCTTCCTCAGTATCAAGTCTTTGGGATCGTAACATTAATTAAAATATGAAATTTGTTGGTACGACATTTTCAACAGAGGGAACTGCAGTTTTCTGTACATGCAGACAAAATAAAAGGCCCTGGATTTGTCGGAGTGTAACTCCTATTGCCAGAGCCTCAGAATAGAAATGCGTACTGATTCCATGCCGCTTATATACGCCACATTCGGCTATGCTGTCGATGTATCAGCACCCGCGCAGAAGTCTCAATCAGGAGCACAGGTCAAGAGCTGGTTTCATTTTTCAGACTTGTACCACAATTTTGCCTTTTTGCCGGTTGGATTCCATGTACCTGTGGGCTTCAACAATACTTTCTAAAGGAAATACTCGATCGATAACCGGCTTCAATACGCCATTCTCAAGTCCGTTGTAGATAAACTGTTTGCCACGGGCAAGACTTTCTGCATTTTTGGCGATCTCAAACAGGGTGTACCCGCGCACAGTCAAGCCCTTGGCCAGCGCTGAAAACAGGGGAAATGTGGTCGGTGCCGACGACAGTGCTCCATATTCAAAGATAGTTGCACCGGGAGCTGCAGCACCGGCAAGCTCTCCCAACATTGCTCCGGCAATTGGGTCAAATGCCATTTCAGCACCTTTTCCAGATGTAATGGCCATGACGCTTTCAACCAGGTCCTGTTCGTCAGTCGCTATAACGTGATCCGCCCCGGCCTCCATGAGAAAGGATTTCTTATCGGCGCCGCGGGTAATGGCAATGGCGGTCGCCCCGACTGACTTTGCGATTTGGATTGCGGCTAATCCGACGCTGCTGCTCGCCGCAGTGATCAATACAGTGTCATCTTTCTGCAATTTTCCGAATTCGATAAGCGCCCCGAAGGCCGTCAGATACTGCATCCAGATCGCGGCCCCTTCAACCGGGGATAGTTTCTCGGGATAATGGGCTGCAGCATATGCTGGCACAACGGCGCTTTCTCCATAGACGCCATAGGTACCAATTGAAAATGAAGGAATGGTGCTTACCCGGTCGCCGATGTTAATGCCGACAGTACCAGGACCGATTGCATCTACAACCCCCGCAGCTTCATAGCCGAGTCGAGATGGGAATGTCGGATTTTCCAGATATTGCCCCTGTCGGAACATTACTTCTGCCCGATTCAGGCCTATCGCTTCAACTTTGAGACGAACCTCGCCCACACCAGGCTCCATAAGTGGTGACTCCTCTATTTTGAGTACTTCGGGTCCACCTGTTTCATAAAAACGGACTATTTTCGGCATCGCTATTCTCCCTCTTATTCAGATTTAATTACCCTTGCCGCCTTGTTCAATGGCCGATGTTGATTATACTCCCTCTTGGTAAAGTAAGCACCCCCAATAAAATACCCGAAACAGCTGGTTCATGATTAACGTGGCAATTCTTTCTGATCAAGGAACAGAGAAAGCCCCTTGACGGAAGGCAGCGTCGAGGCAGACAATGAGTAAAAGGGGAAATATTATGACAATCAAATTTGAAGAAAAGTTTGTTTCATCTAAAGATCGAATGCGGGGGGCTTTATGGGGGAGCCTCATTGGTGATGCGTTCTGCTTGGGAAGCCACTGGATTTATAATCTGGATGAAGTAGCGACACGATTTCCGGGGGGAATTAAAGGTTTCGAGACCCCGTTTTCCGGACACTACCATGATGGTAAGCAATCCGGTGACTTTACTCATTACGGGGATGCCGCCCTGCTTGTTCTGGATTCAGTTGCCCGATGCGGGCATTTCGATGCATACGACTTTGGGTCGCAGTTGATCAAGCTCATGACCGATGACTCCTACACCGGCTACCGCGACCATGCCACCAAGGGCATGATCGCCAATTATCGTGCCTATCACGACAACAATCCAACCACTCCCTTTAATTTTCAACACGGGGCAGATGATGACCAACCTGCTACGGTTACCCATCTTGCCCCGATAGTGGTATCACATCTGAATGACGATGCCCTGCCTGGCACGATAGCAAAGGTAACCCGGGTATGTCAGAACAACCTGCGAGCTATCGCTTACTCACAGGCAACGGCCCTGATACTGCGAGCTCTGATCAATGGCAGTTCCCCAGAGGCAGCCATTTCCGAAACAATTCTGATCATAAAATCACCGGAGAACCAGTATTCTGAAGTCATAGAACGGATAGAATCAGCCAGCGCCTCACGGACACTTTCCGTGCATGATGCAACCATGCTTTTCGGGCAATCCTGTCCGCTCCTCTCAAGCTTTACTGCGGCCCTGCATACGATGCTTATCTGCTCAAATGACTTTGCAGAAGCTTTGACAGCTACTGCTAACGCCGGTGGTGATAATGCCGGAAGAGCTGCCATGATTGGTGCCTGGCTCGGAGCATATCTCGGAATTGAGGCTATTCCTGCTGCATGGCTGACCAAACTTTCGGCTCATGACCAGATCGAAGCTGACATAGAGCAAATTGTCGCGGCGGTGGCTCTGACGCCAACACAGCAGAAAGATGATCAAGCATGACCACACGCCGAATTTCAAAAATATTCAAAAGCCTCCCCACCATCGAAGGTGCGGGTGTCCATCTGAAGCGGGCCTTCGGGTATTGGAGCGGCCCGGTTGTTATGAACACCCAGGAAGAGCTGAAAATTGCTTTTGACGAGTATCGGCACGGAACATTCGTGAAATAAAAGGTAATCGAAAGGTTGTGCCCATGCGGATAGTCATAGCTCCCGATTCATTCAAAGAAAGTTTGACCGCACTTGAAGTGGCAACAGAGATCGAAGCTGGCTTTCGCGAGATATTCCCGGATGCGGATTACTTCAAACTGCCTATGGCTGACGGCGGCGAAGGTACCGTTGCCGCAATGGTCGACGCCACCGGAGGCACACGTAGAGAGGTGGATGTGACAGGTCCCCTGGGTGAACCGGTCACCGCTTTCTATGGTCTGACCGGTGATGGTAAAACAGCTATTATCGAAATGGCAGCTGCCAGTGGCCTTGCCTTGATCGCCACCCATCTACGCAATCCATTGAAAACAACTTCCTATGGTACCGGAGAGTTGATAAAGGCAGCGCTCGATACGGGTGTCAACCACCTCATCATCGGTATCGGCGGTAGTGCGACCAACGACGGGGGAGCCGGAATGCTTCAGGCTCTCGGGGTAAAACTGCTGGATCTTAACGGATGTGGAATCGGATGTGGCGGCGATGAGCTGACGAATCTTGAGCACATCGATATCAGTGGTATTGACCCGCGTCTGAGGTCGTGCCGGATTGAAGCAGCCTGCGATGTTAACAATCCGTTAACAGGCCCGAAGGGGGCTAGTGCGGTCTTCGGGCCGCAGAAAGGCGCTACGCCGGAGATGGTGGCAGCTTTGGACGCAAATCTTATCCGCTATGCCAGCATAATTCATCGGGACCTGGGTGTGCAGGTGGAGTCAGTGCCGGGCGCGGGGGCAGCAGGTGGTATGGGCGCTGCCTTGCTTGCATTCTTGGGGGCACAGTTACGGCCCGGTATCGAAATCATCATGGAAGCCGTCGGATTTGAGGCTATCGTGAAGCATGCCGATCTGGTGATTACCGGAGAGGGACGCATTGACAGTCAGACCATACATGGCAAAACGCCGATTGGTGTAGCACGCATGGCCAAACGGTATGGAAAACCGGTCATCGGCATTGCCGGCTGCCTGTCAAGCGATGCAGCCGTGGTTCATGGCCACGGCTTTGACGCCGTCTTCAGTGTAATCAGCCAGGTTTGTACCGTGGAGGAAGCCTTAACAAATGCGGCCGTAAATGTACGAACTGCTTCTCGAAACATTGCTGCTATTCTAAAGATGGAGGTTTGAAATGGAAAATGCAAATCTGATAAAACGTTTCCGCGAAACGTACACAAGCCTATCTGCTAAAATGGACGATGACGAAGTTCTTCACTGGCTTGAGCATCATGATGAAGAATACGAATACCTTGTACATAAGCCTGTCAAGCAATAGCGGGTGCCAATGTGGAATTTGAAAGTAAGCATTGATGGAATTCTGCTTGAATGCAATTCATGTGACTCATGATTTTTGATGCAGCCAGACTTTTATTAAACTTTTTGTTGACACGATCAAATTATATCTGTTATAAGGCGGACTATCAAATTTTGAGAGCGGTTATATGCAATCAATGAACGCCACATATCCGTTGAAATCATCCTTTGCACAACCACTGTGCCGTGGGATGCACAATTTTATCAGCGAGAGCTGGGATAATGGCATTTTTGCAGTTACAGAGTACTCCTCAAAAGAGGATTTTAACGTGAGGTAAGGATTAGCAACGCATTTTTATGTGTTCATGAAACCCGACCCTCATTTGAGATGGCCGGGTTTTTTCGTTTATAGAGTAACTGAGTCAAAGGAAGCCTGATAAGTAAGACAACTGAATTATGTGTGCAGAATGCGGGAGGGGCAGATCCCTCCGCAAACTGAACAAATATCAAAGAAGGGGAAAAACTTTCAAATGATTTTAAGACCGCTATTTTCACGTTCCTGGCATACAGCATTATCAGAATGTGCACTCCACGCGGAGACCGGTACATCCACATTGTCACTGTATCGATTTATTGCCAGACAATATGTAGGCGGAAGTCCAATACATAGTTAATCATCCTGAGAAGAGTGCCGTTCAAACACCCTCTAGTCAGATGATTAGGGGGTTTTTTAGTTTAATTAATTCAGGTTGCGCGGATGCATCAAAGGAGGCCCAGAGCATGCCTCGCCTGGATTAGAGATGGGTTAGCCCGCTGTAGATGAAACATCTTAGCGGACTCCCCTCTCAATCAAATGATGCGGGTGTTCCAGTGAACAGCAGGGGTTCATATCCCCAGCCAGATCGGGGCGGCACCGATACCCGCTCCCAGCATAATAAAATGCAAGGGTAGCTCAAATGGTAGAGCGGTGAATTGAAAATTCACAGGCAGTCGGTTCAATACCGACCCCTTGCACCATTTTTTCACGTAAAGGAGATATCATGTATTTTTATGATGACGCCTTTTTGTAAGTGAGAACCCTTGAGGTTCTCCGACAAGGAGGCCAGATAAATGGCTCGAAGTTTCAAGAAGCACCCGGTGCTCAAATATGCGCCGGTCCGTGGCAGAATCGGGAAGTGTTTTGCAAACAGAAAGGTGCGCAGGTACAAAGGGGGCATACCCAGCGGTAACGCGTACCGGAAGTTGTACGAGACCTGGGATATTCATGACGTTGTGGATAGAACCACCATCAATGAGCATCTTGAGCGGTGGGGTCGCTGGATTTATCGCCGTGAGAACCTTTGCAGGGACTGGGAAAATCCTTATGGGAGCACTATCCAAAAAGCAATTAACAGATGGAAAAAGACGTATTTCAGAAAGTGAGGAATGGAATGCATCACAAACGAGGTCGCTCCAGAAACCAGCGTGCAGGCTGCAAAATGTGTAAGCCCTGGAAGGTCTCTGGTGTATCACGCACCAGCGAAGGATTCGAGAAGCATTCTGATCACGTTGCAAGGATGGCAGCCGTGGAGGAAAGCGAAAACGCTCCCTCCACTCTCACAATTATGAACAAGGAGAATGCTGTGACCAGTACCGACAAGTTGCAATTATTGATTCCATTGGATGAAATAGAACCGTCCGCTCTCACGCAGATTCACGACGTCCTCTCGCTTGATTGCCTGAAAAAACTGGTGATCATGCCGGATGTTCACACCGGATATGACTTGGTAATCGGCGGAGTTGCGCTTCTTGACGATCATATCTCACCGTCATTTGTCGGCTACGATATTGGCTGTGGCATGGTGTATATCTCAACGGGCATCAGAACTGCAGATCTGCTTCCGGACTCAAGAGCAAAAGTGGGCCTGTTTCAGAAGATCCAGAATTTAATCCCGTCAGGGTTTGCAAGCCGAAAGAGTAAAGTCTTCGGTTTTCCAAAGTTTGTGTCTCCTTCTGGCAACAAGGATCTCATCACACGTGTCAACGACAAAGTAGAGAACCAGGCCGGGACTCTTGGCGGCGGCAACCATTTTATCGAGATAGGCGAAAACCGGAGTGGCGAAGTCTGCATCACTATTCACAGTGGGTCGCGTAATGTCGGCCATAGCATCGGTGGTTATTACATGAAACAAGGGCGGCTGTTCCCGCTAAGCTCCGATTTGGGGCAGGCATATCAGCACGATATGAATTTTGCCCTAAACTTCGCTCTCTATAATCGTGAGACGATGCTTCGGACGGTTTTGGCTCTGATGAATTTCGGTGAACAGGACATCGCGCGGATTATGACCGTAATGGTCAACGAAAATCACAATCACGCCGTTGAAACGACTGATGGTGTCTTGCACCGTAAAGGGGCAACTCCGGCAGATCTTGGCCAGATCGGCATTATCCCGGCGAACATGCGGGATGGCGTGTATATCACACGCGGTCTCGGTAATCAGGAATACCTGTCGTCTGCTTCCCATGGTTGTGGGCGGAGAATGGGGCGGAAGGAAGCAAAGCGCAGCCTCGACCTTGAAGAGTTCAAAGGTCAAATGGCAGGGATAGTCTCAACATCAGATAAGACCACCCTTGATGAAGCACCGGGTGCGTATAAGGACATAACCTCGGTCATCGCCTATCAGGAGGGCATAGTGATCGAAGTAATAGATTTCGTGAAGCCCCTGATCAATATCAAGGCACAGGGGGAATAATAACAGAAGGAGAAATAGGTCATGACCAGCAGAACCGTATATGTGTTCAACATCGGATTTCAGTATCTGGGAACAATTGATTGGCGCCGGGCGGCATGGCTCGTTGCCTCCAACCGGGCCGAATCCCTTGTTGATTCCGATATCCCATTGCGAGGCCACTTCCTTCTCCCCAAAGTTATCCGGCTCCTGAAAGCGATCCGCAGAATGTACCGCCACGGCGTTACATGGAACCGGAGAAACCTCTTCGTACGGGATGAATACAATTGCGTCTACTGCGGTAAGAATTTCCCCGTTTCGGAACTTACGGTTGACCATGTCCTGCCCAAGTCCAGAGGCGGAGTTAATTCATGGGAACAAACTGTCAGCGCCTGCAAGCCATGCAACAACCGCAAGGACAACCGCACACCACACGAAGCTGGGATGTCGTTTCATCAGCACGGATTCCGTCCGCATGCGCCGACCGTCATGGAATTCTTTCTTACGCTGCTCCGTCAGGAAGGTCTGGATGGTGTGGTGAAAGAGTTGCTGGGTCTGCCGTAATTGGGATTTCAAATAATATTCACAGCACCATAAGCATATACATTCCGTTTGTTTAGTGGAGATAACGTATGACAACCAAGAGCATCAACGTCGGCATTATGTCGCGTGAGGAATTTAAGCAGAGGACTATTACTATTGCAAAGGGAGAGTATAAGCCTGAGAAAGACGAACCAAAGGTCTGGTTTGAATCTTTGCAGTCATTTGCTCAAGTCCTGAGTGATGACAATTGAATGTTGTTACGAGTAATCGAGGGAAAAAAACCCAGGTCTCTCAGAGAATTAGGGGACTTAACGGGTCGCAACAAAAGTAATTTGTCGAGAACCTTACATACTATGGCCGGTTACGGCATAATTGATCTCGTTAAACAGCACGCGAGAGAAGTTGTACCTATGGTTAAGGCAAACCGCTTTAATCTTGAGTTATGCGCATAATACATTTAAGATATTTCTAATGTAGCGGCGGCGTTATCCTAATGTCCGCCGCTATATCACTATTTCCCGGGAAAGAAATCACTTCCTATCGATGTCGCTGTCACCAGTACCCTCGTTGGCGGCCACCCGCACTAACCCTCCATGACCGAAACAGCCGCTTCATAATCATCAAGACGATAGATACTTCTCCAAGACAACCCACATCGCTGACAAGAGCAATGCTGAGACATTACTCCCTTCACCGCCGACAGGTGACCCGTGCTGATATCCTTCGTTGCACACTTCGGGCAACGCTCACCTGATTGACGAATGAAAGTTTCCCGAGTAACGAATTCAGGTTTGTCAAGTCCCGCAACTTGTACAGCAGCGGCTCCGGCGGCACATCCCTCTACTGCAGAGCTTGCTTCAGCAGCGGTAACTGCTTCGGCAAGGATCTGCGGAGGAGTGCTGTCACGGTAGAGGAGTTCTACGGTATAACCATTACCTGTCCGGGTTGCCCGGATGCCAAAGGTGGTATTCCGCAATGGTCCCATGTTCAATTCAGTACACCGGGCCTTCAAAGATTTTTCAGTTACTTTTGCCAATGACTTCTCCTTGTCTCAAATATTTATAAAGCGTCTCTCGTGAACATTTGTACTCCCGGGCAATTTTTGCCTTAGGGTTTCTGCTGCTATTTTATCCATTACTTCAGCTGTCTAATGGTTTGTCAGCGATGCCTTCTATCTGAGTTTTGTGGAGAGAGGGCTATTGTAGGCAGAAAGGCCGCTCTTGATAATTTCAGGGGCGGTTTTTTATGAGGTCATAAAATTATCACTTGCTACACATACGCTACACATTTTACCTTAAAACCAGAACAGGGACTCAACCAAATTGGCTAAGTCCCTGTTTTTATTGGTCGGTGCGACAAGATTTGAACTTGCGACCACTAGACCCCCAGTCTAGTGCGCTACCAGGCTGCGCTACGCACCGAATTGAACCATTTCAGTAACTTACCTTCCTATTTTTTCAGTATCGCAAAAATATCGTGTTATTGCAGGGTTCCGCATTTTTCTCTATCTGCGTCCTGAATGCCGGTTATTCGGTTCTTTGGATGCGCTGAATTAGTGGGACACCTTATATCAAACCCTTTTCAGTGTCAAGTTAAACGAGGAAAACGGGTGTACGACAAATTTATTCTCTCTGCGAACCTCAGCGTCTTCTGTGATTCAACAGTTGTTTACAGGATCAATGGATTGAATATTTATATTTATATTGACATGCATATTATTGAATAGTATTTTGAGGACATTAACAAAACAAAACAGAATGTTTGAGATGAAGATCAGTTTCCCGGTAGAAAAGGCGGTATGTGTTACTTCAGGCACAATTCGACACTGAAGTTCGGTTATAAGAAGGTTTCATGAAAAATCGGCGTGAATACTCCTTGCCATTTTGAAAGGTCTTACCATGCATGTTAAAGAGCTGTTACAGAAATTAACAACAAAAATAGCACCATTTGTTCTGGACGTGAGAAGCGGCATTGAATTTAATTCTGGTCATATTCCGGGAGCCATCCATGCTCCAAACCTGAAAATACTGCTGAAAATAGCGAAGCTGCCGGAGGATAAAAACCGAAAATTGGTTATTACCTGCGAACATGGTCCCCGCGCCCGGATGGCTCAGGGACTGTTACGACTGTATGGCTACAAAAACACTACCCTCCTTGATGGACATATGTCGGGGTGGCGCAAGTCTGGATTGAAAATAGAAAAATAAAACCTCGGAGGAGCCTGTGAAAAAAACAAGTCTGTTTGTCGCAATTGGCATAATAAGCGCCACAATGTCATTTGCTTCAGAGTATGAAGCATTTACCCGTGACCTCGCCAAGCCGTACAGTTTCTACAAAAAATCTCTCGCTCTCACCAGTAAGAAAGATGATGCGGATAAAGCCAAGGTCGCGCTGACTTCCTTTATGGAAAGCTGGGGAAAATTAGCCGCTATTTATGCCACTGATCCACCTAAAAAATTTGCTGGAATTCAGGATTTTGCAGCCAGAATAAAACGCCCGGTAGAGGTTGCCAAACAATCAGTTGATTATCTTAATGCCGGTAATATCGGGCGAGCACATACTGTGCTTGAAGAAGTCCGCTATCTGATGTGGGATATGCGTGTCCGCTCCGGAATTGTCTCGCTTGCAGATAAGGCAAATGATTTTCATGAAGTCATGGAAGTCGTTTTTAATCAGGCCGCATTGGCAAAAGAGCCAGAAGATGCGCAACGGGTATATGAACGCTATGCTCCCTGGTTTCTTCTGAAATGGGATGAACAGGCGCTTGCTCCAGATGTTACCTCAGTACAAAAAGATTTTAATCCTGCTTTTGCCGAAGGGAGAAAAAATGTTGTTGACTATCTGGAGGCGTTAAAACAGGGAAATCCCGCAGAGGCTAAAAAACGTACCGGAGCGGTTAAAAACGCATATAAATCGATCTGGATGCTGGATACATTATAAAATTAACTCTTATTTTGAGCATTAGAAAGGAACTGGATGACAAAAATACGTGATTTTGACAAAGTTGCAGGGAGCTGGGACGAAGAGCCTCGTCGAGTTAAGGTTGCAACAGAAATTGCCACAGCAATAAAGAACACACTCAGCCTGTCGACCGGTTGGGATGCCATGGATATCGGGTGCGGAACCGGGTTGGTAACAGTTGAACTTGCACCTTATGTGGGGAGTATTACCGGTATTGACAGTTCCTGCGCTATGCTGGAACAGCTTGGCGAAAAAGTCAAAGCATCCGGAAATACAAACATAAAAACCGCTCTGTGCGATCTTTCCGCCGGTCAACTGCCGGAGGGTAAATTTCATCTGATCGTCAGTGCCATGACCCTGCATCATATCAAAGATCCGGAGACGCTTTTATCCTCACTCATTTCACGGCTGTACCCGGGCGGATGGATCGCCCTTGCCGACCTTGAAGCAGAGGATGGCAGCTTTCACGAAGACCCGACCGGAGTCTTTCACCATGGTTTCAGCCGGACAGCGCTGACGACTCTGCTGGAAAGCAGCGGCTATGTAGCAATCTCAATAACAAAAGCAACCATAATGCAAAAAGGAGACCGCACATATCCGGTCCTTCTGGCGGTTGCACAGTCATAATAGTGGAGAATATTTACGAGGAGACAAATCATGAAACGAGCCATAATAACACTGCTGGCAGTATCAGTATTCGTAACAGCATCATTTGCTTCAGCCGCGCCTAAAGCCCCTTTGAGTACTCCGATACTCAGCCAGTCTATCGGAAAAGGCAAGCCTACGCTGGTTTTTTTCCAGAATCCAAATGGCGGGCCCTGTAAGGCTCAGCAGCAGGTGCTTGACAAGCTGACGGAAAAACGGAAGGGAACCTTTACTCTTGCCCCCGTCAATGCCATGGATCAAAACGACCAGAAAGCATTCTATGACTATGGTGTCAGAAGCCTCCCCTCGCTGGTTCTGGTTGACAAAGCGGGCACCATCAGCAAGGTATTCCCGCCCGGCATCCAGAGCATCGAAACCATTTCTGCTGCGCTTGACGGGCTGAAGTAGTGGACTTCAGTATTGTCACTCTCTTTATGGCGATCGGCGCAGGATTGGCAAGTGTACTGTCACCCTGCGTACTGCCGGTAATCCCGATAATTATGGCCGGTGCTGAGCGGGAAGACCGTTTTCGACCGCTGATTATAGTAACCGGCCTTGCCATCTCCTTCATGGCGATGGGGGCGATCTCGTCACTGTTCGGTGCTCTGCTGATCGGAAAAACCCGCTCTATTGAAATTGGCGGGGCAGCCATCATCGTCATCATGGGGCTGATGGTGATGTTTGATCTGAGTATCTTCAAGCGGTTTTATCAGCTTGCCAATATCCGGGTCACAGGGGAAGGGCGCATCGGCGCTCTGATACTTGGCTTGGCACTTGGAGTAATCTGGGTTCCATGCGTCGGCCCGTTTCTCTCCAGCACGCTGACGATGGTTGCCACCAATGGTCAGCTGGCAACCGGAATCATTCTGCTTGGTTTTTATTCTCTCGGGTTGGCGATACCGATGCTGATCGTCGGTTATTCATCTCAGCTGTTACAGAACAAGATCAAGGGGGTGCTGCGGCATGATACAGTTCTCCGCTACATTACCGGCGGCATTCTGGTCGCATTCGGTCTCTACTCCATCATCAAGGGGAATATGGCTTTCTAAAACTCTGCAAAGGGATGCATCATACCAGTGATGAAATATTCAGGGAGTCTTCGCCATTTTAGTATAGAGGTAATCGTTTTTAGCAACCGGTACATGACACCCAAAACATTCAGCGACAAAACCGGCATCCGTGCCATACGGTTTTAAATTGTTGCCTACGAAACGAGCGAAGCCCCAGCCGCCGGTATCTTTGTACTTCTTGGCATCCTTCACCATAAACTCGACCTGTACGAATGCCCCAGGTTCAGTGGCAACCGGGAAGTTGGGATGCTTTTCAGCTTTCCAGGCAACTTTGGCCAGCACACTGCCGTCGGGAAGCGGATTTTTTCCGGCACGCATAGCTGAAACAGCAATATCATTACCGGTGATGATGCGGATATGGACCTTGTCTTCGCGATATGAAGGGGCGATGACTTTCCACGACATGTAGTCAGGATACATGGCAATACCGTTAGGGGACACCGGCAGGTCTGCCGCCACAATGGTGCTTGCGGTTAAAAGAAACGCCATACAACCTAAAATTGAATTCCGCATAAAACCTCCTCGACGTAAGTGTTTGTTACTCCCTGTATATACCGCATGTGACTGTTTGGATACAAGATAAGAGTATATCCGCTCAGCCACCAGTCTCTCAGCCCTCTCAATTCAGCGTTCGTCAAGTGAAAATTTTTTCTTGCATACATGCTTGATTCTGAATATTATGTGAGCATATAATCACACGAGGCCATTTTTGATAAAAAAAAGTACCCGTATCCGGAAGGAAGAAATAGTACAGGCGGCCCTTGAGGTTGTTAGCAGCAAGGGTGTGCGAGCACTTACCATTGCTGCAATTGCAGAATCAGCCGGAATGAGTGAGGCAAATATTTATCGTCACTTCAGCGGCAAGGATGAACTGTATTCCGCCCTTGCAGATTTCATAGGTAGTTCGGTTATGGGCAATGCGGCAACAATAGCCGCCGGCGGTCGTAAGCCACTTGAAAAGCTGGAGACGATTTTTTTCTCCCATATCAAAATTATTGCAGAGAACCCGGGTGTCCCCCGTTTTATCTTCTCTGAGGATGTATTCCTTGGGCATCCCGATGTCGCAAAATCCCTGACATTACGTATCGGCAGTTATGTCGAAACAGTATCAGGTGTAATAGCCGCCGGCGTCCGCGAAGGAGAGCTTAAGCCGGACATTTTGCCTCGGGAGACCGCGCTGACCATGCTGGGCATGATCCAGTTTACCGCGTTAAGACAGACAATCGGTGTTTTGAACAGTGATATAACTGTTGAGAGCAGGAAGCTGTGGACCAATTTTCTGAAACTGATCAGCTGATTTTTTGTTACACATGTGATTGGTAGGTCACATTAAATCCAATCACTCGCCAACGATTATCCCCATATCTGCTTCTGACGACTGAAAAACATGCACAAGCGCCTGATACCCAAACATCGAACACTCAGGCACGATACGATATTATACTGCGTTGGCGCGGCTCGACAGGGCATTCGGTAAACAATGCGAACCACCGTAAGGAGTGATGCATGAATCTGTGGAAAAGTGTAGTCCGTAAGAAAAACTATCTGATCTGGCTTGTGGCTCTTGTCGTCTTCGGCGTTGCTCTTAAAATGACGCTCTTTGCCCCGACAAAGGTAACGGTTGTGACTGTTGAACGACGCGACCTTACTGAGCAGGTCTATGGTAACGGAACAGTTGAGGCCAAAGTGGTGGTAGGCGTTTCCAGCAAGATTACCGGTAGAATTGTCGAGTTGTATGCGGATCAGGGTGATCGGGTGAAGCGTGGGCAACTTCTTGCCAAACTGGAAAATGACGACTTCCGTCATCAGGAACAGCAGGCCGAGGCCGGGCTGAGCCGGTCAGCAGCAATCTTGAGAGTTGAACTGGCCAATCTCCAGAAGGCCAGGACAAATCTGGTCCTGGCGGAGAAGAATGCCGTGCGTTTCAAGAGTCTCTATGCAGAGAATCTCGTCTCCACGCTGGAGGCCGAGCAGTACGATACTGCCTGTCAGGTTGCCAGGGAGGAAGTCGCCCGCAGTGAGGCAGCGGTAGAGGCGATAAAGATGGAGCAGCAGGTTGGTCGTGCCGGTGTCGGTTTTGCCAGGAGCAAGGTTGCAGATACCGTTATCTATGCACCTCAGGATGGCATCATCATCACCCGTGATCTGGAGAAAGGTGCCACAGTTTCCCCGGGGGCGTCAATCTTCACCCTGGCTGATCCTCGCACAGTCTGGGTCAAGGCCAATGTCGATGAATCAAAGCTACGCGGGGTGACTGTCGGCAAGAAGGCCATGATTACCCTGCGCTCCTCGCAAGGGGAACCGCTTTCCGGTCAGGTGGCTCGCCTGGGGCGGCAGAGCGACCGGGTAACTGAAGAGCTTGAGGTAGATGTCGCGTTTAACGTGCCATTGGAGAACTTCCGCCTCGGTGAACAGTCTGATGTGTATATCGTCTCGGATAGTAAAAAAAAGGTTCCGTCTCTCCCTTCCGACACTATTATCACAAAGGGCACAAAACGGGGAGTTTGGGTGATAAAGGACAGCCGGCTAACGTTCAAAGAGATAACTCCCGGAATTGAGGACCGGCGCAGCCTGACTGAAATTGTATCAGGACTGGATGCCGGTGATCGTGTAGCAGCAGCTTCTCCCGCTAATTTGGCAAAATTCAAGGAAGGCATGAAGGTGCGGGCTGCACAATGAATCTCGCCATTCGGGATATACGCTACCACCTGGGCAGGTTTATACTGACCTCCATCGGCCTTGGACTCCTCCTTGGGGTGGTTATCAGCATGGGGGGTATCTATCGGGGACTTATCGCCGACGCCCTGGCGATACTGCACGCAAACAAGGCAGACATCTGGGTTGTACAGCAGAATACCAACGGTCCGTTTGCTGAGAGTTCGCGCATCCCGGAAGACATCAAGTACCGCATACGGTTGGTGCCCGGTGTTGCGGAGGCCTCCCCGCTCTCTTTCCAGACGATCCAGATTGAACGTTACGGCAAACCATTCCGCTTTTTCCTGATCGGTTATGAATTGAACAGCTCCGGCGGCCCGCCGGAGATTGTTGCCGGGCGCGATATCCGCCAGAAACATTATGAAATGGTGGCTGCACAGGCGATGGGCATGGCGATAGGCGAAAAGATCCATCTTGGCCTTCATGATTACACAATCGTAGGATTAACCGGCAAGATTGTCTCATCCAGCGGTGATCCGGTTGCCTATGTGAGCCTGGCCGATGCCCAGGATATCCAGTTCAAAAAGGACAACGACGCTATCAGGAATGACCGGGAGCGGATCGGAGCGAACCTCGCCACCATTCAGTCCTTGTCTCCTGCCCAGGGAAAATACCTGCAGCAGAACATCACCGCCATCACCGAATCAACTCATACGGTTAACACCATTGTGGTACGACTGGCACCCGGTGCAAACCTCCATGAGGTTCAGGAACGGATCAGCCGCTGGAACCATTTCAAACCCTTATCTGATGCCGAGCAAACCGCAATCCTGGCGAAGGGCATGATCGAAAAGGCCAGAATGCAACTGGGGTTGTTCAGGATTATCCTGCTGGTAATTTCTGCGGTCATTATTTCACTCATCATTTACACCTCGACCCTTGACAAGATCAAAGTTATCGCCACCTTGAAGTTGATCGGCGCACAGAATCGCGTAATCGTCGCTATGATTCTCCAACAGTCACTGCTGATGGGCATAATTGCCTACGGCATTGGTTACCTACTGATCCTGCTCACCTACGAAAAATTTCCCCGCCGGATTGTCCTGGAACCATTCGATCTGCAGATGCTCTTTGTCATTGTTGTTGCGATCTGCATGATTTCCAGTTTTGTCGGTATCAGAAAAGCGCTCACGGTTGAGCCTGCGGAGGCGCTCGGTGGATAAATCCATGTACGCAATCGAAGTGGACAATCTGACGAAGATTTACGGTAAAGGCGAGACGACGGTTACCGCTATTGCCGATGCTACTTTTCAGGTGAAACCGGGGGAGCTGGTCGCCATTCTCGGCCCTTCCGGGTCAGGAAAGACAACTCTGCTTACCGCTATCGGCCTGATTAATGAACCGACACACGGTAAGGTTGTCATCGATGGTGCGGTGGTTGCCGATGAAGGCTGGACGCCCGGCTTCGACCTGAAGCGGATGCGGCGTGAAAAGCTCGGTTTCATCTTCCAGGCCCACAACCTGATACCTTTTTTGAGCGCCATTGAGAACGTTATGGTGGCGCTGGAGATAAACCATCTGTCACGCTCTGAGGCTAAAAGCCGGGCTATCGAACTACTCACCTCACTCAATCTTGGTCACCGACTGAACAATTTTCCGTCAGCCCTTTCCGGTGGCGAGGCGCAACGGGTCGCAATAGCACGCGCTTTAGCCAACAAGCCGAAGGTGATTCTTGCCGATGAGCCGACCGCTGCGCTTGATACTGAAAATGGTAAAAACGTCATGGCCCTCCTGAAAAAACTGGCTGTGGAAAATCACTCCGCTATCCTGGTTGTTACCCATGACCATCGTATGGTGGAAGGCTTCGACCGGATATTTCAGGTGAGTGATGGCCGTATTACGGGAGAAAGTTAAGCCGCCGGGTTCGTTTCAGGTCAAGGGATATGCCTGTTCAGCAACTACCCCCTGCAAAGGCGTGCAGGCATAGCAATACAGGTGCAGAATTTGCACTAAATATGAATCAGTTTGTGTCTTAAAAGCAGAAATATTATTCTAA
Organism: Desulfuromonadales bacterium; assembly: GCA_013349405.1. Taxonomy (GTDB): domain Bacteria; phylum Desulfobacterota; class Desulfuromonadia; order Geobacterales; family Pseudopelobacteraceae; genus JACRCG01. The sequence goes on along the minus strand of DUZS01000020.1, from coordinate 6,404 downwards.
TTCAGTCAGTTATAAGCTTGGCATACCTTCTGCTCTTATAAGGTCAGATTGACTATCTCACCAAGAAGGAGTAGGACCATGAAAACACGTATCATCACCACAGTAGCAGTAGCAGGATTTCTGGCCGCATTGGCAACAAGTGATGTCTCCGCAGCGGGTCGTGGTAACGGTGGCAGCAAGGGCCAGAGTAACGGAACGTGTACTTCCACCCAGGCCGCAGCCGGAACAGCAGCAGCGGCACGCCCGGTCGACTCACAGCGCCGTGACGGCACGTTCCTCACCACCGGTGTAACGGCCAACGGCTCGCCCACGCGCCAGGGTAAAGGTAACGGCTTGATGGACGGTTCACGTCTGACCACACCGGTAGCCCCGGCAGCACCTACCGCTCCGTAGCATGTACCACCAACGATCCCGGTCAGGTATTACCCACCTGGCCAGGATCGTTGGTACCCATTGAACAAGGAATTGCCGCTATGAAACGAACCATTTTTATCCTTATAACCTTTGCCCTGCTTTGTGGCGGTGGCACTGAAGCGCGTGCTTTCTGGGGTGACGATACGCGTCAGCGTCCCAGCGGACTCGATGTTGCCGCCGGGTATGATGTCAATACCGTTGCCACCATACGCGGAACGGTCATCACTCCTCCAGCCAAAGCAGAAAAAAATGAACATACCCAGATGACCATAGCGACAGGGCAGGGTGTTGTCACGGTGCTGCTTGGCCCCTGGTCTTACTGGGAACAACAACGGTTTACCGTAAGTCGCGATCAGGAATTGAGCGTAACCGGCTCCATAGCTCAGGGGAAAGATGGCTCAACCTATATATTTGCCCAGAAACTGGACAATAAAACGGCAGGTGGTTCACTGACTCTGCGTTCCAGTTCAGGTACTCCAAACTGGTCACGAGGTCGTGGCGGGGGTGACGGCGCAGGGCAAAACATCAATCGTGGCGCAGGCGGGGGTGCCGGTTACCGTGGCGGCACCATGAGAGGGAGTGGCAGATGATTAATTCTTCGCTGTTAACAATGGTTGCTCTTTTTGCTGCCATGACATTTTTTGCCGGCGCTTCATGGGCTGTTGAGCTTTCTGAAAAGCAGCCGATCGCCTCTATCAGCATCGGCGGTGAATTCAGCTCGGGAAGCTATAATACCGGGAGTACCACCCGCAGTTTCTATCTGCCGCTGATTGCGAGCTGGTATCCGACCGAGCGGCTCGACATGAGTGTGGAAGTGCCGCTTCTGTATCAAAGCAGTTCTCTGGTGACGACGACCATTTATCAAACCCCAACCGCTCTGACCAGTTCCCAGAGTACAGCCCGTCAAGGTGGGCCAGGCGGAATCACGGGAACAGGGGGAATAACCGGAACAGGTGCAATCGCCGGGACCTCAGGTACCGGGGGAGCTGACAGCTCTTCGGTTTCGGGGCTTGGTGACATTATTCTTCGGGCCGGTTACATCCTCTCCTTTGAAAGTGACGCTCTGCCTCAGGTCAGGACGTCCCTGTTTGTCAAAACACCGACCGCGTCTCTGTCTAACGGACTTGGCACGGGGGAATTCGACTTCGGCGGGGGGCTCGATTTTTCCAAATGGTTCGGCGACCTGCATCTGGCTGGTGAGGCCATGTACACTTATCAGGGCACAGTGGATGGCTTCGGTTTGAAGAACTACCTCAGTTACAGCGGTACAGTCGGGTATCAGATGACGCACAGTATCCTCCCGATGTTGATTATCAAGGGCGCAACGGCTCCTTCGGATTACTCTGAGAACCTTCTGGAAGTCAGAGGCAGAGTGCTCCTGACACTGAGCCCGTCAACGGCAATTGATCTCTTCGTCTCCCGTGGCATAAGCAGTAGCAGTCCTGACTACGCTGGCGGTGGTGCGGTCATCTATTCGTTCTGATGCGAAAAGTCGAACGCTTTATCATAGCAATCCCGATATGTTTCACTCTCCTGGTAGGGTGGTTTTCCTGGAGTTCATTTCAGTCCGCGCCTCAAATTGCGGAAGAGAACCTGCGGGGTGCCGGACTCTCAATAGCCACTGCTATCGAGCAGTTCGCCTCTGTAGATCCGGCCTTTCAAGCACTCGCCCGTTACCGCACGGCAGATATCGCCTATTTTGCACTTATTGACCAACACAAGGTTGTTCGCTTTCATACCAATTCTGCACTTGTCGGAACCGTTTCAGCAGAAGCCCCTCCCGTTATTGATAGTAACAGCGGCATCTCTGAAGAGCGTAAAAAACTCGGCACAGGTGAGGAGATATATCTTCTCCAAACGACAATCCATGGCTCCGGTGATGACTATCTTCTGACTCTTGGACTCCATACGTTTCGTGCGGACCGTGTTATCAGGCGGGCGCAGACCGGCGTGACAGTTGTGGTTTTTCTGACGATCTCGCTTTGGCTTGTCACCCTTGGAGTTATGTATCTGTTGCGGCGAGACGAAAAACGCCAACGTGAACTGGCACGGCAGGCAGAACTGGCGCGTCTCGGTGAGCTGGGGGCGGTCATTGCGCATGAAATCCGCAATCCACTGGCCGGAATCAAAGGTTTTGCTCAACTTATAGAAACGGCTGAAACAACTGATCAGGCACGCCTCTATGCGGACAGGATCGTAACCCAGTCGCTTCGTATGGAATCGTTGGTTAACGACCTGCTTTCCTTTGTGCGTGAGGATCAGGGCGAGCGACTGCCGACTGACCTGGCTGCAGTGGTACACGATTGCGTCACGATGATACGCATGGAGGCCGATTCCGCCGGGGTTGCAGTCATCCACACGCCACACCCTTCTCTGAAGGTGATGTCCGCTTCAGGCCGCATTATTCAGTTACTGCTCAATCTGTTAAAAAACGGACTCCAGGCGATGCCGGACGGTGGTGAGTTACGAGTTGAGTTGGAAAAAATGCAATCGCTCGCTATAATCAGAGTATGCGACTCCGGTATCGGTATCTCCCCGGAAATTCTTCCACATATCTTTGAACCGTTCTGGACCAATAAGGCGCGTGGTACCGGGCTTGGTCTTGCTCTCTGCCGCAAGGTGGCACTGGAACATGGCGGAAGACTGACAGTTGAGAGTTCGGTTGGATCTGGTACAACATTTACTTTGCAACTGCCACTGGAGACGTAATAACATGTCCGCAACCATACTGATAGTAGAAGATGATACTGTATTTCGGGAACTGCTGACGACTATTCTGGACACCGCCGGTTATACCGTGGCGACCGCCTCTGATGGCGGTGAGGGGTTACGGCGCATTCAGCGGGAGCGCTTTGATCTGGTGATTTCAGATTTGAAAATGCCGGTCAGGGGCGGGCTGGAGCTGTTTCAGCGTGTGCATTGTGAGCCGAATCCGCCGTTGTTTATCTTCATCACCGCTTTTGGCCGTTTGGAAGAGGCGGTCGCAGCAATCAAAGGTGGTGCGTTTGATTTTTTACCAAAACCGCTGGAAAGTCCGGCAGCTTTTCTCGCAACGATCAAGCGGGCCATAGAACAGGTGGAACTGCAGCGGATGAGTATTTCCCTTCAGGAGCTTGAGAACGCCGGACTCCCACCACAGGGACTGCTCTTTAGCGGCCGGGCAATGGAGCGGGTGGAAAAGCTGGTGAATGATGTGGCAAAGACGCCGACCTCAGTACTGCTGACGGGCGAGAGTGGCACCGGCAAGGAGGTAATTGCGCGCACAATTCATCTGGCAAGTCCGCGTAAAAACGGGCCGTTCATACCGCTTAACTGTGCCGCTATTCCGGAAAATCTGCTCGAAAGTGAACTGTTCGGTCATGAACGGGGTGCGTTTACCGGCGCTGTGCAGGCACGGCGGGGAAAATTCGAACTCGCGCAGGGGGGTACGATATTTCTTGACGAGATCGGTGAAATGCCCGCTCTCCTGCAGGCGAAGCTCCTGCGGGTTCTGCAGGAGCGGGTTTTTGAGCGGCTTGGCGGTTCCCTGTTGATCAAGACAGATGTGCGGGTCATCGCCGCCACTAATCGGGACCTTGCCGTTGAGGTTGCAGAGAAGCGTTTCCGCGAAGATCTCTATTATCGCCTGAATGTTTTTCCCATTCTCCTGCCGCCGCTTCGGGAACGCTCTGATGTCATTCCCGCTCTTGTCAAATACTTTTGTGCCCGTTTTTCTGCTGCTGCAGGGCTTCGGCGTGTTATCGGCATAACACCGGAAGCGCTCCGTGTGATGGCATTATACGACTGGCCCGGCAATGTGCGCGAGCTTCAGAATGTCATTGAACGAGGAATTATTCTGGCCAGAGGAGAAATTACGCTGGACGAATTACCTGCGCAGATAGTTAATTGCAGCACGGCAACTCCATCCGGTGAAGGACTCCTGAAACAGAGCGAAGCCGAGATGATCAGAACCGCTTTGCAGAGAAATCGCGGTAATCGCCGTCAGACCTCCGAGGCACTCGGTATCTCGCTGCGAACCTTGCAGTATCGCTTGAAGGAATTGGGACTGACAGGAAAAGAAGATGAGTGAGGAAATATATGCAGTATAACAATGAAATTCTGTTCCAGAATATTATCGAATACATTGCCGAAGGCATATTTGTATTAAATGAGGCCGGTGAAATCACCTTTATGAACCCGGAAGCAGAGCGTCTTTTGGGGTGGACAGCGCGTGAACTGGTGCATAAAAATGCTCATGACATTATTCATTGTCACAATGTCGATGGATCTTCTTTGCCGCTTGAGCAGTGCCCGATGCGCAATGTTATCATGACCGGCAGCCAGTATTGTTCCGCCAATGACCTGTTTACCCATAAAAACGGCAGTACGTTTCCAATATCTGTTTTATGCAGTCCCATCATGGAAGGTGGCAGGACCGTTGCCTCCGTCACCGCTTTTCGCGACATTACCGAGCTGAAAAGGGCGGAGGCGGCGCTGCGCGAAGCTCATGAAGAACTGGAAGATAAAGTACGGGCCAGGACTGAGGATTTGATCGCTCTGAATCAGGAACTGGAGATAAAATCGCAAAATCTTGAGGATCTGAATACCACGCTGAAAGTGCTGCTGCGTCAGCGGGAGGATGACAAAAACGAACTTGAAGAACGTGTTTTTTCAAACGTGAAAACGCTCATAATACCGACTATTGAAAAGTTACGGAAATGTGCTTCCGACTCTTCAAACATATCCTATCTCGGTCTGCTCGAATCCAATCTGCTGCAGATTATCTCACCATTTTCCATGAGACTGTCAACAGCGCTTCATAATCTGACTTTTTCAGAAATTGAAGTGGCAAACTTCATCCGTGAAGGTAAAACATCAAAGGATATTGCAACGTTACTCAATATTTCCAAGGACACCGTTGACACGCACCGGCAGAATATCAGGAAAAGACTGGGGCTGAACGGAAAAAAACAAAACCTGCAGAGCTATCTCCTCGCGCTAAAATAGCCACAATATATCACTATTAATTCATTATTAAATCACTATTGTGTATTTTGTTTATCCAAGGCATTGTCCGGTCAGAAGAACCCTGAAGTATTTCGCTTTATGGAGATGCCATGAAATACGGTAAAACGCTTATATGATCGATATAACAATCGCCAGAATTACCCATGTGGAATGGGTCCATCAGCTGGAAATGCTCATACATAAGAATACCTCGGCAGTCACGCTCCCATCGTATCAAAATTGCGAGCTCGGCGTCTGGCTCTATGGCGAAGGAATGCGGACGTATAAGGAAATTCCGGAGATCGGAATGCTGGAAAAAAGTCATAAAATTTTTCATATTGCCGCAGACAATGTTGTCGAATGGCATAATGGCTCAAAATTCAATTCACAAAAGACTGCTCAGGCTGAGCTTGATTTTAAAAATGCTCTGAAAATGAGTAAGGAAATTGTCTATCTCCTGACAATGCTGGAATTTAAAATATTGCAGAAATACCAGGAGTCTCAGGAAGTTGCACCTGCCGGCCTGAAAAACATGATCAACCACCCCTGGCAGGCGCTGAAGTCGGTGATTGGTGAAAGAAGCAGCCGGCTGGATGTTGCCAGGGTCTCACTGGATCTACTGAAGAAAGACCTGGCAAAAGGGTATGTCCGGGATTCATCGAGTGGATAACACTGAGATCAAAATTGGTGGTAAATAAACGCAGTTCAAGCAGTTACAACATACTCAACAGATACACCGAAAAGGAGACTACCTATGATTTACAATTGTCCGAATTTAGTTGCCGGCGTGAAAACAGTGGCATTAGGCAATGGCGCAGGAGCAGGGCTTGGTTACGGAGGCGGTTACGGCGCAGGCTATGGAGCCGGCTACGGTGCTGGTTGTGGAGCAGGCAGCGGATTTGGAATGCACGCACTTGCCGGTGGCTGCAAGGCCGCTTGCGGTTCAGTTCTGGGAGTCGGATTTTTGCCGATGGCACTCGTGGCTGCCGTTGGTTTTCTCGGGT
>DUZS01000019.1 GCA_013349405.1 Desulfuromonadales bacterium | reverse complement strand
GGTATCAAAAATGATGTAGCGGTCGTGGTAGCGGTGCTTCATTTCTGCAATAACTGTCTCGGTTTTTTGAGAGGCAAACAACTCCACCGGGTTTGACACTTCACGACCGGCAGTAATGACGGAAAGCCGACCGATGCCGGTCGGGATGATCACATCGCCAAGCTCTGCTTCACCAAGCAGACAATCCGCAAAGCCCTGTTTCAACTCAATACCGAGGCGGTGATGGATTGTTGGTCTGCGGAAATCGGCATCAATCAGTAAAACCGTATGGTCGTACTCTTGAGCAATACTTATGGCTAGATTCAGCGCGGTGAGGCTTTTCCCTTCATTCTGAACGGCACTGGTGACCAGCATGGAATTTTGAAAGGGGGCACCTGAGGTCAATTTCAGCAGCGCAGCTTTCAACTTCCGGAACTCCTCACCGACCGGAGAATAAGGGTCATTAAAATTAATGAGAAACGGGCTGTCGGGAACGACTATTCCGGAGGTGACAACGGGGGGAGATACATGGATCGGGCGGTTTTCCGGGTCAGGCTGAGGTTTTGGTTCCTGTAGTGGTTCCGGCACCGCAGCGGTACCCTGCCTCAGTTGTGCCGCCCGTTCCATTGCTTTTTCAATTCTGCTCATAGTTCACCCATATCTGTTGGCCCATTTTACGGGAAGCACACTGACTTCAACGTATGAGACCGATAATTTTGCGCATCAGATTCGAAATAAAAGTAACGCCGAGAGCTTCCAGGGCAAGAACCGCCAGAATCAGTAAAAAATACATCGCTCCGGCCATGTAGAGCCTCCGATTCTGTCGGGCCTGCAGGGCAAGTTGCGCTGGATCCTCTATCCGGGGGATGACGGCAAGGATCGGAAGACCGAATTGCCTGGCCATATCGACATTTTTAACCGTGCCGTCCATCTGATCTTTGAGAATAACCAACCCGAGCCCGCCGCCGATTCCTCCCAGAATGCCGAGCAGTATAAGCTTCACCCGGTTCGGACTGACAGGTTTTATCGGCAGAATTGCCGGATCGACGATCCTGAAAACAGTCGATTTGTCCTGTACCGTCATCTGCTTGGAAACTTCAGACTGTCCCTGACGAGCCAGCATCGACTCATAGAGATTTTTTTGAGACTGCTTCTCGCGCTCCAGATTGTCAAGCTCCGCCTTTGCAGCCGGTATATTCTGCAACAGGCTGCGGTTTCTTGCGATGTTGGCGCGGAGGTTGGCTTCAGCCTGGCGTATTGCCCGCAATTCGGAATTTAACCGGTCATACTCCGGTGAGTCGCTCGGTCGTACGGTTGAAGGTTTAGCACCCTTATGCTGCTCCTCCATACCACGTATTTCATCTTTCAGGCGGATGATTTCCGGATAGCTGTCAGTATATTGCAACTGTAGTTCCTGCAACCGTTTCTGCAGTGCCGGGAGACTCGACTGAACTGAATTTACTTTGCCGAGTCCGGCAATAGCAGTTTCAAGTTGAGCCTCTCTTATTTTCAGGTCATCGGCACGCTGCTGGGAGTCATTAATATCTTTCAGCAGAGAGGTTGGATCCATGGTTGCAATGGATCCTGCACCACGCTTGAATTCGTTGGCCGCCTCTTCCGATTTTTGCAGCTTTTCCTTGAAGGTGTTTAACTGATCGGAAAGAAACTGGGTTGCCCCGTACGACTCTTCCCGCTTGCTGGAAGTGTTCTCGTCTATATAGCGTCGAACCAGTGCGTTGACATAATCACGGGCAAGTTTGGGGTTGCGATCCTGAAAGGAGATAACAAAAAGCCCCTCCCTGTCCTTGATCTTGATCTGGGTATTATCCTGCAGATCTTTAATCAATTTTTCCAGTTCAGCGTCATCCCCTTTTTTCTTCAAATCCAGTTCGTCAATGACTTTTGTTATCAGGGTTCTGCTGTTCAGCGCATAGGTCAGCACCTTTATCTTGTCTTCGGTGGAAGGGGTGAACGTCAAGCCTTTCAACATCTCTGAAATAACGCTCTTCTCGATGAATACAGTACTGCTGGCCTGGTACTTGTTTGGAATCAGATAGCTGCCTGCCGTTACCAGCGTCATAAGCACCAGTGCAATGATAATGCACAGTTTTTTGTCCCGTTTGATCAGGACAAGATATCGTTTGTAATCCATTTCGTTAGACGCCATCTAATTCTCCGCTCTTTGTTAGAACAAACTTTCTTTGACAATAACGTAGTCACCCGACTTGAGCTTGACATTCTGAGCCATTTTGCCATCTTGAATTATCTCTTTGGCCCGAACCGGCAGCGTAATTTCCTTGTCGGATTCTTTCCTGCGGATTTGTGTGTCATTCTGGCTGGCAAACTTGGTAAAGCCGCCCGCTTCGAGAATCGCCTCCATAACGGTCATCCCATCACGGAATTCAATCGCTTTGGGGAGGTTAACGGCGCCGAGAACATAGACGTTGCGGTCAAGAAGCTGTGGAATGAACAGGGAGTCGTTCGACTCGATAAATATATCTTCCGTAGTATCGCCGTTGACAAAAAGCGCATAAAAATCTTCCTTGATTTTTTTCCCGCCGCGAAGTACATACGCCCGCTTGTAGTCGGCCGCTCTCGCTGAGGGGCTCGACACCGCTCCGCCCCCGCCACTCACGCCGACAGTAGGACTGCCAAGTGAGCAGAGCAGCTGAAGCAGTGTTGTCCGTCTGTTGAGATCATGGACTCCCGAGTTAATTCCTCCTCCGAAGATGTACACCTTGCTGTTGGTAATTTCTCTGACGGTAACAGTTACGATGGGATTTTTTACCAGCTCTTTGAGTCTGACCGACAAAGATGTCTGCAGAGCGGCGGGGGTTTGGCCGCTGGCAGGGACATCGCCCAAACCTGGTACGGTTATTTTTCCATCCGGTCGGACTTTAACTGAAAACGTAAGATCCTTGACTCCCCATACAGCAACATCAAGTCCGTCCCCCTCACCGACAACATAATCAGCCGCCGGAATAGACACGGGAATGAGCAGTAGTAGAGCAATCGCTAAAAATATCTGTTTCATATGCATCTGTCTCCTTGTTAGAAAAAACAATTTCAGCACCCTGAATCAGTGCTTAAACAGTGCTATCGGCCACCAAAGCCGAACAGTACCACTTTTATGGTTTCGAAAAAAATGAGCGTATCGAGAAAAGGGCCGGTATTTTTTATGTAATAAAGATCATAGCGCAATTTTTCTACGGCATCTTCAACTGAAGCGCCGTAGGGGTATCTGACCTGTGCCCACCCGGTCAGTCCCGGTTTGATAAAGTGACGCTGTGAATAGTAAGGGATTACCTGTTTAAGTTTTTCAACAAATTCCGGCCGCTCCGGTCGCGGCCCGACAAAGCTCATGCTTCCTGACAATACATTGAAGAGCTGAGGAATCTCATCGATTCGCGATCCCCGGAAAAAACGCCCGAGTTTTGTCACACGGGGATCATTTTTTTCCGCCCATACCGCACCGGTGGCCTTTTCAGCATCCTGTCTCATCGTCCTGAATTTAAAAAGCAAGAACCGTTTTTCCCAACTCCCCATCCGCTCCTGTTTAAAAAAAACCGGACCGGGAGAATCGAGCTTGATTGCAGCAGCGATAAGCGGAAAAAATGGCAGCGTAAGCAGGAGCCCGATGCAGGACAGCACGATATCGATGCCCCGCTTAAAGGCACTCATGATATTCGTGCGGTGAAAACCATCCGAGAAAATAAACCAACCCGGCGTGATTGATTCCAACATGAGCTTGCTCTGGGCTGTTTCGTAAAAAGAGGGAGCATCCATAATTTCAATGCCGTTCAATTTGCAGGTAAGAACATCCCGGAGTGGAAAGACACCCCTTCTTTCCGAAAGCGCCACGACAATTATCCCTGCTTGAGCTTTCTTGGCAATATCGCGGAGATTATCACTGTTCCCCAGAATTTCATGAGAGGGGACATCGCACGGAGGGCCCTCCGTACCGCGTTCGCTGGAACCGGCCTGACATGCCGCATAGCCGACCAGTGTAAAATTACGCCTGTTTGCAGCGACTATAGCTCCGATCTCTGCAGCGAGAGGACCGGTTCCGAGCACAAGAACCTTCCGACAAAACCGGGCAGTATTTTTCCCCATGAGATAGAGTGCGTGCCAGCAAAATTGGAGAAGTGCAAAACAGCAGAGAGCCAGAATCAGTATTCCGCGTCCCAGCATGACCTCCGGGTTGAGGTAAAAGACCACCGAGAGCAGAGAAAACGAAGTCACCGCACCGAAGAGTATATTTACAACTATTTCCCGCTTCCTGATATTTTTACCAAGATCATAGACCTCCATCAGATGCGCTGAGAAAAGCACAAGGACAACAAAAATGACTGCCGTAAAAATTGTGTTGAAATCCGAGAGTTTCTGGCTGATTTCGGAATATCCGAGACGGGCTGCGGCCGTGAGGAAAAGAGCGCCAACGGCAAGAATGGCATCTAAAAGTATGAGTATTGTCAGGTTAACTGTCATAATACCGCTCTCTTATTTTTTCAGCTCGGCAACCAGAGATGCGGCCGCTTTCGCATCGTCAAACGGACCGAGAGATTGGGCTGTCTGCAGCATTTTCAGGGCATTGACCTTGTCTCCCGACTCTTTGTAGGCAAGTGCCAGATGAAAAGCCACTGTAGGGTTTTGGGGCAACAGCTTGACCGCTTTTTCGAGCACTTTTTTGGCATCATCCGGACGGCTGTTTTTCAGCAGTGCAAAACCAAGAGTATCCATCACCCCGGCATTACCCGGTTCTTTCTTGAACGCCGTTATTGACAACTGGAGTGCCTCTTCTTTGCTGCAATAGCCAGAAGCACAGAGATACGCGAGATTATTCATGGCCGGAACATAGCCATCAGCTTTTTCCAGTACCGTCCGGTACTTGGCAATCGCTTCTTTCTTTTTCCCGGACTGATCGAGGAGCGCTCCCTGGGCAAAGAGCGCCGGTACAAAGTCCGGTTTTTTGCGACAGGCCTCCTCATACGCCGCCATGGCCTGAATTGTGTCTTTTGATGCCTCATACAGGTTCCCCAGGTAGACATACGCCTGGGCATTAGTAGCATCAACCTTGATACCGTTTTTCACTTCACTGATGGCGCGAGAATACTCTTTCTGGCTTTCGTAGATCGAGCCGAGCACCATGTACCCACGCGCTGAACTCGGATATTTTTCAACAATTTTACGGGCCTGCCCGAGCGCCTTATCTGTTTCCTTCATAGTGACATACGCGCCGATTTTTAGAGCCACACCGGCCTCAGGGTTGAGCGTTTCAACCTCTTCAAAGGTCTTGATCGCCTCTTTATATTTTTTCTCACCGACAAGTACGCGCCCTTTCATTTCAAGAATGGCGACATTTTTTGCATCAATTTTCTGTGCCTCATCCAGCACTTTAAGCGCTATGGCCGCTTCCTGTTTTTTCAGGTGGTAGCCCGCCTTTGCCATAAAAGCAGCAGGCTCTTTTGTCTCGGCGGCCTTCTGATAGTACGAGAGCGCTTCACTGTCACTCCCCTTTAATTCATAGAGTGCGGCAAGTCCAAGCATGGCACGGTAGTTCTTCGGATCGGTACGCAGCAGTGACGTATACTCCTCAATAGCCTTGTCATATTTGCCGGTAGCGGCATAGTAGGTTGCAAGGTTCTGGTAGGAGGCGGGAAAGGCAGGGTCGGCCACCTTGGCTTTCTGAATACTTTTGAGACCTTCCTCCTGCTTGTTCTGCGCGAAGTACACAGCGGCAATGCTGTTGAGCAGGAAGGCGTCACCCTTTGTGCCGGTTAAACCGGCCTTGAGTACTGCCAGCGCCTTGTCGCTTTTTCCCGATTTGAGTTGGTATGAGGCGAGCAGAAGACGGCTGTTGATGGCATCAGGAGCCGCCTGAACTGCAGTTGCGAGCTCGGTTTCACCTTCGGCATTTTTCCCCCGGCTGAAATAGAAGTACCCCCTCTTCAGATAGGCATCCACAATCTTTGGATCTATCCTGGTCGCCTTGGTAAATTCGCGCATTCCATCGTCAAACATGCCTTTGGCCATGTATGCATTACCAAGAAGATTATGGGCCACGGCGTCATTATCGTTTTTTTGCAGTACTTTTTGAATCTCTGTTATCGCATCATCCACCCGTTTTTGGGCAAGGAGAATGGTCCCGGTCATCAAGCGTCCCTGTCGGGAGTCAGGGACATTATCAAGAATTTTGCGGAACTGGCTCAAGGCGCTTTCTAATTCACCACGGTTGTAAAAGCAGAGACCAAGAAAGTGGTACGCCTCAAGTGTCGGCGCAATTTTTATGGAACTCTGCAGATTGGTCATGGCTTCGGCGTAGTTTTTCCGCTGATAGTAGACCAACCCCTTCAAACGGTGCCCTTCGGCACGTTTGGGGTTGCTGCTGAGCAGATCGTCTGCCGCCTTATCTGCTTTGTCAAGCTCACCTTTTTCGATATAAATAATCCCCGCCTTGTAGGCAGCAAGTGTCTCTGCAGGATTGTTCGCACTGATTGAACGATATATTTCAAGGGCTTTGTCACGATTTCCGGAGCGCGTTTCAATGGCGGCAAGCATGTAGAGCGGTCGGCTGTTTTTAGGATCTGTACGGACTAACTCTTCTAGAAGTGCCTTAGCCTGAGGCTCTTTACCTGCTGAAACATACACGGCGGCAAGTTCAAGTTTTGTTTTTGAGCGGGCAGGGTCTGCGGTTACCGCCTGTTGCAGATACCGCTCGGCATCCTCAAATTGTTTGGCAACAGCACTGGCAATCCCCATGACTTCAAGGCCATCAGCACTGCCGGGATGTTTGGCAAGATATTGCTCTCCAAGCTTGAGTGCTTCTGCCGGTTTCTTGGCTACATTTAATACGGCTGCCAACTCAAGCAGCACTTCATCCCGTAACGGGTTCTGCTTGAGAACCTTGGTAAATTCTTTTTCCGCCTGTTCATTCTTACCCAGCTTTGCGTAGCACTTGCCAAGCTGAAAACGTGCGTCAAGGTAGTTTTCGTCTTTCTCCAAGGCACTCTTAAAGAGGACAACGGCACCACTTGGATTTGCGGCCGCCAACTGTTTTACTCCTTCAGCATATAAATCCTCTTTCGATTTGCCTCCACAACCGGAAAGAACAATTATAACCAGCAACATCAAAACAATTCTGTACATTTTGAGCTCTCCCATACGGTACACAATGATCCAATAAAATAGCGGTTAATTAAAACATTTTGAATCAATTTTTTTGCAATATAGCGTGCACAGTCCCTGTTGTAAAGCACTAACTCGCTTCAATTCAATCCTGAAATTTCCAGCGCATCAATTATTTTAATTATTTACGCCGGGTAAATACTATTTTATCCCTGACTTTCTTCATAAATATCAGCAATCCGGTCTTTGATTTTGTCAAATGCAGCCAGAATCATGGGGTCAAAATGGTACGGCATAGTTCTGCCGTCGCCATTCAGAATGATTGAGCAGGCTCGAGCGTGGTCAAATGCCGGCTTATAGACTCTGTGGTTGCGGAGAGCGTCATATTGATCAACCAACATGACAACCCGCCCCTCCAGTGGTGTTTCTGCTCCATTTAAGCCAGCCGGGTAGCCACTGCCATCCCAGCGTTCATGATGTGTGGCGGCAATAACAGCTCCCATCTTGAGCATTTCGTGCGTAGACCCGCTCAGAATACGCTCGCCGATTGTCGTATGCCGCTTGACTTCTGTAAACTCATCTTCTGTCAGAGCGCCCGGTTTCAGAAGGATTGAATCAGGAATGCCGATTTTGCCAATGTCGTGCATGGCGCTGGCCACCACAATTTTGTCCACAAAAGCGTCACCCAGGTTAAGGTGAAGCGCAAGACATCCGGCATACAGTCCAACCCGCTTGATATGCATACCGGTATCTTCATCGCGAAGTTCGGCGGCGGAAGTCAGTCGTTCGATAATTTCTTTACTCATATTTTTTATTTCGCCGAGTGCTTTATTGAGTTCAGCCGTTTTGACCTCAACATTATGCTCCAAGTCCGTTTTATAGTTTTTTTCAATCTGAGTCAGGCGCTTGAAATTAACCCCTTTTTTAACCGTATGCACCAGTGCCGGGGGGCGGTACGGTTTGATAATAAAGTCAAATGCTCCCTGCTGAATGGCTCTGACCGCAACATCAAGATCGGCATATGCCGTCATCAGGACAACCGGCGTCTCCTTATCAAGAAAGCGAATTTTTTCCAGCAATTCAAGCCCGTCCATAATCGGCATATTGATATCGGTCAGTACCAGATCCACCGGTTCCATGACAAACTGCCTGACCGCTTCCTGCCCGTTTGAAAAGGAACGCACCGAAAATCCGTATTCCGTCAGCAGGGATGTAACGCTCTCAAGAACAAAACGATCATCGTCGACGACAAAAATTCTCCCACAACTGGTATTACTCATGATTGAGCACCTCACGAATTTTCATCAGCAGATCCTTCGGGGTAAAGGGTTTGGCCAGAAAATTAATCCCCTCCTCCATGACCCCATGACTGGACACAACGTCCTTGGCGTAGCCACTGCAAAAGAGAGCCCGGACACCCGGAGCAACACTCCGGATTACGCTGTATGTCTCCATGCCATTCATTTTCGGCATTATGACATCAAGGATCACCAGGCTGATCCTTTCCTGCTGTTCACGGAACTTCTCTACCGCATCTTCACCGTCTACCGCTTCAATGACTGCATAGCCGAATTCTTCCAGTATCTCGCGGCCAAGGTCACGAGTCGTCTTGTCGTCTTCAGCCAGCAGGATACAAGCTCTGCCCTGAACCGGTGCCATCTGTTCTATAATTATTTCCTCAGCGGCATCCGGGACGGAATCCAGCAGCGGCAGATATATCTGGAAAACGGTGCCGAAACCAACCGTGCTGTTACAGTAAGCATAGCCGTTATGCTCCTTTACTATACCGTAAACAATTGAAAGCCCCAAACCGGTGCCCTTGCCAATATCTTTGGTCGTATAGAACGGTTCAAAGATATGTTTGACAACATCTTCAGCCATCCCTTCACCGCTGTCAGTACAGGTGAGAAGGGCATATCTGCCGGGCTTGCCGAACCCCTTGGCAAGAACGAAGTCGGAGTTGATAATTACCGCTTCCGTGGTGATCACGATTGAACCGCCCCGTGGCATGGCATCGCGGGAGTTGGTTGCGATGTTCATCAGGATCTGTTCGATACGGCCAGTGTCTGCCAGAATGGGCAGAATCTGGGGGGCCAGTTTAATTTCGAGATTAATATCTTCGCTGATGAGGCGCAATAACAATTGATGGACACGGTTGATTATTTCATTCAGGTCAACAGTGACCCGATGCGAAGTCAGCTTGCGACTGAACGCCAACAATCCCTGGGTCAGCGTGGCTCCGCGTTCGGCAGTGGCTGTTATCTGCTCGGCACTTTTTTTCAGTGAGCTCCCGTCAGGTAACTTAAGATGAATAATACTGGCATAGCCGACAATAGCGGTCAGAATGTTATTGAAATCGTGTGCGATACCGCCGGCCAACTGGCCGACTGCATCCATTTTCTGGGAATGGCGCAACTGTGCTTCCAGCTGTTTCCGCTCGGTAATATCTTCCTTGATGGCAATAAAATGGGTGATCACACCATTGTCATCACGAATCGGGGCGATGAGCGCCTGCTCCCAGTAAAGTTGGCCGTTTTTTTTACGGTTATGAAATTCGCCACGCCATTCTCCTCCTGCAAGAATTGTCTGCCACAGCTTCCGGTACTGCTCGGTGCTGGTTTCACCCGTTTTAAGAAAGCTTGGATTCTGGCCGACGACTTCAATAAAGCTGTAGCCGGTCAATTCGGTGAAATGGGGATTAACGTATTCAATAGTCCCTGACGTATCAGTAATAATAATTGAAGCCGGACTCTGCTCCACGGCAACCGAAAGCTTCCGCAGGCTTTCTTCTACCTTCCTCCTCTCCAGTAATTCACGCTGCGACTCTTCGTTGAGACGGGCATTTTCGAGAGCGAGCGAAGCCAATTCGCCAAATTGCTCGAGCGCCTGCATCTGCTGCTCACTAAAATACGCACCCTTCTCTATAAAAACGAGGCCGAGCACGCCGACAACTTCATTACCGGCTTTGATAGGTACTCCCGCCATTGCATGCAGAATGTTGCGATCCACTGCCGGCAGGCGCCCCTCCCAGAGATTGTAATCAGCAACGCTGTGCGACGTTCCTGTTGCCCATACTTTACCGCAAATGCCTTCGCCAAACCGTACCGGGTCATGGGTCAACGCCTCATAAATTCCGCTCTGATAGACCATGTTCATCTCGGTCTTAGTGGTATTCACCAGATAGAGAAAGCAGTGTTCTGTACCGACCAGTCTGCCGGAACGGAGTACTATCGCCTGGAGGACGCTGGCAACATCAAGCCGTGTAATCAGGCCAAGTGTGGTTTCGTGCAACGCCTGCAGGTATTGGTTCTGGCGATGCAGCAGTTCATCAGCGTGGACATGCTTTTTGAGTTCATCCTCCAGCAGGAAACGCTGCTGGTCCGTCTCACGGACAAGTTCGTTAAAAGCGCGCCCGAGAGTCGTTATTTCCTCTTCCCCTTGCTCAGTGAAAAAACGCTCATCACCGGTCTTGCCAGATAAATCCTCCACATGATTTGTCAGTTGAATAATCGGTGCAGTCAGACGCTTGAGATAACGACGCATAAACAAAAACATACTCAATGTCAGCAATGGAATGGCAATCAGAAAAACATTTCTGATCCGGTATATAGGCTGATACGCTTCAGCGAGCGGGAAGTTTCCACCGACTATCCACTCTTTTGCTTTCAATCTTTTGAACGTTGCGAGAGTTTTCAGACCGCGGGAATTGACGGTTTCCTCTGTGCCCTCAAAACCGGTCAAGGCTCGATCCAGCAGACGGTTGGCTCCAGGCGGAATATCCTGTTTCATGATCCGGCTTTTATCCGGATGAACAATCATTGTCCGCTTCAAATCAAAGAGGAACTGATAGCCGGTCCGGCCGATCCTGCGCCTGTTGATTCCACCGAGAAAATTATTGCCTATCAGGTCAATACTGCCGCACAGCACGGCCGCAACAGCACCGTTTTGATCAAATATCGGGGCGGTCAGCATGATGGCAGGATGATGGTGTGATTGAGAAGAAATGTAGGGATCAGAGATATGAGGCTTTTTGGTGGTAAAGGTTATTTTCAGATAATCCCGGAAAGAAAAATCCTGTCCGGTGCGGGATGTCCCCAAGGGGAGTTCGGCAATTATGCGACCGTTGGCGTCAAACAAGAACATCCCGTTATCAAAATATCCGGTCGATTCAGTTCGTTCCAGCAGGAAAGCCAGGGATTCATCAGGATTGGCAAGCAGGGTAACCGGCAACTTATTTGCAAGTGCAAGCAGAGGTTTCTGAGCAGCCACAAGCTCCCGATCAATTTCTTCCGCACTATTTGAAACAATCTGGTCCTGCTGACTGGAAATGGATTCTTTGAGGTAGCCGTGAAACAATAACTGTATAAAAAGCAAAAGACAAAAGAGCGCCGCCGCAATGACAAAAGGGAAAAAGAGGGTCGCTTTTATTTTCAGACTAAATCGAGACATGAACGTACCCATTCCATGCTGCAGGTGATAACAGTGGTCAGACGATACCATATTTTTAGAGAATTACTTATAGCAAATTATTGAACCGGCCATAATTTTATGGGAACATCCACCTGACGGTATTTACTGAAGCACAGCGGTATGCTTGCTCCAACATTTCTTTGGACAAGAGCCGGCCCATACAGTAGTATGGCACGATTTTATCGGTATAAGGAGTTCATGGGTGGATAAACTCATCATTGAAGGGGGAAAAAGACTCAAGGGCGACGTTACCGTCAGCGGTTCAAAAAACGCCTCGCTCCCCATCTTTGTCGCAACGATTCTGGCTCCCGGAATCAACCAGATAAGCAACGTGCCCTTTCTGCGGGACATCAATACGACCATTAAAGTGCTCGAGTCACTCGGCGCACACGTCGATGGCAACGGCAATATTGTCCGGATTGACACAACAAACATCTCCAGCCACGAAGCGACCTACGACCTGGTGAAAACCATGCGTGCCTCGGTATTGGTACTTGGACCGCTTCTGGCCCGTTTCGGTACGGCACGGGTTTCTCTTCCCGGCGGCTGTGCCATCGGCGCCCGGCCGATCAACCTGCATCTCAAGGGTCTTCAGGCGCTCGGCGCCGAAATTGTTCTCGAACACGGCTACGTTGAAGCACGCTGCAAGCGGCTGAAAGGGGCCCGCATCAATTTTGACGTCTCAACGGTGGGAGGCACCGAGCACCTGATGATGGCGGCCGCTACTGCCAAAGGTGAAACGGTACTGGAAAACTCGGCGCGCGAACCGGAGATTGTTGATCTGGCCAACTACCTGAACCGCATGGGAGCAAAGATCCACGGGGCCGGCACCGACACCATTACCATCCAGGGGGTCACGGAACTCTCTGCTGCCAACTATGAAGTCATGCCGGACCGCATCGAAGCCGGTACCTTCATGATTGCCGCCGCCATGACCGGCGGAGATATAAAAATCCACCGCATGAAGCTGGAGCACCTCGATGCACTGGCGTTTAAGATGCAGGATGCCGGAGTCGAAATAACCAGTCGTGACGGCGTTGTCCGGGTCAAGGGGCCGAAAAAAATCGGCAGCGTCAATATTAAAACCCGTCCCTATCCCGGCTTTCCGACTGATATGCAGGCTCAGTTCATGGCGATGATGTGTATCGCCAACGGTGCCAGTGTTATTTCGGAGAATATTTTTGAAAACCGCTTCATGCATGTCTCCGAATTACAGCGTTTCGGCGCCGACATCACCGTCGCCGGAAGCACTGCCACGGTCAAAGGAGTAAAAAAGCTCTCCGGTGCCCCGGTCATGGCCACCGACCTGCGGGCATCTGCGTCGCTTATTCTCGCCGGACTGGCGGCTGAAGGGACAACAGAGGTCACCCGCATCTATCATCTGGACCGCGGCTATGAAGCGATTGAACAAAAACTGGCCGGACTCGGTGCCGATATCGTGAGAGTGAAAGCATGAGCGAGTGGATCACTATTGCCATCCCGAAGGGGCGGATTCTGGAAGAGTCGGTCGAGATGTTCGGCCAGATCGGCATTGACTGCCGTGAACTGCTCTCCGATTCCCGCAAGCTGATTTTTGAAAACCGGGAACAGCGGATACGCTATATGATTGTTCGGGCAACTGACGTTCCGACCTACGTGGAATACGGCAGCGCCGATCTCGGTATCGTCGGCAAAGACACGCTGATGGAACAGTGCAAGGATGTCTATGAACCGCTTGACCTGAAATTCGGCTACTGCCGCATGATGGTGGCAGAACCGGCTATTCGCGCACAAACAGATGATCCCTCAGGCTGGTCGCATATTCGGATTGCCACGAAATACCCGCATGTAACGGAAAACTATTTTGCCTCGAAAGGGGTGCAGGTTGAAATCATCAAGCTGTATGGTTCCATCGAACTGGCGCCGCTCGTCGGTCTCTCGGACCGGATTGTCGATCTTGTTTCCACAGGTGAAACGATGCGGCAAAACGGCCTCGTCGAGGTTGAAACCATCGCCGAAATTACGACCCGGCTCATTGTTAACCGGGCGAGCCTGAAAACAAAGAATGCCCGGATTTCTCCAATAATTCAGGGTCTGGAGCAGGTGCTCCAGTCACACTGAGTATAAATAGGTACCTACTATGCTTTTTCTTGATATCAATGATTCCGGTTTTGACCAGAAGTTCTCCGCAATTCTGTCGCGCGGAGAAGAGAGCGGCCGCGATGTCGAACAGGTCGTGCTTGACATAATCGCTGATGTCCGCGCACGGGGAGATAACGCGGTACTGGAGTTGAGCCGTCGCTTCGACCGTGTGGAAGCCGTATCAGTAGCCGATCTGGAAGTTACCGCTGCCGAGATTGAGGCCGCTTTTGCCCTCGTTTCCGCTGACGATATCGCTGCACTCCGACTGGCAGTGGCGCGCGTCACCCGTTTCCATGAGAAGCAGAAACAGCAGACGTGGCTGTCCACCGAGGAACCGGACATCATGCTGGGGCAGAAGGTTACCCCGCTGACACGGGTAGGAATCTACGTGCCCGGCGGCAAGGCCAGCTATCCGAGCAGCGTGATAATGAACGCCGTCCCGGCCCGCGTGGCCGGAGTCGGCGAAATCATCATGGTGGCCCCCGCCCCCGGTGGTGAGATCAGCCCTCATGTTCTGGTGGCGGCCAGTCTCTCCGGAGTTGACCGGATCTTCCGCATCGGCGGAGCGCAGGCTGTCGCTGCGCTGGCATACGGAACCGCAACGATTCCCCGTGTCGACAAGATTACCGGACCGGGCAACATCTATGTCGCCACCGCTAAAAAGCTGGTATTTGGTCAGGTCGGCATTGACATGATCGCCGGACCGAGTGAAATTCTGGTTATCAATGACGGCAGCGGCAATCCGGCTCATATCGCCGCCGACCTCCTCTCGCAGGCGGAACATGATGAGTTGGCGTCATCGATTCTGATCACAACAGATCGAGCCTTTGCTGAAAAAGTAGCGGTTGAAGTGGAGCACCAACTGACATCGCTTTCCCGCGAAACAATTGCCCGGGCATCATGGGAGAAATACGGCGCGATTATTGTGGCGGACACGCTGGCTGAAGTGATTGCCTTCTCGAACCGTATCGCCCCGGAACATCTGGAACTGGCGGTGGAGGATCCGTTTGCCATCCTGTCACAGATAACCAATGCCGGCGCCATCTTCATGGGGCACTGGACCCCCGAGGCGGCGGGAGATTACCTCGCCGGGCCGAATCACACGCTGCCGACCGGCGGTACGTCCCGTTTTTTCTCACCGCTCTCCGTGGATGACTTTGTCAAGAAATCATCGATCGTCTATTTGTCGCAAGGTGGCTTGGAGCGTCTCGGAAAGGATATCGTCAGAATCGCCGCATTGGAAGGACTGGAAGCCCATGGTCGTTCGGTTTCAGTACGGCTTGAAAAGATCGCTTGATAACGCATAATTTCCGCCTTTGCATATAAAAATTCCCTTACATTAGCCTGTTATCATATTACTGATCAAGGTGTTGTGCAGTATGGGCTTGGCGTTGCCGTTCCGATTGCATAGTTATTATGACCATGCTACCATAGTCATAAAAGACGGAGGGGGTTCACTATGCCGCAAACCGTATCGAAATCCCAGTTCAAACCGCACAGCCTTGAATATTTCCGTAAAATTGAGCAGACCGGTGAAGAGCTGATAATTACCGACCATGGCCGCCCTGTTTTAAAGGTTGTTCCGTATATTGCCGATCCGGAGGAGTATTTCAAGGGTCTCCGCAACACCGTACTTAAATATGATGATCCCTTTGAACCGGTGGGTTTAAACGACTGGGAGGCGCTGAAATGATTGTGCTTGACACTCACGCCTTGCTCTGGTGGGTTGATAATCCGGCGCAATTAAGCAAGGCAGCCAGTGAGGCAATTACGCAGGCAATGATGACAAAGTCTGTATATGTCTCCTGTTTCACATCATGGGAAATTGCCCTTCTTGTTGAACGGGGAAGGCTGCATCTGGCACTTGATGTCAGAGACTGGCTTGCGCGCTGTGAACAGTTGCCGTTTCTTTCATTTGTTCCGGTTAGCACCTCCATAGCGGTTGAATCGGTGCGCCTGCCCGATTTTCCCCATGCGGATCCCGCCGACCGGATCATCACTGCAACAGCTAAGTCACTTGGAGCGCAGTTGGTGACAAAGGATGAAAAGCTCCGATCATATCAACATGTGCAGACCGTATGGTAAATCCCTCTCTGAAAAGGTTGCCCCAACGCAAAATTATCTTTGCAATTGGCACCTCATGCCCGCTTTGCCGTCTCTGGCAAAAACCGGCAAAGTCAGGCTCAATTCAGATTGTCAGAAAAGTTCTAGTGTGATACCTTTCGCTCCACTGATTACCGTTGTTTACTCACCTACTCAAAGAAAGATTTACTTTAATGACGTACCTTCGCCCCGGCATTGCCGCCATGAACGGCTACGTCCCCGGTTTTCAGCCGGACGACGCGGCATCGTGGATCAAATTGAATACCAATGAAAACCCCTATCCACCCTCTCCCAACGTGGTTGCAGCGATATTGGCAGAAGTTGGGAATGACGGGGCATCGTTGCGCACCTACCCGAGCGCATCAAGCCAAAAGCTGCGCGAAGCGGCGGCAGAACTGTACGGCTTTGATCCGTCATGGATCATCATGGCCAACGGTTCAGATGAAGTGCTCAATAATCTGATCCGGGCCTGTGCCGGGCAGGGGCAGGATATCGGATATGTCCATCCCTCCTACTCCTATTACTCGACGCTTGCTGAAATACAGGGCGCACATGTCTGCACCTACGGCTTGACCGATACGTTCAGGATCGAAGCGTTTCCCGAGCAGTATCACGGCACGGTGTTCTTTCTGACCACCCCCAACTCGCCGCTCGGTTTTGCATTCCCTCCGGCATATATTGAAGAGCTGGCACAGAAGTGCAGAGGACTGCTGGTAATTGACGAGGCGTATGCCGACTTTGCCGATTGGAACGCTCTCGAACTGGTGAAAAAATACGAAAATGTTGTCGTCACCCGGACGCTGTCAAAGAGCTATGCCCTTGCCGGTATGCGCCTCGGACTGGCAATTGCCCGACCTGAAATAATCGCCGCACTGGACAAGATTCGCGATCATTACAACCTTGATCGCCTGGCACAGGCGGCGTGTGTTGCCGCGCTTCAGGACCAGCCCTATTTCCGTGAATCGTGCCGCAGAATCATGGCGACCCGCGAGTGGTTTAGTGCAGAGTTGACTGCAATCGGCTATACCGTCATTCCATCTCAGGCAAATTTTGTTTTTGCCTCCCCGCCGGATAAAAACGGCGCTCGGGTGTATGAGGCCTTATATAAGCGCAGGATTCTGGTGCGACTGCTCTCTGATCCGCAGTTGGCTCACGGCCTCAGGATTTCAATCGGGACCCGGGAAGAGATGGAAAAGACATTTTCAGCACTGTCAGAAATCGGATAACTGTAACGAGGAGATACCATGTCACGGACTGCCACTATCGAACGGATTACGAAAGAAACAAAAATCAAACTGTCTCTGATAATTGACGGATCAGGGAACGCCACCATCTGCACGTCGGTACCCTTTCTCGATCATATGCTCAACCTGTTTGCCCGCCATGGTCTATTCGACTTAAACGTCGAAGCCTGCGGCGACATTGATATAGATTTTCACCATACGGTTGAGGATATCGGTATTGTGTTAGGGGAGGCTTTCAAGCAGGCGCTCGGAGAGAAAAAAGGCATCCGGCGCTATGGTCAGGCTTCCGTTCCGATGGATGAAACGTTGGCAAGCGTGTCTGTCGACATCTCCGGGAGACCGTATCTTGTCTATCACGTCAACCTGCCAAAGGTGAAAATCGGGGATTTCGACGTAGAATTGGCCCGGGAGTTTTTTCAGGCCTTTGTCAACCACTGCGGCCTTAATCTGCATATAAACGTCATGTATGGCGACAATGTTCACCATATCATTGAAGCCTGCTTCAAGGCGTTTGCCCGGGCGCTCGACGCAGCAAGTCAGATAGACTCGCGTGTTATTGGGGTTATGTCAACAAAAGGAGTTTTGTAGGCAGATGAGATCAGTCACAATAAAAAGGCGGCCCTAATCTCGGGCCGCCCTTTTATTTTTGTATTAAAAAAACTATTTGATTTCCTTCAGCAACTCTTTGGCCTTTTTGGCTTCCTCGCTTTTTGGAAAGCCCTCCACCAGTTTTTTCAAGACAAATTTGGCGCTTTTGCTGTCCTTGATCTCATTGAAGGCCATTGCCTGCTTTAACATGGCAGCAACAACCTTCTCTTTGCCGGGATAATTTTTAATGACATCCTGATAAGACAGAATTGCCGATTCATAATTCTTTTCACTATAGTATGTCTCGCCAATCCAATAGTGCCCGTTTG
Source organism: Desulfuromonadales bacterium (assembly GCA_013349405.1). Taxonomy (GTDB): domain Bacteria; phylum Desulfobacterota; class Desulfuromonadia; order Geobacterales; family Pseudopelobacteraceae; genus JACRCG01. The sequence continues at coordinate 51,349 of DUZS01000019.1, read as the reverse complement.
CCGCCAACTCATGCTTCGGATTCTGCTCAAGAAATTTGGTGAACTGCTCCCGCGCTGCAACAATTTCACCCGCTTTGAGTGAATCAAGCCCTTTCAGGTACAGTGCATCCGGAGCCAGGGGCACCTCTTCCTTTTTTACCATGGGCACTTCGGTCATTTTTTTTGCAAGAGCATCAAGGGCCGCCTGCTGTTTCAGGATGCGTTCTTCCAGAGCAATAATGCGCTTGTCGGCGTCTTCACGATAGCGGGCAAGATCTTCAGCAGGTTTTTTAACGGAGAGAAGTGTATCGTCAAGCTTGCCATTCAGCGCCTGCATCTCCCCTTTCGTGCCGTCAATTGACGCCTGAATGTCAGCGGACATTTTCCGTACAGCAGAGACATCCGCCTTAAAGCCCTTTTCAATCGCCCCGACACTTACCTTCGACTCCTCACGGATGCCGGCAAGATCCCTGTCAATGGAAAAAAGACGCGATTTCACCGCATCGACATCATTTCTGACATTATCAAGCGCACTCTGAGAAGCGCATCCGGACAAGCATGCTGCAAGTGATACGACAACGGCTATATGTGCATATTTCATAGAGGAACTCCTTTGCCCTGAAATGACTGCCATCTGTATATCATAGAGTGAAGTCGCTTGACAAGTGACGACATCCTGACGGGGACAACAAACTGTAAAGCGAAAACAATAGGAGCCTGCTCCGCCTTTTTCTTTGCTTTCGATACCAAAAGAGATATAATCCGCCCGTTTTACACTAAAAGCTGTTGCAGCACTCTGAAAGGCACTCCACAAACATGAGCACACTGATAAGCAAGAAAATGCTGATAAATGTCATGCACCCCGAGGAGACCCGTGTAGCCATCGTTCACGACGGTCGTCTGATGGAACTGAACATTGAAATAAGCGGGAAAGAACAGATCAAAGGGAATATTTACAAAGGTGTCGTCCTTCGGGTCGAACCGGGGCTTCAGGCCGCGTTTGTCGATATCGGCCGTGGAAAACCGGGTTTTCTGCAGATCGGCGAACTGCATCCCGATTATTTTGAATGGCGTGATGATATTCCGGAGGATAAGCGCAAACGTTTTCCGCGCATTCAGGAAGTGCTCCACCGTGGGCAGGAACTGCTGGTGCAGGTTGAAAAAGACGAGCGGGACAACAAAGGCTCTGCTCTGACAACGTACATTTCCCTCCCTGGACGCTATATGGTGATGATGCCGGGGAGTGATTCCAGCGGCATTTCCCGTAAGGTAGAGCAGGAAGGTGCCCGTAAGAAGTTGAAGGAAATTGTCGCCGGCATGGATATTCCGGAAGGCACCGGCTACATCATGCGGACTGAGGCGGTCGGACGCACCCCTGAAGAGCTGCAGAAGGATTTCACCAACCTGACCGAACTGTACGAATCGATCAAAGGGAAGGCGACCGGAATCAATGGGGCTGGCGAGATTTATCGCGACAGCGGCCTGATCATTCGCACCATACGGGACTATTTTTCAGATGACATTGACGAGGTTCTGGTTGACAGCAAGGAGGCCTACCGCGAAGCCAAGGAGTTTTTTCGGGAGACCATGCCGGTCGCAGAAAAGCGGGTCAAGCTGCATAAAGAAAAACGACCGATTTTTTCCCGTTTTCAACTGGAGGAACAGATCGACCAGATCTATGAAAAGCGGGTGCCACTCCCTTCAGGCGGCTCATTGATCATTGAGCCGACCGAAGCACTGGTCTCGATTGATGTCAATTCAGGAAAATCAAGCGGAGAGAGAGGCATTGAGGATACCGCCTTCAAGGCCAATATGGAGGCTGCCGAAGAGGTGGCCCGGCAACTGCGACTGCGTGACCTTGGCGGACTGATTGTTATCGACTTCATTGATATGCGAGAAAACAAGCATAACAGCGACGTTGAAAAAACGCTTAAAAACGCTCTCAAAATGGACAAAGCGCGCGTTAATGTCGGGCGTATTTCTCAGTTCGGCATCATGGAGATGTCGCGCCAGCGGATCGCAAAAACATTGAATGACGCCATTTATCTTGAATGCCCGCACTGTGAAGGGCGCGGTAAAGTCAAATCAGTTGAAGCCATGGCGGTCTCGTTCCTGCGCAAAGTCCACGCTGCCGCTGCCAAGGGAACTGTTGGCGAAGTTCGCGGGGGACTGCCGCTGGAGGTAGCATATTACCTGCTCAATCGTAAAAAACGCGAGTTGACCCAGATTGAAAATGATTATGAGATCGAGGTAACCGTCAAAGGTAAAACGTCTTTTCTCCTCAATCAGCTGGAGCTTGAAATAGTAAAACGGGAGAAACCGCATCTTGAGGATGTGCTCAAGAGTGAGGCTGAAGCCGAAGAAGCCCACAAAAGCGTCGTTCCACACGCTGCTCCGGCTCTCCACGTTGTTACAGAGGAGGAGGAGGAACAGAAGACTGAGACGAGCGCTCTGGCAGAGGGTGGCAAAAAACGCAAACGCCGCAAAAAGAAGAAAAAATCTGCTGCTGACCTGCATCTCGATACGGCTGATTCCGACCTGATCGATGGTGACACGGAACGGATCGACGCCTCTCCGGCAGAGGAAGTACCTGAAACGGGAATGGCCTCTTCTCCGGACATCGAGGAGAGTGCTGTAGATTCGGCTCTGAAACCGAAAAAACGGAAGCGTAAGAAGAAAAAACCTGCCAGTGACCTCCATCTCGAGACGACCGATACCAGCCAGCCTGATATCGAACCGGAGCAGAGCAGCGCGTATCCGACCGGAGACGATCCTGAGACGGGAATTGACCTATCTCCTGACAGCGGGGAAATTCCTGTAGATTCGGCTCAAAAACCGAAAAAACGTAAACGGCGGCGCAGTCGCAGCAAAGCCCATAAAACTCCGGATGGCTCTGCGCTGGATACTGCAGTCGAAGCAACGCCTGAGAGCGAAACAATGGATACTGAAATTCCGACTGTTACGCCACCGGAGGAGGTCCCGGCTCCGGCCAAACCAAAACGGCCCCGGACAGTACGCAAGAAAAACACGGTAGCTGCGGCCGAAGCAATTCCGGCACCCTCTGAACCGGCTCTGCTCGCGGCACCGCCGGTTATTTCAGAACCTCTTCCGCTCCAAAAGAAACCGCGACGGGCCGCTCCTAAAAAAGAAGCCGTTACGCCGGACGTAACGGCACCGGCACCGGCACCGGAACCGGAAACCGTACCAGTCAAACCCGCGTCACGAGCGCGGCGCAAGAAAAAGGATGCCGAAATTCAGTAAGTCACACTCGCATCGTGCAGTGTATCCATGGGGAATCAAACATGCAAAAGTCTGTACCATACATAGCAGTTTTTCTCTTTGTTGTCTGTATTGCCGCGTGCGGCGGCAGCAGCAGCAAAGACACAGCAACAACCCAAATATATAGCCAGCCGTCCCATACGCTGCCGTCACTCCCACTTCCGCCAAACACGCATATGGGCGGGACGATTCAAGGGACACCACTTATTCTTAATAACACGGTAGCAACGTTTGCAGGCAGTGCCGGGAGTGCCGGATTCAGTAACTATAGTACAACCAACGGTCCTCCGGCAAAATTCAGTCATCCTACCGGTATAGCGACTGACGGAATCAGTATTTTTGTCGCGGATTATGGTAATAACCTTATCCGCAAGATAACCTCTGCAGGGGTTGTCACCACACTCCCTGTCGGCTTCAATCGGCCATCTGACATCACAACCGATGGCACCAATCTCTATGTCGTGGATTCCGGTTCCAATACAGTCCGCATCATTGAGATTGCCACAAATGCGGTCACGACAATAGGCAGCACGAGTAGCCTGGCCGGTTCGGTTGATTCAACCAACCCTGCCGATGCCCGTTTTTTCATTCCCATCGGCATCACGACCGATGGCAACGACCTCTATGTCACAGATTCCGGCAACCACACCATACGCCGTATCAATATCGCCACAAAAGCGGTGACCACTCTCGCCGGCATCTCACGAACAAGTGGCGCAACTGACGGCGGGCAGGGGGTCGCACGATTAAACCGGCCGGGCCGTATCACCACTGATGGCACCAATCTCTACCTGGCCGACTTCGGTAACCGAAGCATCCGCATGGTTGATATTCTTTCCGGCACAGTTACCACCATTGCCGGTGCTGCCACTCCGGGGGTCTCTGAAAAAATCAGCTCCGGCAACAACGGCGCTGCGGATGGAATCGGCACCGTCGCACGCTTCTATCAGCCAAATGGCATTACTACCGATGGCACCTACCTGTATGTCACAGACACCTACCAAAACACCGTGCGAAGGATAGATAAATTGTTCCCGTACAGTGTCACAACCATATCGGGTATTGCCAAAGCTTTTTCAGATCCGACTCTTGGTGCCGGCGGGTTTGTTGATTCTCCCGGAACGCCAAGCTTTTATTCCCCCATCGGCATCACAAGCGACGGGGCCAGCCTCTTTGTCGCTGACAGTGAAAACAGCACTATTCGTAGAATCCAGTAGGGAACGGGTAAACCCTTCAAAAGAACTCTCGGTTGCTTCAGAATAACAGCACCTAAATACCCTTTTTTCTTGACGTACCAGAATGTTACAGATATTTTTACGGGCTTGTTTTCAGGAATTATATTTGTTGTGAAAGGTTGAATCACCACCATGGAAGAGCTCAGTGAACTTCTGCTTCAAAGGCGCCGCAAAGTTGATGCGCTCTGGGAAGCCGGCATAAACCCCTACCCCAATGATTTTAGACCTCAACATACTTCGGCAGACGTTGTTGCGGCATACGGTTCGGTTGAAAATCTTGACGCAGCAGAAGTCAGCATACGTGTTGCCGGTCGTATTCTGGCTCGCAGATCTTTTGGTAAAGCCGCCTTTATTCAGCTGCAGGATCGCAAGGGGCGCCTGCAACTCTATGTGAAAAAAGAGGAAATCGGCGAAGAGGCGTTTACTGTTTTTGAATCGCTCGATATTGGTGACATCATTGGCGCTGAGGGTTATCCTTTCCGCACCAAGACCGGCGAACTTTCTCTTCATGTCCGCACCATACGGCTGCTGGTAAAATCGCTCCTGCCGCTGCCGGAAAAATTTCACGGCCTGACCGATGTCGAAACCCGCTACCGCCAGCGCTATGTTGATTTGATTGTCAATCCCGACGCGCGGGAAATCTTCATCAAGCGTTCCCGCATCGTCAACCTGATCCGCAGCTTCATGACCGGCCGTGATTTTCTTGAAGTCGAAACGCCGATGATGCACCAGATTCCGGGCGGCGCAACGGCCCGGCCGTTTATTACCCACCACAACACTCTCGATATGGAGCTGTACCTCCGCGTTGCTCCGGAGCTGTATCTGAAGCGTCTCGTTGTCGGCGGCCTGGAGCGCGTATTTGAAATAAATCGCAATTTCCGCAATGAAGGCATTTCCGTCCGTCACAATCCGGAATTCACCATGATGGAATTCTACCAGGCGTATGCAACGTATGAAGATCTGATGGACTTTACCGAAGAGCTTTTCTGCCACGTTGCGCAGGATATTCTCGGCACGCTTGATTTTACCAACCAGGGACTTGACATCAGCTTTCAGCGTCCCTGGAAGCGGCTGACGGTACGTGACGCGGTTCTGGAGTATGGCGATATAGAAGCGAAGCAGCTCGATGATCGTGACCTTGCCCTGTCGTATGCACGCAGCATCGGCCTGGCACTGCCGGACGGCATAACGTACGGCAAGCTGTTAATGGAAATTTTTGAGGAGGTTGCTGAACATAAACTGATCCAGCCGACCTTTATCACCGCCTACCCGACCGAGGTATCGCCGTTGTCACGTAAAAATGACCATAACCCGGAAATCGTTGATCGTTTTGAGCTGATCATCGGCGGGCGCGAAATCGCCAATGCCTTTTCGGAATTGAATGACCCGGTCGACCAGAAAGAGCGTTTCCTGGCTCAGGTGGCCGAAAAAGACAAGGGTGACGAAGAGGCACATTATATGGATGAAGATTATGTCAGGGCTCTGGAGTATGGGCTGCCGCCGACTGCAGGTGAAGGAATCGGCATCGACCGCCTCGTCATGCTGCTGACGGACTCTCCATCGATCCGGGACGTCATTCTGTTTCCGCAGCTGCGCAAGGAAGTCAAATAACCGATGCCCTTTGAACTTTTCATCGGCTTGCGCTATCTGAAAGCAAAACGCAAATCCACCTTCATTTCCATTATCACGTTCATTTCCACCGCCGGTGTTGCCCTCGGCGTTATGGCGCTGATTGTGGTGCTGGCGGTTATGACCGGTTTTGAAAATGACCTGAAAGAAAAAATCCTCGGTACGAACGCCCATATAGTCGTCATCAGGAGCGGTGCACCGATGGAGGAATATCGTGCCGTAATTGAAAAGCTGAAGGGGTTTCCCGGCGTTCTGGCGGCAACTCCGTTTATCTACAACCAGGTCATGCTCTCGTCCGGCAAAAACGTCTCCGGTGTCGTTCTCCGTGGCATTGATGTCGCCACCGACCGCCAGGTTACCCGCCTCAGCAAATCGATCGTTGAAGGAAGTATGGATGGCCTCGACCCCCATATGGGGCAGGGAGCAGACGCGCCCCCCGGCTTGATGGTGGGAAAAGAGCTGGCCAAACATCTCAACCTGTTTCTGGGCGACAAGGTAAACGTAATTTCACCGATGGGCAGTATTACGCCGCTCGGCATGATGCCACGCATGAAACCGTTCAGGGTGACCGGGATTTTCAATACCGGCATGTTCGAATATGATTCGACCCTGGCCTATGTCAGCCTTGCTCAGGCGCAGCGTTTTTTCGATCTCGGTGACACTGTCACCGGTATTCAGCTGAAAGTTGCGGATGTGTATCACACCGATGAGCTGGCCCGCAGTATCAATCGGGAAATGGGGATTAACTTCTACGCGCGTGACTGGATGCAGATGAACAAGAACATTCTGTTTGCGCTGAAAACGGAAAAAATCGTCATGTTCATCATTTTGACGCTGATAGTGCTGGTCGCCGCATTCGGGATCGCTTCAACACTTTTTATGGTGGTCATGGAAAAGACCAGAGATATCGCCATCCTCAAATCAATGGGGGCCTCCGCCGCCAGCATCATGAAAATTTTTGTTCTTGAGGGGCTGATCATCGGTATTATCGGCACAGCAGTCGGCGTTGTATCCGGTCTGCTTATTGCCCTCAACCTTGAGCCGATCATCACTCTGATCCAGAACGTCACCGGGCAGAATTTTTTCAACAAGGATATCTATTACCTCGACCACTTCCCGTCACTGGTAGTACCTTCCGATGTTTTACTGATCTCGGTAACGGCGATACTGATCTCGTTTCTCGCAACGCTCTATCCCGCCTGGCAGGCATCGAGAATGCTGCCGGCCGAGGCGCTGCGCTATGAGTAACCTCCTTGAGATACGCGGCCTCAGCAAGACCTACGGCAGCGGGGCAAACAGTCTTGAAGTGCTGAGCGGCATTGACCTGGATTTGCAGACCGGAACGACAACAGCCCTCGTTGGGGCGTCCGGTGCCGGAAAGAGCACGCTGATGCATCTTTTGGGGGCTCTCGACCGGCCGACTGCTGGTTCGGTCAGTTTTCGTGGCGAGAACATTTTTAAAAAAAATGAGCGACAGCTGGCGGCATTCAGGAATCGGAGTATCGGCTTCGTATTTCAGTTTCACCATCTGCTGCCCGAATTCACCGCACTGGAAAATGTCATGATGCCGGCGTTGATCGCCCGGGTGCCGCGCGCCGACGCCGTGGCTATGGCACAATCGCTGCTAATGGATGTTGGGCTTGGCCAGCGCATGACACACCGCCCCGGTGAGCTGTCCGGAGGCGAACAGCAACGGGTTGCCATTGCCCGGGCGCTGGCGCTTGAACCGGAGCTGCTGCTCGCTGATGAACCGACCGGTAATCTTGATATGAAAACGAGTGACAGCATCCATGCCATGCTGGCGGAACTGCAGTTCAAGAAGAAATTGACGCTGGTGGTCGTAACTCATAATGAGCGACTGGCAGCAGCCATGGGAACCACCATTCACCTGCTCGATGGCAAAATAGAAAAAACAACCTGATACCCGAGGCACAAATGTCCCGTATTAATAGCATCGTACCTGCTGCACTGATTGCATGCATCGGCTGGTGGGCACCCGCCCATGCAGAAGATGAAAAACTGGTGGAAATAAGGATTCAGGGGAATCGCCGCATAGAATCAGCGGCAATACTCAATGCGATCAAGATGCGCGCCGGTGACACTCTCACAGGAGAAAAGAGTGACGCAGATATTCGGGCGATTTACAAGTTGGGGCATTTTCAGGATGTTCAGGCAGTGAAAGAGGAATCGGATAAGGGTGTGGTACTTGTCTATCTGGTCCAGGAAAAAGCCATCGTTCGTGAGATTACCTTTGAAGGGAATAAGGAGATCTCCACTGACAAGCTGAAGGAAGCGCTTGAGTTTCGTTTGAATTCGGTCTTTTCGACAAAAGATCTGGCCAAGAGCGTCGGAAAAATTAAAAAATTATATGGCGATGACGGTTATTATCTGGCAGACGTTCAGACTGAAGCGAAGAAAACTGCCACAAACGATATGAAGGTTCTTTTCAAAATTACTGAGGGCGAAAAGATTCTCATTACCGAGATCCGACTCGACGGTAACAAGGCATTCAGCAACAGTAAAATCAAGGGACTCATGGAAACGAAAGAAAAATGGTTCCTGTCCTGGTTGACCGGTGCCGGCACCTACAAGGAAGAGGTGCTGAAAAATGATGCCCTCCTGATTACCGACCATTATCTCAACAACGGCTATATCAATATCAAGGTCGGAGAACCGGTCGTGAAATTGAATGAAGCAAAAACTGCACTGGATGTTTCTATCGGAATTACCGAGGGAGAACAGTTCAAGATCGGCGCCATCGCTTTCAAAGGAGAACTGCTTGATCCGGAAGCGTCTCTGCGAGCGAAGCTGAAAAGCGAGCCGGGGAGTGTTTTCAACCGCTCAATCCTGCGCACTGATATCGGTGTACTCACTGACGTGTACGGGGACAAGGGCTATGCCTTTGCCACGATTAATCCCCTGACCAAACTGGACAACGAGAAGAAGACGGTGGACATGACATTTGACGTTGACAAGGGCGAGTTGGTAACGATTGAACGCATCACTATTGCCGGCAACCCCAAAACCCGTGACAAGGTTATCCGCCGGGAGGTCCGTGTTACCGAAGGGGGCTTGTACAACTCCTCCGGCCTGAAGCGGAGCAAGCAGAACCTCATGAATCTTGGCTTCTTCGAGGAGGCGAACGTAGCTACCGCCAAAGGAAGTACAAGTAATAAACTTAATGTCAATGTGGATGTCAAGGAGAAACCGACCGGGACCTTCAGTATCGGCGGCGGCTACAGCTCTCTGGATGGCTTTATCGCCCAGGGCTCCGTTCAGCAGGCGAACTTCCTCGGCCTGGGGCTGAAGGCTAATCTTTCCGCTTCGCTCGGAGGAAAATCGCAGACGTATGCACTTGGATTGACTGATCCTCATTTCATGGATACCAAATGGACGCTCGGTGGTGATATCTACCGATCAGAACGAGAATATACCGATTATTCACGGAAGCTTACCGGTGCAGACATCAAAGGCGGCTACCCGATCAGTGATTCTGTCGGTACCTTTATGATGTACAAGTATGAATTAAAGGATATTTTAAAACCGAGCGCCACATATCAGCTTCTCAGTGATGCCGACATCAACGGCACATACCCGCTCGGCGAAACAACTACCAGTGCCGTATACAGCAGCATCACCCATAACAGCACCGACTACCGGATGGACCCGTCAATCGGCTTTATCAACTCGATTTCTGCAGAGTACGCCGGCCTGGGCGGCACCAATAAATTCGCCCGGTTTATAACCGACCACACCTACTTTCACCCGGTCTACAAGAAACTGATCGCTTCGACCAAAATAACGTTGGGATACGTAGCGGAAGTCGGCCAACCGATCCCTATCGATGAAAAATTTTATCTCGGGGGTATCGGCTCCCTGCGCGGTTTTCAATCCCGCACGGTGTCTCCGACAAGCATCTTGTTTGCCAAAGATATTAACGGTAACCGTACCAACGAACGGATATACCTTGGCGGCGAAAAAGAGTTCTTCGGCAATATCGAATTAACATTCCCACTGATCGCCGAAGCCGGGCTCAAAGGGGTTCTTTTTTACGATTACGGCAATTCTTTTACCGATACTTCGAAGGCTTTCAATCCGCTGCTTACGAGCTATGGTTTTGGTATCCGATGGGCCTCGCCCATGGGACCGTTACGCCTTGAATACGGCATACCGAATAATCCCCGGACAGGGATTGACAGTACGGGCGGCCGACTCGAATTTTCGATTGGCAGCATGTTTTAACCAACCCCTCCCCGCTCCCCTTATCAGGGGAGAGCCTATAAGCTTCCCTCCCGACAAGGGGGGATTGAGGGGGGGTATATTTTAAGGGCCTTTGCCCACCACCTTTAAAGGAGAAGGATTCATGAAACGCATTATTCTGGCAGGTATTGTAGCAGCGTGCATTGTATCAACATCTGTTTTTGCAGCTGATCTCAAGCTCGGGTTTGTCGATATGCAACGGGCATTGAACGGTTCCGAAGCAGGTAAAGAGGCCAAGGAGCAACTGGCCGCCAAAGTGAAAAAGTATCAGGACGAAATCAATGTCAAGCAGGAGGATCTCAAGAAGCTGAAAGATGAACTGGAAAAGCAGGGGATGTTGCTTTCCGATTCCGCCCGTGCTGCCAAAGAGAAAGATTATCAAAACAAATTGAAGGACTTTCAGCGATTCACGAAGGATGCTCAGGATGAACTGCAGGGTAAGGATGAAGAATTCACCCGCAAAATTCTTGAAGGCATGGAAAAAACCATCCAGGCCTTCGGGCGGCAGCACGGCTACACATTCATCTTTGTAAAAAATGACAATTTACTCCTGTTTGCCGATGAAAAAAGTGATCTTACCGAAGAGGTGCTGAAGCTGTTCAACTCCAGCAGAAAGAAGTAACCACTATGACACAGTCACGGACAGTTACAGAAATAGCCGACTATCTTGGCGGCACTGTGCGGGGAGATGGCGAGATCCGGATTTCCGGGCTGGGAACGCTTGAAACCGCCGGACCGGACACGCTGACGTTTCTTGCCAACCCGAAGTATGCGTCAAAAGTTGCCGAAACTTCCGCCGGTGCGGTGCTTATGGCGCCGGGTGGTGAAGGCTACGGGCGTACCGTCATTGAAGTTGCCAACCCGTATCTCGGTTTTGCCAAACTGCTGGCACTCTTCTATACAGCGCCTCACGAACCGCTTGGCGTTCTCCCGGCAGCAATTGTTGACAGCACGGCGGCCCTTGGCACCGATGTCACCGTCTATCCGGGCGCCTGCATCGGCAAAAATGTCGTCGTCGGGGAGCGTACGGTGATCTATCCGGGAGCGGTGCTCTATGACAACGTCACTATTGGTGATGATTGTATCATTCATGCCAACGCTGTTATTCGGGAACGCTGCCGACTCGGTAATCGCTGCATTATCCAGCCGGGTGCCGTCATCGGTTCAGACGGCTTCGGCTACGCACCGGACGGCACAGGCTACTTCCGTATCCCGCAAATCGGCATTGTCGTGCTCGATGATGACGTCGAAATCGGCGCAAACAGTTGTATTGATCGGGCCGCGGTTGAAGTGACCCGGATCAGGAGAGGCACCAAGCTGGATAACCTGGTGCAGATTGCTCACAACTGCGAGATCGGTGAAGATTGCATGATCGTCTCTCAAGTCGGCATTTCGGGCAGTGCAAAAATCGGCAATCATGTCACCCTGGCCGGCCAGGTCGGCGTCGCCGGTCACCTGACGATCGGTGACAATGTACTGGTTGGAGCTCAGTCCGGTGTGCCTGGTTCGCTGCCGGCCAATGCCGCCTACAGTGGTACACCTACCATGCCGCATAAGGAATGGTTGAGATCTTCCATGATTATGCCCCGATTGCCGGAAATGCGTAAAACCGTTTCATCTCTGGAAAAACGTATTGCCGGGCTTGAAGCCACACTGAAACTGACCGCCAAGGAGAACTGACATGCAGCTGGACATTAATGATATCATGAAAATACTCCCGCACCGCTATCCGTTCCTGATGGTTGACCGGATTATTGAAGTCGAACAGGGGCAACGCTGCGTCGGGATAAAAAATGTTACTATCAACGAGCCTTTTTTCCCGGGACATTTTCCCGGGCATCCGGTTATGCCCGGAGTACTGATCATTGAAGCCATGGCTCAGGTCGCCGGTATCATGGCATACCTCGCTTCCGATGAAGCTGCCCGTGCCAAGGTAACCTACTTTCTGGCCATCGACAACGCCCGTTTCCGCAAACCGGTGTCACCCGGCGATCAACTGCGCATTGAGGTCACAACAACTATGAATAAGAGAGGAATCTGGGGAGTAGCCGGAAAAGTGTTTGTCGGCTCGACTCTGGTAACTGAAGCCGATCTTAAGGCGACATTTGCGGATTCACCGAAATAATTTTTCAACTCTCCTTGTTGGAGGGTGATCTACAGGAGACACATCACATGATCCACCCGACTGCGGTAATTGATCCAACAGCCATAGTTGCTCCAGACGCCGAAATTGCCCCATATGCCATCATCGGCAAACATGTCACCATCGGCAGGGGCACCTCTATCGGTGCTCACTCCGTCATTGGAGACTGGACCGAAATTGGCGAAAACAACCAGATTTACCATCTCGCATCGGTAGGCCCTGCCCCTCAGGATCTGAAATATCGTGGTGAAGAGTGTTGGACGCGCATCGGCAACAGCAATATCATCCGTGAATTTGCGACCATTCATCGCGGCACGGTTACCGGTCTCAGTGAGACGGTCGTAGGGAATAACAATCTGTTCATGGCGTATTCGCACGTGGCCCATGACTGCCGGATCGGCAATAACGTAGTCATGGCGAATGCAGCGACTCTGGCCGGGCATGTCACCGTGGAAGATCATGTTATTCTTGGCGGTCTGGTGGCGGTTCATCAGTTTGTCACCATCGGCATTCACGCCATGGCAGGGGGCGGCACCCTGGTCAGCCTCGACCTCCCCCCCTACCTGATTGCGACACCGGGGGCAGGTGATGCCAAACTGCGCGGACTCAATCTTGTCGGGCTTAAACGGCGCGGCTTTTCTGAAGAGACTATTGCCAAATTGAAGAAGGCGTACAAAGCCCTTTTCATGGCAAATCTGAAACTGGCCGACGCGCTTGAACGCATTACTGCTGAAATAACCGACTGCCCCGAAGTCGATTACCTGCTGGCCTTCATAAAGCGGTCAGAACGAGGAATTTGTCGCGGATGATGCCCGGGCATGGCGGGGTTGATTCTGATCCGCCTGACATTAACCGGAGTCGGCGCATAATGATCGTTGCCGGAGAAGCATCCGGTGACATCTATGGGGCCGATCTGGTTCAGAAAGCGCTTGCACTCGATGCCGGAGTGCATTTTTTCGGCATTGGTGGTTCCCGGATGCGTGAGTCGGGCGTGACAACGCTGGTTGATTCGGCAGAGATGGCCGTAATGGGTTTGGTTGAAGTATTCAAGCATTTCGGCGTTATATCCGCCGCCTTTCTCACGCTCAAAAAAATTCTGCAGGAACATCCGCCTGAGCTGCTCATCCTGATTGACTATCCCGGCTTCAACATCCGTCTGGCAAAAGCGGCAAAAAAGGCCGCCGTGAAAGTTTTGTACTATATAAGCCCCAAGGTCTGGGCCTGGAAAGCGGGACGCATCAGGACAATTGCCGCCACCGTCACCCACATGGCGGTCATTTTCCCTTTTGAAGTGCCTTTATACGAAAAAGCGGGGGTACCGGTCAGCTTTGTCGGCCACCCCATGCTTGACCTTGTAAATGTGGCGATGAGCCGGGCAGAAGCAGCGGCAAGCTTTGGCCTTGACCCGTCCAGAAAAACGGTCGGCCTTTTCCCCGGCAGTCGCAGAAGCGAGATAGAACGGATTCTGCCGGCAATCCTTGCTGCCGCAGAACTGCTTCAGACGCGCTTTCCCGCTGTGCAGTTCGTTCTGCCGCTGGCATCGACGCTCACCCGGGAGGACATTAGCCCCCACCTGAACGGCGTCGGCATCACTCCGGTCATTACCACCGAGAGGATTCATGACCTGATCAGGGGATGTGATGCCATCATTTCGGTATCCGGCACGGTCACACTCGAAATAGCGCTGGTCGGCACGCCGATGGTCATAATCTACAAACTCGCCCCGCTCACCTATCAGGTCGCCAGGAGAGTGGTAAAGATCGCGCATATCGGACTGTGCAACATCGTTGCCGGACAGAGTCTGGTCAAAGAGCTGATTCAGGACCAGGCCAACCCGGAAGCGATTGCTGACGAAATAACGACGATTCTTGCGAACGAAGCCTATCGGGCAATAATGACTGCCAAACTGGCCTCCATCCGCGAACAGCTTGGCGGCGGCGGTGCAGCTCTGCGCACGGCGTCACTGGCACTCGATCTTATCAATAGAAAGCAGGACCGCGTATGAGTACCTTTGGCCGCATTCTTCATTATTGCAAACCGTACTGGGGTAGAATTGTCGTTTCGACAGCCGCTTCCATTATGGTCGGCAGCATGGACGGAGCGTTTGCCTATCTGGTGGAACCGCTGCTGAAAAAGACGTTTGCCACCAATGACAAAACGATATTCACCCTCCTCCCTTTTGGTGTGTTAATTCTGTTTGCCATCAGAGCAGGATGCCGCTTCCTGAATGATTATTTCATCAGAACCGCAGGAGAGCTCGCCATTCAGGATATCCGCAACGATATCTATCGGAGCAGCATGACGCTTGGCCTCCGCTTCTTTCAAAAAAATTCCACCGGCGCACTCATGTCGCGGGTTATGTCCGATGTCGGGGTCATGCAGAACGGGGTTGCCAATGTGGTCACCAGCATTTGCCGCGACGGGTTCTCTGCCATTTCCCTCCTTGTTGTTATTTTTTACCGCAGCTGGCAACTGGCTCTGATTACCTTTATAGTTATCCCGCTCACCGTTTTTTCGGCGCAGAAGATCGGCAAGCGCATCAAACGACTGTCCGGCAAAAGCCAGGAAATGATCGGTGATGTCGCCTCTCTCCTGCAGGAAACGTTTTCCGGCATCAAAGTGGTCAAAGCCTTCGGGCTTGGGGAGTGGATGACCAGACGTTTTCATGCCGCAACAAGCGACTATTATATCTTCATCCAAAAAGCAATCAAGTATGGCAGTCTCTCCACACCGGTCATCGAAATGATTACTTCGCTCGGCATTGCCGGAGTCATCTGGGTCGGCGGCAGTATGGTCATGAATGGAAAACTCACCTCCGCTGAATTTTTCTCGTTTTTAACCGCCATGGTGTTGGTCTACAAGCCGATTAAAAGCCTCAATAATTCGTATAATATCATTCAGGCCTCCATTGGAGCGGCTGTGCGGGTGTTTGAAGTTATTGATGAGACACCGGAAATCTGTGACGCAGAGCATGTCGTTTCAATCGGTCGCGTGGCTGGAGATGTTGAATTCAGGGATGTCTCCTTTGCCTATGACGGAGAGATGGTGATTAATCACATTAACCTGACAGCCAGGCATGGTGAAATCATCGCCCTGGTCGGCCCGTCAGGCGGCGGTAAATCAACATTGGTCTCACTGATACCCCGCTTTTATGATGTCTCTGCCGGAGCCATTTTGTTTGACGGTGTCGATATCCGTGCCATCGGCATGAAAGATCTCATCCGCCAGGTGGCGCTTGTTGATCAGGAAACCATGCTCTTTAACGACACGATTGCCAATAACATCCGCTATGGGAATTTTACGGCCACCGACGGTGAGGTTGAGAATGCTGCAAGATCAGCGTTTGCTCATGACTTCATCATGGAGATGCCTGACGGCTACGCCACCACCATCGGGGACCGCGGCACACGACTGTCCGGTGGTCAGCGACAGCGGCTCTGCATTGCCCGCGCCCTGATAAAGAATGCGCCGATTCTTATTCTGGATGAAGCGACCAGCGCCCTTGACACGGAAAGCGAGCAGATGGTGCAGAAAGCGCTTGACAACCTGATGACCAACCGGACCACCTTTGTTATCGCCCACCGGCTTTCAACTATTCTGCATGCGGACAAAATACTTGTCCTCGAGAATGGCCGGATCGTCGAGAGCGGCTCACATAAAGAGCTTCTGGAAAACAGCGGACTCTACAGCCGACTCTGTACGCTGCAGTTCGGTGACAGCATTAGTGACGCATCTACCGGCGAGCCATGACAAAAATCATCTGGGCCATTCAAGCAGCATCGTTTTATCTCTTTACCAGGGTAATGGCGGCCATCCCCCGGCGCTTTTCCCGCACAGTCGGCCGTCTTATCGGAAAATCAATGTATCGTCTGCTGGTCAGGCGACGTGAAATTGCCATTGACAACATCCGCCAGGCCCTCCCCTTCATGGAGCGCCATCCTGCCTGGACCGGCGCTTTTGACACTGCCGAAGAAATCGCTTTGGCAACATTCATCAACCTGGGGACTTCCATAGTAGAGGTGTGCCGACTGTATCATGGCAAAGACGCCGAATTGTTTGACACAATGACGGTACATGGCCTTGAGAACTATCTGCGTGCAAAAGAAAAAAACATCGGCGTACTCTGCGTCGGCGGCCATTGCGGCAACTGGGAACAACTTTCTCTCTCCGCAAAAAAACATCTGGATGAGAACATCTGGGCAATCGCTCGCAAACAGAACAACCCGTACCTGAACACAATTATTGAAAAAATGCGCATGGGTTACGGCAACAAGGTAATTTACACAAAATCCGCATTAAAGGCGATGCTCGGCGTTATTAAAAATAATGGCGTCATCGTTATGCTTACCGATCAGGCCGCTGGCGAGCAGAACGGAGTCCTGATTGACTTTCTCGGCAGAAAGGCATGGGCACTGAAGGCGCCTGTCGTTATTGCGCATAAAACCGGGGTCCCAGTTGTCCCCTTTTTCGGATACAGAGAAGAGGAACGGCACGCAGTGAGATTCCTTCCCGAGTTCATTCCGTGCGGTGATCGCACCGAAACCGGTATCGCACAGGACGTACAAACATTATCACAGTATCTTGAAACGTTCGTCTGTGCCCATCCTGCTGACTGGTACTGGGTGCACCGCCGCTGGAAGCGGGCGGGTGAGCCGACAGTTTAGATTTTCACGAGAGAGAACAAAAATCAAAAGCTGCAACGCAAGGGCGCGAAGGTGCAAGGGCGCAAGGAATGGCAGAACAGGCATGTGCCAGCCATAAAATGATTCTGTTTTTGATTCTGGTTTTCCATTGCGTCGTTGCGACCTAGGGTCTTTGCGTTAAAGAATTTGTTCGTCTTTGTGTTAAAAACCCTTTCAGGACACCATATAATGTTTTATCTCGCCTACAACATACTCTCCCTCTTCCTGCTGGTACCGGTCATCTTTTACCATCTCTACCGCTCCGTCAGTCGTGGCAGGCCCCCCGCTTTTCGGGAACGATTCGGTCTCATTTCTGAGACAGATTTGACCGTTATCCGAAGAAAGCCGGTAATCTGGCTGCACGCAGTATCGGTAGGAGAATCCATAGCCGCCCGTCCGCTGCTCAAAGCTCTCCAAACAAAATATCCGGATCACGCCATACTTATGTCCAATACGACTGAGACCGGACGGGCGATCAGTACCACATTCCCGGAAAAAGACCTCTGCATCTACTTCCCGTTTGATTTTCTTCCCGCAGTCCATTCTGCGCTCAGAAAAATCAAGCCGGCGCTGATCATCATCATGGAAACCGAGATATGGCCAAATTTCACCAACGAAGCAACGAAACGGGGCATCCCGGTCATGTTGGCCAACGGACGGATATCCGACCGCTCCTTCGGTCGTTACCTGAAGTTTGACTGGTTCTTCCGCCACTCACTGCAGCAGTTTTCCTCTCTCTGCATGCAGACAGAAGCGGACCGGGAACGTATTGTTGCCATCGGCGCGGCGTCGGAGCGGACGGTGGTAACCGGTAATCTCAAGTACGACATCCCCTACCATCAGATACTTGACGAAGAGAAATCACAGCTTCGAGGACATTACGCCATACCGGCAACCCTGACGGTAATGGTTGCCGCCAGCACCCATCCCGGAGAAGAGGAGATGATTCTCGCCGCATATCGGGAACTATTGACAACATGCGAAACCCTCTTTCTTCTACTCGTCCCGCGTCATCCCGAACGCTCCACTGAGGTTGCCCTGCTGCTCGAAAGCATGAGCCTGCGATACCGGCGGCGCACATCCCTGACGCCGCCAAATGAGACTCTGTTCCAAGCGGGAGAGGTGCTGCTGGTTGACTCAATCGGAGAAATGATGGGGCTGTATGCCCTGTCTGACCTCGCCTTTGTTGGCGGGAGTCTGAAACCGACCGGCGGGCATAACCTTTTAGAGCCGGCCTCACTCGGCATTCCAAGTATCTTTGGCCCGTATATGAATAACTTCAGAGAAATTGCGCACCTGGTTCTCCAGTACGGCGCCGGAATTCAGCTTGAAACTCCGGATAAGCTGGCTGAAACAGTGCGCACCGTCGTTACGAATGAAACCCTGCGGCAGGTTCTGGGACAGAACGGCTTGAAGATGATGCGCGACAATGGCGGAGCAACAAAACATCATATGCAGGAAATTGCACGGTTGTTATGAACGCTCCTTTTCTCACATACTGGCGCGAACTGGCCAACGGCAATCGCTCAACAACTTCGGATCAGTTGGCAATTCTTCTGCTCGCCCCGTTTGCTCAGATGTATTCGTGTATTCAGTACCTGCGCGTCGGCCTGTACCGACGTGGCATACTAAAAACCCACCGCCTGCCACGACCGGTCGTCTCGATCGGTAATATTACCGTCGGCGGCACCGGCAAAACCCCGATTACGGCTTTTATTGCCCGCCTGCTGATTGCGCAGGGTTACCGGGTAGTCGTACTTTCACGCGGGTATGGCGGCTCCCTGGAAGGACAGAGCATCGTCGTCAGCGATGGTGTCACTGTCATGCTCGGTCCTGGTGAATGTGGCGACGAACCGTATCTGCTGGCATCAACAGTAGCGGGGCTGATGGTCGTGATCGGCACGGATCGCTATGCCGCCGGCCAACTGGCAATGCAGCAGCTTTCACCGGACATTTTTCTGCTGGATGACGGCTTTCAGCACCTGCGCCTCTGGCGGGACCTCAATATCCTGCTGCAGGACTGTGCCAGGCCGCTTGGTAACGGTTGGACTCTCCCGGCCGGATTGTTGAGGGAGCCGGCCACCGCGACACGTCGCGCCGACCTGATCATCATGACGCGCTCTCCTGAAGGCACAACTATCACCGCCAATCTCCCCGGCAAACCAACCTATGCGGCTTCACATCGCCTGGTTGACGTCCTTCCCCTGCGGGGCGGAGAGCCGGTTTCGCTGTCTGCTCTGCAAGGTCACAGATTTCTGGCCTTTGCCGGCATAGCGCACCCGGAGTTCTTTTTTTCCGGCTTACGTGAAAGGGGACTTACTATCGTACAGGTCCTCCCCTTTCCGGACCATGTTGACTACGACCATATCCGTCTTGAAAACATCAGAGCCGCAATGCAGGGCAGCGGCGCTGAATATGCGATCACAACCGAGAAGGATGGGGTCAAACTGAAGAGACTGGCGCCCGACATTGCCGCAGTAACCTACGTAGCCAGGCTGGAGATTGAGGTCGAAAGGTCGGCGGAGTTGCTGGTTTTGCTGTGCAATTTACTTCCATAAAATCGGCTTTTATGGCATTTTGTTCCCCTTTAGGGGTGTTTGAAAAATGGAGTTAAAGGTTAATCCAATGATCTCAGAAGAACTGCTTGCCTTACTTGCCTGCCCATCCTGCACCGGAGAGCTTGAACCGGGTACGGATCGTTCTGCCCTGCTCTGCCGCCACTGCGCCCTCTCCTTTCCGGTACGTGACGGCATACCTGTCATGCTGATCGACCAGGCGGAGCGGGTTTCCTGAATGGTCCACGAAAAAGAACGTAAACGAATTCTGGTTTTGCGCTACCGCTTCATCGGTGACACCATCCTCACGATCCCCTTTCTGCGCAATCTGCGGCGGGCTGAACCTGACGCTTATATCGCCTGGGTGGTCGCACCCGGTTCCTCTGAAGTTGTCAGCGGCATTCCGTACGTGGATGAATTTATCTCCTGGGATCCGGTAACCATTCATGCCGACAGCCAGGGGACGCACCGTACTTTTGGTGACAAACTGAGCTTTATCAGGGCACTGCGTAGCAAGCGGTTCGACACCGTGTATGTTCTGAAACGCTCCTTTGGCAGTGCGCTCATGGGCTTCCTTTCCGGTGCCCGGCAACGCATCGGCTTTGCCACTGAAGGGCGCAGTTTTCTGTTGACCAAAACGGTGCCGTACCGCCACGACCAGCATGAGGTACAAAATTTCCTCGATGTACTTCGGGCCGACGGCATTCTGGTGATAGACGATTATCTGGAAGCGTGGCTTTCCAGCGAGGAGCGCCAGTTCGCCGACCGTTTTTTTGAAGAAGCGGGGGTCGCACCGGGCGAACTGGTAATCGGTATTCACCCGTTTGCCGCAAATCCGCCCCGGGCCTGGCATCTCGACAACTTCATTGAATTGGCCGGGAAAATTCAAGAGTTGTATGGCGCTCGGATCCTCTTTTTTGGCGGCCCGAAAGACCTGGAAGCGTTGCCGACCATTCGCTCTGCTATGAAGCATCAGGCGCTGGAGGCAGTGGGTTGCACCTCTCTACGGCAATCCATGGCGCTCCTTTCCCGCTGTCAACTGCTGGTATGCAATGACAGTGGCATCATGCATCTCGCCGCATCATTGCGAGTGCCACTGATAGCGCTGTTCGGTCCGCAATCGCCGCTTAAATTCGGCCCATGGGGAGAAAAATGCCGGGTGGTCTCTCAGCAATTCCCGTGCAGTCCCTGCAAGCAGATATTCTTCAGCGAATGCGAGCCGTCACCAAGAGGAAGACCGGAATGCCTTGAAGCGATTTCTGTGGAGATGGTTATAAAAGAAATTGATAGCATCGATATTATTCGAGTTAATAAGCAGAATGACTATAAATCGGGTAAGCACAATTGAAGGTTCTTCTCATAAATAACGGCAAAGGATGGAGCGGTGGCCAGGAACACCTCAAAGACCTGGCAATCGAATTACGCAACAACGGTGTCGAGGTCCACTTTCTGGTGCGGCAAGATACGGTCAACGAAACCAGATTTGCTGAGCTTGGCTTTCCCGTTCACTTGACGCCCTACACGTATGGCTGGAACAGCGCTGCGGTATTCTTTAGCCTGGTTGCCATGTTGCGACGGGAACGATTCGACATTGTCTCCATCAACCGGGAGCATGACCTTGCCCTGGCCGTAGTGTCCTATCGCTGCGCATTTCCTTTTGGCTCACCCGGCCGTCTAATGATGAGCTACCATTTGCCGACAGACCACTATCAGCTTTTTTTGAATGCTGTTGATGCTGTTGTCTGCATCTCAGAACACGTACAAACAAAACTTTTGCGCAGAAGCCCTGCCATGGCGTCCCGGACTACTATTCTCTATTATGGCATTACTTTGCCACCGCCTCCTGACTCATCAAAGTTTACAGCCGACCGGCCCCGTCGCTACCTGAGGAATTTTTCCTTTCCGATTATCGGTATGGTCGGAGAATTCTGGAAGAATCAGATTGAGATGATCGAAATGCTGCCGCAATTAAAACAGGAATTCCCGGAAATACATCTGGTCTTCATCGGAAACAATAAGGCACGGGATCTGGTGGAGCCGCTCGAAGCACGGGCCAGAGAGCTCGGGGTTGAAAAAAATATTGTTTTCACCGGCCTCGTGCCGCGAGAACAGATTCAGAATATCTTTTATGATCTTGACCTCTCTGTAACGACGCACCGTAATGAAGGTTTCGGTATTGTTCACCTTGAAAGTCTGGCGGCAGGAACGCCGGTAGTTGCTTTTAACGAAGGCGGTTTTGTTGATATTTTTAATGGAGAAGATGTCGGTGTCATAATCGATGGCGGTACGGCAGATTTTGCGACAGCTACCGGAGCGCTGCTAATTGACAACGAGCGTCGCTTCAATATGGGGCGATCGGGCTATGCACTGGTAGAAAAGCGCTACACCATAAAAGTCATGGGACAAACGTACCTTAATTTCTACCGCTCTTTGCTGGGTTCTGCCACTTCATGAAAATAGCCTTTGTTAATACCAGTCGCGGATGGGGCGGGGCTGAAGAACAGATGCTGGCCATGGCCTTGGAATTAGAACGGCGCGGAAACTCTATTTCCGTTGTTGCCCGACGCAACGGATTAGTGCAGCAACGCTTTGAGCACAGTGGCTATCACGTGTTACCGGTCGACCGTACAGGATTTTCGGCTGTTATCGCCCCTTTCGCTGCAGCAATCCGGGCAGTGAAAGAGCGGTTTGACATTATTCACTGTCACCGCGACCACGACCTGCTTTTGGGCGCATTGCTGGCCAAACCACGGCGGATTCCATTATTGCTTACGCAGCACTGTCTCCCCGGTAAACCGAATTTATTTGTCTATGGGCTGGCGGATCAAATTATCACCGTGTCTGCATACATTGCCAGTGGAATCCGTGCGAAACTACCCGCCATCGGGCCGCGACTCGGAGTCATCGTCAACGGCATCGACTTGCACATGTTTTCCGACCCAGACCGGAATTTCTGGGGCCGTCATTCACTGATTGGCTTTTGTCGACCTTTGTTGGGGGTGGTAGGAGCCTTTTACAAGGGCCAGGATGAACTGATTGGTATGCTTCCCGCCCTCCGGAAGATTTTCCCTCAGCTGGCCCTGATTCTGATCGGCGAAGACGATTCGAGAAAACCGGCACTAGTGGAGCTGGCTGAGCGCCTGGGTGTAGCAGAAGCTGTTGTTTTTTTTGGTCGTATTCCGCGTGAGCAGATGAAAGATGCCCTGGCCGGCCTCGACCTGAATGTCAGTGCTTTCCGGAATGAAGGTTTCGGACTCACTGTTATTGAGGGGCTGGCGGTTGGGACCCCATTTGTCGGGTATCGGGCGGGTGGATATCCTGAAATTGTAACGTGTGATGCAGCCGGCGTGCTCGTCGACGATGCACCGGCTTTCGTTGAGGCGGTTGTCCGTATGCTCCGCGACCAGATTCACCCCATCACAAGTCGGCTTGATAACTGCGCGTCGGTTGCGGCTGAATTCACCCTGTCCCGAATGATAGACGCCTATGAGACTTTGTACGGCGCTTTGAAAGGAAGAGCATGAAGTTTTCAGTGTCAGTGGTCATCCCCACCTTTAACGGCCGTGACTTGCTGCTGAAGAACCTGCCGCCATTGCTTGAAGCGCTGGCACGTATAGATGCCACGTCTGAAGTCATTGTTGTCGATGACGCCAGCAGCGACGACTCACTGCAACAACTTGAGAGCCAGTTCCCAACAGTCATTGTTATCCATAACAAACAAAATTTGGGATTTGCCGAGACGATGAACCGTGGCATTCATGCCGCCTGTCATGACATTATCCTTGCTCTGAACAACGATGTAACAGTTGAACCGGATCTGCTGGAAAAAGTTCTTCCACGCTTCAATGATAATACTATTTTTGCCGTGACACCAAATGTACTCGACCCGGCAACCGGTCGCCAGCAGGCAATATATAAAATGCGCCCCGGAATTTGCTGGTTCGGCGATGCCAGTCTGTCAACGCCACCCACAACCGGGGAGATTCCACTTTTCTTCGCCTCCGGCGGATCGAGTTGTTATGACAGAAAAAAACTTCGTGAACTCGGCGGGTTTTCGACACTTTATGCGCCCTTTTACGTGGAAGACGTGGATTTATCCTATCATGCATGGAAACGCGGTTGGCGGTGCGTGATGGAACCTGCTGCGACGGTGTGGCATCCAGTAAACTCAACCATCCGCAAATACCATCGCCAACGTAAGATCAAGTTTCTCATTGCCCGGAACAAGCATATCTTCATGTGGGTTAACATCACCGATACCTGGTTAATCTGGCGATATTTTCTGTGTCTCGTGCCATCGCTTCTCTGGGATATTCTTTCCTTCCGGAAGTATAAGTTTGTGGGAATGTTCATGGCGCTGCCGAGGATTGCTGAGGTTTTGCGCGAGCGAGCCAATCGCCGGCCAACCTTCACCCAGAGTGATCGCTCAATCATGGCAAAGGTCTGTTGACAGAGCTGATATCAAAACTGCCTATAACCAGCAGCATACGGCGATAACGACACAATGTTGTATCATTAATAGTATGATCAGTGGGTGCATATGAAAACAGCCGTCGTTTCAATGATTAAAAATGAAATAGATATTATTGATGCATTTCTTGAGCACATCTGCTCTTGCTTTGACGTCGCCTACTTATGCGACAACATGTCAAATGATGGCACTTACGAAAAAATTGTTGATAAGGCCAATCAGACCGGCAAAATAAAAGTGTTCCGGCTTGACTCACGATCACAAATTCAGTCCGTTCTGGTCTCATACCTTGTAAACAGCTGTTTTGTAGATACCAATCCAGATTTTTTGTTCTTGCTTGATGCTGACGAATTCTTACCTTTCAGTGATGCTGCTATGCTGAACACATGCCTGACCTCACTTGATACAGAGTTGTTTTTTATGAATTGGGATAATATGGCATTAGATCCATCCGGCAGACTGATTAATGCTCCAATCTACCGTTCAACAATTCAAAAAGTGGTAATATGCCGGTCAGCCAAATCAAAAGTAGGTAACATAATTGTCGACGCCGGCAATCACAATATCAAGAGATCGAGGAGACTAAAGACAAAAGAGCCTCCTTTCCGCTTGATACATGTACCCATCAGATCAAAAGAGCAACTTATTAAAAAATTATTTACCGGCAATATCGCCATGATTTTGAGTCGAGAGAACATAAACTATCACTGGAAATTACTGGCAGAGAGCTGTTTTGCAAATATGGAGTCAATTGACGAAATCGCCCTTAAATACGGAGTACGCTACGGGGAAAACATTGGCATAGACAATATCATGTCCACGGATGTGAGCTGTATGCAGTGGGCAGGTCCTGAACTGGCTTGGCTTGAGTCACTTCTTGCTTCTTGTATTATTAGCTCCGAAGCGGACATATATATGCACATTTTCAATTCTATATCCCAATGCCGTGATGCAGCGTGCCACAACCGTGATGGGGTATTGTACGACGCACATGGGAACATGTTAAAAATATTCCGTCTGGATTTACTCTCCAGATTACAGCATCTTTTTCGAGTAAACTGACCTGAACTATGTAGCGGGAGTCTAATCTTGGAGACAAACCATACCTATTTTTCACATGTCAGACGTGAAATTGAACCATTACTTACTGGTACTTATCATAACGCTCTCGAAATTGGCTGCGGCACCGGGGCAACACTCGAATGGCTCAAATTATCGGGTACCTGTAACAATACCTTCGGTGTCGAATACGTTTCGGCGGCGGCAAAAGAAGCGGGTAACCGAGTAGACAAAATTTATTGTGGAGATATCGGTAAAATCGAATTGGATATCGATCCGGATTCTATAGACCTGCTGCTATGTCTTGATGTACTTGAGCATCTACATGACCCTTGGGAGGTAATGCAAAAGCTTTATAAACTGGTACGAACTGGAGGCACTGTAATTGTGAGCGTACCTAATGTTCGCTACTGGAGGGTTTCCTTACCGCTCTTGTTCAGTGATAAATGGCAGTACACTGATGCCGGAGTTTTAGACCAGTCACATCTACGTTTTTTTGTCAAAAAAACAGCTGTTGAATTAGTCAGACAAGGTGGATTTGATGTTACAAAGGTGCTCTCCACAGGATTAGGCCGCAGTAAACGTTCTCAATTCGTAAATGGTTTGTTGCCGGAGTTTGTAATCAATCTGATCAGTTATCAGTATCTTGTTAAAGGAGTGAAACTTTAGCTTAATAAAAGACTGTATAGAATTCCTTTCATTGAAGCATGAGGACGTATGACGTATGAAAACTACCTGTATTATTAATACATATAATTATGCACAATTCTTAAGTGAAGCGATTGAGAGTGTTTTGCGTCAGACGGTTAGATTTGATGAAATTATTGTAGTCGATGACTGCTCCACCGATGAAACGGATAAGGTTTTAGCTCAATTCAATGGCGAAGAACGCCTGAAAGTAATCAAAAACAATGAAAATAGAGGGCAGCTTTCCTGTTTTAATGCTGGTTTTATCCATTCCGAAGGGGATATCATTAGTTTTCTTGATGCTGATGATCGGTATTATCCAGAATTTTTAAGGACTATCTCAGATTTGTTCGCTGAAAAGCCAGAGGTCGATTTCGTATCCTGCGCAGCTGAATTTTTCGGCAACACGCAAGGATACTTCACCCCTTTCCAAGCTAGTACCGGTTTTGGGTATAGTGTTTTAAAAGCCCAGTTCCTCTATGATGTACCAATGGGAATGACGTCTACTTTCACTATTCGCCGCCATATTTTGGAGCGTTTTTTACCACTTAGTGATTTCGAATCAGCGTGGAAGACTCGAGCGGATGACTGCCTGGCATTCGGCTCTGCCCTCGTTGGTGCGCGAAGATATTATTTAAATCTGGCACTGATAGGATATCGAATACATGGTAATAACAGTTGGTACGGCAAAAACTTTTCTGCTGACTATAATTACCAGAGGGATCTTGAGATAGACCGGTTATTTACCCGACTTATAACACCAATTTCGCTTTCGCCAAAGCGACTTAAAGCTTTTGTTCTCCGTGAATTCGAGTCAACTAGCGACCGAAACCGCCAAGATCTCAACGATTATTGTAAAATTGTTAGTCAGCTGCCAATCTCATTCTTGTTAAAGTTGAGACTATGCTACAGACTAAGCAAATTGCATCGAATTATGACTAAGAAAAGTAATTAATTTGAGAGGTCTTATGTCACTTAAACCACGAGTTTTGGTAGTGTGCCCAGGCATTGGCTTTGTACGTCGTGGTTACGAAACAAGCATGGCACAAAATGCCTCAATATTTCAAAAATCCCCTGATATCGTGAGCTTATTACTCAAAGGAGCTGGCACAGAGAGTGACGTTGAGCGAGTTATTCCCTCTATTAAACGGCATTGGCTAAAGCCTGTGGGACGACTATGTTCTGCGCACACTGCTTATAGGCTGGAGCAACTGTCTTTTTTTATTGCAGCACTACAAACAGTTAAAAAGTTTTCACCTGACATAATCTATATCAGTGATGAGCTTATGGCCAAGATGTTTTATAAATACCGTAGGCTCCTTGGAGGTAGGTACAAAATAGTCTTCCGCAACGGGGCTCCCCAATTCCCGCCATTTAACTTTTCTGATCACATACAGCAAGTTTCACCGGTCCATTACGAACGCGCTATTGAACTGGGAGAAACTCCCGAAAGAATGACTCTGTTGCCTGAAGGATTTATAATTCCTGAACACCTCCAAAATAATATTTCCGATCAAAAAAAAGCTTTAAGAGAGCAGTTGCAGTTGCCAACATCAAGAACAATAGCATTAGTTATCGGAGCAGTTGGTGACAATTTCAAACGAATTCCATATATAATTGACGAATTTTCCCAAGTGCCTGATCGGCCATATCTTGTCATTTTGGGGGACAGAGAATCTGCCGCTGTAAAAATTGATAAAAAAATTAAAACCCGCCTAAATAATGAAGCCGTTATTCGCACAGTTGCCCCCGAACTGGTTATCGATTATTGTAGGGCTGCAGACATCTTTGTGCATGGCGCCCTGTCGGAAGGATTTGGAAGGGCTATTATTGAAGCTGCTTCTGCAGGTATGCCATGCCTTATACACAGTGCACCAGCCTTTCACTTCTTACTGGGCGATTTTGGTATTTATGGAGACTTTACCCGAAATGGCGGTCTTGCCGCCACTCTGAATGATTTTCTTGCAAAGCCACAATTTACTGATGAGAAACGTTTGGCTCAACACCGCTTCGTCTATGAACGCTTTTCGTGGGATCGGCTTGCTCCGAAATACATATCGATGCTTAAAAATGTCTGTCCAGATGGATAACGCTATGACCCCTCCAATCCTTATCATCGAACCAAACCTCCGCAATCCCAGCGGGCATTATGCCGAATTTGTCCGGGCTGTCGGGACGCGTGCAGGCGACACAGTCCTCGAAGTGTATGCCCACCCCGAAGCCGATGCCATGCTGCGTGAGATGCCGGGCGTTCAGGTCTGCACTAATGCCCCACGGACGGGACAGTCGCTTGCTGAATGGCGCACTATTGCGCGGGCCGTCAAGAACGATAATACATTCCTGGTTCTTACATCTGATGGCCGCCATTCTGCGGCAGTTGCCATTGCTGCAGCGGTAAATTCAAGCAATCCTGATAAGGCCTGCCTTTTCTTTCATCGCGCACCAACCACAGTGCGCGACCGGTTTTTCCTTCCCTTTGCCGGACGGGCAAAAGAACATGCATTAGCCATAGCACCCACTGCAATTGTTGCAGCTGCACTCCGTGCCAGCGGGTGGCAGAGAGTGGTATGCGTGCCCTACCCGGCTCTCGGAGCTGCGGCTCCGCCCCATCCTGTACCACTTTCACATCTGCTCATGGCAGGAGCGGCCAGGCTGAACAAAGGTCTCGACATCATTTCTGAACTTGCCATCCAGTGGGCACAAGAAGGACGGACGACGCCGCTGTTTGTCCAGGTTTCGAAGAAACATGCGGCAAAGCATGGGCATCGTGAAGCCGGTGTTGTTGAATCCCTGCTCGCATCAGGGTATACGGGGCTGGTAACTGACGAAACGCCACCCGGCAGACCAGAGTATTTAAAGCGATTTACAGGAGCACTGGTGCTGGCACCCTATGCCCGGGAGCAGTTTGCCAGTCAGGTGAGCGGTATTGTGCTTGACGCGTTACTGCATGGAGCACCAGTTATCGCCACCCGGGGCACCTGGCCCGGAGATCAGGTAGAGCGCTTCGATGCCGGCATTACCATTACCGAGCGCACACCCGCAGCACTCATAGCGGCGATAGATACAGTGATAGCTGATTGGCCGACGTATGCTGCCAATGCCTGTGCTGCAGCGCAGATTCTCGCTCAGGAGCATGATCCGCGGCACTTACTTGATGTAATACGCCGATAATTTTTATCCCATAGCACAAATTTCCGGTTTGACTCATTCTGGGGTGCCAGTAGCGGGATTCAGCTTTCATCCCCGGCAACGATATTTTTAAACATGTGTCATTATTATTGCATTTATAACAACTTGATATTATATAACTTACTAATTGCTATAAATTATGTTTTAATAGAATCGTTTCAATATTATTTCAGCAACATGTGGCAAAAATGCCTGTAAACAGCGAAAAAACAAATAAACTTCTCACACTCCTCTACGACAGGCCACTCCCGGCAAGGAAACTGAGGCAGCTTCTGGGTGACATAAGCCCGGCAACTCTTTCGCGTCTGGTGAAACAAGTCGGCACCAAAGTCATCTCCTTTGGCCAGGCAAGGGCACGCACCTATGCTCGCCCCCGCGATCTGCGCGGCATTGGCCATCAGCTGCCCGTATATCGGATTGATGAG
This sequence comes from Desulfuromonadales bacterium, assembly GCA_013349405.1. Lineage (GTDB taxonomy): Bacteria > Desulfobacterota > Desulfuromonadia > Geobacterales > Pseudopelobacteraceae > JACRCG01. The sequence continues at coordinate 21,756 of DUZS01000019.1, read as the reverse complement.
AACGGCAATGCTCACCTGACCGGCACGTTATGGTCACTGCATGGCGGCTATTGGTGGGTGGGTGATGGTTGGGCGGCACGACATTATCCGTTTATCCCCTGGTTTATCTATGATCTGAAACCGGATGGTTTTGTCGGGCGTGCCTTTGCACGGCGCTTCGCAGTGGAACTTGGGCTTTCTGAACGCCTCTCGAGTTGGCAGGAGGAGGATATTCTCATTGCTTTGTCAAGGCGGGGTGAAGATACCGTAGGCGACCTGATTGTCGGCGAAGAATCACTCTCCCGGTATATGACCGCTTCACGACTTCAACCGGCTGTCTGCGTTCCGGATGATTACCCGGAATTAGCACATAAAGTAATGGCTGGTGACTCGGTCGGATCTTCTGCTGGCGGTGAACAGCCAAAATTTACGGCTCTAACTGTGACAGGAGGCGTTCCCGCAAGAGTTTTGATCAAGTTCTCCCCCCAGTTATCGACTCCTTACGGTCAGCGCTGGTCAGACCTTCTGATATGCGAACATATTGCCCTTGCCATTGTTAGAGACATGGGAATATCTTCAACGGTCTCTACAATTCATCAGATTGGCAACAGGACTTTTCTCGAAGTGGTTCGGTTTGACCGTGACGGATTATTCGGGCGAACTCCACTTAACTCCTTAACTGTGGTAGATGCCGAATTTATCGGCGTAGCAAGCAACTGGACTGCTGCCGCACATAAGCTCCTTTCCGTAAAAATGCTGCCGCCAGATGACGCTGCAAGCATCACTAAGCTTGATCTGTTTGGCAGCTTGATCGCCAACACGGACCGTCATCACGGTAATATTTCGTTGATCCCGGCAAATGAGGAACGGACTAAATTCAGGCTTGCTCCGATCTATGATATGTTGCCAATGTTTTATAGACCAAAGGAAGGTGAAGAGCTATCGTCAGGTACATATCAACCACCCGCAACCGGTGTTTGTGGTGACGTGTATGAAAACGCCATGCGATTTTGGCGGGAGGCCGGCATGGATTTGAGAATTTCGGAGCGATTCCGAAAATTGTGCCGCGAAAACCGTGCTGTTTTACAGCAGATGGCTCGTGGCCCGCGCATTATCAGGCAACATCCGTTCTGATGCCGACACTCTTAGACAAGGATAGTGTAAACCTGAAATCACAGCATTTTCTCATCATCAAGCCGGGAGCCATGGGTGACCTTCTGCAGTTGACACCAACGATCAGAGCACTCCACACCAGGTTTCCCTCTGCACGAATCGACATTATGGTCGGCAATTCCGCCTCGATCGACCTGTTCCGCCATCACCCCGCCATTTCAGATATTCTGGTATTTGACCGACGCGGAGAACACCGGTCATTCCGTGCGCTGCTTTCCCTGTGGCGGCAGATCAGAAAACAATCATACGATCTGGTCATCAACTTCCAGCGGAGCAATCTGAAAACCTGGTTCCTGACATCGGCGGCATTTCCCTGTCGGATTCTGATTTACCATAAAACCCGGGCGAAGGTAATACATGCGGTGCAGGATCACCTGAAGACCGTTGAACCTCTCGGGGTTTCCCCGGATGGAGAGGAGCTGGATCTCTGTCTTGACGATGTAAATCGCAGTTATGCAACAGCACTGTTCGAATCGCACGGGCTTGACTCGCGTCCGGTTATTGCTCTTAATCCGGGCGCCAGCCACCCGGTGAATCGCTGGTGTACAGCTCAGTTTGCGGCACTTGCCGACAGATTCAGCGCTGAATTAGGCGCTGCCGTAATTATCGTCGGCGGCGGAGGCGACAGCGCTCTGGCACACGATATTGACCGGCTGTCGAACTCTCATCCGCTTGTTATCACCGGCACAACAACTCTGCTGCAACTTGGAGCCATCCTCGAAAAGTCATCCCTGTTGATCAGCGGCGACACCGGCCCGATGCACATGGCAACAGCTGTCCGAACTCCGGTGATTGCCCTGTTCGGTGCGGCCGACCCGGAACGCACCGGGCCGGTTGGTGCGGGGAACCGGGTTATTCAGGCCGACAATTTAGCCTGTATCCCCTGTAGAAGCCGTGTTTGTAAAGCAGAAATACAGATGGAGTGCATGGAGCGCATCACCGTGGGTATGGTTTTTAAAGCGGCCAAAGAAATGCTTGACCGAGGGAAACCATGCGCATCCTGATTGTTAAAATATCCGCCATGGGTGATATCCTGCACGCTCTTCCGGTTCTGGATTATCTGAAACAGGCCTCTCCCGGCTGCGAAATTGACTGGATTGTTGAAGAGGCCTTTGCCGATCTGTTACGTGGCAACCCGCTGATTTCCCAAATCCATTCGGTGCGTTTCAAGTCATGGAAGCGAGCACCGTTTGCTCTGACTACCATCAGAGAAATTCTGGCCGTGCGCAGAGGGCTCACACAGCGAAGCTATGATCTTGTTATCGATATTCAGGGTAATATCAAAAGCGGCATAGTCGCATGGCTGAGCGGCTGCTGCCAACGAGTCGGATTCAGTCGTACTGCGGCACAGGAGAGCCTCAACGCTCTATTCATTAACAGGGAAATAGCAACGAAGCCCGAGGATCTGCATATAACCGATCAATATCTGCGAATTGCCGAAGCATCCTTTGACCTGCCATTCAGCGGACTGCAGCTGCATACGAACGTCTGCGCCACGCATGAAGAGGAACGTGCGGCTGAGACCCTTGTCAAAAGCTACTGCACGGGTTATCCGCTCATTTTAATTCATACCGGCACAACCTGGCAGACAAAATTCTGGCATGAAGCTGGGTGGATCGAACTTGGCCGTAAGATATTTTCCGCATTTCCTGATGCCGTGCTGCTTTTTTCCTGGGGTAATGAAAGTGAACGCAGTGCCGTAGAGCGCATTACAAATGCACTCGGCAGGCAATCGGTGCAACTTGAAAAGCTGTCCATCATGCGCCTGGCGGCACTGGTAAAAAAAGTCAATCTGGTCATTGGCGGAGACACCGGCATTGTTCATCTGGCGGCTGCCGCAGGGACTGCAACCGTTTCCTACTATCGCGCCAGCAACGGCCGCCGCAGCGGCCCGAGGGGCGAAAAACATGCCATTATTCAGGCTCCGATGCCGTGCACTCACTGTTTCCGCACCCGCTGCGAAAAGGATGAAGAGTGCCGTGAAAGCATTACTTCAGACGTACTGCTGCAGGCAATGCGTGCGGTCTTATACCAATTCTAAATCAAGAGTGATATCAAGGCGGCGAGGACTGAGGCGACGAAGGCATAAAACCAGTATGTTGAGGAGCCGAAGACGAGCCAACGAGGAGAGCGCCTTGATTTAGAATTGGAATTACCCTGAATTTCGTCAACTCGATTACATGAAATCGTCAAACCGGCATACGGCCTTCACATATTTCAGGCAAAGGTTATACCCACACCATGTCACTTCATCGATTCTCCCGAACTGAACTTCTGATCGGCCCTTCCGGGCTATCTACACTGGCCAACAAGCACGTCATGATCTGCGGCATCGGCGGCGTCGGCAGTTATGCCGCTGAAGCGCTCGGGCGGGCCGGCGTCGGGCGGATCACACTGGTTGATTTTGATGACATCTGCCTGACCAACATCAACCGGCAGATCCATGCGCTTTCCAGCTCCGTCGGCCAAGGCAAAGTAGAGACAATGGTGAAACGGTTGCGCGATATTAATCCGGCGGCTGAGATCAAACCGGTCAAGGAATTTTTCTCTGAAGAAAATGCCGGACGGCTGCTCACCCCGCGCCCCGATTATGTCCTTGACGCCATTGACCACTTCACCGCCAAGGCCTCTTTGATAACAACCTGCCGACATCTCGGCATTCCGGTCATCTCAAGCATGGGAGCGGCAAACAAACTGGATCCCACTAAAATTGAAGTATCCGATATTTCAGCGACCAAGAACTGCAGGATGGCCCGCAGCATGCGGAAAATTCTAAAAAATGCCGGCATCACCTCCGGCGTGCAGGTGGTGTACTCAACCGAACTGCACCGCGAGCTTAATCCGGCATCAGCGAGCGCGTGCGGAACGGAGTGTATCTGCCCCAATCAGTCCGAACAGACGTTCCGCTGTGAACATCGCCGGGTGATTCTCGGCACTGTTTCATACATTCCAGCCATCTTCGGACTGACTATGGCCGGAGTTGTTGTGAACGATCTATTGAAGCAAATTTGATGATGAGCAGAAAAAAAACAAATTTACCGGTAGTGTGTGTTCTTTTTTGTTGACAAGCCCGGAAAATAAAGGGTAACGTCACTGCACCTCAGATTAAGCATCCTGGCATCCAGAATTGAATCCCAAGACAACTTCACACTAAGAGACGAAGCAAATCCTTCTGGAAAAACCGTATATCTGCTATTACGCATGAAACCTCGACATCACCTATTCATAGTTCAGCCGCACATGTTCTTACCCGGAACCTTCGTCCGATAATGTACAGCCCCATTCACTACAAGAGTAACTTTTCGCAGGAGAACAGATGAATTTACAAGAGCTTAAAGGCAAGAAGATCAGTGACCTCAACACTATTGCGCGGGATCTCAACATTGAGGGGGCTTCGAGCCTTCGTAAGCAGGATCTGATCTTTGCAATTCTGAATGCGCAGACCGAGCAGAATGGTTCCATCTTTGGTGAGGGAGTTCTGGAAACATTGCAGGACGGCTTCGGCTTTCTGCGAGCGACCGATTACAATTATCTGCCCGGCCCTGACGACATCTACGTCTCTCCCAGCCAGATCAGGCGCTTTAATCTGCGCACCGGGGACACCGTCTCCGGTCAGATCAGGCCGCCAAAAGAGGGTGAGCGTTATTTTGCTCTGCTCAAGGTTGAGTCGGTTAACCATGAAGCACCGGAAATCGCCCGCGACAAAATCCTTTTTGATAACCTGACACCGCTGTATCCGCAGGAAAAGCTCACCCTCGAAACAACGCCGGAAAACATGCCGATGCGCATCATCGAGCTGGTTGCCCCGATCGGAAAAGGGCAGCGCGGCCTGATTGTTGCCCCCCCCCGCACCGGCAAGACCGTATTGATACAGAACATTGCCAACTCCATAGCTGCCAATCACCCGGAAGTCTACCTGATCGTCCTGTTGATCGACGAGCGACCGGAAGAGGTTACCGACATGCAGCGCTCGGTTAGGGGCGAAGTTGTGTCCTCCACCTTTGACGAACCAGCGACACGTCATGTTCAGGTTGCCGAGATGGTCATAGAAAAAGCCAAAAGACTTGTGGAACATAAAAAGGATGTCGTTATCCTGCTGGACTCGATAACCCGCCTTGCGCGGGCATACAATACGGTATTACCTCCATCAGGCAAGATTCTGACCGGCGGTGTCGATGCCAATGCCCTCCAGAAGCCGAAACGTTTCTTTGGCGCAGCTCGTAACATCGAAGAGGGTGGCTCACTGACGATTATCGCCACCGCCCTGGTAGACACCGGCAGTAAAATGGATGATGTTATTTTTGAAGAATTCAAGGGTACCGGCAATATGGAACTGCACCTTGACCGGAAACTGGTTGAGAAACGTACCTTCCCGGCCATTGATATCAACAAGTCGGGGACCCGTAAAGAAGAGCTGCTGATCGAAAAAGCTGCGCTGAACCGGATCTGGATTCTGCGTAAAGTTATCCACCCGATGAATGTCGTCGACAGCATGGAGTTCCTCCTCGACAAACTTTCTGAAGCCAAGACAAATCAGGCTTTTCTTGATTCTATGTCCAAATGATAAAATAAAGTTCTTGCAAAATTATTTCAAACTGGCTACGATGCCACTTTACTTTTTATAGCTGATTACGTTACGTCGTAAAGCACTACTGAGGGAGGAAAAGATGAAAGAAGGAATTCACCCAGATTATTCCGAGATTACCGTTAAGTGCCTGTGCGGTAATACATTCCAGACACGTTCTACCAAAAAAGAGATCAACACAGAGATCTGTGCAGCCTGCCACCCGTTCTACACCGGCAAGCAGAAACTGATTGACACGGCAGGACGTGTTGAGCGCTTCAAAAAGCGTTACGGTCAGGCGTGACAGATTGTCCTGTGAACTTTTGAGAGGGGCTTTGTCGTGAGGCAAAACCCCTTTTTTTTCTCCTGCTTCCCCTAATCCCGTTTCGGCCTCAGGGGTGCAGCCACTACTCATTGAGAGCATGCAGGAGTTTCTATACCTACCCCTGAGCATGTCTCGTGGAGGGCACCATGAATGTCACTCTGATCGAACACACACCAAATCCTGAACTCACGGTAGCGTTTGCTGCCCGTCTCTGTTACTCGCCGACCTCAATTGATAAATTGCGGGAAAAGATGGCGACTTCAGATATTGAGTCTTTTCTTGATAAAATCATGTCACTCGGGCACCACTCGGTACTTGAGCACGCCTCTTTCACGTTCGGCATTGAGGGGATCTCACGCGTAACCACTCATCAGATGGTTCGGCATAGAATCGCCTCTTTTTCCCAGCAGTCCCAGCGGTATGTGCCGCAGGGGGAGGAATTCACCTCCATCATGCCGGACACCATTGCCGAGAATCCTGAAGCGCGGAAGATTTTCGTTTTTATGTCCGAGACCTTCCACAAGGCGTACGCGCAGCTGATCGAAATGGGTATTCCGGCGGAAGATGCCCGCTATATTCTGCCCAACGCCACTGAAACAAAAATCATCATGACCATGAATGCCCGTGAGCTGTTACACTTTTTTTCTCTGCGCTGCTGCCAGCGGGCTCAGTGGGAAATACGCGAAATGAGTGTCGAGATATTACGACTGGTAAAAAGAATCGCGCCCATTATTTTCCGCCAGGCCGGACCCGGCTGTGTTGGGGGGCCTTGTCCGGAAGGAAAGATGTGCTGCGGGCAGATGGACGAAGTGCGGGAGTTTTATAAGAGCCTGGAATAACTACATGTTTATTCCGATCTGGGATTGGAATTTGAGGTGTCATGAGTAAGATATACGTCGGCGGCCAGGCAGTAATTGAAGGGGTAATGATGCGTGCGCCCCGCTCGGTGGCCATTGCAGTGCGCCGGGCTGACGGAGAAATCGTTGTAAAAAAAGAGCTGGTTGTGCCGCTCTCCGAGCGTTTTCCGATTGTCAAGCTGCCGGTTATCCGCGGTGCTGTGGCTCTTTTTACCTCCCTTATCATCGGCATCAAGGCGCTCAATTTTTCTGCCACCGAAGCGATGACTGAAGATGAAAAAGAACAAGAGAGCGCAAAGAGTAAAAAGAGCGGCAAAGAGGGGGGGAGTGATCTCTCTTCATGGGCGATGGCCGGCACCATGGCAATCGCCTTCGGTTTTGGCATCTGTCTGTTTTTCCTCTTTCCCCTCTATCTGACAAAAATGCTGACGCCGGTTATCGGCGATAATAATATTGTCTTTAATCTGGTGGACGGTGTTATCCGGGTCGTTGTTTTTCTGCTCTACATCTGGGCTATTTCGCGGATGGAAGATATTCAGCGGGTTTTTCAGTACCACGGAGCCGAACATAAATCGATTTTTGCCTTCGAGGCGGGTGATGAGCTGTCCGTTGAGAACGTGCGCCGTTACAGCCGCCTCCACCCTCGCTGCGGCACAAGCTTTCTGCTGATCGTCATGCTGGTCAGCATCGCTGTCTTCTCTCTGATCCCCAAGCTCTGGCCGTTTTATCTCAAAGCCGGTTCACGCATCGTGCTGCTGCCGATGATCGCCGGCATCTCCTATGAATTTCTCAAATGGAGCGCCACGCATGACAACCATCCACTCGTTAAGATGATAATTACCCCCGGCCTCGCACTGCAGCGCCTGACCACTCGCGAGCCTGATGACAGCCAGCTTGAAGTCGCCATTCGTGCCATGAACGAAGCGTTGGAAGTGAATGCCGGATTCAAGGACGACCGGTTGGTGGTGTAACAAACTGTTATGCTCTCCTACACTATTACCCACCTGGACCACTGCCGCCGTGTGGAAAGTTACCTGCGCACCCTCATGCCGACTTCACCATTCGGTTATGCCCGTAAACTGATAAAAAGCGGAGCGGCACGGTGTAATGGGTCGATAGTCGCTCCCGACTCTCTGCTTGCGTATCACGACTCAGTGACCCTCAAGGAAAGCGGCACTACAACCGGCTATATCACCTCCACCCGTCCGGTTCTGGACATTCTCTATGAAGACGGCCTGATTCTGATTGCCAACAAACCGGCCGGCCTGCCGATGCACCGCACCGCGGAATGTGAAGAGAATCTGGTGGACGTCGGCCAGAGCTACATGATCGAGCGCACTACCCCCTGTAAGCTCTATCCGGTGAACCGCCTCGATCGCGGCACCTCCGGAGCGGTGATTCTGGCTAAAAGCTCCAGTTCCGCCGGTATCTACGGTCGTCAGGTGAAAGAGACCGGCCTTGACAAGCTCTATCTGGCACTGGTATGGGGAACTCCCGAAGGGCGTGGCGTCATCACCGAACCGCTCGACGAAAAAGAGTCCGAGACCCGCTACCACTCCCTGCTGGCCGGCGAGAACTGTGCACTGCTGGCGGTGACCCCGATCAGTGGCCGGATGCACCAGATCCGCCGCCATCTCGCTGCAACCGGTCATCCGGTTATAGGTGACAAACGTTATGGCGGCGGCGATCTGCCGGCGTTAGCAGGCTTTGCCCTGCACTCATTGCGGACGTCGCTGACCTTGTCCGAATCAGGCGTGTTGACCGTCTGCGCTCCGCTCCCGGATGAACTGTTGAATCTCTGCGAGCAACGCGGGATCAGTTGTGACATAATGTTGGAAACAATATACCAGTTGACGCAACGGGAGGACGTATGAGTGGAAAAACAATATTTATTACCGGAGCATCAGCCGGATTCGGCGCCGCCTCTGCCCGGATGTTTGCCAACGGGGGTAACCGGCTGATTCTGACCGCCCGGCGTATTGATCCGCTTCTGAAACTCCAGGAAGAGTTGGCGGCAGACGCTGAAGTGCATATAATCCCCCTCGACGTCCGTGATCGCGAAGCGGTGCAGGGAGCAGTTGAACATCTGCCGCAGCGTTTTCGTGACATCGACATTCTGCTCAACAATGCCGGACTCGCCCTGGGGCTGGAGCCGGCGCATCTGGTGGATCCCGATGACTGGGACACCATGGTTGATACCAACATCAAGGGGTTGATGTACTGCACCCGTTTCGTGCTGCCCGGCATGGTGGCCCGTAACTCTGGCCACATTGTCAATATCAGCTCGACCGCCAGCGACTGGCCCTATCCGGGCGGCAACGTCTATGGCGGCACCAAAGCCTTTGTCACCCAGTTTTCCCGCAACTTGCGCTGTGATCTGCTCGGCACACGGGTACGGGTCTCCTGTATTCAGCCCGGCATGGCGGAAACAGAATTTTCCAAAGTTCGTTTCAAGGGTAACGAAGAAAAAGCTGCCAGTGTCTACCAAGGCACCGAGCCGCTCACCGCAGAGGATATTGCCGAAACAGTGCGCTGGATTACCAGTCAGCCGGCGCATGTCAATGTCAATACCCTGGAACTGATGTCGATTGATCAATCCTGGGGGCCGTTCGCCATTCACCGGGAAGCGAAATAAAGAGTACGCAAGGAACAATACGATGGCAAAAGAGCTCTATGTTGGACATATATCGGAACAGGCAACTGAGGAAGATCTCCGCAAACTTTTTGAGATTATGGGGGTTGTTACCTCGGTCCACCTGATCGTGGATGAGCAGACCGGCGAGTTCAAGCGCTGCGGCTATGTGCGGATGCTCTCTGAAGTAAATCTGAATGAAGTGGTGGAAACCCTCGACGGCACCTATCTGATTGACCGCTGCATTGTCGTCAGCATCGCCAAGCCACAGAAAGATCGTCCGGCGAAGACACCGTTCGTGAAGCGGACGCCTAAAACTGGAGCGCGCCCTGCCTCTGCTGCTCGTCCGGCAGCAGCGCGTCCGGCAGCGGCACGCCCGGCGGCAACTGAAAGCGGCGCAGGGAGTACGCGGAATGCTGCGGCAAAACCTGCCAAAAGCGCCCGCCCTGCGGTGAAAGAGGCCACCAAAACCGGTCGTTCTTCCGCTGCAAAAGACGCGGTTAGAAAATTCCGCCCCAAAGCGACCAAAGACGCTGTTGCCGGTGGTCGTCCCGCATCCGCCGCCAATAGTCCGGGACGCCCGCCCGCAGGCAAGCGCCAGAGTAGCAGCCCACGACCACCATCTAAGGGGCGCGGATAATCATCCCCAAGGAGCACACAATGAAAGGCCTCTCCTTTTTTCTGTTACTGATTTTGGTCCTGACTCCTGTAATCGTATTTCCAGCCGACCCCCACCGTATTCCTGCTCCATCCCGCATAACGGCCGTTACCATCTACCCCGACCGGGCGCTCACGACCCGTAATGCAACTCTAACCCTTACACCGGGCAGTTACCTGATTGCCTTTGACTCCCTGCCGACGTTGCTGCTCGACGATTCAGTCCGCGTGAATGGCAAAGGCTCCGCCGTTACAACCATAACGGGACTTGAAGTCAGGCGACAATTTCTGGAGCAGAGCGGCGAGAAACAGGCGCAGGAGTTACTGATTGATATCAGGACTCTGGAGAAACGTGCCGCCGGACTGGACGCTAAAAAGGCCGGTATCACGGCGCAAAAAAACTTTCTTGAATCGATCCGCGTCGCCTGGGGAGATCGAATATCCAAAGAGTTGGGCATTGGTCGACCGACTTCAGCCGAGTTGCAGGACGCCGCCACCTTTGTCGGCACAGGGATAGCCAACGCCGAAGAGCTAAACCGTGAAATCGATTTTGACAAAAGCACAATCAAAGACAAGATTGATGCCCTGCGCCGCCAGTTGCATGAAACGGCCGGCTCGGGTCGTAAAGAGGTAAAAACTGTCGAAGTTGCTGTTGAGTGTACCCGCGCCGGCAACCTGACTCTTGAACTGGCAGCAATGTTACCCCGCGCAAGCTGGGAGCCGGCCTACGATGTCCGCCTGGCCCCGGACAGTAAAAGTGCCGATTTGGCATTTCATGCCATGATCCGTCAGCAGACCGGTGAAGAGTGGCGTAACATCGACCTTACCCTTTCCACCGCCCGCCCGGCCATAGGCAGTGCGCCTCCGGAGCTGAGGCCATGGTACATTTCGCTCTATCACCCCCTGCCGATAATGGCCGCGCTCCCTGTTGCCAGCGCACCTGCACCGGCCTTCCGAGAAAAAACGGTTCGGAGCCGCATGGATTATGGCGTCCTGAACGAGGCGGCACAAGCTGAAGAGACAGATGCACAAATTGCTGTCGCACAGATACGTGACGAACAGTCTTCCGTCTCCTTTCACATCCCCCATGCCATCGACATCCCATCTGACGGCAGTCGGCACAGCGCAATGGTCGCGGCTCTGCAGGTACCGGTCCACATCGAGTACCTTGCTGTGCCGAAGCTCTCCCCTGCAGTTTTTCTCAAGTCAGAGATCGTAAACAACGCCCCCTACACGCTCCTGCCGGGTAAGGTCAACACATTTATTGGCAACAGTTATACCGGGAGCTCCATCCTGAATAAAGTAGCAGCTGGCGAAAAGTTTGACCTGTTTTTCGGCAACGATGATCAGGTGACGGTAACACGTGAGGAGCTGAAACAACATAAGGAAGCGGGGCTGTTCGGCAAGAACCGGGTAAACTTCCGCTATCGCATCGAGATGGAGAACTTCCGCAAGGTGCCGCTGATCCTTACCTTACGCGACCAATTACCGGTTGCTGGCGATGAGGAGGTCAGGGTAACGCTGGAAGAGCCGTCAATCAAACCTGCTGAGATCAAGGGGGATGGTTCAGTGATGTGGAGTGTGCCACTGGTGGCGGGAGAAAAAAAGGCTCTTTCATTCGGAATCATGGTGGAATACCCGAAAGACAAAGAAATCACTGGCCTGTAAATTCGGCCTGATACTTTCGGTAGGCAGAGACATATATTCTGCAGTTCTGGGCTGTGTCACTCTCAAATGTCTTCTGGAATCTGTAAGGGGGCAGGAACCTCTTTTTGCTGTAAGCGTCGCGTCAAAAGGTTATTTTCAGGGTTCTATTTCATAAGCCGTTCCCGAGGATGACGGAGGAACAGTGTAAAGGTGGCGGAGAGACAGGGATTCGAACCCTGGATACCGGTTTCCCAGTATACTCGCTTAGCAGGCGAGCGCCTTCGACCTACTCGGCCATCTCTCCGCATGTGTGGATACCTTCAGAAACAGCGGGCTTGATACCTACCACGCTACACCAAATAAATCAAGTCCAAAGATACTCTTATTTCCCTCTTTTCAGGTCAATCAGAATAAGCTTAGCTACAGCCTTGAGTGTTTCAAAAACGCCCTCACCTGTCGTAGCGCATGCCTCAAACTCCGGAACATTGGTGGTATTCAGTTCGCGACGCAAATCTTCTATGGTCATAACATCCGGCAAATCCCGCTTGTTGTATTGAATAATATACGGCAGCTTGTCAAGATCGTATCCTTGTTCCTTGAGATTTATTCTCAAATTTTCAAGCGATTCAATATTTGCGTCTATCCGTTCTTCCTGTGAATCAGCAACAAACACAACGCCGTCAACGCCCTTTAGGATGAGCTTTCTTGAAGCATCGTAAAAAACCTGTCCTGGTACCGTATACAGATGAAAACGGGTTTTGAAACCTCGAATTTCTCCCAATGAAAGCGGTAGGAAATCAAAAAAAAGGGTTCTCTCGGTCTCGGTAGCCAGGCTGATCATCTTACCTTTGGCTTCCGGTGCGGTCTTTTGATAAACGTATTGAAGATTTGTCGTCTTTCCGCACAGACCTGGGCCGTAGTAGACAATTTTACAATTTATCTCACGAGAAGCATAGTTGATGAAGGACATCGTGGGCTTTCCCCGTTAATTTATGGCGTTTGAATCAGCTGAAAAGATTATCGATATCTTCATCAGTAATTTCAGCAAAAGGAAAATCTGAAGAACCGCTCTTTTCCCGCTCTTCTGACTTTTTCATCAATTTTTCAAAAATGGCAGATAATTCCTCAGATGCTTTTTTGACACGGAGACGAACAAGGCCAAGAGACGAGCGACTGTCAAACAATACAACGAGAATAACCCTGCCACCCACAATAGAAATATGGAGATTATCTTTCTCGCCTTCGTGAAAGAGAATCGAAAATTCTTTTTCTCCGATCAGCTTGGCAAGGCCACCTGTTGCGGCAATATTACCAGCAGTCAAAGAAGCAAGCGAAGTTGTGTCAAAGCGATCTGTTTCTCCGACTCCGGAGATGAGCTGCCCATTTTTATCGACCAGAAAAATTATCTTTGCATTTGCTTCCTTCAGTAAACGCTCAATAACATCGTTGACTTCCTGGAATTCATCTTCGTACATGACCAGCGTAGGATTGGACATGCCCTGTCTCCCTGCCTGTCGGCTTGTATCTTTATAACTTTGAAATAAAACAAATTTTTCTGACTTATAGCAAACCTACTCCCCGCTTTCAAGCTTATTCGATGCGGCTGCCGTGATAGCAGGCAATCTGCCGTTTGCATTAAAAGTACATCTGTGATACTTTGGCCATCCTTTTACATACAGAAGCACCTTTATATGGAAGGCACACTCCATGGAATTAAGTTTCTCCAAAAAAAATGAGCCGATAGACTTTATAATTAGCCGGCTCGTTGAAGAATCAGGTGACATTCACCACCCCTCAATTATCAAGGATATGATACTCGCTACCCTCAAGATCGGTCAGGATGTAGATTATCTGGCAGACCTGAAACTGATTAATCGTACTCTGCGCGAAATGCGCTACACAGCAAAGGTTTTCGCCCCGTATCGCCACCGCAAGAAAGTCACCATATTCGGGTCGGCCCGTACAGTAGAAACAGATGATATGTACAAGAAGTGCGTGCGCTTCAGCCGTTGTCTCGCTGAGAACAACTACATGGTTATCACAGGTGGCGGCCCCGGCATCATGCAGGCCGGTAATGAGGGTGCAGGCAGTGAAAACTCCTTTGCCGTAAATATCCGGCTCCCTTTTGAACAGAAGCCTAATCCAATAATGTATCGTAATCCTCGCCTGGTTACGTACAAGTACTTTTTCAACCGCAAGGTCGCTTTTGTCAAGGAAGCTGATGCAATAGTAGTTTTTCCGGGCGGATTTGGTACTCTTGATGAAGCAATGGAGGTATTCACCCTGATTCAAACCGGAAAGACATCACCGAAACCACTGATTCTGATGGACGATGAAGGGGGGTATTGGGAGCGGTTTTTTGATTTTGTCAGGGTGAGCCTTCTGGCGCAGGGTTTTATCTCGGAAGAGGATTTTTCCCTCTTTACTGTTACAAGAAACGAACAAGAGGCACTCGCAACCATCAACACGTTTTACCGCGTGTATCATTCACTCCGGTTTATTGAGAATCGTTTGGTCATTCGATTACAGAAAGCTCTTTCACATGACCATATCGCAACTCTTACGCAAGAATTTCCAGGGCTTATTAAAGATGGAGACCAAATCCGGTGCTGTGAAGCGTTTCCTGAAGAGTCAGACGAACCGGACCTCGCTCTTCTGCCACGCATTTCCCTGTTGTTTGACCATCATCACTACGGGCTGCTGATAGCTTTTATTAACCGGATTAATTCTTTCTGGCCGATATAGACGAATGGGACACAATGCAAGACTTAAAAAACATATCTCATAAAAAAGCACTCTTCAGTTACGGATTTTTCGGGGCGGGGCGTAACCGGCGCATGAAATCAGATTGCGAGCCATCTCGCTTCAGGCTGCCTGTTCTTGAGGGTAGGCGCCTGCAGCAACTTAAATCAGCCCTGATTTTCGTCGCTATTATTCTGGCTCTGGTACCGCTCTCCGTTTATGCATTACGCAAGGCTGAATCTGTGCGTTCGCACTTTCCCTCCTTGAGTGCCTCGTTCTCCGCACCAACTCCCACACAGGCCGAAGCGGCAAAACCTCCGCTGGCCAACAACCGCTTTGCAGCGGCAAGTGACTTGCTGTCTCAGGCAGAAATGAAAGGTTCCCGCATATCAGCCGTTACTCCTGAAGGGTCACAGCTAATCTATACTATTCAGGGTGATCTACAGAAAAGGGTCTACGATTTTCTCGTTAAGAACAAAGTGCCGTACGGAGTCTTTGTCGCTATAGAACCAGCCTCAGGGCGCATTCTCGGCATGACTTCATACTCCTCAGTTGATCCCGCCTGGACAAAACGTTCGGCTTACGGCCTCTATCCAATGGCCTCACTATTCAAAATAATTACCGCGTCTGCTGCTCTTGAAAGCAATAAGATCACTCCGGAATCAGTCATTGAGTTTCGGGGAGGCTCTTATTCCGAAAATCCGCGCTATTGGGATATAAGCCCACGCGGCAGGAACAACCGCATGGATGCCACATTTGCCATGGGAAAATCGATTAACCCCTTTTATGGACGTATAGCAAGCGACATCGCCGGCAAGTCTTCCATCATGGCATCCGTGTCCCGGTTCGGATTTAATCAGGAGCTGCTGCCGGGCACCCCCGCGAAACCGAGTCAAGCGGCGGAACCGGTCAGCAATAACGATCTCAGGCTTATGGGAGCAGGTCTGGATCATGACGTTAAAATTTCACCGCTCCATGCAGCGGTAATTATGTCGGCAATAGCTAATGGCGGCAAGATGATGGCACCAGGACTGACAAGTAGCATTATTGACGGACAAGGGGTCGAGAAAGAACCGTTTACCCCCCGGGAACTGCGCCGTCTGGTCACACCGGAGACATCGGCGGCATTGACACGGATGCTTTCCAGTACGGTTTTAACCGGCACTTCCCGAAAAGCTTTTCATGATCGCCGCGGTCGTCTGCTTGTGGATGTACCGATAGCCGCAAAAACCGGTTCCATCAACGGAACAGACCCAAAGGGGCACTATTCATGGTTTGCCGCGTTTGCACCGACACACGAACCACGCATCGCTCTGGTTGCGCTGGTAATTAATCCGGACAAGTGGAAGGTTAAAGCGTCTCAGGTCGGTGAACAGGCATTAGAAGAGTTTTTCAGGAAGGAGTAATGGCGTGCGTTCTTCCATGTTTATGACTGATCTGCGGGGTAGATCATCAAGCGTAACTGTCCATCGGTCATTTCGCCATAGGTAAACTGCCCCATCCAGTCTCCAAGAGAAAGGACGGTAAACGCCGGGTCAGGAGTGCTTTCATACAACGCTACATGGAAGTGTCCTGCAACCAATCCGTCATACCCGTTCTTTTGCACTGTACCGGCAAAATCAAGAAGGATCTGCCGATAGTCCCAGCGAGCTGTTTTAGTGGCATAACCTGCCTGACTTCGTTTTTGCAGAATTCGCCTGATTGTCTCAGCCCATGCAGGGGGAAAATGCCTGACAGCAGCCGCTACCAAAGCCGTCCGGAGCAGAAACCGCAGAGCGCGGTAGCCATAATCTTCCCGATTAATCTGATCACCATGACAGATATAGAGCCGTTTGCCTTGTACCGTTTCAACTGAAGGGCCCGGATGAATTTCAGCATGAAGCCGAAATAAGAAGACATCACCGAGATGGAAATCGTGGTTTCCTTCATAGTAGATCAGCCTGCATCCGCGTTGCACCAAACGCTCCAGGGCATCAAGGATCGCATTATACTGAGTAAATGGATTGGATGGGAACCCGAGCCAGAAATCAAACAGATCACCCACGATGTAGAGGGTATCGAGCTTTCCCTCCAATTCACCAAGGAATCGGAGCAGCAGTCTGAAATTGAGAGCTTCGGGAGACGCCAGATGGGCATCGGCTATAAATATGGCGCGCATGTGTGGATTGTGCTTCGAGACCGAGTTAAATGTCAACAAGAAGAACAAGAGCCTCATCTAAATTACGTTTAATATCATTACCGGGAGAGATTGATGGCATCAATTCATAGTGTTGAAATATCATGGGAAGACCTGCTCGGCGCATTCTCCAGTGGGCACCTGGACAAGGCATATTATCTTGACCGGCTGACCGGTGAAATTTTCTTTGTACCCTCTACCTCTGACAACAATGAGGTACGCCAGCAACTTGAGAGCAACGGCGAGCGTTTTCTGGAAATTCCCCCCTTCGACTATCGGAGTGAACGACAGATTGCCTCTGAATTTGTTGCACAGATATCCGATCCCGAATTACGGCTTCTTCTGCATAACTCTCTGGCAGGCAGAAAACCGTTCGGTAAAATTGAAGACATCCTCTCGTTCTATCCGAATGAGGAGGATCAATTCGCTCTATTAAAGGATCAATTCCTCTCCAAGCGTCTTAAATCGTGGATGGAAGAGAACAACCTCTTCACTGCCAATGCGCTTATGAATCTCACGAAGCATGCTTAGAGGCTGAAATGGGACACGAACACCATGCTCATACGCCTGGTAAGGATTACGGCAGATTTATTGCTACAATTTTACTCTTCTGCATGCTGGCTGCCGTCGGCTACAGACTTCAGCACACCATCTCATGTTTTCTGCTTTCATGGGTCATCGCCTATCTTCTTGACCCGCTCCTCGTTATTTCAGAAAAGCGCGGCCTAAAGCGGGTCTACGCCCTGGGGCTTCTGTATATAGTGCTCTCGGTTCTGACTGTTTTTTTTCTGACGTTCATTGTCCCGGCCATTACTATCAACTGGAATTCCTTTATCCTCGACCTACCGACTTATGTCCTTAAACTCAAACAGATTGCTTCAGCATGGAAAGACCGAATCCCCGACCGCTATGGCTCAGATGAAATTCAGTGGCTCATCGA
Source organism: Desulfuromonadales bacterium (assembly GCA_013349405.1). Taxonomy (GTDB): domain Bacteria; phylum Desulfobacterota; class Desulfuromonadia; order Geobacterales; family Pseudopelobacteraceae; genus JACRCG01. The sequence continues at coordinate 4,064 of DUZS01000019.1, read as the reverse complement.
CAAAGCATCCGGTAGTATTGACACTGCCACTGAAAAGGCCGGATTCTGGGCCTATTACTTCGGCACCAGTATATTTTTCAATCTCTTCAACATCGTACTTTCGCCGATTCTTGTGTTCTTCATGCTTTACTACAAACAGATTGTTATCGATACGCTGACCTCCTGGCTCCCTGATGACTGGCGTAACCAGATTGTAGATATCGCCCATGAGGTCAACAACAGTATCGGCGGCTATCTGCGCGGACAGGTAGCCGTCTCGATTATCGTGGCACTGTTCTCAACCATCGCTCTTTTTGCGCTCGGAATTCCACATCCGCTCTTCTGCGGAGTGTTTGCAGGGGTCGCATCAATTCTGCCCTTCATTGGCGTCATCATTGCAACCCTGCCGGCGCTCTTTTTCGCCTGGTTCAAGTTCCAGACTGCAGCTATTATCATACAAACCGCATGTGCCTTTGCCGTAATCTATTTTGTCGAAGGCTATGTCATAAAACCGCTGATATTCAAACAATCGATGAATCTGAACCCCCTCGTTACCATCATTATGGTCATGGCTCTCGGTGAAACACTCGGTTTCTGGGGCATTCTGCTGGCGCTGCCAATTGCTTCAGCCATAAAAATCACCTGGGGGCATTTCGTGCGTGGTGACTTCAAACAGAGGTAATGATTCATGAAAGAGGAAACAGTAGCTCCCCCCGTTGAACCGGCCGGCGAACTATCCTTCGGCGTTCGAGGACTTCACTGCGCTTCCTGCGTCAATACTCTGGAAAGAAAACTGCTCGAGCATCCGGCCATAGACACGGCAATTGTCAACCTGACGGCGGAAACCGGCTTTGTACGATTTGATTCGCAGCAACTCACCACCTCAAAAATATTCAGCATTGTCCATGCAGCAGGTTATACTCCGGTAGAACTTCACGAAACTGACACATCTCAAGATGATGACCTTCGTTCCCAGCGCAACTGGTTCATTTTCTCGTTCTGCGCCTCCTTGCCTATCATGCTGACGATGGGACTGCACTCCAACAGTGCGGCACAGCAGGTAAGCCTCGTGCTGGCCACGGTCGTTCAGTTTTCAGCCGGCCTGATTTTTTATCGCGGCAGCTGGAGCGCCCTCAAAAACCGCACGGCAAACATGGATGTTCTGGTTGCTCTTGGTACCTCTGCTGCCTATTTTTACTCGGTAGCCGCTTTCTTTGGCCTTCTCGGAACGCATCGGGATGTTTTTTTCGAAACATCGGCCATGCTTATTGCATTTATTCGTCTTGGCAAATATCTCGAGGCCCGCGCCCGGGGGAAAGCGAGTGAAGCTCTTAAAAAACTGGTCCACCTGCAGGCTGACAAAGCGCGTCTGATAACTGCGTTCGGTGAGCAGGAGGTGCCGGCATCAGTTATCAGGGTTGGAGACGTCGTTCTTGTGAGGGCCGGTGACATAATTCCGGTCGATGGGGAGGTGCTCGAAGGTGGCGGCGCTGTTAATGAGAGTATGGTTACGGGAGAATCACTGCCGGTCTTGAAGAAGCCGGGCGACACCGTTTCCGGAGCGACAATCAGTACCAATGGCACCATGCGGATCCGGGCTACACGGATCGGCGAAGCGACTCTGCTGGCGCAGATCATTAAAATGGTCCGTGAAGCACAGGGAGACAAAGCTCCGATACAAAAATTTGCCGATGCCGTTTCTTCATGGTTCGTACCGATAGTCATGCTGCTGTCGGCAGCTACTTTTGCGGCCTGGTATATGGGTAATTCCAGCGACTTCCTCACCGCCTTCCGTTTTGCGATTGCCGTGCTGGTAATCGCCTGCCCCTGCGCCATGGGACTGGCAACACCGACAGCCATCATGGTCGGCAGCGGGATTGCCCTGGGTCGCGGCATTCTGGTAAAAAAAGGTTCCGCCCTTGAGGTCATTTCGCGCCTTAATGTTCTGCTGATTGACAAAACCGGCACCCTGACGAGAGGAACTCCAGAAATGACCGATCTCGTTCCGGTCGCACGCAGCGTTGATCCGGCCAAGCTGCTCGAGTGTCTTGCTACAGCCGAGGCATACTCGACTCATCCGTTAGCTCAAGCGGCACTTGCTGCGGCAAAGGAGGCGGGCGTCGAACCGGGGCATGCCGATAACTTTGAGGAGCGCGGCGGGTTAGGCATAACCTGTACCTACGGCGGCTTTCAACTGGCTGTCGGTAACGAACGGCTCATGAGCGAGTGCGGCATCAGCCTTACACCCCTGACAAAAAAGACATCTCAATTGGCAGCGGCTGGTAAGTCGCTCATTTATGTTGCAGCCGGCAATGCTTTGGTCGGTGTTGCAGCGTTTGCCGACAGCTTACGACCGGAATCAATCAGGGCCGTTACCGAACTGCGCCGTATGGGCATCACCACCTGCATGATAACCGGTGATCACGCAGATGTCGCTTTCATTGTGGCGAGACAGGCGGGCGTCCATGGTTTCGAGGCCGAAGTGCTGCCTGATCGTAAACGGGACGTGGTCAAAGAGTACCAGGGTCGCGGTATGATTGTCGGGATGGTCGGTGACGGTATCAATGACGCGCCGGCTCTTGCCCAGGCTCAGATCGGCATTGCCATCGGCGGCGGTACTGACGTTGCCAAGGAGACCGGCGATATTGTCCTGATGCGGAGCAATCTAATGGATGCCGTACGGGCGATAATAATCGGTCGGGCAACTTTGAGCAAGATCAAGCAGAATCTGTTCTGGGCGCTCTTTTACAATATTCTTGGCATTCCTGTAGCGGCCGGCCTGCTGTACCGCTACGGCATCTACCTGAAACCGGAGTATGCCGGTCTGGCGATGGCCTTTTCATCGGTATCGGTTGTCCTGAATTCACTGCTGCTGAAACGTATTGAAAAAAAACTGTGATTTCCTGTGCACCGTGGAGGTACAGATGTTTTTCATAGATGGGGTACGCGTCGGCCTCTGCACCTCAATCTTCGCGTTTACACTCATTTTACATGTGCCAGGAGCAGTCATCGCAGCAGAAAACAGAGACACTTCCCAGGAGACAGCAGACAGAGTCTCGATTGAATACATCAAAGGATACTTCACCGACACCGGCAGAATAGCAGCTTCACCAGTAAACTGGAATGGTGACGATTGGCTGAAAGCCGGGCTGGTGGCTGCGGTAACGACCGGAATCTACTGTGCAGATACGGATATAAAAAACTTTGCGCAGCGGAATCAGAGCTCAACCGGAGATTCACTTGCTTCCATCGGCAACACCCTTGGCAACCCGGCCTATACCCTGCCGCCACTCGGACTGTTCTATCTGTACGGCCACTTCACTGATGATTCAAAAGCGCGCCGGGCATCGCTACTCGCTGTTGAAAGCCTCGCCATCAGCGGGCTTTTTTCTGAGTCAATTAAATTTGCAGCCCAACGCCCCCGCCCGCAAACCGGTGAATCATCCGGAAAGTGGTATGGTCCGCGACTGAAATCCGGAGACATGTCCTTCCCTTCCAGCCACACAGCTGCGGCTTTTTCTCTTGCATCCGTCTTCGCTGAAGAATACGGTGCCAACCCCTATATTCCCCCGGTCGCCTACGGCTTGGCCTCTCTTACCGCCTTTGCCCGCATCTACGACAATAAGCATTGGGCTTCGGATGTCTTTTTCGGCGGGGCAGTCGGCTATTTTGTCGGAAAGACGGTTTTTCGATATCACACTCTGAGCAAAAGTGCACTGACCATAATGCCGACTGTTAGCCATCAGGGATTGAATCTCGTAGCTCAATTCCGCTTTTAATCGTTGCCAGGATGCGGTTGTATTACCAGCATGATTGCTAAACCATTCGCGCTATGAGCTGTTATTGCTGAATCATTAATGCGACGGGCAAATATATCGACCTATCTGTTACCTTTCGTAAAGCGCATCTTATTTTTTGTTATATCGTTTATCATCTTTAAGTGTGTCATCTTCCTCACAACGCAGAAACGCCCCGCATCCATTTCTGGTTGCGGGGCGTTTTGATTTATTCCCGGCGGCGACCTACTCTCCCACACAGCTACCCGTGCAGTACCATCGGCCCTGAGGGGCTTAACTTCCGTGTTC
>DUZS01000018.1 GCA_013349405.1 Desulfuromonadales bacterium | reverse complement strand
TCTGCCCAGCTCAAGGAGACAGTACTCGACCGGCTGAAAACGATTATCGTCACCTCGGCGACTCTGACCGTGGGGGGGCAATTCAGCTACCTCAAAAAAAGGACCGGATTCAGTCTGCTTCCGGCAGCGCGGTTGTCGGAACTGCAGCTGGCATCGCCATTCAACTATGCCCGCCAGGTTTTTGTTGCGGTGCCTGAAGAGATGCCGGAACCGACGGCGCCCGGATATCGGGAGGCGCTGGAGAGCCACATCCTGGCGGCGGTTACCGTTTCCCGGGGCGGTGCCTTTATTCTCTTTACGTCGTACGACCTGCTCAATCGTGTCTACCAGTCGCTCTCACCCAAGCTGGCACAGCTGGGGCTGACCTCGCTTAAACAGGGGGAGACGGGGCGTCATGCGCTGCTGACGCAATTTCGTAAAGAGGGGAACGCCGTGCTGTTCGGCACCGACTCGTTCTGGGAGGGGGTCGATGTCAAGGGTGAAGCGCTGCGCCTCGTCATCATCGCCCGCCTGCCGTTTCAGGTGCCGACCGAACCGGTGCAGCAGGCGCGCGCCGAAAAAATCAAGGCCGACGGGGGCGACCCGTTCCGTGACTTTTCCGTGCCGCAGGCGGTCATCAAATTCCGTCAGGGGTTCGGTCGGCTGATCCGTAGCCGCGATGACCGCGGCGCGGTGCTTATTCTCGATCGTCGCGTATTGAACAAGAGCTACGGCAGAATATTTCTCCGCTCGCTGCCGGATACGGAGATTGTCAGAGGCGATTCATCTGGTATATTTGCGCGGATGGCAGAATTTTTCGGAGGGGCATCATGAACATTCTTCGCCGCATCTTTCATCCGATCATGGCTCTGATCGCCATTCAGCTGGTCTGGATCACCGCCGTCGTCTGCTGGATCTACTGGTTTATCGGCCAGCATCGCGAATTTCGCGGCCTGGCGGAAAAGTACCGACCCGAACTGCTCGGTCAGGGGGCCAACTGGCCGGTCATGGTAGAGGGGCTGGTCATGCTGGTGTTGATGCTCATCGGCGTCTATGTGATCTTCGTCTACTGGAACCGCCAGTCAAACCTCTACCTGCAGCAGCGCAACATCATTTCACAGGTGACCCATGAACTGAAATCTCCGCTCGCTTCCATCCAGCTTCACCTGGAAACAATACGTCTGCGCAAGCCGTCCGAAGAGCGCCTCGACTCTTTTGTCGGCACCATGCTGGCTGACACCGATCGTCTCCATTATCTGATCAACAATCTGCTCATGGCGGCACGGCTCGAACAGCGCCGCAAACAGTCGGAGCGGCGGTTGACCGACCTTACCCTCCTCGTCAATGATTATGTTGAGCGCGAACGGGCCGCCCTCCCGCAGGGGGGGAGAATCCTCTGCCATGCTGAGCCGGGGCTGATGGCGCTGGTTGACCCGGAAGAGATGAGCATGGTGCTGCGCAACCTGTTCGAAAACGCGGTACTCTACTCCCCGCAGAGCCCCGATATTGTCGTGAAGCTGGCCAGAATTGGAAACATGCAGCATCTCACCGTGCAGGACCATGGCCGGGGGCTTGACAAAAAGGAGCGCAGGAATATCTTTGAACGCTTCTATCGCGTCCAGCCTCCGGGCGACACCATCCGCGGCACCGGGCTTGGCCTCTATATCGTGGAAACGGTAATTAAAGGGTATGGCGGAAAAGTCGGGGTTATCAGTGAAGGGCTCGGCAAGGGCTGCACCTTTACCGTGAAACTTCCCGCCGCATAAAGGAACTGCCATGAGTGACGACAAACCGCATATCATGCTCGTTGAAGACGAAATTCACCTCGCCCGCGGCATCTGTTTCAATCTGGAGGAGGAGGGGCACCGGGTCAGTCATTTTGAAACCGCCGAGCGGGCCCTGGCAACTCTCGAGATCGAGCACTTCGATCTGGTTATCCTTGATGTCATGCTCCCCGGTATGGACGGTTTTCAGGCGTGTCGGGCTATCAGAATCCTCGACCCGCGTGTGCCGATTCTGATGCTGACCTCGCGTTCTGAAGATGCCGACCGGGTTGAGGGGCTGGAAAACGGGGCTGACGACTACCTCACCAAGCCGTTTAATCTGGTGGAATTCCTGCTGCGGGTGAAAGGGATGCTGCGGCGTTCATCATGGTATCGGCCGGACCCGGTTGAGGAGGGGTACCGCTTTGGCGACAACGAGGTGTTTCCACTCTCGTACCGGGCCCGGACAGCCCAGGGGGAGATTGATCTGACCGAGATGGAGGTGCGGGTGCTGGCACTTTTTTTCCAGAAAGAGGGGCGGCCCATTCATCGTGCCGACCTGCTCCAGTCTGTCTGGGGGTACAGCAGCGATACCGAAACACGCACGCTGGACAACTTTATTGTGCGGCTGCGCAAATATTTTGAACCGGATCCCTCCCACCCGAAACATTTCCAGACGGTGCGGGCGGTCGGGTATCGGTTCAGCCGAACCGGGGAATGAGTCAAAAACGGCTGTTGAGCCTCAGAGGATGCTGCCAAAAGGGGTTAGAGTCTGCCAGAATAATTTTTCAACTGGGTCTTTGAGCTTAAAGGTCACATCCGCTCTTATCTTTCTTTATCCCTGTTAAAATGCCTTTGAAGTTAAAAGCAAACCCTTTTATTTAACAGGGATAAAAGGGATAAAAGCGGATGACGGCAAAAAGACTATTTGGTTAAAAGTTTCTTTAAACACGTACGGCAGAATCCCGCCCGAGCGGTAATAGAGATAAAGGCGACTCAGATTCTTTTAGCAAAATCGTTTGCTCAAATATGACTTGTGAGGTATATATCTCCTATGGCATGGGACATTGAATACACCGATGAATTCGAATCCTGGTGGGAAGAACTGACGGCAGAGGCTCAAATTGACGTTGATACAGTGGTAGGGCTTCTTGAGGAATGCGGTCCTAATCTGCCATTTCCGTATTCATCGGGGGTAAACGGTTCAAAGCACTCCCATATGCGAGAGTTGCGGATTCAGCATCAAGGCCGGCCACTGCGGGTATTGTATGCTTTTGATCCCAGCAGGTCAGCGATCTTGCTGGTCGGTGGAGATAAAACCGGCAATAATCGCTGGTACAAGACACACGTACCGATTGCCGACAGACTGTATGACGAATACCTGGACGAAACGAAACAAGGGAGGTAATAAACATGGCAAAGCCCTACAGTGCGTTACGAGCAAAGTTGACTCCGGAGGCCCGCGCCACGGCTGCGGAGCAGACCCGTATACTTTTACAGGAGATGCCACTTCAGGAGTTGCGCCAGGCACGGAGAATGAGCCAGGAACAAATGGCTAAAAACCTTCATACCCGGCAGTCGAATGTTTCCCGGATCGAGAAACGGACGGATATGTATATATCTACATTGCGAGGTGTCATTAAAGCCATGGGCGGAGATCTGGAGATTGTGGCCCGTTTCCCCGACGGCAGTGTCCGGATTAACCAGTTTGAAGAACTTGATGAGGCGCTGACAGCCTGATTGCATATGGCACGATCATTCAAAAAATCTGATATTGAAAATTGCACCCACCCGGAAAGCAGCCCCGAAACGGCAGGCATCTCATAGGGTACGCCATGTCGACGAACTGGCTTCCGGCGCAGCCTACAAGCGCTGTTTCAATTCATGGGATATCTGTGATGTCAGGCTTCGACTGGATAAGCCGACTGTCGATAAGCGGAAGAAGTGGGACAGGGTGTTTTTGTGCAAGTAATGCCTTGACATTTATACTCTGTTTTGCTGCGACAGTATTTGCCGCAATACGCTGTATGCTCCAATCATTCCATCACCAACATCAAGCCGAAAAGGATCATCGTGAGCACATCTTACCGTCACTTGCTTTTATTGCGAATGATACCCCGCTACCCCCGCAAGATTGATACTACCACCATTGCCGCGCTGCTGGAGCGAGACGGAATAACCATTCACCGCCGCTCCATCCAGCGCGATCTGGAAAAACTCTCCCAGTCTTTTGCCATAACCTGCGACGACCAGCACAAACCATACGGCTGGTCATGGAGTGCCGATGCTCCGTCAATGGATATTCCGACCATGACTCCCCCGGCGGCGCTGGCCTATCGCATGGTGGCCGATTTCATGTCTGATATGTTCCCCAAAGAAATTTATGATCAGCTCAAACCGCATTTTCGCTATGCCGACACCCTGCTGAAGCAAACTGATAAGGAAACACTCAAGAATTGGCCTGACAAGGTTCGGACAGTCGGCAGAAGCCAGCCATTGATGCCGCCCAAAATACCGGCAGATGTTTTTGCTGTTGTGTCAGATTCGCTGCTGGAGGGGAAACGCTTTCAGGTTCGCTACCAAAAGCGGGGCGTGATGGAGTCAGTATCCCGGACGATCAACCCGCTGGGGATTGTTCTGCATGACCGCCTGATAACACTGGTCTGCACGGTGGGAGATTACATTCAGTTGAAGGATGTTCGTCAGTTGCAGTTGCACCGGATGAATGAAGCCGTACAACTTGACGATCCGGCGCTGACACCGGAGGGATTCACGCTGGATGAGTACATTGCTGGCGGTGCTTTCGGTTACCGCACCGGCGAAGGAATGATCCGGTTGAAGGCGCTGTTTGAGCAGGATGCCGCGATTCATCTGGAGGAGACGCCGCTTTCAGAGGATCAGCGGTTGACTGATCAAGGTGATGGAAATGTGCTGGTTGAGGCGGCGGTTGCGGACACTCGCCAGTTGCGCTGGTGGCTGCTGGGGTTTGGCGGCAGGATTGAGGTGCTGGAGCCGGATGGGTTGCGAGAGGAGATGAAAAATCATGCGCTTCGGATGTTATCTGGTTATACCTGATTTATAGCGACAGTAGATGTCGCAGTTTCCTGCTATGCTTCTTTCATTTGAGTCAGAAAGGAGCGTCATTATGGAAGCCATTTGCAAGCCGGACTTTGAAAAACGGGTTAATGCGAACAAAGCTGCGGAGAAAGCGATAGAGAAGGCCAAGAAGGATGGCAAGCCAACTAGCGGGATGATTGCTCCCAGGATCGGTTTTCACGATATTTATGGTGTCTGGTATTTCGGGAGACTGAAAGAGATAATCCGGAAGATTGGCTCAGAAGAATTTGGTGTTGAGCTTGCTAAGGCTATGCACGTCTTTGTGGATGTCGATCCTGAAAAAATCAGCGACGGCACACACAAAATAACGGTTTATGGTGAAACATGCCGTTTATACAGATGGATGGCGCAGGGATACCACCGTGGGTTGGTGGTTTTGGCGGATGATGAGGCAGGGAAGCGGGGTGCCAGAGTATATCGGAAGAGCGGGACGTGGTCGTGGGTGATAAGTAGTTTGTAATCCACGAAAGGAGCTACTTCCATAATTGTACAAAGCCGCTTGTGTTCTATAGATGTTTGTTTTAAAAACATTAAAGCAAACATGTCCTTGCCCCCGTAGGTTTTAATAGGTGCAAATATATGAAAAATATTATATTAACAGCAATGAAAAACATATTGGATGAATCGGATAAAACGGATCCATCCGTCCTTCTATATTGGATGAATTTGTTGAATAAAGCGTTAAATGAAGAAGATTGGTTTGCAAAAGCACATGCAGTAAGTTTTGAAAAAATAGGGCGTCCAGTCGTACTCATAGAATCAGAAGTCATGATGTCAGTTATGCAACAGTACCCATACAAACCAAGAGCCGCTGTCTTTTACTTCAATGGCGATAATGTAATTATAGTGAATTCCGCTTTTATGCGTGCCGATAAAGATATTCAAGAGCCATTAATAGCGCATGAAATAGGCCATTTATCAAAAGATAATAAATATTTAACTGAGGATAATGCTAGACGTCTTGATGAAGAGATATGGTGTGATAATTATGCGGCTGAAATAGTAGGGAAAAAAGCTATGTTAGCTATGCTTTGTAATTCTCAAGTGAAAAACGGCGATGATTTAGAATTGGATGTGCGTATTCATAATATGAAATTATCTATCTGAGTCGTTCTGATTTGCGGCTAGCCGCAAAAAGCTTTCCGGGCGGCACGCGCTATGTTTAGCAGCATAAACTGAGCTTGGAAAGATGTTCGCGAGATTGAACCTACGGTTAAATCGGTATTGACACTCCTCTTGGTTGCGGACTTCGCATTTTGAAAAATCAAAGGCATTATAAGTGCCGTAGATACAGGTCTTCATCCTCCGCTGAGTCACATGAGTTAAAGTATGGAGGAACAAGTTGCTACCCGAGAGGCTTTCACTTGGTTTTTCAGGCGGCAGGGAGAGCATATTTAAAACACCAAAGGGGTCAGCATGCAAATAGTAGCTATGAAAACTTTCAGATCGACAATTGACGCCACAGTCCAGCATATAATTGCGACGCATGAACCGGTTATTGTCAGAAAAAATAAGCAGACTTCTTTTGTCGTTCTGCCGCTTGAAGAGTACCGTTCTCTTATAGAAACCAGGTACCTGATGGGCACTTCTGCAAATGCTGACCGGCTGAAACAGGGGCTTGAAGAGGTAGAAGCAATGATTTCTGCAGGCAAGCAGTGATAGGTACATTTTACATCAATAGCCGAAGAGGATATGGATTAATGGCGGCGGCACGGTCGAAAAAATCTTGAGCGGATTGAGGCACTGATTGAAGATATCAAGTTGCATCCGTTTAGCGGTATCGGCAAGCCAGAGCCGTTGAAATTCCAATGGACTGGCTATTGGTCCCGGAGAATCGACAAAACCCACCGTCTTGTCTACAAAGTGCATGAAGCAACTCTCTTTATTGTTCAATGTCGTTATCACTATTGAAACCCACGAAAATAACGGTTTCCATTTAGCTGCAATTCATGACTTAATGCGACAGTAGTTGTCGCTGCTACATGTTATGCTTCTTTCAACGCAATATTGGAAGTGCAAAATGGAAGTGCCTCTGAAACAGCCTGAAACCGATGAAGAGTTATCTCAGTTATCCTCGGTTCCAAAGAAATATGGAAACATTACACTGGTTCGATCAAGCCGTATAGCGCGAGCTGCGGAACAAATCAAAAAGGAGGAACCAAATGAAAAATATCATCATTGTTGCACCAGAACAGTATCAAGATCTTGCCCGTAAAATCACCCACGAAATTTCAAAACAACCGGGATTCACTGCTGCTTACTGGACAATCAAGCATTATGCGGATAATGAATTTCAACTGACTGGTAATCAATATGTTGTTCTTATGGGAAATTCAGATGAAAATCGATTCACAAAAGATTATTTGCAAGTAATAAATAACCTTAAAAATTTCGCAGGTGCCTTCTATGGATATGACGGAGCTAAGGCAGTGATTTTCGGTGATGGTAAGTTGGTACTATTGGAAAATAAGGAAGCAACATCACATTTTTTGGAACTATTATTCTCTCATCTGGATAAACAAGCCACTAAGATACTTTCGGATGCGAATATCGGATTTCCCGTGGATAAATTAGTGGCAATATCAAAGAAATCGTTAATAAATCATATAAATGACACTGATGAACCTGTAGACGTAAAGCTTACAGAGGATGGGAAAGTAGCTTGGGCAAAAATCTTGGAGATGTATCAACAATATGCGATGTCAATATTAGCATGGGGTGAATTGGATTCAAAACCGTTCAAATATGAACAAACTAAGATGGCTTTGGAGCGTTTCATGGCTGAATGTTTTGATGATTGGGCGGGCATCAGAAAAACGGAGCAAGGTGTATGAGTACATTTGAGGAGGGATATAGTAGGCTACTTGACAACATCGGTGGAATTAATGGCACTTATGATTCAGCCGCTTATGTGGGTAATGTTGAAAATGCTGTCAATAGAACGATTGAGGCTCTTCGAAATGAAGCTGCACACCGGGTAAATGTTTCTTCAGAAGATTATCTCAAGGGGTGGCTTGCCGAGCCATGGCATGCTGAAACGCTCAAAGCTAGTGCAGCCGCGCGTGGGAGAAGTGACATTTGGGCAAATGTTCCTGCAAACAATGGGGCTGGTGATGTTCTCTATGGTAATGCAACTACTACCCTTGAGGCACAGCTTAAATATTTAAAGAGGGGTGAAGAAACTGCAAAGGGCTTAAGTAATCCAAAATTCAGTAGAATGGAGAAGGTCGGCCCAAGTGACCAAGTGGAAATAATAAAAGAGACGGCAGAAAGACTTGCTCTCAAAAACCTACTTAATCGTCCTGAACAGGCTGCGCATTATCAGGACACAGCAGACCGAGCTAGTGATAGTTTGCAGATAGATAATGCCTCGTCCAAGCCTTTGGATGAGAAGACCGCAAAGGAGATGGCAAAAGATTTTCGTAAAGATGGAGATATTGACGCCGACAAGTACGGCCTAAATACCGAAAACTTTGTGGAGTGGTCAGATGTAGCCCGTCAAGCAGGTCAGGCTGCGCTAAATGCAGCAATAATGTCTGCCGCACTCACGGCTGCGCCTCATATTTGGGCCATGATAAGGGAGCATATTGAAACAGGACAAATTGACACCAATAAGCTTGCGGGACGGTTTCAAGATGTTTTGCACGGTGCTGGTACAGCTGGTTTACGAGGAGGGGTTGCAGCGGCACTCACTGCTGCCTGTAAATCGGGTCTTATGGGTGATTCACTAAAGAGTGTTTCCCCAATGGCAATCGGGATGGCAACAACTCTTACGCTAAATGCCTTGGATTATTCATTCAAACTGCAGCAGGGAATTATTACAAATCAGGAGTTTGCCCACCACTGTTTTCGGGATACATTTGTACTATCTACTGGAATTTTTGGGGCTACAGTGGGACAAATAATTATACCAATCCCGTGGCTTGGTGCTTTAGCTGGCAACCTCGTTGGATCAACATTAGGAGCTGTAGTATTCGAGGGGGCAAATCAAGTCGTTTTGGGTGTTTGTGTCGAATCTGGTTGGACTTTTTTAGGCATGGTAAGTCAAGATTATACGGTGTCAGAGGATGTGTTACGGCAAGCTGGATTTGATACCTTTTGCGTACATTCTTTCAACAAACAATCTTTTTCTACAAAAAGCTTCAGCATACAGTCTTTCAGTACCAATTCATTGAGCTTCAAGCCTGTTCGTCGAGGAGTTATTGCTTGCAATGCCATTGGCAATTTTTAAGCCCAATTTTAGAATGCCACAAATGAGGTGGATAATGGATATGCAAAAAATCGAGCGTTTGGCATCAGCTGAAGCAGTAACTATTCTTGAAAAGTTTAATTCCAAAAGAAATTCATCATTCCCAATAAGTTATGATAAAAATGGTGTTATGTGTGGTGACTTCAATACGCATTTTACTCACCGGGGTATCTATGGTTTCCGAGTTGAAAAAGCTGGGAAGTCTGCTGTTGTCTACATCGGTAAAGCTGAAAACAATAAAAGACTGAGGCAACATTTACTGAGCCAAAACAAAGATGGCTCACCCCTCGCCGAATCTGTTAGAACCAAACACAACAAGATAAAGTATTTTATTTCAAATGGTTACAAGGTGGCGCTCTGTCTCTACTCAAATCCTACATTTGCTAAAGCATCACTTTCCTGCATTGAAATTGCTACAGCTCTAAAAGCTAAAGAAGAATTCAAGATTTTGTTTCCAAAAGTAGCCCATTGGAATGTACGAATTGGCTAACATTTACTGCCAAAACCGCCAAAATCCCTTCTGACAGTTTTGGCAGTGCCGCCCTTCAGTAATCCAGCAGAAATTTATCCCCGGATTCAGTCAATAGGTCACCCACGGAGTGTGCCAATGCGGGGGCTTTGGTCAAGCCTGGATTGCCTGCGTAACCGGTTGAGGAGGGGTACCGCTTTGGCGACAACGAGGTGTTTCCGCTGTCGTACCGGGCACGAACAGCCCAGGGGGAGATTGATCTGACCGAGATGGAGGTGCGGGTGCTGGCACTTTTTTTCCAGAAAGAGGGGCGGCCCATTCATCGTGCCGACCTGCTCCAGTCTGTCTGGGGGTACAGCAGCGATACCGAAACACGCACGCTGGACAACTTTATTGTGCGGCTGCGCAAATATTTTGAACCGGATCCCTCACATCCGAGGCATTTTCAGACAGTGCGCGCGGTCGGCTATCGCTTCAGCCGTGACGGGGAATGAGATACCGTTTCAACACATACGGCAGAATCCCGCCTGCCCGGTAATAGGCGACCTCATCACCGGTATCGATGCGGCAGCGCAGTGAGATTGTCTCACTCCGGCCATCCTGACGGTGGATTACTGCTCTGAACATCTGTCCCGTCTGCAGCCCACCCTCCGGATGCAGTAATTCCATAGTCTCGCTGCCATCGAGCGCAAGAGTTGCCCGCGTGTCACCTTCACAAAACTGCAGCGGCAGAATTCCCATGCCGATCAGGTTGGAACGATGAATCCGTTCGAAGCTTTCGGCAATCACGGCAGCAACACCGAGCAGCAGCGGCCCCTTGGCGGCCCAGTCGCGGCTTGATCCGGAGCCGTACTCTTTTCCCGCGATGACCACGAGCGGCACCCCCTCCTCCTGATAGCGCATGGCGGCGTCATAGATGGAAAGCTCCTCGCCGTCCGGAAAGTGCCGCGTATAGCCCCCGTCATGCTGCGGAGCTATTTCATTGCGCAGTCGGGTATTGGCAAAGGTTCCGCGCATCATGACTTCATGATTGCCGCGCCGCGAGCCGTATGAGTTGAAGTCGCTGACGGCAACCCCCTGCTGCTGCAGATAGCGTCCCGCCGGGCTTGCCGTGCGGATCGAGCCGGCCGGTGAGATATGGTCGGTGGTGATGGAATCGCCGAGCAGCGCGAGAATGCGCATTTTTCCCGGCAGCTTTGCCTCTGCACCGGATCGATCCTCTCCAAAAAACGGCGGCTCCTTGACATAGGTTGAGGCGGGCTCCCACGGGTAGGTGGCGCTCGTGCCGATCGGCAGCTGTCGCCATTCGTCGGTGCCGCTATAAACATCGGCATACCCCTGGCGGAATATCTCCGGAGCAATATTGCTCTGCTGAGCGGAAATCTCCTCTACCGACGGCCAGATGTCGCGCAGGTACACCGGCTGCCCGTTCCGGCCGACTCCGAGCGGCTGGCTGGTCAGGTCAATCCTGGTGGTGCCGGCCAGGGCGAAGGCCACAACCAGGGGGGGTGAGGCGAGCCAGCTCTGTTTGACCTGTGGATGAATGCGCCCTTCAAAATTACGATTGCCGGAGAGAACTGCTGAAACGGCAAGATTGCCGCTCTGAATGGCGGCATCAATGGCCTCGGGGAGCGGCCCGGAATTGCCGATGCAGGTAGTACAGCCGTAGCCGACCAGATCAAAGCCGAGCTGCACCAGAGAAGCATATACTCCTGACTGCTCCAGATACGTCATGACGACCTTTGACCCGGGCGCCAGCGATGTTTTGACCCATGGCTTGACGCTCAGTCCCGCGGCCACCGCTTTTTGGGCCAGCAGCCCCGCCGCCAGCATGACTCCGGGGTTGGAGGTGTTGGTGCAGGAGGTGATGGCGGCAATAACAACCGCGCCATGTGCCAATCCTGAGTCCGACCCGGCAAGCGGCACCTGCAGCTGTTCCTCTCCGGCGGGCAGCGTTGCGGCGGAAACCTGCGGGAGGTTGGTCAGCGGCACCCGGTCCTGCGGGCGCCGGGGCCCGGCAATACAGGGGACAACTGTGCCGAGGTCAAGCGCGACTACCTGACTGAACAGCGGTTCCTGCGTGGCGGCATCACGCCAGATTCCCTGGGCACGGCAGTAGGCTTCAACGAGAGCGGTGGTGTCATCATCCCGCCCGGTAAAGCGCAGGTAGGCGATCGTTTCGGCGTCAACCGGGAAAAAGCCGCAGGTTGCGCCATATTCAGGAGCCATGTTGGCAATGGTGGCACGGTCGGCAAGTGACAGCCCGTCCAGTCCCAGGCCGAAAAACTCGACAAATTTACCGACCACCCCGACCTTGCGCAGCAGTTCCGTGATCGACAGCACCAGATCAGTGGCGGTAACTCCCGCTTTGAGATCCCCGGTCAGGCGCACACCGACGACTTCCGGTATCAGCATGGAGACCGCCTGGCCGAGCATGGCAGCTTCGGCCTCGATACCGCCGACTCCCCAGCCGAGTACGCCGAGGCCGTTGATCATGGTGGTATGGCTGTCGGTTCCGAGCAAGGTATCGGGATAGGCGAGCGGATCCGATGAGCCGGATTGTTCCTGCCAGACCACCTGTGCCAGATACTCAAGATTCACCTGATGGCAGATGCCGGTTCCCGGTGGCACGACGCGAAAGTTGTGTAGCGCATTCTGCCCCCAGCGCAGAAAGGCGTAGCGCTCGCGGTTGCGTTCCATTTCGCAGGCGACGTTGACAGCAAAGGCATCTGAGTTGCCGAAACTGTCTACCTGTACCGAGTGATCGATGACCAGGTCAACCGGAATCAGCGGATTGATCACCGCCGGGTCACCGCCCGCCCGCGCGACCGCATTTCGCAGCGCCGCAAGGTCGGCAACGGCAGGAACGCCGGTAAAATCCTGCATCAACACCCGGCCCGGGCTGAAGGCGATCTCCCTCGTAGAAGTGCGTGTATCGAGCCACGACCCGAATGCCGTGATGTCATCGGTTGTAACGGTCTGGCCATCTTCATGGCGCAGCAGGTTTTCCAACAGGATTTTCAGGGAAAAGGGGAGCCGGGCGATATCGCCGGGCACCGCCCGCTGGAGCGCAGCGAGAGAAAATATCCGGTAGGAACGGTTGTCTACCGTAAGAGTCTGTGCCGATTTAAATGAGTCGAGTGACATAAGCGGTCTCCTGTAAACATTTAGAGTGGGTTGGTGCCGGTTAGTGATGAAAGCGCCCTTTCAGATCTTTATGCGATTTTGTGGGAGCATTGTGGCAGTCAAAACATGCTTTTTCTTCAACTTTTTTCGCATCCAGAGGAGATTTCCGGCCGCCAAGGTTCGGCTGATTGTACTCCGGTGTCTGGAAAGGGAGGCGACCGCGCTCATCCGAAACGTTGGTCGGCTGATACATCGCCTGCCAGTTGGCACTGATCGGCAGGGTATGGCACTGGTCACAGCCGCCGGGTGGCGGAATGCTTTTCCAGGCAGTGAACATGGCGCAGCCGCTGACCGTGACAACCGTGATGGCAAGAAACAAAAAGATATACTTCATGGGGGCGCTCCTATGCGGAAGAGTTACAGGCGGAAAGATACTATCATAGATGATGGCGAAAATACAGTTCCACCGCATAGGAAGAAGTCAGGAAACGGCTCACTTTTTAGTACACCCCGTAAATGATGCGACAGGTATTGTTGAGTGCTCATTTCAAGATAAGGATATTTTTATTGTCACCGCTCCGCGCGTCTGCTACCTTTCTTTCCCGCAACTGACTTCATGTATAGAGTGTACAGATGACTGATTCCTGGCTTGAAATTGCGTGCGATGTCCCTGAAGAATTCTCAGAAACAGTTGCAGATTTTCTCACACAGTTGACCGGCAACGGCGTCTGCGTTGACAACCTCTCTGTAGACGCTTTTTCCACGAGCGAAATACCGGATTCTGTTCGTGTCGTCATAAAAGCATATCTGCCTGCAGAATATGATTCTGCACCTCACATGCGTGAGCTTGAGGCTTTTATGGCGGCGCTAGCACTTCGTCATCCGGAAGCCTCCTTTCCAACTCCTACGCTCAGCGCCGTGAATGCTGAAGACTGGAGCAGCAGCTGGAAGGTTCATTTTAAGCCTCTGAGAGTCGGTAAACACCTCCTGATTGTGCCTACCTGGGAAGATGCGCCGGAGTTGCCTGGTGATCTTGTCATCCGCATTGATCCGGGGATGGCCTTTGGTACTGGTGGTCATGAAACGACGCGGCTCTGCCTTGAATTGTTGGAATCAGTAATGGATAACTGTCCGCTTCTGACGGTGCCGTCACTTCTTGATCTTGGTACCGGCTCCGGTATTCTTGCCATTGCTGCCAATTTACTCGGTGCCGGAAGAATTCTTGCGCTTGATGTCGACCCGGATGCCGTTGAAGTTGCTCGAGAAAATCTGGCGCTGAATGACATGTCTGATCGCGTTGAGTGCGGAACGACACCGCTTGAAGCCCTGACGGAAAATTTCGATATTATTCTGGCAAACATTCTCGCGGAAGAGCTGGTGCGACTCGCACCGTCTCTTGCGGAGCGGCTTTGTCCGGGAGGGTCATTGATTCTCTCTGGTATTCTTGCGGAGAAAGAGCCGTTGGTCCGCCACGGATTTGCTACTCATCAGCTCAAATACATCCGGACCGTTTTCGACGGTGAATGGGTCGCCATGCTCTATGTGAAGGGTCACGAGTAATGAGTGTGCGCCGCTTTATGATTCATTCGCGCTCAATCTGCGCCGGGTCTGCATCTTTTGATGGCGGCATCTACAATCACATGATCCGGGTACTTCGCCTTGGCATCGGCGATGTGGTGCAATTGGCTGATGAAAAAGGCGTAGTGTACTCCGGCACGATCAAGGAAGTTGCACATGATCGGGTAGAAGTTATGATTACTGCTATCGTTGCCGCCGCCGGGACCGACGCTCCACAGATTACTATCTGTCAGGCGCTCCCCAAAGGGGACAAAATTGACTTGATTCTGCAGAAGGGAACCGAACTCGGAGCGCACGATTTCCGGCTGTTTGGAGGGCGTCGTTCCGTTGCCAGAATTCGAGATGATCAACAGGCTGGTAAGCTGGAACGATGGCATAGAATTGCTGCAGAAGCCGCCCGGCAGTGCGGACGTTCTGACGTTCCGGAGGTCACCTGGAGCCCCGGTGCAGTTGAAGTTGCCAGAGACACCGGTCACGAACTGCGCCTGCTTCTGTGGGAGGGTGAGAAGGACCGTTCGTTAAGAGAGACCCTTTCTGCCTGTGGAAAGCCCTCCTCGGTTATTGTGGCGATCGGGCCGGAAGGTGGCTTTGATCCTCTTGAGGTGGAGCACTTCTCTCAGCACGGTTTTCAAGCGGTTTCACTTGGCGCGAGGATACTCAGAACCGAAACGGCAAGTATTGCTATTCTTGCGGTAATGCAGTATACATGGGGCGATATGTGAAGGAGCCGTAGATGAAATGTCCTAAATGCGGATTCAATAGCTTTGAATATTATGACAGCTGTAAGAAGTGTGCCGTCGACCTGAGAGGTTACAAACAGACGTATTCAATACGCTCTTTGGTTCTCCCGCAGGAAGCTAAAGAAAATTTTGCAGAGGAATCCCGACCGAACGAAAGTTCGCCCGATGAAATGCATACGGCGCCGGAAATACATGACGATATTTTTTCTTTTGATCTGCCGGACGATTCAACTCTTTCTACTCAGCCCGCTGATGATCCATTTAACTTTGATGAACCGGTACCTGCTGCAGATCAGTCAAACAAAACGACATTCGAGGATGATATGTTCGGCGATCTTCTGGAATCGACTCCGCAGCCTGAGGTGCCTTCGTTTGCTGCCCAGGTCTCTGCGGAGCCACCGGCATCCTCTTCAGCAGGAACGGGTGACTTCGATTTTGACAGCTTCTCCTGGGACGATTCTCCTGACCCACCGGTACCTTCCGGAGATGAGGCCGGAGCAGATGATTTTGACTCCTTCTTCGAGGACATGAAAGAAAAAAGTTCCTCATAACGTGTTTCAATTATTTGAATCTCAACGAAAAAAGAGCGGAATTATCCGCTCTTTTTTCGTACAGAGCCGGAGCTCTCATGTCTCAGCGCATCTCAATTCTTCCCGAAACACTCACAAACAAAATTGCTGCCGGCGAAGTCGTCGAACGTCCGGCGTCGGTTATAAAGGAGTTAATCGAAAATTCTCTCGATGCCGGTGCAACGGAGATCTCTGTAGAAATCAGCGCTGGCGGCCGACGGAAAATATGCGTTACCGATAATGGTCATGGCATGTCGCGCGAGGATGCGCTTCTTTCGCTGGAGCGCCACGCCACCAGTAAAATCAAGGTAGACAGCGATTTAGAGAGTATTTTAACGCTCGGTTTTCGTGGCGAGGCGCTTCCTTCAATCGCCTCGGTCTCCCGTTTTTCTCTGACGACCCGCGAAACCGGTTCGCTGGAAGGGAGCGAAATAATCATTGAAGGCGGAAAGGTGCGTGATGTGCGTGCCTGCGGTATGCCGACCGGAACCGTTATCTGTGTGGAACAGCTCTTTTTTAATCTGCCGGCCCGCCTCAAGTTTCTGAAGAGTGCTGAAACCGAAACCGGCCACGTTGGTGACGTCGTGGCCCGCATGGCGGTGTCACGACCTGATGTCTCGTTTACCTGTACGAGTGATGGACGTGAGTTGCTGCGCTTGCAGCAGAGTGACCTCCAGCGGCGTCTGGCCCAGGTTGTCGGCAGGGAAAGTTCCCAGCATCTGTACCCGGTCACAGGGGGTGGTGAGTACGCAACCATTTCAGGCTTTATCTCCGCTCCATCACTGGTGCGCTCCGGCACACAAGCAATTTTTACCTACATTAATGGCAGGTTTATTCGCGACAAGGTTGTGCAGCATGCCGTCATGCAGGCGTATCGCGGTGTCATCGACCGGGGTCGCTATCCGGTCGTCGCACTCTTTATCAAGCTGCCACCGGGGGAAGTGGATGTAAATGTTCACCCGACCAAGCACGAAGTACGCTTCAGACGGCAATCTGTGGTCCACGATGCACTTCAGGGGGCTGTAGAGGAGGTGCTCAGCCGGTCTCCATGGCTGCCGTCTCCGTCTATGGCGAACAGCATCCCGAAGGAAACAACCGGGCAGGCATACCGTGAGCGCATTGCGGCAGCGGCGCAGGCCTCATTGGCCATGCCGACACGCGAACGCGTGTTTCCACAGCAATTTCCGGTCACGGGTGAGCCATCAGGCGTGCCGAGCCGTCCTCATGAGACGGTACGCGAACCGGTGACCCCCTTTGAGGCGGAACCGCCGCATTCGCCGCCACAAGCAACCGGCTATTTCTCCTCGCTTGCCGTTATCGGCCAGTTTCACAGCGAATATATCCTCTGCCAGAGTGACACGGAACTGGTTGTCATTGACCAGCACGCCGCCAGTGAACGGGTTGCCTACCAACGCCTGAAACAGCAGTGCCAGAGCGGCAGCATCGAGTCACAACGGCTGCTGTTTCCCGAAACGATAGAGCTGTCGTTCAGCGAGGTGGCGGTTGCTGTCAGGTTCAATGCCGATCTGGCGGGCATCGGTTTTGAGCTGGAACCGTTTGGCGGCACGACACTTATGGTTTCGGCAGCCCCCCGCATTGTTGCCCGGAAAAACCCGCTCCTTCTCATCCGCGATATACTCGCCGACCTGATGAGTTTCGGTACCAGCGCCGCATTTACTGACGCTCTGGACGGCCTCCTCTCCCGTATTGCCTGCCACTCCGTTATTCGCGGTGTCCATCTGCTTGACAACCGGCAGATAAAGGAGCTGCTGCAGCAGATGGATCAGACCGATTTCGCCGCCAGTTGTCCGCATGGCCGACCGGTTTCGCATGTGGTGACGCTGGCCGAGCTGCAGAAGATTTTCAAGCGGACATGACGTTGCGTAGTTATATCTCTTTACATTAAGACAAATAACTATTATTTTATACCTTACAGGAGGTATAAATGAAGCCATGGAAACAAATCATAACCGATTCTCAGGAACGCGATTACTCCCGTGTAGTGCCACGTGACATTGACGTCCCCCTTGATTCCGGCAAGATAATTTCACTGATTGGTGTCCGTCGCAGCGGCAAAACCAGCATTCTTTACTCTCTGATACATCAGCTGCACCAGACGGCTCCCGCCGATGCCTTGGTCTATATAAACCTTGAAGATGATAGACTCTTTCCGTTGACTCCACATGATCTGGCGGAATTTCTCGACTCCTACTATGAACTGTATCCGCACAATCGTGACCGGCGGGTATATTTCTTCTTTGATGAAATCCAGAATGCACCGGAATGGGAGCGTTTTGTGCGTCGTCTGGATGATACGGAAAACTGCTCCGTATTCGTCACCGGTTCTTCAGCCAAACTGTTGAGCCGTGAAATTGCAACGTCCCTGCGAGGGCGCACTATCCCCTTTGAGGTGTTTCCACTCTCGTTCAGTGAATACCTCCGCTTCCGCACTATCAAGACGGGGCATTCATCGCGCAGCGTCTCGGTAATAAAAAATGCCTTTGCCGAGTACTGCCGCACCGGCGGATTTCCAGAAACAGCGGGGGTGGACGACCTGCGTGCAAAGCAGATACTGCACGAATACCTGCAGATGATCATGTATCGCGACGTCGCTGACCGCCACAACGTCGGCAATCTTTTTCTGCTCAAATCACTCATCAAGCAGTGCTTCTCCAATATATCCAATCCGCTGAGTCTCTCGAAGCTATACAACGACTTCCGTTCACAGGGGGTCCAGCTTTCCAGGAATACCCTTTTTGACTATATCTCGTATCTGGAAGACGCCTATGCACTTTTTCTTGTGCCGGTTAATTCTTCCTCCCAACGTGAGGTCATGCGTAATCCTCGTAAGCTGTATGCCATTGATCACGCCCTGAAAGGGGTGGTTGATCTGGCAACCGGAGCCGATATCGGCAGGATCTTCGAAAATATTGTCTTTCTACAGTTACGTCGGCGGGTGCAGAACATCTGCTATGGCAGGCAAAAACAGGAAATTGATTTTGTGCTGCCGGACGGTGAGTCACCGCGTTTGATCAATGTGGCCTACGATATTACGAATGTGAGTACCAGAAATCGGGAGTTGCATGGTCTGGTTGAAGGGATGCAGGGGCTTGGTGTGCAGGAAGCGTTGCTGTTAACTGCGGATGTGGAGGAGACGGTGACGACTGAAGCGGGTGTGATCAGCATTATGCCGCTGTGGAAGTGGCTAAGCGGGGTGTGAAGGGGTGAAATGTTTGTAGTAGAAGCAATATATTGGCATTCCAGGAAAAACAGCAGATGAAGTCACATCAAATCCACTCAAAAATCATCATCATCTGCGGCCCGACCGCCTCCGGAAAAAGTGCTCTTGCGCTCGAGCTTGCGCACACCCTTGATGCCGAGATCGTCAACGCTGACTCGATGCAGGTGTATCGCAGGCTGGATATCGGGACCGCCAAACCTTCCCCCGGGCAGCAAAGCGAGATTCGCCATCATCTGATTGATATCATCGAACCTGATCAGCCGTTTTCTGCCGCCGATTTCGCTGCTGCCGCCGATGCTGCCATCCGGGATATTGTCAGTCGCGGTAAACGGGTCATCGTTGTCGGCGGTACCGGCCTCTATATCAGAGCTCTGGTACATGGGCTTGTCGATTCACCGGGCGGTGCGGGAGCGCTGCGCCAGGCGCTGCAGGATGAAGCGGCGGAGGCGGGTAACGGGGCGATGCTGGAACAGCTCCGCCTCGTTGACCCTGAACTGGCGGCGACACTCCACCCGAATAATCTGCTGCGGGTCATCCGGGCCCTCGAAGTGTACCGGCTGACCGGCATCCCGCTTTCCCGCTATCAGCGGGAACATGCGTTTGCCGGGCGTCGCTATGACACGCTGCAGATCGGCATCTCGGTTGACAGAGCGCTGCTGTACGAACGGATAGAAGAGCGCGTTGAGCAGATGCTTGCGGCTGGTTTGATGGCTGAGGTGCGCGGGCTTGTTGCAGCCGGATTTGACTGCAACCTCAAAGCGATGCGCTCAATCGGCTACAAGGAAGCTGCCGCCTGTCTCTCTGGCGAGCTTTCTGTCGAAGAGGCCTGCCGGCTGATCAAGCGCAATACCCGGCATTACGCCAAGCGGCAACTGACCTGGTTCAAGGCCGATCCTGACATATTGTGGTTTGAATATCCTGATAACTCTGGTACCATAATCAGGCATGCAATTGAATTTTTTGAGCAACAGGAGGCGTAACGTCATGTCCAAAGCACCATTCAATATTCAGGACCAGTATCTCAACCAGGCGCGTAAGGAGCGGGTGCGGGTGGCCGTTATCATGATGTCGGGCGACCGACTGGAAGGTTTGTCAAGTCATTTGATAACTTTTCAGTGCTGCTTGATTCCGGCGGCGACATGCTCATTTATAAACACGCCATCGCTACCATAACCTCTGCCGATGGTACTTTCCGGCTCCATCAGTAACGAAATGGCAGGACTTCTGATTGATTGTGTCACACCCGGATCGCTTGCCGATGAACTGGAAGTTGTGGCAGGAGACCGGTTATTAGCGGTTAATGGCCGGTATTTGCGCGATCTGATTGATTACAGCTACTACACCGCTTCCGAAGAAGAATTATTGCTGGAGATTGAAAAACCGAACGGTGATCTGTGGGAACTGGAGGTTGAACGAGATGAAGGTGAGTCGCTCGGTTTGACGTTCATCGCCCCGGATCCCGCCCGCTGTGCCAACAACTGCATCTTCTGTTTCGTCCATCAACTCCCCAGAGGTCTGCGTAAGCCGCTGTACGTTAAAGATGAAGATTATCGTCTCTCTTTTTTAAACGGCAATTACGTCACGCTCGCCAATCTTTCCCGCTCCGCCCTGCAGCGCATCACCGAACAACGCCTTTCGCCGCTCTATATTTCAGTGCATGCAACAAATCCTCTTCTTCGTGAGAGATTGCTTGGTAAATCAGGCATTCCTCCCATTCTGGATCAGCTGCACAAGCTGGCCACCGCGCGCATTGTCATGCACACGCAGGTGGTGCTCTGCCCGGGGTTGAATGACGGCGAAGAGCTGCAGCGTACGGTGGCTGATCTTGCCGCACTCTTCCCCACGGTACAGTCGCTGGCAGTTGTGCCTCTGGGGCTTACTGCCCATCGCAGTAAACTACCAACGCTGACTCCGGTAGATGCCGAATACGCCCGGCACTTCATAACGGAGTGGCAGCCGCGCTCTGAAGCCCTCCGCAGGAAGCTGGGAGAGCCGTTTCTCTTTCTGGCGGATGAATTCTTTCTTAAAGCGAAGCTGCCTTTTCCCCCCATCAAGGAGTATGGTGATTTCCCGCAGTTGGAAAACGGCGTCGGCATGGTGCCGCTGTTCATGAAGGAGGCGGCACAGGTGGTGCGCCGTGCCACGCCTGTCGGAACATTCCGGGCAACAGTTGTTACCGGCGTTTCAGCATTGCCCTTTGTAAGTGATTTTATGGATAAGCTGGGTGAGAAAACCGGTCTGGAACTGGTGGCGTGTGCCGTAGAGAATCTTCTTTTTGGAGCGCCGGTTACCGTCAGCGGTCTGGTCTCCGGCAATGACATCATCGCAGCGCTGGCGGGACATGAAATCGGCGCAGCTCTTCTAGTGCCTGATGTGATGGTTAAGGAGGGTGCAGGGGTCTTTCTCGATGATGTCTCGCTTGTGGAACTTGAACATCGGCTCGGCTGTCCGGTTGCACTCTTTGATTCGACGCCGCGCGGATTCTATAAAATTCTGAAATCTCTGCGAAAGCGTTCTTGATAGATAAAAAAAAGGACTCCTCAATGGAGTCCTTTTTTTATCTTCTGCCGCTCATACGCCGTTGCATGCGGCCGCCCATCGATGCCATCTGGTACTTCTGAAGAGCGCCGAGACTTTCCAGGTGGAACTGAAACCAGAGGTCCCCATAGGCGCGCATATTCATTTTTTTGCCATTCTGCAGGGATTGCAGCAGGTCCTGCAATTTTTCATCCCCCGGGTTCTTTTTGAGCCCCTTGGTCAGGATTTCCCTCGCTTTATCGGCTTCCCCGCTCTCATTCATACAATAGGCATAGAGTGCCCAGAGCAGTGATTCTTTGCCGTTCCACTGCACCGCTTTTTCAAAGGTGCTGATCATCTTGTCCTTCTTCTGGCGTTTCATGTAAGAAACGGCGAGCATGGCAGTGGCTGCCCAGTTTTTAAAGAACGACTTCTCCAGATGCGGGAAGGCATTCGAAAAGTCTCGCTTCATATAGTAGATCATGCCGATCTGCGACTCGATCTGCCCTTCGACATAAAACTGCCATTTGCTGTACTGGAGCGCATCTTTCAGCTCACGGATCGCTTTTTCAAAGCGGGGCGGCTGCGCCTGCAGGTCCTTGCCGGCTGTTTCAATCGAAGCCATGACTTTCTTCATGGTGATTTTTGAAAACAGGACAAACACGATGCCGAAAACGATAAAGGCGACTATCAGTGACCCCCACCAGGCAAGCTTGAGGACAAAAATCAATATCAGCAGCACGGCGATTGAGGCAGTCGCAGAGATCAAGAGGTTATACATCGGTAATTCCTTTCATTATAGGGAAACTTGAGATAACGGCGTCAGCTTTTTGTTGCGGCGGGGATCAGTTCGCCGTTCTTTTCGGTAAACTTTGCAATAATTATGCGCCGACCCGGTTTGAGGGCAATTTTTGCTTTCAGGTCGTTCCAGGAGGAAAGCACTTTTGTCGAAACATTGAAGCGTTTGGACAATGCAGCAAGAGTATCGCCACTTTTTATCGTGTAATATTTAGCATACCCCCCCTTCGCAGCTGCCGATTTAGCCACACGCCCTTCATGGCTGAAATCGACGGTCTGTTTGACCGGCACAAGCAGCGATTTTCCGGCAATACGACTCTTTGCATTCAGGCCGTTAAGCTCAGCCAGCGTCGCGGGTGAGGTGTTGAAGCGCCTCGCCACGCTTTTAAGAGAATCTTTCCTGCGGACCTGATAGCGGCTGTAGAGAACCCGTTCGGTAAAGCGCTGACCTTCCGGCACTTTTGCATAATCAGCTTCAAATTGCTGTTTGCTCCCTTTGGGTATTTTGAGTAGATAATCCGGATAGTTGGGTGGAGTGCACCAGTGACGCAGGTCGGGATTCAACTCCTTGAGCGCTTCGTAGGTGGTCCCGCTCAGCTTTGCCGCCAGGTCGAGGTTGGTGCGCGAAGGTATTACCGTTGTATCATACTCGATCGGTGTCAGATAGGCGATGTCGGTGAAGCCGTAACGGGCGGGATCTTTGGCAATGATGGCCGCCGCTAACAGTTTGGGGACGTACTCCTTCGTTTCCGGTTTCAGATAGGAACCACGGGATATTTCCCAGAAGTCACTGGTGTTGTACATGCCGATGGCCCGCAGGATTTTATTCTCTCCGGCATTGTAGCCCGCGGCTGCCAGGTACCAGTCACCGTTGAACATTCCGTACAGTTCCTTCAGGTACAATGCCGCAGCGGTGGTCGCCTTGACCGGATCTTTGCGTTCATCAATCCACTGGTCAATGCGCAGGTCATAGCGTCGCCCGGTTTCGGAAATGAACTGCCACGGGCCGACAGCATTGGCCCAGGACTGGGCGTGCATCTGGAAGCCGCTCTCTATCATGGCAACATACACGAGGTCTTCCGGCATGCCTTCGCGCTTCAGAATATCCTTCATCATTGGAATATAGCGGGTCGAGCGCGATAGCCATTTTGAGAAAGGTACTCTGCCGCTTGTCTGAAAGTAGTAGAGGAAATATTCAACTTTGCTGTTAAGTGTCAAGGGAATATCGGAAATCGGCAGGTCGGAATCCGGCAGGTCGAGTTCTCCATCATCTTCACCACGCGCACTCAACTCTTCAAGTGAAAAAATCGGGGGGAGAACTGCCACTGCCTCTGGGCCTATCGGGCTCTGGCCGCTAATAGGGGCAAGCGCAGGTGCTTCCGTCACTTCCGGAAGCAGTGCATTTGGCCGGATCAGTTCGGCCAGCAGAGGCTGCATCGGCTCCATGGCCACTGTTGGTAACGCGTAGATCAGGGCGGCAAGAACCACAAAAACATATGTACTGACGGTATGCCGTTTCATAGGGAGTGGAAGTATAACGGAAGCACTGTTGAAAGTCAATGATGCGAAAACGCTTGAAGGCTGGGCTTTTGCTGACAAATACCCTGTTTGAGAGTGGATATGGATACTAAAAAGCCCACAAACGTTCGTGGGCTTTTTAGCTGTAGGTTGATTGCTGCTACGCCGACGTGCGCTCCCTCTGCATCGCTTCGCGACCGGCCTCAATAGCGGCGGCCAGAACAGATTTTTTATCTGTGAAGGTTTCTTTGCCGTCTTCGACGGCGGTTTTGATTTTTTCCTGAGCCTCTTTGGCGTATTCCTTGATTTTATCAACGGCATCTTCAGTCAGATCAAGGATATCCTCACGCATTTCACGACCGCTTTTAGGTGCGTACAACAGAGCCAAGCCTGCTCCTATGGCTGCTCCCGCTACAAATGATACCAAAACTGTTCCCGCTGATACTTCACAATTGTCAGACATGATTACTTCCCTCCTCTTTTTTTTAGATACTGATCCAGCAAGTATTTTCCTGCCACCCTGGCGCCGGTTGTCCACGCCGAAGAGGTGTTCACAACGCTGCTGACGACATTGACCGCACGGTTAATAGTGTGGATATTACCGCCGGTTTCGCCGAGTGCCGACATGAAACGTTTGACATCGTCGGTGTGTTCGGCAACGCCGCCGCCAACGGTTTTCAACTCCGCGAGTACGCCGGTCAGTTCATGCAGAGTCGGTCGCAACTCCCCTTTAACCATATCGGCCAACTCTCCCACAGAAGCGGCAGTGCGCTTGATGGTGAGGAGAGTCGGAACCAGCGTCAGTACCAGTATGCAAATTGCAACGGCTATGATTATCAGGGCAATTCCGGTCAGCGGCATGAGTGCCTCCAGTAAAAAAATCACATATTCTTACAGTCGGAGTATAGAGCAATTCGGGAAAAATTCAACGCCTAAACATCTTTTCTCTCCGGCATTATTTTTGATAAAACTTCTTCTACCGCTGAATACGGGTCAATGCGGCGGGCATTCATCTCACTCACAATCCTGTCAAGATAATGGTCCTCTGCCATATAGACGAGAGCTTTATTGAGCAGCGTGTCCCGCAGGATACTGATAAAATGACGTTTACTGCGGTTTTTGAGAAAATCGGTAACGGCACCGCTCGTTTGGAAAAAAGTCCGGTGGGAGAGGATTTCTTCGATAAGCTCTTCAATACCGGTTCCCCGCTGCGCCTCGGTCTTCATAACCCGCGGATTCCAGCCGTCTGCCACGGAATGGCGCATGTCCAGCATAGTGCTTAATTCGCGTGCGGTCCGGTCGGCACCCTCACGGTCAGCCTTGTTGACGACAAAAATATCGCCGATTTCCAGGATTCCGGCTTTAATCGCCTGAATATCGTCACCGAGCCCCGGGACCATCACAACGCAGGTCGTGTGCGCTTCTTTAACGATATCGACCTCGTCCTGGCCGACACCAACCGTTTCGATGATAACAATATCCATGCCGAGAGCATCCATGACCAGGGCGACATCGGAAGTCGAGCGGGAAAGCCCGCCCAGTGCGCCCCGGGTTGCCAGGCTGCGGATGAACACCCCTTCGTCGCAGGAATGCCGGTTCATGCGGATGCGGTCGCCAAGGATCGCGCCACCGGTGAAAGGGCTGGTCGGGTCGATTGCAACGACGCCTACTTTTTTACCCCGCACGCGGAACGCGGCGGTCAGTTGATCGACAAGCGTCGATTTTCCTGCTCCCGGCGGGCCGGTAATGCCGACGATAAAGGCGTTGCCGGTATGAGGATAGAGCTGTTTCAGCTCTTCAACCGCCTGAGGACGACCATCATCGATGTCGCGCATCAGTCGTGCGGCGGCGCGGATGTTGCCTGCTACTACCAGTTCTGCAAGGGACATGGGATACCTGTAATAGTTTGGTGAGTTACCCGGAGGTACTTATTGAGTGATGAATTGGATACCCAGACGCCCAAGGTCACACCAGACGATTTGACAGGTGTACTCTGATGCCAGCGGACCACTGCTGTTACATAATGTTACGGTACACTGGTCACCTGCATTCAGGCTGTTCGGAGCACCTTCATCCATTTTGATCAAAGCGCCGCCGATAGAGATGTTCTCTAACGTCGCCTGATAAGAATCACCATCCGGTTTCACCAGAATACAGCTGGCTGAATGCCCCTGCGCCCTTGTAAATCGTCTTTGACACTCCATTATTGTTCCTCTCGTATGTTCTCAATTAACGGCATTCTGAAGAATCTTCTGGCAATAACTGTTCAGGCTTTCACCAACACGCGCCGCTCTGATTGATACCTCTTTATGCAGTTCCGCTCCGACGCGCAGAACAAACCGTCCTGAATAATGTCTATTGGCTGTGGCTGCAGGAAGAGGCTTGCCGTCAGTCAGATACAGTTCAACCGCCTCTGATACTGCCTGACACAATTCTTCATACACTTTTGCTTCGTTGGTGCCGTGAACGCCGCCAAGAATCAGTCCAGGGCAGGTCCCTATGTAGCACGCATCTTCTTCCGACCACTCGACAATTTTTAAATATTTATCAGCTGGTTTCATCGCATACTCTCCTCAATCGCCCAGTCGTTTCCCCGGCACCAGATAGTTCCTGATGTAATCACTGACCGCATCTTCAACTGTCATGACCGGCGTGCCGTACCCTGCGGCACGGATCTTTGCCGTCTCAGCGCAGGTGAGGTACTGGTAGGTGGCGCGAAGCGCTTCCGGCATGTCGATATATTCGATGTTGAGCGGTTTTGCCATGGCGCTGAACACAGCAGCGGCAAGTCGGTTCCAGCTGACGGTCGAGCCGCCGCCGACGTTGAATATGCCGTTAGCGTCGGTTGCCTGAAGAAAATGAAGCGTCATGGCTGCAGCGTCTTTAACGTACACAAAGTCACGCAGCTGTTCGCCATCGCCATATTCGGGGCGATACGACTTGAACAGCCGGAGCGTTCCGGTTGCGCTGATCTGCTCATACGCCTTGAGGACGAGCGAACGCATATCACCTTTGTGCTGCTCGTTGGGACCATAGACGTTGAAGTATTTTATGCCGACAATTTCGCTGAGCAGGCCCTGACGCAGTGCCCAGAGGTCAAAGAGCTGTTTTGAGTAGCCGTACATGTTCATGGGCCTGAGAAGCGGCAGTTGATGGTCATCATCGACAAAACCGTTTTCCCCGTCCCCGTATGTCGCTGCGCTGGAGGCGTAGATGAAGCGGGCTTCGGCTGCCAGCGTTGTCAGTGCCAGTTTGCGTGAGTATTCAAAGTTGTTTTTGACCAGATAGGTGGCGTCCGGTTCGGTAGTGGCCGAACAGGCGCCGAGGTGAATGACCGCGTCAAGTCCGCGGTGGCCCGCAAGTCGCCCGGCCAAGGAACCGGCATCGAGCATCCGCTCAAAGGCATCTTTTTCCAGATAATCCATAAAACGGAGCGGCGCCAGGTTGCGCCATTTATCCGTGTGGCCAAGGTGATCCACAATCAGAATGTCTTCCCTGCCGCTCTCATTCAGGCGCTGAACGACGGCGCTGCCGATTAGACCTGCCCCTCCGGTAACGATGATCATGGCGTGTTCTCCTGTTTTGCCTGTGCCGTAATTGCCTGCAGTAATTCGCCCTTACTGCGCGGTATATATTCATTATCACGAAGATCGACGCCAAGCAAGAGTAGACGCCGGGAAATCTCAGCGACAAGCGGGGCGCCGCCGAGCGCGCTCTGTACCTCATCACGGAGAAGAATCTCCGTCGCGGCTCCTGCAGCCAGGAGCCGTCCCGCTTTCATGACGATGCCGTCATCGGCCCATCCGTAGGCAAAATCAAGGTCATGAGTGGCAATGATAATGGTCATACCTGCACTGTGCAACCGGTTGAGAACGGTCATCAGTTCTTCCTGCATGGCGGCATCCAGGCCCGCCATCGGCTCGTCAAGGACAAGAATATCCGGTTTCATCGCAAGGACGCCGGCGATGCAGACCCGTTTTTTCTGGCCGTAACTGAGATTGTGGACCGGCCTGTCGGCAGATTCCGCCATACCTACGGCCAGCAGAGACTCTTCTACCCGTTTCCGTACTTCTCCCACTTCCAGTCCCATATTCATCGGTCCAAAAGAGACATCTTCCTGTACGCTGGCCGAAAACAGCTGATTGTCCGGGTTCTGGAAGACAAGTCCGACCAGGCTGCGGAGTCTCCGCATGCCGGTGCGACTGTAGTCAAACGGAGCGCCGCCGCAGAGAACCTGACCGGTGGTAGGACGGAGGATTCCGTTCAGATGGAGAAACAGGGTCGTCTTGCCGGCGCCGTTTGCGCCAAGCACGGCGGTACGCGATCCGCGTTGGACCTTCAGAGAACAGTTGTCAAGGGCGAGTGTGCCGTCAGGGTAGCGATAGGAGACATGCTGCAGTGTCAGGATAGCGTCGCTCATGGCAGTATGGCTGTAAACGCAATCATCATACCGCCCGAGGCAAGAGCGATGGCTGTACTGAGTCGTGAGTTGGTGTAGCTGTTTTCAAGAAAGCGGAGAGTGCCGTCATTACCCCGTGCCTGGGCGGCATGATGCAGTGCATGGCTGCGCCGCCAGACCTGGACAATCAGGTTGGAAATGAGGCCGCCGAGCGAACGTATTGAGACCGTCACGGTTGTATAGCCGAGTCGGGCAGACTGGGCGGTCATGGTGTCGTGGATCGCTTCCGACAGTACAAAGAGGGTCCGGTAGCAGAGAGTCATCAGGTCGAGCAGGGTTTCCGGTACCTTGCAGCGCCGCAGCAGAGAAATACAGTCCGAGAGCGGGGTGGTCAGGGCAAGAAAGAGCAGGGCGGCCAGGCAGGCCAGTGAGCGGCTGCAGACAGCGGCAACAGGGGGAAAATCAGCTCCGGCAAGGTGGAGCGATACTCCGGTTTGAGAGGTACCGAAGTCGAGGGAAACCAGCAGTGAAAGTGTGCTGGCGGCGAGAAAAAGGAGTGGCGGAAACGCAACCCGCAGATAGTGTGTGACGGCGACACCGGCTCCTAAAATCGTTGCTGCAGAGAGGAGGCAGGCTACCAGCAGGGCGGTGCGCGGTGAACCTGCGGCAAAGGCGGCAATCATGCCGCAGAGGGAGAACAACCCTTTCGCAAGCGGGCATACCCGCCGCCATCGGTTTGTATAGGCGGACTGTTCGGTCAGCACCGGGCTTCTTTTTGAAGTGCCTGTTTTTGTTTTGCACGGGTTGTGGAACAACCGTACCAATAGCCGATAAAACCGGCTCCCAAAGCCGCCTGCAAGGCAAAGAGCAGAGAAGTTATTTCTCCGCCCGGCGGTTCCACCGGTGATTTGAACCATGGTTTGTAGTCGGGCGATATGACACCAACAAGATTTTTCGCCGTGTCGTCACTCCCTGCAAAAACCGTAATTTCCCTGCCATCAGCGCCGGGCGCAGGTTTTTTGACCATCCAGAGCGGCAGAGCCACCAGGGCCACGACTGCAAGTATCATCACCAGGTTCTGATAGCGTTTCATGCCTTTACCTCCAACACCGGAGTCACATTCATCTCCTGGAGTTCCGGGGCGTTGAAGCGTGCCAGAGCGTTCATGACAACCACTGTCAGGAGTCCCTCGCTGATTGCCAGGGGAATCTGGGTTATGGCAAAAATGGTGGCAAATTTGACAAATGAGGCGACAAAACCACCGGTCGGGTCAGGAAAGGCAAACGCCAGCTGGGCCGAGGTGGTGACGTAGGTGAGGAGGTTTGCAAGTGAGGCGGCGAGGAAGATTGAAGGTCCGAACGGCACTTTTGCTGCTTTGGCAAGCCGATACATAGCTGCCGCTGCAAAGGGGCCGACAACCGCCATGGAGAAGATGTTGGCACCGAGCGTGGTCAAGCCGCCATGGGCGAGTAAAAGTGCCTGAAACAACAGCACGACCATGCCGATCGGTGCCATGGCAGAGGGGCCGAACAGAATAGCACCCAGACCGGTACCGGTCGGATGAGAACTGCTGCCGGTGACGGAAGGCAATTTCAGTGCAGAGAGGACAAAGGTAAAAGCGGCGGCAACGCCAAGCAGTATCCTTTGCTCCGGTTTTTCCTTGATTCTCCTGTTTATGGTGTACAGACCATACGCAACAAACGGCGCTGAAGCCACGCTCCAACCGAGGGCATGTGTGACCGGTAAAAAACCTTCCATAATGTGCATGATAATCTCCTGAAAGCAAATCCCCCTCAATCCCCCTTTGCAAAGGGGGAGGTTTTAGAACCCCACTTTTTAAAGGTACCCTCTGGGGCATAAAGGGGCAGGGGGGATTAGCTTTGATACAACAAAAAAAGTCCGTACCTGCAAGAGCAGTATACGGACTTTTCGTATTCAAAGTCTGATAATGAGTGACTCTCCCCTTACCAGGGGGAATAGTTGAGTGCTGAAATCATGGCAGGTCTTCTGGCTCGCGATTCTTCCTCCAGGCGCCTTCCCGGTTTTTTCAACCAGTGACATATTGCCCTTTGTCCTCGCTTACAGCGGCGGGTCCGCGGAGGAGTCGTGCCAATTCCATATCGAAATGAAACCGGAAGTACACCTCACTTCCCTATCAAGCCCTTGCGGGCACCATAATCTGTTATTCAATTGTCAGACAACAAACAGCGTAATTGCGTAGCTGAAATACCACGCCACCTCCGTCATGTCAAGGAGCATTGAGCTATTTAAACTTGCCCCGCTGCCCTCTTGAAGGTATAAGGGGATTTGAATCTAAAAAGTCAGAAGGTGTAATTTGTGGAGGGCTTTGATGGAACTGATTCTCGACGGCATGCGCATGGCGCTTACGCTGATTTTCTCGCTTGACCGCGAGGTGCTGGCGGTTACCCTGCTGTCACTCGGGATATCGTGCAGTGCTACGCTAGTCAGTCTGCTGATAGGAATTTCTTCGGGAGTTGTGCTGGCGCTTGCTGATTTTCCCGGTCGGCGTTTTGTTATCAGTCTGGTCAACACCGGTATGGGCCTGCCGCCGGTTGTTGTCGGCCTGTTTGTGACCTTGCTGCTCTGGCGGAGCGGCCCGTTTGGATTTCTGGAAATCCTCTATACGCCGACCGCCATGATACTGGCCCAGACGGTCATTGCCACACCGCTGGTGGCCGGTATTACCATCGCTTCAATCCAGAATCTGCCTGCCAATCTCAAACTTCAGGTGCGTGCGCTGGGGGCAACCCGTATTCAGACGGTCTGGATACTTGTCCGGGAGGCTCGTCTGCCGCTTCTGGCTGCGGTTATGGCCGGGTTTGGCGGTGTTATTTCCGAGGTGGGGGCTTCAATCATGGTCGGCGGCAATATTAAAGGCCAGACGAGGGTGCTGACCACGGCAACCGTCATGGAAACCGGCAAAGGGAACTTTGATGTCGCTATTGCCCTGTCGTTGATCCTGCTGGTGC
The DNA here is from genome assembly GCA_013349405.1 of Desulfuromonadales bacterium. Classification (GTDB taxonomy): domain Bacteria; phylum Desulfobacterota; class Desulfuromonadia; order Geobacterales; family Pseudopelobacteraceae; genus JACRCG01. Next base: position 43,461 of record DUZS01000018.1, on the reverse strand, counting down.
TGGTCTTCGGGATTAACTATCTGCTGACGGTCATTCAGCAGCGGGAGCGACCGCGATGATACAACATGCCGCCGATATCGTGAGAGAAGCAGATGTCTTTGTCATTACTGCCGGTGCGGGAATGGGTGTTGATTCCGGTCTGCCCGATTTTCGCGGCGACCACGGTTTCTGGAAGGCGTACCCTGCATACGCGCGGCTGGGGTACACGTTTGTCGACTGTGCCAATCCGCAGCATTTTTCTGCGGATCCCACGCTCGGCTGGGGCTTTTACGGTCACCGGACCAACCTGTACCGTGATACCGTCCCGCATGAAGGTTTCCATATTATCAGGAAGTGGCTTGAGCGGAAGGGGGCGCAGTACTTTGTCGTGACCTCGAACGTCGATGGTCAGTTTCAAAAAGCCGGATATGCTGAAGACCGGATTGAAGAAGTTCATGGTTCGATCCACTGGCTGCAGTGTCAGACTCCGTGCAGTGCCAGAATCTGGGATAATGATGAAATCATTCCCATTGATGAGAACAGCATGCGTGCCCGTTACCCACTGCCGCGCTGTCCCGACTGTGGAGAGGTCAGCCGCCCCAATATTCTCATGTTCGGCGATTGGTCATGGCTGCCGGATCGGACCCGTATTCAGGGACACGCCTTTGAGCGGTTTTTGTCGGCACATGCTGACCGTCGCATTGCGGTGATCGAAATGGGGGCAGGGAATGCTATTCCGACAATTCGGGCGACATCGGAGCGGATCGGCTGGAACCATGAGCATGCGACGGTCATTCGCATCAACCCCCGGGAACCGGAGATACAGGCACCCCATATCTCACTGGCCTGCGGGGCACTGGAGGGATTGCAGGCGATTGATGCGCTGCTGTAGTTACACAGAGGATTTGTTGTTTTGCGACAAGCCTTTGGGGCATCCGGAAACGGACGCCCCTTTTTTAAATGTTAGAACTGATTGAAGTAATGTTCATGCAATGTTATAACCCAAGTGCTTATCAACCTGGGCAGCAATTCCTCCCTTCTCCGGAGTTTCCATTCCATGTCCGCAAATACCATGCATGCCATAGAAAAAATTGAATCCAGTCTCTGGGAAGCCGCAGATCAGCTCCGTGCCAACTCCAAACTGACATCCAGCGAATACTGTATGCCGGTGCTCGGCATCATCTTTCTGCGCCACGCCAGCAATCGCTACGAAACCGCTCTTGCTCAGATCAAGGCTGAGCAGGCTGCCGGAAAGATGCCCAATCGTCCATTGGTGAAGGGAGACTTCATCAAGCGGCGGGCACTGCTGTTGCCGGAGACCGGTCGTTATGACTACCTGCTGAAACTCCCGACCGGCGTTAGCCTTGGTACCGCGTTGGTAGATGCGATGAATGCCATTGAGGCGGAGTTTGAGCCATTGCGGGGACAGTTGCCCAAAGAGTATGACAAGTTTGATGACAAGCTGCTGGAAGATATCCTGAGAGCTTTTGATTCGGAGGCACTTCGTAACGCCAGCGGTGATGTATTTGGACGGATCTACGAATATTTCCTGATGAAGTTTGCCATGCAGGGGGCACAGGACAACGGCGAATTTTTCACCCCACCTTCACTGGTTCAGACCATTGTCAACGTTATCGAACCGGATCACGGCATTATCCTTGACCCGGCCTGCGGTTCCGGCGGTATGTTTGTGCAGTCAAGTCACTTTATCGAGGATCAAGGCCAGGACACCGGCCACAAGGTGACCTTCTACGGCCAGGAAAAGACCGGCACCACCATCCGACTGGCCAAGATGAATCTGGCGGTGCATGGGCTGGAAGGTCATATCCGCGAGGCCAACACCTTCTATGAGGATGTACATCCGATCTGGGGCGAGTGCGATTTTGTTATGGCCAACCCTCCGTTCAACGTGGATATGGTGGATGCCGACAAGGTCAAGGATGATCGCCGCCTCCCCTTCGGGCTGCCGGGGGTCAATAAGTCAAAGAAAGTCAGCAACGGCAACTATCTCTGGATTTCTTATTTCCATAGCTACCTTGGGCCGAAAGGAAGAGCCGGATTTGTCATGTCTTCGCAGGCGTCCAGCGGCGGGCATGGCGAGGCCGAGGTGCGGCGCAAGCTGGTCGAGACCGGCGATGTGGATGTGATGATTTCTATCCGCTCCAACTTCTTCTACACCCGCACAGTGCCATGCGAGCTGTGGCACTTTGACAAGGGGAAGCCGAAAGAACGCCGCGATCTGGTGTTGATGCTGGATGCCCGCAACATTTACCGCAAGGTTACCCGTAAAATTTACGACTTCAGTCCGGAGCAGCTTGCCAATCTGACTGCCATTGTCTGGCTCTATCGGGGAGAGCAGGAACGGTTTCTCGGACTGGTGCGAGAATACTTTGCCAGATTGAATGAGGAACTCGCCGCTATTCCGGTAGAGCTGGCGGCTTTCGATAATACTCTGACTGAGCTGCAGAAGCAATTTGCTGATGCTTTCAAGTCCCCCTTGATAAAGGGGGATTTAGGGGGATTTGCCTCTGACGCTGAAAAGCAAATCCCCCCCAGCCCCCCTTTGCAAAGGGGGGAGCAAGAGTCCATGGCTGATGCGCTATCTGAGTTGTCGGAAGCACTCGTTGCCTATCATGCAGACCGCACTTCACTTCTTTCGGTTCTGTTAAATTTCCAGAAAGCATACAAGACACTGCCGTCAACCAATTGGGACCAGCACGCTGCCCGGCAAAGCTTTGACCCGCTGGCGGAGCGAATCAGAGGCTTGGTAAAACAGGTAGATCTGCTCTACAAGCTGGCTGCCAGATGTGGACAAGTGGCACAGGATCTGGCGAGCGACGAGAAGGTAGCCGAGCTATATGACCGTCGAGCTGCCAACAAGCTGATCAAGCAACTGGATGAACAACGCAAGCTGGCGGTGGAACAGCTCAAGCTGGCTGCCTACTTCCACCGGCAGATTCACTGGCTGCAGGAACGCTTCCCCAATGCTGAGATGACAGCGGTGCCAGGGCTGTGCAAGGTGGTCAGCCGGGCTGATATCGAGGCTGCCGACTGGAGCCTCACTCCTGGTCGCTATGTGGGGGTTGCGCCAGCGGAGGTGGATGATGATTTTGACTTTGAGCAGACCCTCAAAGATATTCATGTGGAACTGGCCGACCTGAACCGGGAAGCGGTGGAGTTGGCGGCGCGGATACAGGAGATTTTTGAGGAGTTGGGGGTATGAGGCAGTTGGTTCCTCGCCCCATAAAGGATTACTGCATCGGTATCTATGATGGGCCACATGCGACACCAAAAGAGTCCGACGATGGTCCAGTTTTTCTCGGAATCAAAAATATAACGAATGATGGACAGTTTAATTTTTCAGAAATTCGCCATGTTTCCGAACAAGAATTCCCAAAGTGGACTCGCCGTGTAACCCCACAACCGGGCGACGTTGTTTTTACATACGAAGCGACGCTACATCGCTATGCAATCATACCGGAAGGATTCCGTGGATGTCTGGGACGTCGAGTAGCTTTGATTCGTCCAGATTCAGCTCAAGTAGATGGAAGATATTTGCTGTATTTCTTTTTGTCGCAGGACTGGAAGGCAACAGTTGAAAGCAATGTAATCAGTGGCGCGACAGTGGATCGCATCCCGCTTGAAAAGTTCCCTAATTTTCCTGTGTCACTACCCACTCTTTCGATTCAAAAAGAAATCGCCTCCATCCTCTCCACCTACGACGACCTGATCGAAAACAACCGGCGGCGGATGGCGCTGTTGGAGGATGCGGCGCGTCAGGTGTACCAAGAGTGGTTTGTACGCCTGCGCTTTCCTGGCCGTGAGCATACTCGCATTGTGGATGGGGTGCCGGAGGGGTGGGAGAGGAAAAGGTTGGGGGAACACCTCACTCTGAACTACGGTAAGGCGCTGAAAGCTGACATTCGAGTTGAAGGACCATACCCGGTCTATGGATCAAGCGGAATTGTCGGGACACACGAAAAGGCATTGGTATCAGGACCTGCAATTATTCTCGGGCGGAAGGGCAATGTCGGCAGCGTGTTTTGGTCAAGCAATGACTTTTACCCGATTGATACGGTCTATTTCATCAATGCAGAATCCAGCGATCTTTACCTGTACTATGCGTTGAAGAGCATGCACTTCATCAACACCGATGTCGCTGTTCCAGGCTTAAATCGAGACTTAGCCTACAGTCGCGAGCTGTTGCTGCCATCAAAAGGCCTCTTGCGCAGCTTTCTTGATACGATCACTTCGATGCACGGGCAGATGGAAAAACTCGATGAAATGAACCAAAAACTCCGCACCGCCCGAGATCTTCTGCTGCCGAAATTGATGAGTGGGGAGATTGCAGTATGAGTGTTTACGAAAACAATGCAAAAGTTCAAAGCTTTGTGACAGAAGTTGTTCTTGTTGATGTCGAAAAATTCTCGCTTCTTTCTGCTGAAGAGCAAGTGCGAGTAGCAGTCATCTTAAACGGGGAACTGGAATTGTTTCTGAATGTCTCCACCGGGCAATCTGCGATGTCAGTTGATGAAGTTGTTGCAGGATTCGCCTCAACAGGAGATGGCTTTTATGTGATTCTCCAGCCAGAAATTGCAGGTTTTGGCTTGGTACTCGGTCTATCTTTGAGGGCAAAGCTTCAAACTGCGAATGTAGAGGGGAAGAGGTGCATCAAGGGTGTTCGTATTGGTGTGCATCGAGGTGTATTGTCCAAATTTGTAGACATCACACAACGAGAATGTTTTGTTGGGCCGGTCATGAACGATTGTTCTCGGCTGCTGTCTGCAAAACCAGAAAATGCACCGACTAATTTTCTCATGGACAGCAGCTATGTAATTTGCTCAAAATCTGCCTTTGAATCTTTCAGCAATGCTTTCAACTATATTGACGAGAACAGTTACTTCCGGAAAATGGGAGTCATCACCTCACCAGATATCGCCATTAAAGACAAACACGACCTGCTTCACTCAGCTGCTTTTGTTGAGGCACCTAGATTCGTTGCATTCAATCCTCCTCGGCCTCATGATTTTGATGAAAGAGTAAAGGCAAAGCTTGCGAAATACATAGATCCTTTGACGAATGAATTTACTGGCTGAATTTGAGAGACATTAACATTGGGAACACCATGGTCGAGAGCACAACAGAAACGGTTCCAGATATACGAGATAAAACCACTTTGGAGTGCCTTCAAAAGGCACTTGATGAAACGCAAGAGACTATCCGGGCATATGATACCAAAGCGGAAGTCCTTGCTATCATCATGACTCTGGTTGTAGGGATTATCAATTTCGGACTTGTTAACGATATCTGTAAGACACATTGCTGGATAAAGTTCATATCGGTCACTTCAATATTCCTTGGAATCACAACGCTCTTTGCCATCGGGATGGTACTCTATCCCCGAAAAAATCTTTTCAAAAGTATTGACTCTGGTGAGTTCAGGCCGAAGCGAACATATTACGTTTCTTTAGATTTTTTGCCTTCGTTTACGAACCTCGATGAATATCTCCGCCAGATTGATATTACTGACTGGAAAAGAGAGATCGCCTACGAGGTTTTAAAGACATCCTGTATTCGAGACCATAAGCATACCTGGTTTCATATTGGTCTAAAATGTGCTGGTTGTACCCTTGTCTCAATTCTGGTTCTGCTTTTCTGGGTTGCCTACTATGGCTAAGACGATAGGTGAAATCATCCAGCGGTATTATGACGAAGCAGATGGTGGAATGGTTGAGAAAGCTCCGTCTGCTCTGAAGCGCGGTGAAGGGACAGAAAAGGAGTTCTTCATATACAAGATTGATTTGGTCGGTTCGACATTTTTTACAATGCGGAGATCTCACCAAACCTATCTAAAATTGGCTCACACGTTTCTCTCTACAGTTGATGAAATAACCCGTTATTTCGGGGCTGATGGCAATCAAGCAGAATACGCCGGTGATAGTGTGATAGCGTATTTTCCAAAATCGGTAGAAGCAGTAAAGGTTCTGGCTGCAGCATATTACTGCCGACTCGCAACACTCCAAATGAAGTCACTTGATGCCTCGCTAAACAAGTTCCCATGTAATACGAAGGCGGTCGTTCATTTTGGGAAGCTTATCATAGCAAAAGTTGGACCATACGGTGATTCATTTGTAAGTGCCATCGGGCCTGCACTACACAAAGCCTGTAAAATGGAGAATGATGTACCAGCCGGTGAAGGCCACGCCTCAAAAGAACTCATGGAACAACTTCAAGGACGAGAGAAGTCCTTGCTGCAAGGTAATTATAAAGAAACACAAGTCCCAATTCAACAGGAACGCACCACCCTATTAACAGGGGGACTCCTTTCTACAGCATACAGCCAGCCTTCAAGTCCACGAACACTTTTAGGAATGTCGCCAACGGACCTATCTGCTTTTGCAGTAAATAACGGTGCCAACACAAATATTGGGAGGGCGTTAAATGCACTAGCAACTCCATCACAGACGAGCAATCATGCGCTTCAGTATGAAACGCGGCGTGAACTGATAAATTATTCCATAAACTGGGATATGATCCCAAAATTTCTGGTTCCAGGACGTTGAAATCAGGTGAAATATTAGTTTTTGAAGGGCAGGCCATCGACAAAAAGTTTCTCCGGGTTGTAACCGGCAAGACTGCCAACTACACCGAACTCGCAAAAGACGGCGTAGCCTTTGCCCATTCCGTTCACAAAAGGTATTTATATGACCAACGACCAACTACTTGAGGCCCTCCAACTTGGTGAAGACCAGGACATCGAATTCAAATCCGCTGACGGCGGCTTGCCTCGTTCGATGTGGGAATCGGTTTCTGCTTTTGCTAATACCGATGGCGGATACATTGTGCTGGGTGTTGCCGAAAAAGATGGAGTATTTACTGTCGAAGGTTTACGCAAACCGGAAACGATCCTCAAAACATTCTGGGATGGTCACAACAATCCTCAAAAACTGAATCGACCTGTGTGTGGCGCAACTGATGTCGCTGTTCTGCAGCTTGATAAGCACAGAGTTGTATGCATTCACGTACCCAAGGTAAGCCGTCAGCAGCGACCAGTGTACATTAACGGCAATCTGCTCTTGGGCAGCTACAAGCGTAACTTCGAGGGAGATTACCGCTGTATTGATACGGAGGTACGCCAGATGCTCCGGGATGCCGGAGATGATCCGCTTGATGGCCAGATTCTGGAAGGTTTTGATTTAAGCGACCTGGACAGCGACTCCCTTGCCGCGTATCGCAATCGTTTTGCTTCCCGTGATCCGGATCATCCGTTTCTGGCATTGAACGAGCCTGATTTTCTGGAGAGCTTAGGGGCGTTACGACGCGACCGGCGAACAGGTGTTGAAGGCATTACACTGGCCGGCATTCTGATGTTCGGAAAAGAACGCAGCCTGCTTGATGCACTGCCACATTTTCACCTTGATTATCAGGAACAGTTGTCGAGCAACCCGGAAGAACGCTGGACTTATCGCCTGACTATCGACGGCAAATGGATTCCAAACCTTTTCAACTTTTACTACCGGGTGTATCCCCGGTTGGTGGAAGGAATAGACGCACCATTCAAGCTGGACAAGAAAGCCACCCGTCTTGAAGAAACCCATGTCCACGAGGCTCTGCGGGAAGCCCTGGTGAACTCATTGGTTCATGCGGATCATCAATCATCCCGTCCGATTACTCTGATCAAGCTGAAAGACGCCTATGTGTTCACAAATCCGGGGCGTTTGAGAATTCCGCGTGAACAGCTTTATCAAGGCGGTGTAAGCGATCCCCGCAATCCAAACCTCCAGAAGATGTTCCAGATGCTGGGACTGGGGGAGAAGGCCGGGTCCGGTTTCCAGAAGATACTGCGTGCCTGGCGTGAGCAGCACTGGATAATGCCGTTTGTTGCAGAGAATCCAACTCTTGAGACGACCCGCGTATTCATGCCGATATCAAGCATGATTCCCGAAGATGTTGAGCGTGAGCTACGTTCCGTCGTTGGTGATAGTTACAAAACACTGGATGAGCTGGGGCGGGTTATCCTGATGTTGGCACACAGATTTGGTGAAATCAGTAATGAGGACATTCAACATTATCGAAAAGAGCATTCGCGGGAGATTGGCGAACGTCTGACAGCGTTTGTTGGCGTGGGATGGCTTGAAAAGGTTGGGCACGGACGTGGCACACGTTATCGGTGGCCGAAAAATAATACCCCCGGATTGTTTGATATAATTGAGCCTTCTACAGCTAGTTACGAAAAAATCGAATCAGGGTCCGAACATTTGAGCGCGAGGTCCGAACATTTGGAACCTGACTCCGAACATTTTAGCGCTGAACAGGAAAGCAGATTGATGGAACTGGCAGCGGAAGCGCGAAGTAAAGGGAAAATTCCCAAGTCTATTATGGAGTTAACAATTCTAGAACTTTGCAACAATGAATGGCTGTCACTCCGAACATTGGCTCGATTGTTAGGTAGAGATCCGGATTCTTTGAGAAACCACTACATTAATCCTATGTTGAAGGATGGGCGCTTGCAGGCACGAGTGCCGGGCAAGCCTAATCACCCGAATCAGGCTTACCAGAAAAAGGTTACGCTATGATCACCGACATCAACAGCGAAGATCGACTGGTTCAGAAGACTTTTGCCGAGCATCTGGAAAAAGAGCTGGGCTGGGTAAATGTCTACGCCTGGAACCAGGAAGATTTTGGCCCGGACAGCCTTCTTGGTCGCGCCGATACCCGTGAGGTGGTGCTGAAGCGCGATCTGCGCCAGGCACTGATCACGCTGAATCCGCACCTCCCATCCCCGGCAATTGATTCAGCGGTCGCAACTCTTACCTATCACGATTTCACCCGTTCCCTCCTGCAGCATAATCAAGCCTTTTACAAGATGATCCGCGATGGTGTGCCGGTCAGCTACCGGGAGCCGAACGGCACCCTGCGCCACGCACAGGCACGAGTCATCGATTTTCAGAACGGTACAACTGACGGAAAACCGAATAACCGCTTTGTCGCAGTACGCGAGTTAAAGCTCACCGGCCTCCGAACCCCCAACTACAACCGCCGGGCCGATCTGGTCTGCTTCGTCAATGGCTTGCCGGTAGTTTTTATCGAACTGAAGGCGGTTTACAAGAACATCCGTGCCGGGTTTGACGGCAACCTGAAGGATTATCTGGATGAGCACGTCATTGTTCATGCCTTCCACCACAACGCCTTCCTGATTGTCAGTAATGGCCATCGGGCACGCTATGGCTCCATCACCAGCGAATGGGATCATTTTGGTGAATGGAAACGTGTTGATGAGAAGGACACGGGCAGTGTGGATGCCGAGGTGCTGCTGAATGGCATGCTGGACAAGGAGCGGCTGCTTGATATCCTGGAAAACTTTATCCTGTTTGATGCCAGCAAACCAGGTGCCGTTCGTAAGGTCGTAGCGCGTAACCATCAGGTGATGGGCGTCAACTGTGCTGTGGCTTCGGTTGTGCTTCAAGAAAAGTTGAAACTGCAGTTTCCTCCGGAGCAGCGCCTGAAGTATAAGGTGATCGAGCTGCCTCAGGAACAGGCGACTGACTCCCCTCTCTCCCCGACCCTCTCCCCCGCTGGGGGAAAGGGTGAACTGTCTGAAATGCTCCAATTTCCCGTTGCGGCCCATCCCGATCTCGGCAAACTGGGTGTATTCTGGCATACGCAAGGGTCCGGCAAGTCATACTCGATGGCCTTCTTTACGGAGAAGGTGCGGCGGAGCGTACCGGGAAACTTTACGTTTGTGCTGATGACTGATCGAAACGATCTGGATACCCAGATCTATCGGACCTTTGTCGGCTGCGGCGCAATCGATGAACAGACACCTCGGGCAGGTTCCGGTAAGGAACTGGAAAAACTTCTCAAAGAGAACCATCGCTATATTTTCAGCCTGATTCACAAGTTCAACCAGGGAGTGAATCCGGAGGAACCCTATAGTCGCCGCGACGATATCATTGTAATCTCTGACGAGGCTCACCGCACCCAGGCCGGCAAACTGGCCCGCAACATGCGTTTGGCTCTTCCCAACGCCGCTTTTATCGGCTTTACCGGTACACCACTTTTTAAAAATGACAATCTGACCAAGCGTATTTTTGGCGGTTACGTTTCCTGCTATGACTTCAAGCGCTCCGAAGAAGACGGTGCCACAGTCAAGCTGGTCTATGAGAACCGGGGCGAAAAATTGGGTATCGCCAGATTAGACCTCAATGACAAGATCGCCGAAGCGGTTGAGAAGGCCGACCTGGATCAAGACCAGACGGCACTGTTGGAAAAGCTGCTGGGTAAGGATTACGAAGTCATTACTGCGGATGATCGCCTGGTGAAACTTGCTAACGATTTTGTAGAACATGCCGCCACTAGCTGGGAATCGGGTAAGTCGATGCTGGTCTGTATCGACAAGGTCACCTGTGCCCGGATGCATAAGCTGATTATGCCGAGATGGAAGCTTAAGCTTGCGGAGGTCAAAAAGGAAGTTCTGGCCCGTGAGGCTGCCCTGACAGTGCCCTGTGACAGCGAAACGAGGCAGTTGCTGACTGATCAAAAGAATCGCTACACCGCCCAGGCAGCCTGGCTGGAAAGTACCATCATCGAGATCATCATCAGTGAGGCTCAGGGTGAGGTAGCCGCTTTCAAAGAGTGGGGCTTCGATATCATACCCCACCGGGTAATCATGAAGCAGGGCTTCGAGACTCCGGACGGCAAGCGGATAGACGTAGAGTCTGCCTTCAAGAACCCGGAGCACCCGTTCCGTATTGCGATTGTCTGTGCCATGTGGCTGACAGGCTTTGATGTTGAGTGCCTGTCCACCCTCTATATCGACAAGCCGATGAAGGCGCACAACCTGATGCAGGCCATCGCCCGCGCAAACCGGCGCTTCCCCGGCAAAGACTTTGGTCTGATCGTGGATTACAACGGCATGCTGAAGAGCCTGCGGGAGGCGTTGGCTCAGTATGCTCTTGGTGACGAAGGTGGTAGTGGCGAAGAGATCGTTGCGCCGATAGAAGAGCGGGTTGTTGCACTGAAAGATGCCATTGAGGAGACGGAACGGCATCTGTTGTCACTCGGTTTTGACGCGAAGCGATTGGCCGGAGCAACAGGTTTCCCTCGCATCCAGGCCCTGGCTGATGCCGTGGAGGCGGTTTACACCTCCGACGAGTCAAAGCGCCGTTTCGAGATTATGGCCCGGCACGTATTCATCCGCTTCAAGGGACTGCTGACAGAACCTTCATCCCGGCAGTATGCCGAGCGGCATGACAACATTGAGGCCATCTACAAAAAACTGACTGAGCGTAGAGATACTGCAGATGTCGCCGCCTTACTAAAAGAGTTGCATCGGATCGTCAATGAAGCAATCAACGCCCAGACGATGGTTGCAGAACCACCCGCAGAGAGTAAATATTATGATTTGAGTAATATTGACCTTGAAAAACTTCGCGACGAGTTCGCCCGTAAGGTCCGCCGCAAGGCCACTGCTATCCAGGATATCCGTGAGATTGTGGAGCAGAAGCTGATAAACATGTTGAAATTCAACCCGCTCCGTATGGATTACTACAAACGCTATCAAGAGATCATAGCAGACTATAACCGGGAGAAAGACCGCGTCAGTATAGAAGCAACGTTTGCAAAACTGGTTGATCTGGCTGCCAGTTTGGATGAAGAGCAGCGCCGGGTTATGGAAGAAGGATTATCAGAAGAGGAATACGCATTGTTCTGTATGTTGCTGCGAGATGACCTGGGCAAGGCAGAACGAGAAAAGGTTAAGGTCGCCAGTCAAAGCCTGCTGCGTGAGATACAGGCATTGCTGGCACCGCTTGAGCAGTGGACGCAGAAAGAGCAGACACAGGCCGAAGTGGAGGTGTTCATCCTCGACCATCTCTATTCGCTGCTGCCGACACCTCCGTTTACAGACGATGATAAACAGGCAGCTGCGCGGGATATTTACCGTTATATATGGCAGAGTGCGGGATTTTAGCAGGAAAGGGAATTGATGTGAGTTGCTGTTTCCCGCTCGAGCAGGCAGCCGCTGCGCAGGTCGATGTCTTCGGCGGCGTTGATGAGTCGCTTTGCTGCGGAAAGTGCGTGCAGCGGATGGCTGGCAATCCGCTCGGCAAGCTGGAGTACCTCCGGCCAGAAATCATCAGTGGCATATACTCTGTCCACCAGCCCCATTCTCAGGGCATCAGCAGAGCTGTACGGCTCAGACGTCATGAAAATTTCCCGGGCAAAATTTTTCCCGACGATATGAGGCAGTTTGTGCGTCCCGCAGAAACCGGTGATGATGCCGAGCTTTGCCCCGGAATGGCCGATGCGCATCCCCTCAGAGGCAATGCGGATATCGCACGACATGGCGAGGTCGCAGCCGCCACCCATGGTGATGCCGTTCAGGGCACAGATAACCGGCTTGGAGCAGGATTCAATCTGGTCGAACAGCGATTGCCCGAGTTCGGCAAAGTGGAAGGCATCGCCGGAAGAGAAGTTGACCATCTGGCCGATATCGGCTCCCGCCGCAAAAGACTCCCCCGGATAGCCGCTGAGAACAACGGCGTGAGCCGATTCATCTGCCTCAATTTGTGCAAAGGCACGTTTCAGTTCGCGGATAGTGGTGACGGAGAGTTTGTTAAAGCGCGAACCGGCATCGAGCAGAATATACGCGACCCGGTTCGCGACTTCTATACGGAGTTTTTTGTAGGGCATCAGGCTCGCGGCTGAACGTTGCCGTTCACCCAGGCGACAATATCTTCCGTGGAAGTGCCGGGGGTAAAAACCTCGCAGATACCGGCCGCTTTCAGCCCGGGGATGTCGTCTTCAGGGATAACGCCGCCACCAAAAACCTTGATGTCGTCAACCCCTTTCTCCTTGAACAGCTGCATGACTTTCGGGAGCAGGGTGTTGTGAGCGCCGGACAGAATTGAGAGGCCGACGCAGTCAACGTCTTCCTGAATGGCAGCCGAGACGATCTGCTCTGGAGTCTGGTGCAGGCCGGTATAGATGACCTCAAAGCCGGCGTCGCGAAAAGCGCGGGCGATTATTTTGGCACCCCGGTCATGGCCGTCCAGCCCCGGTTTTCCGACAAGTACGCGTAATGTTCTTTCAGCCATGGTTAATACCCTCCCAAAGATAAATTAACTTCATAAACTACGGATTTTACCGTGGTAGATTCCAGGGTCCCAAGCGTTGCATCCAGTCAGATTCATGGCTCATTCCCCTTTAAAATGCGGCGTGCGCTTATCGAGGAAGGCCTGCATCCCTTCGCGCTGGTCAAAGCTGGAAAAACAGAGGGCAAAAGCGTCCCGTTCCAGCATGCAGGCGGTCTGCAGGTCGATATCATACCCGGCATTAACAACTTCACCGCCGATACGGATCGCGTTGGCGCTGCGGCTGCAGATATGTTCGATCAGCTTCTCTGCCTTTACTACAGCTTCGCCAGCAGGGTAGAGCCGGTTTATCAGGGCGATCCGGTAGGCTTCTTCGGCATCAATAAGATCACCACTGTAGATCAGCTCTTTTGTTTTTGATTTACCCACCAACCGGGCAAGTCGCTGAGAACCGCCGCAAAAAGGAATCTGGCCTATCGCTATGCCGGGAAAGCCGAAACGGGCTGGCTGAGATGCCACGATAAAATCGCAAGAGAGGGCGATTTCCAAGCCCACTCCGGAACATTCCCCTTCGATAACCGCAATGGTTGGCTTGCCGATTTTTTCAAGGCTGAACATTGTTTTCTGACCAAAGTCAGACAAGTGTGATGCCTTCTGTGGCGATGCTGCACCTTCAGTTGAGCAGAGGCAAAAACCGCTCTCTGAGCCGGTTACCAGGATGCCTTTGATCTCCTCCGCACCTGCCATAATTGCAATCTGGCGATACAGATACTCAAGGAGATCCCGCGAAGAAACGGTGTGTTTTCCAGTAAGAGTCAGTATGGCCACGCCGTTTGGCGTGGTACAGATGGTGCCAAGTCTGTCAGGCATGGTGTTGATCCGGTTTAATGGTTGATTGAATTGAGGGCGCGACTATACCAACTCGACTGTATACGGTCAAGAAATGCTTTGGTGACACCTACCCCTCAGCCATTTCAAAGCCGACTATATTCCTGCTCTCACGACTGAACTCCACGCCGATCAGGTGGATCGGTTCTCCAAACTGCCGGTATTTTTCGGCGTATCCTTTTGCCAGCAACTGCTCCAGTGCTCTCCCCTCCGGTGTCATCTCCACCACCTTGAATTCAAAAAGATAGATATGACCGTTATAGCGTACCGACATATCGATACGCCCCTTGTTGGTGCTGTCTTCCACCTGAATATCCAGCCCGAGCGCGGCAAAGTAGCTGTAGAAGATGCTGGCGTAATATCCTTCAAAGTTGGCGAGCTGATTCTTGCGGTACCAGTCGTGCGGGATGGCGGCATAAAACGAGTGGAACAGATCTTTCAGCGCCGGAATATCGTGTGCTATAAGGATATCGTACAAACGGCTGACATTGCGGGCAGGCACCATCGGATCCTGCGATAACGCCTGCAGCAGGCAGTCGTTCAGGCTGGCCAGCACCTCTTTGTTTGGATAGCGCAGGGTGAGTTCAAGGCGTCCGGGAAGGTAGCGCGCCGAATCGATGGTGAGGTAACCGGTCTGGAACAGCAGTGCCTCGCTGGGGATATTGCCGACGTCGAAAGTGGAGAGCAGTGACTCAGGGGCCATAATCCGGCCAAGGTCAGGGGTGAACTGCTGTCGCTCCGAAAGCAGCTTTATCAGGAAAGTCGGTGTTCCGGTCTCAAACCACCAGGGGCGAAACAGGCGCTGGTCGAAAAGCAGCAACACGTCAAACGGGTTGTAAACTGCCTCACCCAGCCAATTATAGCCGTTGTACCACAGCCTGACTTCTTCACGATCAAGTCCTTCCAGTTCGGGGGCAAAGACGGTTTCAAGTTCGGAGTCGGTGTAGCCGCAGATGGCACTGAAACGGGCATCCAGGGTAATGTCCTTCAGGTTGTTCAATCCGGAAAAAAGACTGACCTTGGAAAATTTGCTGACTCCGGTAAGGAAGGCAAATTTGATATGAGCATCTGAATCCTTGATAACGGAATAAAAATCCTTTAAGCCCTCGCGGATTTCACGGGCGGTCTCTGGATCTTCGATGCGGTCAAGTATCGGCTTGTCATATTCGTCAACCAGCACAACCACCCGTTGGCCGCATTTGCGGTGCAGATCCTTGATGAGATGTACAAAGCGACGCCGTAGCGACGCACCAGCAGAAGCTTCCGGATTTGATTCATATGACGCGAGTTGCCCGTCCAGACTATCTTCCAACTCGGCACGAGAACCTAAGACTCCGCCGCCGAAACTGATCCTGATGACCGGGTATGTTACCGACCAATCCCAGGCATCGTGGGCGGCAAGACCCATGAAGAGCGGTTCATTGGCCTCAAACAGCTCTTTCAGGGTATCCAGAAAGAGGCTTTTACCAAAACGCCGGGGACGGGAGAGAAAATAGTATTTCCCCTGTTCAATCAAAGAAAGAGCAAAACTACTTTTGTCAACATAGTAATACCCCTCTTCACGAATTTCGCGGAATGTCTGAATTCCTATAGGTAGTTTTTTCCGCATGGCACGCGATCTTTCTTGCTTAATTTATTGCCTTGTCACTCATTCACAATGGTTATATAACGTATTCTACTGGAAACTTTGACGAAATAGTACCTATCTTTTTATTTTAAGGGAGAAATGTCATGCACCTGACTTCGCTCGTCCGTCGCACCGCCCAGGCAGCGCGAATTGCTGCAGAGGAGAATGCCGCCTGGATTCAGGAACATATGAGTCCCTATTTCTTTCAGGCTATGGCCGATGAAGATGACGCTTTAATGCTGCTGGCCAGGGAAATGGCCTGCCTGCAGCATAACCGCCATCTGATCCTGACAGACCACGCCAAACGACTGGTGGTCGCCTGCGGCAATCGGCCCGGTTCGCTCTATGGTACCCTGACCAAGTTGGGAGAACGGGAGATCTCCTACGCCATGTTTTCCCACTCCAATGCCGCTATGCCGGGCCAGCATGATGAACTTGAGATTCAGCGCTTCGAGTTTGACCGTCGCCACAATGACGAGATTAACCTGAAGCGCGCGCTTGATATCCCGGCGGCGCTGGTAAAAAAGGTGCGGACCGAACTGCGCTCCTCATTTCCCGGTTTTGACCTGAAAAAACTCGACAGGCTGCTGAAAATTCTCTGGCTGAACAACGAAAACTACATGCGGATGTCGCCGCCTACCCGGATAGCCTATCTGATCTGGCTGTTTGACAGTGCCAACTCCTCAGGCGGACTGTTTCTTGATATCGGTCAGGTAGAGCGTGAAGGCACCAAAGAAACAAGAGTGTTGTTCGGCGTCGGCAATCCACCGCAGAAAGATTTTCTCCTGCAGTCGCTGGAGGTTTTCAACCGTCTCGATATCGGTATCCGCAGGGCCTACTGCCTGACTATCTCAAATGGAGTGCATCCCTACTTTCTGGGTTCTTTCCTCGTTATCAGCCGCAAGGGTGAGGATATTTCACCACAGAGTCCTCTGGCAGAGAGTCTGAGGCGCGAATTATGTACAACCCAGATACTGTCAACATCATCCGAAGCATATCACGAGTATGTTGTGAAAGGGCGCCTCTCAGGAGAGGACGCTGCGCTGGTAAATGCCTTTGTCTCTTTCTGTCACACCAGCCTGGCCCACGGGCAGCCTGAACGCTTCGGCCTTGATGCTGTTCAGAGCGCTTTTTATGATCATCCGGAAATGGCGCAGCTTCTCATACGGCTGTTCCGGGTGCGCTTTGAACCGGAGCTGAAAGAGCGTGAGACTCTGTACGCTGCCGCTCTTGCTGAAGTAGAGGCCGCTGTTGAGGGGTATAATACCGGCCATCGCTGGCTTGATGATATCAGGCGGGGTGTGTATCGCTGCTGCCTGCTGCTGGTTACTCACACCCTTAAAACGAACTTTTTCGTAGTCGAAAAGCAGGCGCTCGCCTTCCGCCTTGATCCTGCGTATCTGCGACTGTTGGGTCGGGAATTTACCGCTGACCTACCGGAAGCGCTCCCGTTCCGCGTCACCTTTTTCTTCAGCCGTTTCGGCGCCGGCTACCATGTCGGCTTTTCCGATATTGCCCGCGGCGGCTGGCGTACCGTCATCGCCCGCAGCGCCGATGACTTTATTACCTCGACCAACACCATCTTCCGTGAAGTCTATGTTCTGGCGAATACCCAGCAGCTGAAGAACAAAGACATCTATGAAGGGGGTTCAAAACTGGCGGTCGTACTGGATGCCTCGGATCTGGAGCAGGCAGGGGGTGAAGCGGAAAACTTCCGTCTCTACAAGCTTCAGTACGGTATTGCCAACGCATTTCTTGATATTTTTATCACCGAAAACGGTAAAGCCAGAGACGGCAGGGTTGTCGACTACTACTGTGATGATGAGCCGATCGAAATCGGGCCTGATGAAAATATGCACGACGCTATGATCGAGGCGATAGCGGCACTGTCAAAAAAACGGGGCTATATGCTCGGTGTCGGCATCATGTCGAGCAAGCGTTTCGGCATCAACCACAAGGAGTACGGCGTTACCTCGACCGGCGTGGTTACCTTTGCCGAAATCACCATGGCTGAAGCTGCCGGGATCAACATGCGCAGCGATTCATTCTCATTCAAGATGACCGGTGGCCCGAATGGTGACGTTGCCGGCAACTGTCTGCGCATCATGCTTGATCGTTGCCCCGGGATGCAGGTTCGCCTGATTCTCGACGGAACAGCGGCTCTGTATGATCCGAATGGCATCAGTCACGACGCATTACGTCGCATCGTCCTCTCCTCTGATCTCGACGCTTTTGATCCGTCCTTTCTCGGTCTCGGCGGTTTTATTATTTATCGAACCGGCCGTCGCCTGGAAGGATTGAAGGAGTCGCATCGAAAAGTGTCGCGGACCGCTGATGGTATCGGTGAGGAGTGGCTCGATATTGATGACTTCAATCGCCTCTACAACAACCTGGTTTTTACGGTCAAGGCGGATCTGTTCATTCCGGCCGGGGGGCGTCCGGAAACGATTGATGGCCAGAACTGGCAGCTGTTTCTTGATGAAAACGGTCTGCCTTCTTCAGAGGTAATCATAGAAGGAGCCAATTCCTTTATCACTCCTGAAGCGCGGATCAAGCTGCAGAAGAGCGGCGTCACACTGATGCGCGACTCCTCCGCCAATAAATGCGGTGTCATTTCGTCGTCATACGAGATTATTGCCAACCTGCTGCTGTCCGAACGTGAATTTATGGAGCATAAAGAGCGCTATGCCGGTGATGTGCTAACTATCCTGGAGAAACGGGCCGCTGATGAGGCGCGACTTATTCTGCTGCGTCATAAGGAGGCTGACGGGACCCTGCTCTATAGCGAGATTTCTGAAACGATCAGCCATAATATCAATAACCTCTACACGCGGCTGTTCGACTTCTTTTCGCTGCGTCCCGAGCTCTGTCTGCAGGCCCCGTTCCGCCAGGCAATAACGAGCCACCTGCCGCGCATGCTCCAGGAAACCGCTCAGTACCGTCAACGGGTCGGCAAGCTGCCGCAAAAATATCTCTGCGCCATTCTCGCTTCCGAGATCGCTTCCTCACTGGTCTACAGCGGCAGCAGTGATGCCGATTTTGAAGATATGATCCGTCGGCACCTTGCAAGGGTGTTGTAAATTTTACTTTTATTCCGCCGGACTGTTGTGCTAGAAAACAAGCTGATAATGCAATAAATTATTCATAAATGCTATTAAGGAGTCTGCCATGTCTACCAACAACGATAATGCCGCTGCTGCTGTGATTGCTTTTGTATCCGGTGCCGTAATCGGCGCCGCTGCCGCTCTGCTGCTTGCCCCGACGCCTGGCCGTGAAATGCGTGGAAAACTCTCCGATCTTGGAGAAACGGCTACCGAACGCATGAGACGCCTTGCCCGTGAAGCAAAATACAGAGCTTCATTTAAAACCAAGGGTGCTGATTACGAGTACGACGGCGGAGACGCCTGGATTTAAACACATCAGGGAAATGAATCACATGGAATTGTACAACAAACTGAAATCGCTTGGCTCCGGCGCGACCACCTACAACTATGACAAACCGGATGCCGGACTTCTGGAGGCGTTTCCGAGCCCTTTTGCCACAGTAGAGTTGAATCCTGCAGGAGTTGTCGGAACACTGCATATCGAGTGCCCTGAGTTTACCTGCCTCTGTCCGATGACCGGACAGCCCGATTTCGGGAAAATTGTTATTGATTATCAGCCGGACCGGCTGTGTGTCGAGAGCAAGAGCCTCAAGCTGTATCTCGGCTCGTTCCGGATGCATGGCGAGTTTCACGAAGCGGGGGTCAACCGCATCTGTAATGATCTGGTGAAACTCCTTGACCCGGTCTGCCTGACGGTGCGCGGAGAGTTCACTCCGCGCGGCGGCATTCCGTTCTGGCCGACGGCGGAATATCGGAAAAAATAAAACCACCCCCACCCCCCTCCTTATCAAGGTGGGGGCTTAATAACACCCAATGCCAAGGAGAATTAATCTGCATGTTTTCAACATCCGACTTTAAAAAAGGGCTGGTCATTCAACTTGACGGGGCCCCCTGCCTGATCGTCGATATCACCATCAGCTCCCCCACCGCGCGTGGCGCCAACACCATGGTACGCACCAAATACCGCAATCTGATCACCGGCCAGGTATTGGAGAAAACGTTCCGCTCGGGCGACAAGGTTGATGAGGCCGACTTTGAACGGCACAAAGGGCAGTTCCTCTATGCCGACGGCGGCAACGGGGTGTTTATGGATCTTGAGAACTATGAGCAGTTCGAGATGCCGGCTGATGAATTTGAACCGCTGTCGTTGTACCTGCTTGATGGTACTGAAGTCGTTCTCGGGCTTTTTGAAGGGCGGATGGTGAACGTTGATTTACCAATGACCGTTGAGTTGACGGTGACAGAAACACCACCGGTCATGAAAAATGCGACTGCTACCGCCGAAACCAAGGAAGCACTTCTTGAAACCGGTTTAAAAATACGAGTCCCGCCGTATCTTGAGGCCGGTGAAAAGGTGAAAGTCGATACACGGGACGGCCGCTTTCTCTCACGCGCCTAACTGGTTAAAATTGCTTGACAGGGGTGTGTGTCTCCTCTATGATGCAACTCCCCTACGGGCCTATAGCTCAGTTGGCTAGAGCCACCGGCTCATAACCGGTTGGTCCCAGGTTCGAGTCCTGGTGGGCCCACCATTTCAAATTCGAGGGATAAACGCCGCATGTCGGCCAGATATTTGGGAACGCCCCGTTATCATACCTCACCACGAGAGTGCACACCGCAAGGTTGCACTCTTTTTAATTGTAGCCGATGAAAACTCCTAAAGTAGCGGATATAGTTGGTATCATTAATAAAATTGCTCCACCTGAGCTGGCGGAAGCGTGGGACAATCCCGGACTGCAGATTGGCGATCCTGGAGCCGAAGTAACCCGCGTCATGGTTGCCCTCGATCCGTCCCCGGACGTTATTGATGCTGCCATCACCGCATCCTGCCAACTGCTAGTCACTCACCACCCCCTTATTTTTAAACCACTCAAGTCAATTTCAGCGGCCAATCCACATGGTGCAAGCATACACAAGGCGATCAGGGGGGGCGTATCAATAGTCACTCTGCACACGAATTATGATATCGCCGTCGGTGGATTAAATGATGTGCTGGCCCGTAAAATAGGACTTTCAGATTCTGTCCCGCTCAGGATTACATCGTCCGCGGAACTGGTTAAGCTGGTGGCCTTTGTTCCGGTTGACCACCTTGAACAGGTGCGTTCGGCACTGTTCCCCTTTGCTGCGACTGAGGGAAATTACCGCGACTGTTCTTTTGCCGCAGGAGGCACCGGTACGTATACCCCGCTGGAGGGTGCGGAGCCATTTTCCGGCACGGTTGGGGTGTTATCAAAAGTACCGGAAGAACGCCTTGAGCTGCTGATCGCCGCCGCAGAGGTGTCGCGGGTGGTGAAGGCGCTGCTGACGGTGCATCCCTACCAGGAGCCGGCTTTTGATCTCTACCCCCTCATCAATAAAGGTGCTCAGCGTGGACTCGGGCGGATCGGGCGTTTGTCTGAATCTTTGACTCTGTCTGAATATGCCGACCGCCTAAGAACCATTCTCTCGGCGCCGGCGCTGCGCTATGTGGGAGACCCGCATGCCACTATCTCGAAGGTGGCGCTCTGCAGCGGCAGTGGTGCCTCTTTGCTGCACGATGCCGCCAGGGGGGGGGCTGATGTTCTGGTAACCGGTGATGTAAAATATCACGAGGCGCGTGATGCCGAAGATTGTGGTCTGGCTTTGATTGATGCCGGTCATTATCCGACAGAAATTATCATGGTGCATGCAATGGCGGAACGGCTTGGCCGGGCTTTTGCCGCCGCCGGATACGCAGAGTGCGCCGTATTAGAGTGTCGGGCGGAAGCCGATCCGTTCCGAATATAATCGAGTATTGCCAAGGCTAATTCGTAGCAAGGGGAGAATAAATTTGAAAAAGAAACTGGAGATGCTGGAAGAATTACAGGAGGTCGATCAACAGATCGATGTACTGAAAGGTGCACAGGGTGCCCTTTTGGCTGAAATGAGCGGTATTAACCAGGGTGTGGATGCTGCGCGGGAAGAGATTGCCGCCAACGAAGCAACTCTGGCTCAGCTTGAAACGGAAAAGTCCGGCTTGGAGAGCACCCACGCTGCCGAGCTGGAAAATATTGTCAGATCCGAAACGAACATGAAGGAGATCAAGACCAATAAAGAGTTTCAGGCGGTTGGCCGTGAAATCACCGCTGCCAAAAAACAGGTGTCTGATCTTGAGGAGAGTCTGCTGCAGAAGATCAGCCAGATCGACGAACTCTCCGGCACCCTTGCCGCCAAAAAGAATACCTGTGACGAACTCGCCGAGAACGCGGCTCAGAGGGTTGCTGCAAAACAGGCTGAAATTGATGCCGTCCAGGCGAATATTGATGCGGAAATTGTTCGCCGGGAAAATGTAACGAAAGGAATTCCGGCCAGCCTGGTAAAAAAATTCACCATTCTTCGTGAACAGCGCCGTGGGCAGGCTCTTGCAATCGCCCGTGACGGCTATTGCATGGGGTGCAACATGCACCTGCCGCCACAGCTGTATAACAATCTCTACAAGCATGAGGAACTGCTTACCTGTCCGCATTGCCAGCGAATCCTTATTCTCAAGCTGCAGCAGCAGTAAGCAGGAGCGCCTTTCAGGTGCGATAATCGCGGCTCTATGCGGCTCCTGCATAAACGGTTTGGTTGAAGTAGTTCAGATGTCCGCTGCCGGTTCGTCCGGTGGAGGAAAGTCCGGGCTCCATAGGGCGTGACGCTGGATAACGTCCAGCGGGGGTGACCCCAGGGAAAAGTGCCACAGAGAGAAGTCCGCCTGCCTTGGCAGGTAAGGGTGAAAGGGTGAGGTAAGAGCTCACCGGGTTCGGCGGTGACGTCGGATGCCAGGTAAACCCCGTCAGGAGCAAGACCAAATAGGGGGGCGTTAAGAGCGGCCCGCTCGTGCCCCCGGGTTGGTTGCTTGAGGGTGTCGGTAACGGCATACCCAGATGAATGGACATTGCCCGGGAAGGGGTAACCCGACCCGGGAACAGAACCCGGCTTACGAACTGCTTCAACCAATAATAAACACGACCAAAAGTATAAGGCTTGAATTGCCGTGGATGATCAACAGCTGTGGAACATTGGCATTACGCATCTGCAAACCCTGTATTGCAGCGTGCCACGCGAAGCGGAGCCCGGTTTAACTGCACTCGTGACCCGCTATAGTCAGACGAAAGCAGAGCTTGCCGCTGTCATTGCTGAAATAGATGCCGCTTCTGTCTGCCGCCACTGTGGCGGTCAATGTTGTCTGAACGGCAAGTACCGGATAAATGTATTTGATGCTCTGGTATGTGTCGCACGACAAAATATTCCGTCAGCACTTTTTGCCCAGAAACCGGTCTGTCCATACGGTAGCCGTGATGGGTGCAGCATGGAACCGGGAGTCCGTCCGGCTGACTGTATTTTGTTTATCTGTGACGCACTTGACGAGAAGCTGTCGCCGGACTCCCGCATGATTCTGGCCGCCGGAGAACAGGAACTGCGCGCATGTATCGAACAGGCTTCCCTCCTGCTCGGCGAACCGTTGAGAACTCCGTTGCTGCTGTGGGCGGAAAAACAGAGCGACATCAATTCAATAGCGTAAAGGTGTAAATTTATGGCAACTATTAATGATCTGGTACTTATTCATGTAGATAGCAAACCCGGTTTCTACGCTCGTGTAGAGGATATTGTCCCTGATGTTAAACCTGGCTGGTGGCAGGTTACGCTTCTGGTGCTCACCTTTCCGCTGCAGGTTTTTACCTGGATTCTTGACGAACATCAACTTGAAGGAGCCGATTTTACCATGGGGGGCACACCGCTTCGTCTGGAGGATCTTGTTTCTCCGGTTGAACAAGAACGGCTTGAGAAGGAAAAGAGTGAGAAAGAGCGTTTACTGAAAGCGCGCCGGGAGGGTGGCGCACCGAAAGTTATTTCATTGCTGGATCGCCGGAAAAAATAAGTATCAATAAGCATCAGCCATATCAGAACAGAAGAGGGCCTTTCCGGAAGTATCAGGAAAGGCCCTCTTCTCTTGACATGAGTGGCTCTGTTTACCTATTCAGCTGTGCTGGGCACTCGCTTCGCTAGGTTGGAAAACCGGACTATTCGACAGTTTTACTTCCCGGGGCTTCTGTTGAGGCACAAAAAGTTGTTTTTTAGCGAACAGAAGCCAATACACTATAAAGGCGCCTGATATTGCTAGAATCACGCCGCAAAAAACGCCTACAGCCAATTGTATCAAGTTAAAATCAGTCATTAAGTATCCCCTCAAGGTGGTAAATTATTTGATTTTGTGGTGAAGAACGGTTACTAATTGGCGTTAACGAAGGCTGCCAGAGCGGTGAGCAGTTGACTGCTCAAGCTGATACCCTTGTGGCCGACGACAATTTTGTCCGAGACAAGACTCCCTTTACCGGAGAGATTCGGGGCAAAGCCGCTGATGTCATAATTTCCGAGTATGTGACAGCCGGCGCAGTTGGCGTCATAGGCGGCTCTTCCAGGCAGTGTCACCGGTGTCGGGGGTGTCACCGGAGTTATCGGGGGATGAACCGGGAGGCCATGATCGCCTTCTACGTCAATCTTGCGTGCTACAAAAACTCCGTCAATTACGTCCCCTTTTACTTCAACTTTTACTCCGTTTGCAATTTCACTTGCCGCACCGTGGCTGTAGCTGGTTGTTGACGTGAGTTGCACCGGCTGGCCGTGAAGGGTGAAGGTCCCGGCAGCGGCATCATAGTCAGTGACGAGTCCTTCAAGTTCGGCGTGTCCATGGTCCAGGTGAACATGGTGTGCCCTGATGCTTGTTGCGGTCAGCACGCCGTTGGTATAGGCGCCCTTGACTTTGACCGTCTGGCCGTTTGAGAGCGTTTGAAGCGGCAATCTGGCGCCGGAGTAGTCAACGCTGATCGTACGGATGGTAAATGTTTTCGCCACGGTATCGAGGTTGCTGATCGGGCCAGTTACGTAGTTCGGTCGAGAGGACATTTTTACTTCTACCCGTGTGGCCTCGATTACACCGGTCGCGTCAGGGAAACCGTGCACTTCAACCATCTGTCCTACGGAGAGTAAGCTGAGGCCGCTCGTCCCTTCAAATACAGTCTGGGCGTTTACCAACACAGTCTGGCCGAGTACGACCATACTTCCTGCGCCGCTGTTGATCTGTTCCACCATTCCCTCCAGTTCTCCCTCGACTTCAACAGTGACAGCCGAGCCGTTCATGCCGTCCACTGAGCCGGTAATTGTCGCCTGCATGCCCGGTTTCACGACGGCAGCGGCAGCAGGGTCACCATTTACGGTAATACTGCTCTGTGCAGTAGTGAAGATGACGTTGTTTACTGTGATCTGTTGCCCGGAAGGGCTTGAGACGCTTTTAGCGACGGTTCCGATGCTTACGCCCGGTGTTGAACCGGATGCTGTTCCCGAGGTTCCGCCCGAACTGCCGCAACCGCCCAGTGCCAGTGCCAGCGCGAGCATCATTGATGCGGTACCGATGCAGAAGAATAATTTACTTATGTATTTGTTAATAGCGGTGTTCTCCATTGTGTGCAAACTTTCTACGGGTTATTTCTATAATCACGTCGTTAGTTGTTGGCAATATTCTATGCTCTGTTGATGCCGCATCACCTCCCCGGTCCGGGACCGGAATAAAAAAGCCGGGCTGCCGGATATCAGTTGGATATTTCGGCAACCCGGCTGTCTCGATGAGACCCTGTGGGCTTTCCGCCCCATCTTCGCAGATGGTTTAGTATTATCGTGTACCTATATACCAATCCTAAATCAAGGCGCTCTCTTCGTTGGCTCGTCTTCGGCTCCTCAACATACTTTTTGTATGCCTTCGTCGCCTCAATCCTCGCCGCCTTGATATCACTCTTCATTTGGAATTGGAATTACTATTGCAGCGACAGACCGGGAGAAGGCACAAAAAAACCGGGTCACCGTATATCTGTCAGATATTTCGGCAACCCGGCTATCTCGTTGAGACCCTGTAGGCTTTCCGCCCCACCCTCACGGATGGTTAAGTATTATCGTGTATCCTGCTGCAATCAATCTAATGTGGAAGAAACCCTACTCGAATAGTCAAGCAGAAGTCAAGTTTTTTATTTCTGACAGAATTTTTTCCGGTGAGGGCAGGAGCGGCAGATACCGGGAGCTCCTTTGTACGTGGAGCCCCTGTCAAGGCGGAACTGGAACCCTATTTCCCCCGCCGCGAACTGTTAAAAACGGTTTTAGCCGGACCCGCTGCTGCCCCGGGTCGTGCCTGCTGCGGACGGCTTGAAGGCTTGTTACCGGGATGGTCCGTTTTGAACGGGTTGACCGAGGGGCCGGAACTTTTCTTTGCTTCGGCAGGTTTACGGGTTGGCCGGGGTTCGCGTGGCGGGCGGGCAAATTCAGCGTCTTTTTTCGGAGCAGGAACGCTGTAGTCAAAGCCGTCTACCGTGCGGCGCTCCAGCTGAGTTCCCAGTTTTTTCTCGATGGTCCGCACCATGATGGTGTCTTCGCTGCAGACCATGGTAAAGGCATCGCCGGTTTTTGCCGCACGGCCGGTACGGCCGATGCGATGCACATACGCCTCCGGGGTGTCCGGAATGTCATAATTGACCACATGCGATATCTGGCTGACATCGATGCCGCGTGCAGCAATATCAGTTGCCACGAGGATCTGATAGGTGCCGTCCCGAAAACCGTCAAGGGCTGCCTGGCGGCGATTCTGGGAGAGGTTGCCCTGCAGTGAGGCGGCTTTGTATCCGGCTTTTTCCAGCTGCTCGCCGAGGCGTTTGGCGCGGTGTTTGGTCCGGGTAAAGATCAGTACGGAATCAGTATCGGTATGTTTCAACAGCTCCAGCAGCAGTCCGGTTTTCAGGTGCTGCTCTACCGGATAAAGGGCGTGCGCTACAGTGACTGGCGGTGCGGTATTGCCGACCTTGACGGTGACAGGATCAGTCAGAATGTCGCTGGCTAGTTTATTGATGTCCGGCGGCATGGTGGCAGAGAACAACAGAGTCTGGCGTTTGGCGGGAATGTGGCCAAGGATGCGGCGGATATCGGGGAGAAAGCCCATGTCAAACATCTGGTCAGCTTCATCGAGCACCAGCACTTCAAGATGTGACAGGTTGATGGTGCCCTGGCCGATATGGTCGAGCAGGCGTCCCGGGCAGGCGACCACTATTTCAACACCATTCTTGAGTGCCTGAATCTGCGGGTTGACATTGACGCCGCCGTAGACGGTGACGCTTCTGAGGCGGGTCTGTTTCCCCAGCGTTACGAATGATTCGTGAATCTGCTCAGCCAGCTCCCGGGTGGGTGCGACAATCAAGGCCCGCACCTTGCCGCGCGGGCCGTCCATTAAACGGTTGAGAATAGGCAGGGCGAACGCCGCTGTTTTACCGGTGCCGGTCTGGGCCAGACCCATGACATCGCGTCCCAGCATGACGGTCGGGATTGCCTGCTGCTGGATGGGTGTTGGCGTGATATAGCCGACTTCTGTGATACGTGTTGCGATGACGGGGTGAAAATTAAAAGCTTGGAACTGCATGTAACTCCTCTTTCTGGTTGCTCTGATGGTACGAAAAAAGCCCCGAAAATTTCCGGGGCTTGCAATGACGTGCTATCCGGTACAACAATTGTAATGTTGCGACCATACCAGTTTTGTCGGAGATATGTCAAGCTTCGTAATCAGAGGTCAGGATGCCCGCTTATACACACCACTCTTCCCCCCTTCTTTGAACAACAGTCTGATCTCGCCGATGGTAATCGATTTATCACTTCCCTTGCACATGTCGTAAATGGTCAAAGCTGCCAGGCTGGCCCCGGTCATCGCTTCCATCTCGACTCCGGTGCGTTCGAAGGCCCGAACAGTGCAGCGCACGGAAATGACTCCTGCCGCATCATTCATTTCGAAATCAACCGTGACGTTATGGATGGCGAGCGGGTGGGAAAGCGGGATCAGATCAGGTGTCCGTTTGGCTGCCATGATCCCGGCGAGGCGGGCAACGCCGAGTACGTCTCCTTTGGCAACGCCGCCAGACGTGATTGCCGCAAGCAGCTTCGTCGAGAGGCGCACTTCTGCAGCAGCAATGGCGGTCCGCAGAGTCGGCTGTTTGGCACTGACATCGACCATGATCGCATTGCCGCTTTCGTCAAAATGGTTGAAATTCATCACATCCTCCTGATGCTATGCCGGGGTCAGATACTGCTCAAACTGCTTTTTGTCAACGGCGCAGCGATACGCTTCTTCCGGGTTGACCTTTTTCGTTTTCAGCAGGTCAAGCAGATGCTGATCCATCAGCTGCATGCCGTCTTTTTTGGCGGTCTGCATGATTGAGGGGATCTGGAAGGTCTTGCCTTCCCGGATAAGGTTGCCGATGGCCGGGGTGCCGAGCATGATTTCCAGCGCGGCAATGCGCCCTTTGCCCTCGGCGGTTTTCAGCAGCTGCTGACAGATAACGCCTTTGAGAGACTCGGACAGCATGGCACGAACCTGCTCCTGCTGGTCGGTCGGGAACACGTCGATAATCCGGTCCACCGTCTTGGCGGCGGTGCTGGTGTGCAGGGTGCCGAACACCAGATGTCCTGTTTCTGCGGCACTCATGGCGAGCTGGATCGTTGTCAGATCGCGCATTTCTCCTACCATGATGACATCCGGATCTTCCCGCAGCGCCGCCCGCAGCGCCGAAGCGAAGCTGTCGGTATGCTGACCGATCTGGCGCTGGTTCATGAGTGACAGTTTGTTTTCGTGAATAAACTCCAGCGGATCCTCAAAAGTCAGGATGTGCTCCTTGCGGGTGGAGTTGATCAGGTCGATCATGCCGGCAAGAGTCGTTGATTTTCCCGATCCGGTCGGGCCGGTCACCAGTACCAGTCCCTTTTTGAAGTTGGTCATGCGGCGCACGCCTTCGGGAAGTCCCAACTCGTCAGCGGTGAGAATCTTCGCGGGGATGATGCGGAAAACGGCGGCAATGCCGCGATACTGCATCATGATGTTGCCCCGGAAACGGGCCAGTCCCGGGACCTCGTAGGCAAAATCGAGATCTCTGGTCTCCTCAAAGTGGGCTTTCTGCTTATCGCTGAGAATTTCAAACAGAATCGATTTCAGTTCATCATGCCCCAGCGACTTGAAGTTAAGGCGCACCATCTCGCCATGCTGGCGAAATATGGGCGGATTACCGGTGGAGAGGTGCAGGTCGGATGCTCCCTGTTCCTGCATCATATTAAAAAGTGCATCAATGCGTGCCATGTGTTTCCTCCCTCTAATACCAAGTCGCAATCAAACGATTACGTCGTTGGCTTCGTCGATAGCTCCTCAACGTACTAAACGTACGCCTCGGTCGCTATTCTTCCTCGCCGCCTCGTACTCATTTTGATTGCACCTTGGTAAAACTACAGAACAACGGAAGCAATATATTCTTCAGGCGAAACGTACCCGGCTATCAGGAGTCGTAAGCCTTCTTTCCCCAGACCGTGGTAGCCGATCATTCTGAGGTAGTTTTCCAGTGCTGCGACGTCGCTGGTCTGTTCAAAAATCCGAAGAAATTCATCAGTGAAGACGAGGGTGTCGGTCAGAAACTGCCTGGCATTAAAGCCGCTGTGTCCACAGGCATCACATCCCGCAGTGCGGTAAAACGATGCGGGGCTCTCAGGCAGGTTCATAACTGCAAGTTCTTCAGCCGGCGGCACATACTCTCTCCGGCATTCCTGACAGAGGAGCTGAATCCCCTTAAACGAGACCAGCCCATTGACGAACACCGGGAGGAAGAAATTCTGCTGTTGGTACAGTAACAGCTGGCGCAGGACATTGCGGGTTCCACGGATTTCCAGCCCGGCGAGAACCAGTTTGCCCCTCATTGCCGCCCGGCAGGCTGCTGTGAACGGCATACCTTCGGTGGCGTCTTCAATAACAAGTATGTCGGGGGCATGGTCCAGTGCTCGCATGACCGCTGCGGCACGTTCGGCCTCATCTCGCGGCAGAAGAATACGCGGGAAGCGCTTTGTCATTCTCCCCGGCCCTTCCCCGAGAATGATCACGTTTCTGCCGTCAGTATCAATCTCCTCCAGCATGAGATCAATAAAACGCGCGCGTTCCTGGGTATTCCGCGAGGCAAAGAAGGTGATGCCCTGCCGCATGCGGGACAGCCGGATAAAATCAGCTTCCTGTTGCTCCGGAAGATGAAGGTCGGTGAGCCTGTCTGGAACGCTGGACGCTACAAACGGGCGGATGGTCATGTACTCACCGCCATAGCCGGCCATGGTGGCAACCTGGAAGATGATAGGATGGGAGCGGTAGTTGAACGTCAGCAGTCCGCTGGAATTTGATCCGCCGGTGACCGGGATACCACTGCTCTTAAGGATCTTGAGAGTGAGATCCTTAAAATAGGTGCCCGCCACTGTTCCAATCGGGCGTGAAATGCCACCCCGTCTGCCACTGATGGTTACGAATTCTCCCATTGGCTGCAGGGAGAGGGATGAAAGCCGGTTCTGCAGAATGAAAATCAGCAGGTAATCGAGCAGTTTTGCACCGCTTACATCGCCATTGATTGTCTCAAGAGCTTTTTCGGAAAAGACGCTTGATTCAAATCCCATCTGCTCATTTTCATTGCTTCCATAGCAGGCTGCGATCATTTCCCGGATTTCACGAACAAGTGCTACAGAAACATTGACCTGACAACCGGTTTGTTGTTCGACAGCGTCTATCGCCGCCCTGTTCAGCGGATCAGAAATGGCGATACTCAGCTCGTTTCCGGCTTTGATGAGCGGGATCAGGTTGAATTTTCTTGCCGTCGCCGCCTGAACGAGTCGCACCGCCTCCGGGTCGATCATTTCAACTTTGAGGTGAATATAGGGGAGGTCAAGCTGGTTGGAAAGCGCCCAGTCAATATCCTCCTGCGTGACAATGCCGAGGTTGATCAACGCTTCACCGAAGCGTGCGCCGCTGCGCTCCTGCTCCTCCAGGGCAGCAGTAATGTCATCTTCGTCGATTATGTTACACGCAGAGAGTATTGCCCCCATTGCCTCTTTTTTTATCTGCTCTGGCATCGCCGGCCTCCATAGTTGACGGCTTTGATAAAAACGCTATTCACTGCGGTCACTCAGGTTTTCAAAGCGGGTATGCTCGCCGAAGAAGGCCAGGCTTACGGTGCCGATGGCGCCGTTACGCTGCTTGCCGATAATCAGCTCAGCGGTCCGGTCGTGGCCCTGTGTGCAGGAGCCGTCGCGTTTGCGACACTGCTCGCAGTACACCGCTTCGCGGTAGACGAACATGATCACGTCAGCATCCTGCTCAATGGCCCCCGATTCGCGCAGGTCACTCATCATCGGACGTTTGTCGGCGCGTTTTTCAAGTTCTCGATTAAGCTGCGACAAGGCTACGACCGGGATTCCGAGCTCTTTTGACAGCGCCTTCAGGGCCTGTGAAATTTCAGAAATTTCCTGTTGCCGCGACTCGATTTTTGACCCTGCTTTCATCAGTTGCAGATAATCAACAATGATCAGCCCGATATCATGTTCACTCTTCAGTCGCCGCGCTTTGGAACGCAACTCCAGGACGCTGATGGCCGGAGTATCATCAATGAAAATCCTGGCATCATGGAGCACTGCCGCCGCTCTCGTCAGTCGGGGCCAATCAGTGTCCAGAAAGTGGCCGGTGCGCATCCTGCTCAAATCAACACGGGCGATAGAAGCCAGAAAGCGCATAACCAGATCTTCCTTCCCCATCTCCAGTGAGAAGATGACCGATGCGGTTTTTTTCTTGCTTTCGGCGCTGGCGTGCTGGGCAATATTGAGGGCAAGAGTTGTTTTGCCCATCGACGGCCTGGCAGCAATAATGATCAGGTTTCCCGGCTGGAAACCGGCGGTCATCTTGTCAAGCTCGATATAGCCGGTCGGCACCCCGGTGATATGTTCTTTCTTGTCATGGAGCGATTTGAGAATTTTAAAGGCTTCCTTGATAAGCGGCTGGATCGGCACATACTGTGGGCGCAGCTTGTTCTCACCGATTTCGTAGAGATCTTTCTGGGCCTTGTCGAGCAGCTCATTGACATCGGTCTGATCTTCGTAGCTGCGGGTGACGATCCCGGTGGCGATGGTGATCAGTTTGCGGTTAACCGACTTCTCTTTGACGATTTTGCAGTAGTAGGTGACATTGGCCGCCGTCGGAACGTAATCGACCAGCATGAGCAGATAGGCGGCACCACCGACTTCATCAAGTTCCCCCTTTTTCTTCAGGGTTTCGGTCAGCGTTACCAGGTCGCACGGCTCGCGCCGGTCAGACAGTTGCATCATGGCGAGAAAAATCTTACGATGCACCTCTCGGTAGAAATCTTCCGGAACGATGCTTTCCAGCACCCGGTTGATGGCGTCATTGTCGATGAGAATACCGCCGAGAATGGACATTTCCGCATCGAGATTCTGGGGTGGGAGTTTTGGGTCAGTCATAAGGGTATTTCCTTCTATTTAAAAAACTGCTTTTATCCGTTAAATCCGCTTATTCCGAGCTCTATGGCCCTTGAGTTTTTTCTTACTTTGGCGTAGAAGCCTTCTCCCGTCGCAGCAAATCTCCCGCTTCAACGGTAAACGGCACTTTCAGCAGTATCAGCGAATTGGGATTGGCAGCCTCCGCCGGTGTTGCCGCTCCGCGCTCCGGCAGAACAGATAATTGTTCCAAAACCATCGAGTCGCTCCGCATGCCAGGTCCAATGAATTCGATCAAGTCACCGGTTTTGATCCGGTTGCGTACATCGATCAGCAGAGTCCCGTCACTCTGCACCTCCTCAACAATGCCGACGAAATCGTGGCTGCGGATGTAGGCAGAATCGTACTCCTGACCGACGGTGCGCGGTTGACCGAAGAGGAAACCGGTCGTGTAGCCGCGATGGCTCAATTTGGCCAACTCTCCCAGCCATTCGGGGCGGCATATCCAACCGTCCGGATTGTCGAGGAATTCGTCAAGCGCCTGGCGGTAGACCCGCAACACCGAAGCCACATAGTTGATCCCTTTCATGCGCCCTTCGATTTTGATTGCGTGCACGCCGCTTGTCACCAGCGCCGGAAGCTGCTCCAGCAGGCAGAGGTCGCGCGAGTTGAAAATGAAGGTGCCGTTTTCATCCTCTTCAACCGGGAAATATTCGCCCGGCCGTGATTCCTCCACCAGATGATAACTCCAGCGGCAGGGGTGGGTACATTCCCCCTGGTTGGCGTCGCGTCCGGTCAGCATGCTGGAGATGAGGCAGCGGCCGGAATAGGAGATGCAGAGCGCGCCATGTACGAATGCCTCGAATTCCATGCCCGCAACGTTGTGTACCGTCTCGAGGATATTGTCGAGCGTCATTTCACGGGCGAGGTTGATGCGGTTGATGCCCTGCTGCTGCCAGAACCGGGCAGAGCGCCAGTTGATGGTATTTGCCTGGGTTGAGAGGTGCAGTTCACGTTCCGGTGAAATCTGCCGCACGGCATCAATCACCCCCGGATCGGCGACAATATACGCGTCAAATGGTAGTGAGGCGATCTGCGTCAGATACTCTTCCAGTTCCGGGAGAGACTCGTTGCGCGGATAGCTGTTGACGGTCAAATAGGCCTTTATGCTCTTCGCGTGGCAGAAATCGAGAGCGGCACGCATCTCATCCAGAGAGAAATTATCGGCCTTATTACGGAGACCGAAGGCCTGACCACCAAGATATACGGCATCGGCACCGTAATGGACCGCAATTTTAAGTTTTTCCATGTTGCCGGCCGGGGCCAGCAATTCAGGTTTGTGCATAGGGAGTTCCAGTAATTACATTCAATAAGCGGTTTGATGTTGTGCGGGGAGCGAATGCTAGCATAATCAGCCAGCCAATAAAACCGAAAAGGCACCTTTCACTTGACAAAGTCAGCTTTATCGCTTTAATTATGAAAAACGTATGTTAATTGGGGGTATTATGACGCCTGCCGACCGGTTATTGCCATTTTTTTGTCTCTCACTTTTTCTTACCGGGTGCGCCGCTAATGACCTTGCGGTGAAACGTCAGGCCGAGTCCGAAGCAAAGATCGAGTTTTTGATCCAGTCATCTAAAAAGGCGGAACAACGTCATAATGAACTTGCCGGTACACAGCACGTTCAGAATGACCGGCTTCTGTCCCTTGCCGACGAAATAAAACAGTTGAGAGGTGAAAATCGAGACCTGCGGAGTTCGGGTGATGAACTGAGGGCGAGGATTGCGAAGCTTACGCAACAGTCGCAAACTCCCAAAGTCGAAATTGTCAACCAACCGTCGCAGCCCACCACAGCCAGGGACTCCGGTCCCCCTGCGGAATACCTCAAGGCATTCGGCTTATACAGCGCCAACAATTTTTCAGCAGCGATAGCATCATTTGAATCATTTTTAAAAAATAATCCCCAAAGTGACTACGCAGCCAATGCCCTGTACTGGATAGGAGAGTGCCACTATAGCCTCTCAGATCTGCCACATGCGAAAACAGCTTTTATGAAGGTGGCCGAAAGCTATCCGAATAGCTCCAAGGCTCCGGATGCGCTTTTAAAACTGGGGTACACGCTTTCAGCATTGAAGGAAAAGGACAAGGCGACGGCATCGTTTGAAAGAATTATTACCACATACCCAAGCAGCACAGCCGCGATAAAGGCTCGTGAACATCTGAATGCCCGTTGAATTGAGCTTGACCTGTTCCGAAGATACATAAGGAGATTTTCATGAAATCAAAATTACTGCTGCTATTGGTTTTATTAATCATGCCGTTTGCAGCCTCTGCTGCCGGTCAGGATGAGCCGACTACATATGTCATAAAGCAGGGCGATACGCTTTGGGGGCTCTCAGATCGGTTCATTAAGGATCCGAATTACTGGCCAAACATGTGGTCAAAAAACGGCCAGATTACGAATCCGCATTTTATTTATCCCGGCCAGAAAGTTCGCGTTTTCCCTGACAGAATGGAATTTGTTCCTGCAGAGACAGGTGCCGTGTCCACACAAAAAAACGCCCCGACCGCCGCTGCTCCGTCAGCAGCGGTGCCAGTTGAAGTGCATCAGGATGTCGCCGCCGAAAAAACATATACACTCTATGGCTCTGAAGGTTTCCTGGCGGAGAAAGACTTCAGGCCTTTCGGCCTGGTAGTCGGGGCGCAGCATGATCGGATAGTGACCGGTGTTGATGATATTTTGTATACCGATATCGGTGCCGATCTGAATGCCAAAGGCGGCGACAAGTTCTCGATTTTTCGCAAAGATGTTGCCGTTAAACACCCGTTGAATAATGAAGAAATGGGCTTTAAGCTCGTCCCTCTCGGTGCGTTGCAGTTGACGGATGTTGAGAAAAAATCTTCTCGCGCCATCATTACAAAGTCCTTCAAGGAGATAAGCCCGGGAGCCTATCTGCAGCCCTACAAAGAGAATCGCCGTCGGGAAATATCGTTAAAAAATACCAGTACTGATCTTAAAGGGTACATCATTGAGAGTCGCAGCGGCATAACCGTCATTGCGGCCGGAGATATCGTCTATATTGATCTCGGCTTGAGTCAGGGAGCAGCGGTAGGCAATCTGCTCTACGTTGTCAGGGATGTGACGATTGACCAACGCTATGTTGAGGGGCGCATAGATAACCTGCCGCAGGAAGTGTTGGGTGCACTGGTTATTCTTGACGCCGGCAATAAAACATCCACCGCGTTGGTTGTCAAAAGCATTGACGCTATCTACAAGGGTGACCGCATCGTCAGCCAGACTAAATAACCGGGCAAATATGCTGCAATCAAGACCGGTTTCGTACCGGTCTTTTTTATGAGTGACAGGTCGTTACATGGAAAATTATTACTGGATAGGTCTCAAGGCGGTTCCCGGAATCGGTAATGTTGCGTTTCGGCGACTTCTGGAGCGATTTGACTCCCCGGAAACAGCCCTGAAGGCCTCTGCTTCTGCCCTCTCAACGGTAAGGGGCATGAATTCCGGGGTTGTCGAGGCGATACAGAGTGGTGCATGGCGCCGCTTTGCCGATGATGAATGCCGCAGGCTTGAGGCCAGTGCTGCACGGCTGGTAACGTATGTTTCACGCGACTATCCCAAATCCCTCTTTGAAATTCCGGATCCTCCCCCATTTCTGTATGTAAAAGGTGAACTGCGTTCCCATGAACTTTCCATTGCTATCGTCGGTTCACGCCGGGCAACGTCATACGGATTATTGACCACCGGAAAGCTGTCTGAGGCGCTCGCCAGTCATGGTGTGTGTATTGTTTCCGGTATGGCGCGCGGTGTCGACACAGCAGCGCACAAAGGAGCGCTTCATGCCGGTGGACGCAGCATCGGTGTATTGGGGTGCGGCGTTGATGGCATCTACCCTCCGGAAAACCGGTCACTCTTTGCGCTGATGGCAGAGAGGGGCTGTCTGGTGTCGGAATTCCCGCTCGGAACGCAGCCATTGGCCGAAAATTTTCCGCGCCGCAACCGTATTATAAGCGGACTTTCCAGCGGTGTGCTGGTCGTTGAGGCAGCCGAAAAAAGCGGTTCGCTGATTACCGCCCAGTATGCTCTCGAACATGGCCGCGACGTTTTTGCCGTGCCGGGGAATATTTCTTTTGCCACCAGTCGCGGCTGTAACCGTCTCATAAAACAGGGAGCAAAGCTGGTCGATTGTGTGGAGGATATTCTTGAAGAGCTTCCGGAATATGCCCGTGCTTCTGCTGATGCGCCGTTATTTCAGCCCGCGCCGCGCACCTTCGCCCTGACACCGAAAGAGGCTGCCATTTATGAACTGCTGGCCCGATCGCCGCTGCACATTGATGACATCATCTCCCAAACGGAATTGACAGCCGGTGAGGTTTCCTCTATGTTACTCCACCTCGAACTCAAGGGAGCGGTAACGCCGCTGCCCGGCACACATTACGCAGTTGCGGGATAGATGTTTTTGCTTCAATAAATATATCCAATAAAAGGACAAATGCCATATCATGTCGAAAAACCTTGTCATCGTTGAATCCCCCGCCAAGGGGAAAACCATAGAGAAATTCCTCGGGCCCGATTTTAAAGTCCTGGCCTCGTTCGGGCATGTCCGTGCCCTGCCGAGCAAGCAGGGGTCGGTCGATATTGAGAAAGGCTTCGAGCCCAAATATCATGTGCTGCCGGAAAGCAAAAAACATCTCGATGCCATTAAAGCGGCCCTTAAGGGGGCAGATACACTGCTCCTCGCAACTGACCCCGACCGTGAGGGTGAGGCAATATCCTGGCATCTGCTTGCGGCACTTGGACTTGATAAAAAGAGTCCCGGCATAAAAATCAAGCGGGTTGAGTTTCATGAAATTACCAAAGAAGCGATACTCCACGCGGTAAAAAACCCGCGTGACATTGCTCTGGATCTAGTCAATGCCCAACAGGCGAGGTCGATACTCGATTATCTGGTCGGTTTCAATCTCTCGCCGTTCCTCTGGAAAAAGATCCGCTATGGACTTTCTGCCGGTCGTGTCCAGTCAGTTGCGCTCCGTCTCGTCTGTGAGCGAGAGAAGGAAATTCTGGCTTTTAATGAGCAGGAGTTCTGGACTGTAGCCGCCCGCCTCGCTGTCCCCGCCGGATCGGAGTTCAAGGCCGGTCTGGTAACGGTTGGTGATAAAAAACTGGGTAAATTCGATATCCCGGGTGAAGCGGTGGCTGACGCCCTGAAAGCCGCTCTGCAGTCAGGCCGTTATCAGGTGGCAAAAGTCACCAAAACAGAGAAAAAGCGCAACCCGTCACCACCGTTTACTACCTCGACTCTTCAGCAGGAGGCATCGCGCAAGCTCGGCTTCTCCGCCAAAAAAACCATGTCGACCGCCCAGAAGCTCTATGAAGGCATTGATGTCGGAGAAGAGGGGACAGTCGGCCTGATTACCTACATGCGTACCGACAGCGTCAACCTGTCAACACTCGCCCTCAAAGATGCCCACGACGTCATCTCTGCCGCCTACGGCAAGGAGTATGCGCTCAACAAACCACGGATTTTCAAAACAAAATCGAAAAATGCCCAGGAGGCTCACGAAGCCATCCGGCCGACCTATATCGCCAAAACTCCGATTGAGTTGAAGCGATATCTGACACCTGACCTCTACAAGCTGTATGAGCTCATCTGGAAACGAACTGTCGCCTGTCAGATGGCAGAGGCACTGCTGGACCAGACCTCTGTTGATATTGCCGCACATCTTGATATGCCGGTAGCCTCCGGTCCGTTTGCCGGAGCAGGCAGGGCAGGCCTCCGTGCCGCCGGTACGGTTATCCGCTTTCCCGGTTTTATGAAGCTGTATATTGAAGGGCTTGATGATCAGGATGAGGAAAAAGAAGGGTTGCTGCCGGCGATGACTGAAGGCGACGCGCTGAAACTTCACGAAATTATCCCGGAGCAGCACTTTACCCAGCCGCCGCCGCGCTACACTGAGGCGACGCTGGTTAAAACCCTGGAGGAGTACGGGATCGGTCGTCCCTCAACCTTTGCCTCAATTATGAACACGTTGGTGGAGCGAAAATACACCCGTCTCGATAAGAAACGCTTCTTCCCTGAAGATGTCGGCATGGTGGTCAGTGATCTGCTGACGGCCCATTTCGAGAAATATGTCGATTATAACTTTACCGCCGGCCTTGAAGAGGAGCTTGATCAGGTCTCCCGCGGTGAAAAAGAGTGGCAGCCGCTTCTAAAGTCGTTCTGGGAGCCGTTTATCGCCCTGCTGAAGCTGAAGGAAGGGGAGGTCAGCAAGGCTGATCTGACAACAGAAGCGACTGATGAGCTCTGCCCGGAATGCGGTAAAGCGCTCGTGGTAAAACTCGGCAAACGGGGTAAATTTATCGCCTGTTCCGGTTTTCAGGAAGGCTGCAAATACACCCGCAACGTCACTGTTGAAGGCGTTGAGATAGCCGAACCGGTGCTCTCGGAAGAAAAATGCGATAAGTGCGGGCTACCGATGCTGATCAAGGATGGCCGTTTCGGCAAGTATCTCGCCTGTTCCGGCTACCCGGCCTGCAAAAATATCCAGCCACTGGTAAAACCGCTCAATACCGGGGTGGTCTGTCCGGAGTGCAAGGAGGGGCAGCTTATCGAGAAGAAGTCGCGCTTCGGCAAGCTTTTCTACTCGTGCAATCAATATCCGAAGTGCAAATTTGCCCTCTGGGATCTGCCGGTTGAAAGCCCCTGCCCGAAATGCGGCTTCCCGCTGCTGGTCAAGAAGGTTTACAAGCGCAAGGGTGAGTTCTTAAAGTGTCCTAAAGAGGGTTGTGATTACAACAGCAGTGAATGATGGAGGAGAGGTGTTTCAGAGATAAAGTATGCTGTTTTTCTTTGACAGAGTGATTAATAATCTGTACTTAAAAGATTCTCTATGTAGAAGTTGTGTACTAAAGAATTCTCTGTAAAAAAGGTAACACAGCATGAACAATCAAGCACTTAATCATAATGCTGATGAAGGACGCATCAGCTTTCCACCAACGGAAACTGTTTATATTGATGATGCCACCATGAAACGTTTATTAGCAGAAGGAATGGAGATTCGCCGTTCAATCGAAAAGAGTGCTGCTAGCATGTTTATGGCATCAGGCTCTTCTACAAGAATGAGATGACTTTTCCTGATTAATCATTGCCACAAGCCCTAACAGATCAAGTCTTGTTAGGGCTTGTTTTGTGTATAAAAGGTGAAAAATGGCTAAAGAATTCCACGAATTACGAGATCCAATCCATGTGTTTATACGTATGGACTCGGATGAGCGAAATGTCCTTAATTCAAGGCCGTTTCAACGTCTTCGCCATATTCATCAATTGGCTCTTACAAGCCTTGTTTACCCCGGCGCAACCCATATGCGATTTGAACATTGTCTTGGCGTTATGGAGCTTGCTGATCGCGTCTATGGTGTCATAACGAGTCCGGGGAACTTGCATAAGGATGTCCGGGACATCATTCCTGAAAATGATGATAAAAAACGCTACTGGCGCAAGGCATTACGTATGGCTGCATTGTGTCATGACCTTGGCCATTTGCCGTTTTCACATGCGGCAGAAAAAGAGTTGCTTCCGCCTGAATGGAATCATGAACGGTTGACTGTGGATATTATCCGCTGTGATGAAATGCGGGAAATATGGGATGCAATGACCCCGCCTCTGAAGACAGAAGACATTGTCAAGCTGGCGGTAGGTGAAAAAGAACTTTCGAAGTTTGAGCAAGCAACCTATTCGCCATGGGAATCCATTCTAGCTGAAATAATTACCGGAGATTCTTTTGGTGTGGACAGGATTGATTATCTCCTGCGTGATTCATACCATGCGGGGGTTGCGTACGGTAAATTTGATCATTACCGACTCATTGATACCTTGCGTATTTTGCC
This sequence comes from Desulfuromonadales bacterium, assembly GCA_013349405.1. Lineage (GTDB taxonomy): Bacteria > Desulfobacterota > Desulfuromonadia > Geobacterales > Pseudopelobacteraceae > JACRCG01. The sequence continues at coordinate 3,543 of DUZS01000018.1, read as the reverse complement.
TAAAAAGATTGAGACGACAACATCTACGGATATAGAGCTAAATGGCGATGTTTCGGATGATGAACAGGGGGCGTTACTGGGTATTGATGAGGGTGGTATCCATTCTGCCGAAGCATTGCTCTTGGCTCGGTATTTCATGTATACCCAACTTTACTTTCACCCTGTTCGAAGAATATATGATATACACCTGAAAGAATTTCTGAAGTTATGGCTGCCGGAAGGCGGTTTCCCCGTCAATGTTGAAAAACACCTGGAAATTACCGATAACGAAGTAACGGTAGGCTTCCTCGCTGCATCCAGAGATCCATCAACAGCCGGACACATTCCGGCACGACGGCTTGTGCAGCGCGAACACTTGCGCCTGTTGTCACAACGCAACCCCGATGACGTAAAGCGTAATCCGGAAGCTGCCAGAATAATTTACGAAGCGGCATGTAAGGAATTTGGATCTGAATCTGTGCAAATTGACGTGTATCGGCAAAAATCGTCAGAGTCTCCGCGCTTCCCGGTACTAAAAGGGGATGGCCGTATTGTCTGGTCAGATGAAGAATCGGAAATTCTCGGTAGTAAACTTCCGATTCTTGTTATTGAAAGCGTCTACGTATCACGCGAAAAGCTGACTGCTGCACAGAAATGGTTGGCAAAGAAGAGAGAGGCTCTGTTGGATGTGAGCATAGAGGAGGATATATGAAAAGAATACAACGGGCAGCAATTTTAGTGACACTGGCTGAAAATTTAAGAGCACGAGGCAGTTGGTGCGGAGAAACCCATATCCAGAAAGGGGCATATCTTCTCCAAGAACTGCTTGGAGTTCCCCTTGAACTGGAATATTGCCTATACAAACATGGCCCTTTTTCGTTTGATTTGAGTGATGAGCTTACGTCGTTGCGTGCTGATAAAATATTTGACCAGGAAAAACAGCCGTACCCTTATGGTCCCAAGCTCAAGCCGGGTGAAATGGCGCAAAAGGCGCGGGAACTTTCGCCGAAGACACTTGCTAAGTATGGACAACACGTCACTTTCATTGCCGATAATCTGGGCGACAATGATGTTAAGGCACTTGAGCGTTTGGCGACAGCGCTCTATGTAACTAGAGAGGGGATAAGCGGTGATGACATTGATGCTCGCGCTGCTCGCCTTCATGAGTTTAAACCGCATGTACCTCTTGATGAAGCGCGGCATGCAGTAGAACGGCTCGACAAATTGCGGGAAGAATCTGAAATGTTACTTGCCGCCTAGCTTTTCAAATGTTGCAACCGGGGCGAAGATACTATTAAATGTCTTCGCCCCTTTTGCATCGAACCTAAAACAACTTCCGAGAAATGCCTCATGCCATCTTACGATCATCTGGCCAAAGAACAATTGATTGGCCTGCTTCAGCGCCACGAGCGCGAATCCTCCTATGGTTTATTCTGGGAGAAGGACGAAATTGAGCCGGACAAGCTTGTCAACGACGACTTTGTGGCGATGGGCCGTGGGAAAATATGATTATAGAGGGGATGACTACGACGCTCTGCGCTAACTTGAATTAAGGGGGACGTACAAAAGATTATAAGTTTCTTTGACAGATATGTTGCGAACTTATGTACGTTACCTTTGCCCCCTGGTATAAGCATGGCCGTTTATACTTTAAGAACTCCCGTGAAGTAGGCACGGTTCCTGCTTTCCGGTCATCCCTCTGTTTTGTTATGTTGACCGGTTCACGCGCACGTGCGCGGGGGGCTGGTCATCCAGTAGTTGAACCCGGAAATAAATGAAAATAAAACCGAGAAAAACTGACCAGGCGTTGCTGAATTAATTATGGAGATTGCCATGAAATTTATCACTTTGTTGTTGTTTGCATTCTGTTTAACCTCACCTGTTTTTGCAGACACACTTGAAGACGCTGAGAAAGCATATAAGTCTGGTGATTACGAAAAAGCATACAAAATCCACTTTGAAGGTGCAAATAAAGGCAATGTTCGTCACCAATATTATCTTGGAATGACATATTCATCAAAAGGTGCCGGTGTCCCACAGGATTACAAGGAAGCAGTAAAGTGGTTTACCCAAGCTGCTAGTAAAGGGGATGTTCAGTCGCAAGTGAGATTGGGCCGTATGTATGAAAAAGGTACTGGCGTTTCGCAGGACTTCAAAGAGGCGATAAGATGGTATCGGCTTGCTGCCGAGAATAGGGATGTGGAATCCCTAATCAAGCTTGGCATCTGGTATTCAAACGGAATCAACGTGGAACAAGACGAGAAAGAGGCTGACAATCTTTTTCAATCAGTTGTTTTACAAGGGAAGCCAAAAGACTTGGTTGGTCTTGGGTATAAGTATGAAAAAGGTGATGAAGTTCCAGTGAATTACAATGAGGCGATAAAATGGTACCGCTTAGCTGCTGACAAGGGTGATGCAAATGCTCAATCAAATCTCGGACGTATTTACGAAAACGGGATTGGGGTGACCCAAAATTACAAAGAGGCTGTGAATTGGTATCGCCTGGCTGCTGTCCAAGGGGAATGGGGTGCTCGAATAAGCCTTGGTTATTTGTACGATAATGGCAAAGGTGTTCCGAAAAACAGCAAAGAAGCGCTTAAGTGGCATCTGCTGGCGGCATATGATGAGAATGTAGAAGGGCCTAGCATGGACATGCACCGTTTAAATCTTGCGATTCGCTACACAATTGAGGCTTTAAAAGGAAAAACCAAAGCAGCAAAAGAAGGTTATGTTCAAGGCTATGCTTGGGCTTCTGTGGTTGCAGCAAACGGGAATCAAGACGCAGTAGCCCAAATGGAGACAGCAGAGAAGGAAATGTCACGTGCGCAAGTTGAAAAAGCACAGAAACTTGCCAAAGAAATCTGGGCGAAGACACATAAGAGCAAATAAAATGGTCCAACAAGGCTTACGACCTGCCCGAAAAGACCGGCAGGTCAAAGCCATGCCCGTTGGTCAAAACCGGCGGAGGAGGTTATGCGGGCAGAGTTGCTGGTATCGAGGCTTTGTTGGTTGCGTCGGCAGCGTGGAATAGGCGAAAAGGCAGTGAGTTGGTTCTGCTGGCGGAATTGAGGGAAGAGAAATAATAAATACCAGCAGATATTTTTGAGGTAATAAATTGGAACAACAGAAACCATATATTCCGCTAACAGAATTTTGTTATGCCCATGAAAAAAATGAATATGATTGCTTGCGGGAAACATTTCGCTGTTTTCCATCTGCAATTCGGAATTATTGCATTGATAATGTCGTATATTACTCAACATCCAGATTTAAGATTGGAAGCCGTTTAAGCCGTGGAGTGTGTGAAACAAAAGAGATAATAGTCCTTTCGGATAAAATTTTTCCACTTACGTTTAACTATTCAGACACAGCTACGAGGTTTTTTATATTTGTTGTTTTTCACGAAACAGCTCACGCACTATTAAAGCATAAATGTAAAATATATGACAGTATCACAGGAGAAAGAAACGAATTACAAGAGCAGGAAGCTCACGCCCTAGCGCTTGAATGGTATAACTCCTTTGGTAAAGATAATGGTCTTACAATTCTTGAGAAAACAGAGAT
>DUZS01000017.1 GCA_013349405.1 Desulfuromonadales bacterium | reverse complement strand
GCTGTTCGATAAGCATGGGTTCCTCTTTCAGATAGAATGGTTGGTCGCGCTTCCATAACTACCTGAGGGAACTCATGCTTTTCAATTATTAAAGAACAAAATCATGCATTAATTACTGTGACGAACCGTAATTAAATTGTATCAAGAATGGATAGAAGCCTACACTAGACCAGTATTACCTAGAATCAAAGAACTGAAGGATAGAGATGTCAATGTTATTTCTGATACCATTATTGAACTAATTCAAAAAGATTGTAACTACCAAGTTATGTTGGGTTATCTAGAAAGAAAATTGGCAAAACATGGCATTCTGCAATCAACTGGAAACGGTATCGACTGGCATTTTATAGGTTTTATAACGGATCGAGAAGCTTTTGTAGACATTGTTGATGATGTAAATATGAGAGTCGTACTAGACCCATTATCGGATTTCTTAATAAAGATTAGCCCCAAAAAAAATGTTCAGAACGAAGAACCTGATTTTTGGAACATATAAAGGGACCGGCTGCTTATTGGCACTACTCTTTAACCCTTTAAACTCACCCTTTATGATTGAAGATTGAGAGCGGATATGAAATCGTACCAGAAATTGATATTCCGTCTTCACGCCCTTTCAAGGATGGCACAGCGAGGTTTTGAGCCTGGCGAAATCCGCAATTCGCTTGAACATGGCAGAGTCGTTGAGGAATACCCGGAAGATTTTCCGTATCCCAATTTTCTTATGATGCTCTGGCTGGGACAACGGCCGGTTCATGTTGTTGCTGCCAATAATGATGACGATAGCGAGACAATTATCATAACCGTTTATGAACCGGATCCTCTAAAATGGAATAGTGATTTTACAAGGAGAACATCATGAAATGTGTAATCTGCAAGCATGGCGAAACAACTAATGGCTTTGCTACGGTAACCCTTGAGCGTGACGGGCTTACTCTGGTGGTAAAGAAAGTGCCTGCCAGAGTTTGCCAGAATTGCGGGGAAGAGTATGTTTACGATGCAGTTGCCAGTGAACTTTTCACTACTGCAGCGACGACTGCCAGAAACGGTGCCGAATTTGATGTGCGTCATTACTTGAAAGCCGCGTAGTTTGTAGAGCTATTCACTCTTCACAGAATGGCAGCTTCGTGTAACAAAAACGATTGACGTGCATGACATTTGTGTACACAATTGGGGACATGAATGGAGACGAAAATATGCGATTTATGAGCGTGCGTGATTTAAGAAGTAAATCTGCCCAGGTTTGGCAGGATCTCCCGTCTGAACGGGAGCTTATAATCACTAGCAATGGCAGGCCAATAGCCATCCTTGCAGCAATCAATGAATCTAACCTTGAAGAGTCGCTGAGCGCATTCAGGCAGGCCCGCGCAGTTGATGCCGTTGCCGGTCTCCAACGTCGCTCTGTCATTAACGAAACCCACACGATCACAAATGATGACATAGATGCCGAAATAAGGGCTGTCCGGAAGAGCCGTACCGCAAAAACATGATCATTGTTCTTGATACCAATGTTCTTGTTTCCGGTCTGCTATCACCGTTTGGCCCATGCGGCGAAATCATGCGTATGGTTTCATCCTCCGAACTTACCCTTGCCTTTGATGCCCGCATCCTGACGGAATACCAGGAAGTTCTTGACCGGCCCAAATTCAGGTTTGAGAAAGACAAGGTCGATGCCATTCTTGCCCATATTGAACATCAAGGAATCACGGTTGCCCCGTCTCCGCTGCAACTTTCACTGCCTGATAGTGATGATGAACCATTTCTTGAGGTTGCGATTGCCGCAAAGGTTGTTTGTATTGTAACGGGTAATCACGTCCACTTTCCTCCTGGCCTTTGCCAGGGTGTGGCGTGTTATTCCCCCGGCGAGTTTCTCTCCCACTACAGAAAGCAGCGCGGAACAGGCACGGCAGGATGGGCATAGATACTATGGAAACTCTTGATCTCTGGGAAACCAGCCCTGTAAACGACAAAACCTCCAAGGTGTCTCTGCACGCGCCGCTTGCCGAACGGATGCGTGCGCGAAATCTCGCCGAATTTTCCGGGCAGGAGCATCTGGTCGGTGAAGGGCGCATTCTGCGCCGCATGATTGAAACCGATTCGCTCTCATCACTGATCCTCTGGGGGCCGCCCGGTTGCGGTAAAACGACGCTGGCTCACATTATCGCTGCCGAAACAAAAGCTCACTTTATCTTCTTTTCTGCGATCCTCTCAGGGGTCAAGGAGATCCGTGAAACGTTTCGCGAAGCGGAACGCTACGCGGCCCGGGGTACCCGTACTATCCTGTTCATTGACGAAATCCACCGTTTCAATAAAGCACAGCAGGACGCCTTCCTCCCCGCCATTGAAAAAGGGACGGTAACCCTGATCGGCGCGACCACCGAGAACCCCTCTTTTGAAGTCATTGCCCCGCTATTGTCACGCTGCCGTGTGCTGACGCTGCATCAGCTTGAGCCGGATGCCCTCTGCGAACTGCTGCTGCTGGCTCTTAAAGACCATGAACGGGGTCTTGGCAGACGCGACCTTACGACCAGCGATGAAACCCTGAACTTTCTGGCGGAACATTCGGGCGGGGATGCCCGCTCTGCCTTGAATACGCTGGAGGTTGCCGCCGGTTTGGTGGAACATGATCACGGCGCAATAACCGTTGAAATTGCTCATGAGGCGCTCCAGAAAAAAGCGCTGCTCTACGATAAGGGTGGCGAGGAACATTACAATGTCATATCAGCGTTCATAAAATCTCTGCGTGGAAGTGACCCGGATGCGTCTCTCTACTGGCTTGCCCGGATGCTGGAAGCTGGTGAGGATCCGATATTTGTCCTGCGGCGTATGATAATTATGGCTTCCGAAGATATCGGCAACGCCGATCCACGGGCCCTGCAGATTGCCGTTGCCGCCCTGCAGGCGTTTCAGGTAATCGGCATGCCGGAAGGTCGTATCATATTGGGACAGGCGGTGACGTATTTGGCCACCGCCCCTAAATCCAATGCCTCATATGTTGGTATAGATGCGGCGCTCTCCGAAGTACGCAGCAGTGGCGCGCTTCCGGTTCCTCTGCATATCCGTAATGCGCCGACAAAAATGATGAAGGAACAGGGGTACGGAAAGGGCTATCAGTACGCTCATGATTATGAAGACGGGTATTCAGGGCAGGAATGCCTGCCGGATAAATTAGCGGGCCGGACGTTTTATGAGCCGACCGGCCGCGGCTATGAAAAGAGTATCAGAGAGCGGATGGAGTGGTTGAAAAACAGGAGGAATACGGTATCATGAAACCATTTACGCTTGAGCGCACCCAGATTGTGCCGATATCCCTTGAAGCGGCGTGGAAGTTTTTTTCCAATCCTGTTAATCTGACGAAAATAACGCCGCCGGAGATGGATTTTCGCATTACGTCTCCGCCACAAAATGATATTTATGCCGGCCAGATAATCACCTACACCGTACGGCCGTTAATGCGGGTGCTCGTCAACTGGACAACCGAGATCACCCATGTCGATTCTCCCCGTTTCTTTGTTGACGAGCAGCGCTTTGGGCCGTATCGCTTCTGGCATCATCAACACCGCTTTCGGGAAGTAGCGGGGGGTGTTGAAGTTTACGACCTTATACATTACCTGCTTCTTCACGATCAATTGGCCGGTCTGATAAACAGCCTGTTTGTCGCGCCCCGTCTCAAACGGATCTTTGAATTTCGCCGCATGGCACTCATGAAGCTTTTTCCGCAGAAATAATATTCCACTAACGAGGAGAATGTACATGAAACGACTTGCCATTTTAACCAGCGGTGGCGATTGCTCCGGCATGAATGCCACCATCCGCTCAGCCGCCAGAACCGCACTTGCCAATGATATTGAAATGATCGGCTATCGTAAAGGGTATGCCGGCCTCCTGAAAAATGATTTTATCGTCCTTAATTCACAGGCGGTATCCGGGACGTTGCAACGTGGCGGGACTTTTCTCCAGTCGGCCCGTTCGGCAGAATTCCGTACCGAAGAAGGGCGGAAAAAAGCTCTGGATAATCTGCTCAAAGAAAAAGTGGAAGGTCTGATTGTCATTGGCGGAGACGGCTCGTTAAACGGCGCTCTGGCACTGGACAAAATGGGTTTCCCGGTCATCGGTATCCCGGCGAGCATTGACAATGACATCGCGTATACCGATATGGCGCTGGGAGTCGATACTGCGCTCAACAATATCATCTATGCCGTCGACTGCATCAAGGATACGGCCAGTTCTCACGACCGTGCCTTTATTGTTGAGGTTATGGGGCGCAATTCAGGATATTTGGCGTCTACAGCGGCCATCGCAACCGGTGCCGAGTTTGCGATTGTTCCGGAGGTGGAACTCGATCTGAGTAAAATGTGCCACCAATTGCGCCAACGATATGACGAGGGACGTACCAACGCCCTTATCATCATGGCGGAGGGTGCCGGACAAGCGCAGGAAGTTGCCGAAGGGATAAAAAATGCCGTCGGCTTTGAAACCCGCGTAACGGTGCTTGGTCACTACCAGCGCGGCGGTGCGCCATCCGTGTTTGACCGTCTGCTTGGCAGTCGCTTCGGCATGAAGTCGGTGGAGCTTCTGCTGAACGGCACAAAAGGGGTCATGGTCGGGCTGTCGGCGAATTCTCTTACCACCACGCTGCTGGAAATGGTGGTAAACGGCGGTCAGAAAAAATTGAATAACGAATTTTTGCGCATGTCAGAGATTCTTGGCGTTTAACTGAAAAAATGAGTGGAATAAATTAACCATGCGTCCAAGCCAACGCTTTAACAAAAAACGCTCAGTCAAAAGCGGTCTTCCCCCCGGTACGCTGGTGCATATCGGGGACGCCTCGAACAAGGCGGCACATATTTCCGTCATCGGCTATACCCCGGATGGCGTTGAAGAGCGTCACTTTGAAGATATTGATCAGTATCTTCAGAATATCTGCGATGGTTCAGTCGTGTGGGTTGATGTCGAAGGGGTGCACGATATCGAACTGATCCGTGCCTTGGGCGATAAACATTCATTGCACCCGCTGGTGCTTGAAGATATCGTCAACACGGCGCAACGGCCGAAGATCGAGGATTACGGCGACTATCTCTTTATTGTGTTGCGGATGCTTCATCCGACTGACGAAGGCGGCTTTAACTCGGAACAGCTCAGCATCATTCTCGGGCCTGACTACCTGTTTACCTTTCAGGAGGGGATTGAGGGTGACCCCTTTGATTCGGTGCGCAAACGCATCCTGAACGGTAAGGGGAAGATTCGCGGTATGGGGGCGGATTATCTGGCCTATGCCCTCATTGATGCCGTAGTTGACGGCTATTTTACTGTCCTTGAAGCGTTTGGCGAGAGGATCGTGGACGTTGAGGAAGAGCTGACGCACACTCCTGACCAGCGGTCTCTCCATCGGATCAATGTTATTAAAAAAGAGATCATCTATCTGCGCAAGAGCGTCTGGCCGCTGCGTGAAGCGATCTCTTTCCTGGAACGGGGTGACAGCCACCTGTTGAATGATGCCACCAGACTTTATTTCCGTGATGTCTATGATCACACCGTTCAGGTGATCGATACGGTTGAAACCTACCGTGATCTCCTCTCCGGCATGCTCGATCTCTACCTCTCAAGTATCAGCAACCGTACCAACGAAGTGATGAAGTTTCTGACCGTGATTGGCACTATTTTTATGCCGCTGACCTTTCTGGTAGGCGTCTACGGTATGAATTTTAAACACTTGCCTGAATTGGAGTGGCGTAATGGCTATTTTTTTCTCTGGGGTTTGATGATTACCCTGTCTCTGCTGATGGTTGCCTATTTCAAAAAGAAACGCTGGCTGTAGGAGCTTTATATGACTCGACTTGCCCTCAAATGGGCGCTCAACTCCTGTGCCCTGTTTTTTGTCATGAAGCTGGTTCAGGGTGTCCAGATCAGCCGGTTTCAGGATCTGCTTATGGCAACAGTGGTGATCGGCCTGCTCAATGCTTTCCTGAGGCCGATCATTGTTCTGCTGACACTGCCGGTAACGGTTTTGACTCTCGGCCTGTTTACCCTTGTGATCAACGGGGTAATTTTTTATCTGGCAGCGTATCTGGTGCCCGGTTTCCACGTCGCCGGTTTTGCCTCTGCCGTTATTGCAGCGTTTCTGTTCAGTCTGTTCAGCTTTACCCTGAACATGGTGTTCGGTACTAAATAGTGGCTCTTTTGCGACACCCTTCCTCCATGATGAATTCAGCATTTGTTTCCCGAGTTGAGAAAACCATTCGCCTGCAGCGTCTCTTTCGTCCGGGGGACACTCTGGTCGTGGCGCTTTCCGGTGGTACCGACTCGACCGCTCTCCTTGATATCCTCTCCCGATTACACGGGTACCACCTCCGTTTGATTGCCGTACATTTGAATCACTGTCTGCGCGGTGTCGAATCTGACGCTGACGAGGAATTCTGCCGCATATTGGCCGCCCGGCATGCAATTGCGTTTGAAGCCAGGCGCATTAATATCAAGAAAGTGGCGGAAGATTACCGCTTGAACTTGGAAGATGCCGGGCGGCGTGCCCGCATAGAATTTTTCGATGAAATTCGCATAAAATACGATGCTGCGGCAGTGGCACTTGCCCATCACGCTGACGATCAGGCCGAGACCGTGCTGATGCGACTCCTCCGTGGCTCAGGTATGACCGGGCTATCGGGGATGGCGTACCGTAATACGCGGGGGTATGTACGCCCGTTGCTGGAAATCAGCCGCGCGGAAATCGAGCAGTATCTCCGCCGTAGGGGGCTGGAGTGGCGTGAGGATGCCAGCAACGGTGACACTGTTTATCTCCGCAATCGCATCCGCCATCAGTTGCTGCCACTGCTGGAGCAGTACAACCCTGATATCCGCTCCACACTTGCCGCTACTGCGTCAATTATCGGGGGTGATGAAGCACTGCTGGCTGAGTTGACAGAGCAGGCTTTTGCAGGTTCGTGCCGGGTGGTGGAGGGGAGGGTGGTCTGCGACATCGCCCACCTCGGCACTCTCAACCTGGCGCTGCGGCGACGAGTGCTGCGCCATGCCTTTCAACAGCTGACCGGCACTCTTGAGGGTGTGAACCTGCGTCATATCGATGCCATCGGTGATTTGATTGACTCCGCTCGTCCCAACTCACGCCTGGCTCTGCCGCACCGGGTGGCGGTTGTGAGAGAGTATGGCACCCTGAAGTTCAGTCGGTTGAGTGACGCCGCTTCTGATGCGGATTTTGAACTGCTGATAACGGCGCCGGGGTGCTATCTGCTTCCCGCCGGCGGCTCTGTCACCGTTGAACTGGCCGGTTCTGCAAGCGCACCAAGAACCGCCGACAGTGCCTGTTTCGACCTTGCCAACACCCCGCTTCCCTGGCTTGTTCGCCCCTTCCGTCCTGGTGACCGCATGACGCCGTTCGGGATGAGCGGCAGAAAAAAGGTGAAGGATATCTTTATCGACCGAAAGATCCCGCTATCTGAACGGAAGCGGATTCCGCTCCTTTTTTGCGGCGATGATCTGATCTGGATTGCCGGGGTATGTGCGTCCGAGTTAAGCAGGATTGATCTCCGAACAGATGCCGTGGTGAAAGTGACGTGGAACAAACAGGATGGGTATAAATAACCGATCCGGGGAATAAATTCCCCGTCAACCGTCAATCGGTCGCTATGCGATAAAAAAGCTTCACTTCACACCTTTTGTAAAACGTAGGACGCTATTTGACCGGGGTATGCTGCTATGCTATACCAACACTCACTCCTTCCATGAAAGAACTCACCACATGCAACCATCCATAATTCTTGATCTCCAGAAAGAATTCCTCACCGAAGCCACCAGTGCTCCGAAGCTGTTTCGGGATTTAGGCAAGGTGGATATATACATCAAATTTGGTGTTGCATGAATAGAGATTTCACGGTAGAGTTCTACGAGACTGAATCAGGAAATTGTCCTGTTCGGGATTTCCTGGAAGAGATGAAAGCTAGTGATCCTGACGATTTTGCTGCTGTCCTTGCCGGTTTGGCAAAGCTTCGTAATCGTCAGTATCACAAAGAACCATTAACAAAGGTAATTGGCGACGGATTGCTTGAATTGCGCCACGTCGGTAAGCTCAATACCCGTGTGCTATGGTTTTTCATGAAGAATCGCCGCATTATCACGCTGCATGGTATCAGAAATAAAGGTCAAGCCATTCCGCTCCGCGATTTGAAAACCGCACATGATCGGATGAATGATTGGCTATCAAGGGTGAAATAATGAAGAAAACAAATTTTGATACATATCTTGATGAACAGATGAGAGATCCCGCTTTTGCCGCTCTCATTGAACAAGCCGGTGAGGCATGGGATGTGGCTCTGCAAATTACTGCTCTGCGTAAAAAAGCCGGGTTATCCCAGAAAGAACTTGCCAGACTTCTAAAAACGTCCCAGCAGCAGATTAGTCGTCTTGAATCAAGCGGGTATGAAGGACATTCCCTCAGTATGTTACGGCGAGTTGCCGAAGCGCTTCATGCAAGGGTACGAGTTGTCTTTGAACCATTTCCTGATGAAACTGGTTTGCACGTTGCTGAAGGTGGGTCGGCGTATGGGCAACGTTCGTTTTGCGATCGGCAGTAAAGGTAAAAGTAGCGGCGTACGGATCATCTACTATTTTCACAACGAACGGGTTCCACTGTTTTTGTTGGCCGTATTCGCCAAAAATGATCAGGCGAATTTGACGAAGGCTGAAACGAACATGTTGGGCAATGCCGCGAAAATGCTGGCACGAAAATACGGGGAGTAACAATTATGGCACGGGATAGCGTATGAAAAAATTATGGCAGGCCTGGAAGATGCTCTGGCATACTCCGATGGCGACAATTCACGTGGCACCGCTCATCAGGTTAAAGTCGCCGATGTTGATATTACCAATCTGCGGGAAAAGCTTGGGTTGTCCCAGGACAGGTTCGCTGCACTGTTTGGACTGAGTCCACGAACCTTGCGCAACTGGGAACAGGGCGTGCGTCATCCTGAAGGAGCGGCACGAATTCTGTTGCAGGTGATTGACCGTGAACCGGAGGCGGTTATGCGTGCGTTACATGGGTGAAGCGTTTTGTAGATTATCGAGATTTTTATGATTTTCAAAACGTAGGACGCTATTTGACCGGGGTATGCTGCTATGCCATATCAACACTCACTCCTTCCATGAAAGAACTCACCACATGCAACCAGCCATAATTCTTGACCTCCAGATAGAATTGTTTATCTAAACCAACAGTGTGTTGGGTCGTGTGGAATGTGAGCTCTTCCTGCAAGTAAATGGCGACGGTATCAAATTGAAAAGCAGAACATAAGAAAGCATTCAAGGTAAACTGCATGAAAATATTATTGATCACTATATTGTTGGTGTTGACAATTATAATTGTTCGCAAGATTTATGGTGCTGCAAAAATTAAATCCATCAATAACGAAAAACCCTATGGACTTAATTCAAGTTATGTATCTAAAGTAGAGAACATCGAGCTACCAGCGAATCTAGCCGCAACCCCTTTACTATCGAAGCACCCTCTAAATGCTACAACGAATAATCAAGCGACAACCGCAATTCAAAGATTTAATACATCATCTGAATTTCCAGCCATCATACCCGAAAATATCAAAATTACTCTAAAACATGTATTCCCACTGAATAAGAAAGTTGCATATTTTTGTGGGTCAACCAATAAGCATTACGTCGTAAATTTAGAAAATTTTAGCTGTACTTGTTGGGAATTTGATGAATTCAGAAAGAATTCTGTAAACACGGACTTGCATAGATACTGCCGTCACTTGCTTCAGTTAATTGATCCACGGCAAACCTGTAAAGACAACCTTAATATTGAGAATGATTACACAGCATTTGCCTTGCAATATTATATTAGCATAAATAAATCTTTTCCTTCCTTTATGGAGGCTTATTACCCTGAAATTGATGGTAATAAGTGCCTTATAATTCAAAACAAAAACACTGGCTGGTTCAGTGTCTTTACCAAAAAGCAGACATCAAAAGATGCACAAGTCTGTACTGGAGATGTTCAAGGTTACAGTTATAGTCCTGCGAATAATCGGTGGGCATGGGGTGAGGCTCCATTTAATCCTCTGGCAATAAAGAGGTACATGCGGCAATTGGAATTGCCAGCAACTAAAAAGATAGAAAAACATGAGGTTTCATATGAGTATATTTTGGATGAATTTATTAAAATTCCCAATGCTATCCCGATTATAATTGATTCCATCAAAGATATTGAGTCGAGACTTTATGAAGAACACAATGCGAAAACAATAACGTTAGTATTGGAAAAAATAACTCAAATTGAAAATGTTGATTCAGAAGTTATTGAAAAAATACAGCTAAAATTTAGTGGTTTTTTAACTCAAATAAAGAAACAAGATGGATTTGAAGTGGCTTTTTCGGAAGGAATGATACCATCATTATCAGAGTGGGAGAGCACACAAAGGAATATACATCACAGGGAAATCCAGTTGCTTACAAATTTCGACGAAGAGCAAAAAATATTCGAAAGTCTTCCTCCCAGTAAAATTAAAAACATTGCGCTTGAAATATTAACGGAAAGCCCACCTGAATGGTATGAACACTCAAAGGGGCATACATTTTGGGGTTACAAATATGCGGATTTTGTTAGGGGGACTTTCAAAGAGCAGAATGCACTAGATCAGGATACCCTTGTAGTTTGCGACTACATGGCAACTCTTGCAATTATTGATGGTACTATTTCCAGCAATCAACTAGCTGAAATCGCAAAAATAAAAGCTATTATTGCAAATCGCCAAGGTAGGCATGAATCTGCGTATAAGTTATTAAAAGCAGCCCAAGTTGTACATCCCAAAATTGCAGTAAAAAAACTGCTGACTGAACTTGAGCGCACCTTAAATAGTTAGCCAACGTTTACGCAACGTCTCGTCAGGGGGAGGATTCCGCGGACATCAATACCAATTAGCACCATCCCCGCATAGCAATGTTGCTTTACTTGACAAAACCGCTCAACGACAAAAGCTGTAGGGGGTCTTTATGGGTGAGCATGAGCAGGATTCACCCAGACGATTCAATTGGGAAAGTTAACAAAACACCAATATGGAGGTGTAATTATGTTAGCGAATCGACAACATTTGAAGCAGAAGCCTTAACTTTGCCGGTTTCTGAACGGGCTCTGCTGGCGCAACATCTCTTGGCTAGTCTCGACGAAACAGATGAGCAGGAAAATAAACAATTGTGGCTGGATGAAGCGCAACGGCGATACAATGCCTACAAAAATGGAACTGTTTCAGCGAGGGATGCTTTTGAAGCAATAGCCGAAATGCGTGGGCAGTTGTGAGCTGTTCTCGAAGATATCCTTGCTTTCCTCAACGCCACCGGAGAAAATCAGAATCCTGAAGATGATGTTCTGAATCAGGAGTGGGCGGGGTGGATCTGGCGGGAACGAGGATAAAAACGAAACACTGAACAGGAACGATAAAGAACAGATTGTTGCTTCATTGAAAAGGTCGCTATGAAGATCACAGAAACGCTCACTCAGCCTGAAAGTAAAACTCTTGAGTTCAAACGCGATCTCTCCTCTTTGAAACCGATTCTGAAAACCCTCGTCGCTTTTGCCAATACTGCTGGTGGACTCCTTGTCATCGGCAAAGAGGACAAGGGTGATATTGTCGGTGTTGATGATGTGGAGGGTGCCGAAGAGCGTCTGGCTAATGCCGTCGCAGACAATATCCGACCGGCAATGCAGCCTGAAATTGAAATCACTAGCTGTAATGGCAAGGCATTGCTACTTGTACGTGTCCCCTTCTGGAGAGGGCCATTCTATCTGAAGTCGGAAGGTGCAGAACGTGGAGTGTATGTACGACTCGGTTCCACTAGTCGCCCTGCCGGTCCGGAATTGCTGGCAGAACTCCAGCGAACACACTCCGGTCTTTCTTTTGACCTCACGCCATGTCCTGACCTTTCGCCAGATGATCTGGAAATAACAAAAGCTCAAAAGTTGTTTGCTTCAGTAGAAATGTTACTTGACGATGCAAAGCTGACATCACTTTCCATACTGGTTCCTTTTGCAGGAAGGCTGGTTCCGTCATTGGGTGGTGTCATTCTTTTTGGTTCCGATACTGCGAGATCAAGCACCTGCCCCGATGCGCGTGTAAGCTGCGCCCGTTTCCGCGGTACCGATAAAACGGAATTTCTCGACACTCTGGATATTGAAGGGACGGTACTTGATGCAGTCGCGGAAGTCCCCCGTTTCATCCGGCGTAACACACGCACAGCGGCACGGATTGAAGGGATGTATCGTCGGGAAATATCCGAGTATCCTGAAGTTGCGGTACGAGAAACTCTGGTGAATGCAATTGCCCACTCAGCTTATTTTCAATCAGGAATGCGTATCATGGTGGCGGTTTACGATGATCGCCTTGAAATCCAGAACCCTGGTCCGCTCCCTTTTGGTTTGACTATCACCGAACTAAAAGCGGGCGTCAGTAAAATACGGAACCGAATGATTGCCAGAATCATGCGGATGTTACATTTAATGGAAGAGTGGGGCAGCGGTTATCAGCGCATAAATGACGCCTGCCGTACCGGTGGTTATCCGGAGCCGGAATGGCAGGAACTTGGATCTGCTGTGCGGGTAGTTTTCCGTCCGCATCCGGATGTGGAACAGATGAATGCTGATGATGCCGTAAATACAGCAAATGATCCTGTAAATGATCCTGTAAATGATCCTGTAAATGATCCTGTAAATGATCCTCTAAATAAACGTCAGAAATGGTATTTGGAGCAGATCTCTTGCGGTGTAAAAGCAAAAGCTGCCGACTTGGTACAGCACTGGAGCGTTTCACCGGTGACTGCCAAGCGAGATATTTCAAATTTGAAGGAACGGGGGCTGATTGAGTTTATCGGTTCAGCCAAAACAGGTTGGTATCGGAAAAAGTAGGGTGCAAATGGGTGCCTTTGTGGGACGTAGTCAAATTTGGTACTCGAAGACATCCTCGCTTTCCTCTACACCACCGGAGAAAAACCGAATCCTGACGATGGTGTGCTGAATCAGGAGGGTGATGACGAGATGGATGAAGAGGGTGGTGAAGAATAGTAGGCAGTTCACGCTTGCTCTAACAACGCAATGTTTCCGGTATTGCCAACATTGTAATGTTGCGTTTCACGGTGAGACGGTTCAACGGCAGCCTGCAAAAACCAGGTCTTGACGAGTGAGCATGAGCAGGAACCTTCCGGGGTGATGTGGGGCGTGGGTGGATTGGTCCGAGGATAAAAACCTGAGAATTCCTTGGAGCCACATCAGAACGATCCTTGGCAAAATACAGGACGTTGACGTGGCACTGTTTTACATGAAAATGGCAACCACCCCGCCCCTGCGGGGCACCCCTCCACAGGAGGGGAATTAATTTCTTAATCGTTGTTGTTATATGAGTATGGAGTAAAGAGTGAGTCTCGACTATTCAACCCTCGACATACTGCGTCAGAACCACCCGGCCTGGCGTCTGTTGTGTTCCGATCATGTCGCGCTGATTGCCGGTTTTCTGCAACGCGTGTTTATCGAGCCCAATCTGCGTACCATTTCACAGGCAGATCTGGCTGAGGCACTGGAAGACGAGTTGTTTGCCTTGCGCGAGCGACTGGGAGCAACGGCTTTTCCGAGAACAGCCCTTGACTATCTCAACGACTGGGCGGCCACCGAGCGTGGTTGGTTACGCAAGTTCTACCGTCACGATTCGGACGAACCGCATTTTGACCTGACTCCGTCTAGCGAGAAGGCAATTGCCTGGCTTGGGACGCTGGTCGAGCGCAGCTTCGTCGGTACCGAGTCACGTTTACTGACCCTGTTCGAACTGCTTAAACAGATGAGCGAGGGGAGCGAGACCGACCCGCAGACGCGCATTGCCGAGCTGCAGAAGCGGCGTGATGATATTGACGCCGAAATTGGTCGTATTCTTGGCGGAGATGTACCGCTTCTGGATGACACCGCCTTGCGAGACCGTTTCCAGCAATTCATCTCCATGGCACGCGAACTGCTGACCGATTTCCGTGAGGTGGAACATAATTTTCGCGGGTTGGATCGACATGTGCGTGAACGGATAGCCCTGTGGGAAGGGGCCAAGGGTGCGCTGCTTGAAGAGATCATGGGGGAGCGTGATGCCATTGCCGATTCCGATCAGGGGCGTAGCTTTCGGGCCTTCTGGGATTTTCTGATGTCAAGCAGTCGCCAGGAAGAGCTGACGACTCTGTTGCAGCGCGTCCTGGCTCTGCCCGCCGTTGTCGAAATGAAACCGGACGTCCGCACACGGCGTGTTCATTACGATTGGCTGGAGGCTGGCGAGCATACACAGCGAACAGTGGCGCAGCTTTCGCAGCAGTTACGGCGTTTTCTTGACGATCAGGCCTGGCTGGAAAACCGCCGTATCATGGATATCCTGCATGGTATCGAGTCCAAGGTGCTGTCTCTACGGAAGTCACCACCATCAGGGGACATAATGACCATCGCCGATTCCGCTGCCGACATCGAATTGCCGCTGGAAAGGCCGCTCTACACTCCGGCAAACAAGCCGTTGCTCGCCGATATTGTGCTGGAGTCCGGTGATAATGAGCTGGATGCAACCGCTCTTTACGCGCAGGTGGTAATCGATCAGGCCCAACTGGCACGGCACATTCGTCACGCGCTGCAGGATCGTACCCAGATCACCCTGCGTGAATTGTGCGACCTGCAACCGCTGCAGCATGGCCTGGCGGAACTGGTGGCGTATCTGCAGCTGGCGAGCGATACTTTTACGAGTGTGGTGGATGAAGATACGACCGATATCATACTGTGGCGGGGCAGCGGGGCTGACGGCCGTGATCAGGATAAACAGGCGCGCCTGCCGCGCGTTATTTTTGTGAGGTAGAAATGGCGGAAGAAAACAGCGGAAGTGCCACACCACAACATAATCTTTCCCTCCTGGTTATCCCGCTGCTCAAAGGAGTTGTGTACCAGGAAAATGACGCTGCCCAGTGGAGCGGCCTGCTGAATCTGCAGGCCCGGGTGCGCGACTATGTTGGTGTGTTGGGACTGGATCTGGTACTGGATGAAGCGGAGGGGTATGCCTTCTTGCGTTCGAGAGCCGAAGTGGCAGATGAGGCCGCGCCAAAACTGCCACGCCTGGTCGTCCGGCGACCACTCTCCTTTCCTGTCAGCCTGCTGCTTGCGCTGCTACGCAAGAAACTGGCGGAGTTTGATGCCAGCGGCGGTGATACGCGCCTTGTTCTCACCAGAGACGAGATCGTTGAACTGGTACGGGTCTTTCTGCCGGAAAGCAGTAATGAAGTTAAATTTATCGACCAGACCGAGACCCATCTAAACAAAATAGTAGAGCTGGGTTTTCTTCGGCGAATGAAAGCGGTGGTGGCGCATCAGGGGCGACAGACATCTGCATTTGAAGTGCGCCGCATCCTCAAAGCTTTTGTGGATGCGCAGTGGCTCGCGGATTTTGACACGCGCCTGGCGGCCTATCAGGGACAGCTTGGTATGACCTCGGGAGATGCTGCCGATGAATGATACAGAGAGTTTGAGTCTTGATTTCGTGTCTGATGATGCACTTTCCGGTTTTCGCCTGCAGCGCCTTGAAGTGCTTAACTGGGGAACTTTTGACAGCCGTGTCTGGACTATGAACCTTGGCGGCCAGAACGCCCTGCTCACCGGCGACATCGGCTCAGGTAAATCAACGCTGGTGGACGCGGTCACAACCCTGCTGGTTCCGGTACAGCGCATCGCCTATAACAAGGCTGCAGGTGCCGACAGCAGGGAACGTACGCTCCGTTCATACGTACTCGGTCATTTCAAGTCCGAGCGTAACGAAGCCAGCGGGAGTGCCAAACCGGTGGCGCTGCGCGATGGCACCAGCTACTCGGTAATTCTCGGTGTTTTCCATAATGCGGGTTACCTCCAGACAGTGACGCTTGCTCAGATATTCTGGATGAAAGATGCCGCAGCTCAGCCGGCGCGAATGTTTGTTGTTGCAGAGCGTGACCTGTCAATTGTTGCCGATTTTGCCAATTTCGGTGCAGATATCACCGGGCTGAGAAAAAAACTGCGTGGAGGTGGAGCTGAGTTGTTTGACAGCTTTCCTCCCTACGGTGCCTGGTTCCGTCGTCGCTTCGGCATCGAAAATGAGCAGGCGCTTGAACTGTTCCATCAAACGGTATCGCTCAAATCAGTCGGAAATCTGACCGATTTTGTACGAGGCCATATGCTTGAGCCATTCGATGTGGCGGCGCGTATCACTGCCCTGATCAGTCACTTTGACGATCTGAACCGGGCGCATGAAGCGGTGCTGAAGGCAAAACGACAGGTGGGGTTACTTGTGCCGCTGGTGGCCGACTGCGAACATCACGCGACCCTCGTTGCCCAGACAGAACAGCTGCGTGGCTGTCGCGAGGCACTCAAACCGTATTTTGCCTCTTTGAAACTCGGGCTTCTGGATAAGCGCATTGCAGCTTTGCTGGAGGAAGGAGGACGGCACGAAACGCAGGTCAAGCGGCTGGGGGAACGACGTGACGAGCAGCGCATTGAGCAGGATGAACTGAAGCGCAGCATCGCCGAAAATGGCGGCGACCGCCTGGAGCGTCTTGCTACCTTGATCCGTACAAAGGATCAGGAGCGCCAGGCACGTCAGCGCAAGAGAGAACGCTACACTGAATTGGTACGGTTTGTGGGTGAAAACCCGTCCGAAAACGAGCCCGGCTTTCTTGACCAGCGTCAACGCTGTGTCGGTTTGAGCGAAGCGCTGCAGGCACGGGAGGCCGCTTTGCAGAACGATCTCACCGAGCAGGGTATGAACCTGCGGCAGGGGAGACAAGAGCACGCTGAACTGGTTGCTGAAATCAGCAGCCTGAAAGCGCGGCGCAGCAACATTCCGGCCGAGCAGGTGAGTCTGCGCACCACACTATGCACCGCTCTGAAATTTGCAGAAGCGGATATGCCGTTTGTTGGAGAATTGCTGCAGTTGCACGATGATCAGCGCAACTGGCAAGGTGCTACCGAGAGGCTGTTGCGCAACTTCGGCCTGTCTCTCCTGGTTCCGGATACTCATTACAGCGCAGTGGCGGATTGGGTAGACCGGACACACCTGCGGGGGCGGCTGGTCTATTTCCGGGTACGTCGCAGTTCACGCGCCGATCTGCCGGAACTGCAGCGCGAATCATTGGTGCGCAAAGTGGCGATCAAACCGGACTCTCCCTTTTACGACTGGCTGGAACGTGAGATGGGTCACCGTTTCGATGTCGTCTGCTGCTCGACACAGGAACAGTTCCGCCGGGAGACTCGCGCGATAACGGTTGCAGGACAGATCAAAGGTTCGGGTGAGCGGCATGAAAAAGACGACCGCCACCGTCTGGATGACCGCAGTCGCTACGTTTTGGGGTGGAGCAACGCGGAAAAGATCGCGGCGCTTGAAACTTCGTTGCGGAAGCTGGAAACTCGACTGGGTGAACTGGGGAGCGTGATTGGTAATCTTCAGACTGAACAGGGCACTATCAAAGAACGGCTCTCGGCTCTGTCAAAGCTTGGTGAATATTCCGACTTCTGCGAACTCGACTGGGAGTCGTCTGCATTGGAAGTGGAGAGACTGCAAGAGGAGAAACGACTTCTGGAAGCGGCCTCCGATCTCCTCCAGAACCTGACGGCCCGCCTTACCTCACTTCAACAGGAATTAAGCCGGACAGAAGCGACGCTTGCTGAAAAGATACGCGAACTTGGGGCAATCAGCTCAAGGCGTGAAGCGGCTGAAAGTCTGCGTGAGCAGACGCTGGCGTTGCTTACCACCACTGAAAAGGCTGACCAGAACGCCTCCCTTTATCAGCATGCACGACTCGATGCCATGCGTGATGAAGCCCTGGGTGTCCATCAGTTGACGGTTGAATCGTGCGACAATCGTGAACGTGACCTGCGCGAATGGCTCCAGATAAAAATGGACGCGGAAGCCAGAAAGCTCAACAACCTGCGCGACAAGATCATCGATGCCATGCGTGCCTACTGCACGGCGTTTCCGCTTGACACGCAGGAAGTGGATGTTGCTATCGGTGCGGCCGGTGAATACCGCTCGATGCTGGAGACTCTGAAGGCTGACGACCTGCCCCGTTTTGAAGCTCGTTTCAAGGAACTGCTGAACGAGAATACCATCCGGGAGGTCGCAAACTTCCAGTCGCAGCTCGCTCGTGAGCGGGAAACAATCAGGGACAGGATCGCACACATCAATGAATCGTTGGTTCAGATCGACTACAACCCCGGACGTTACATCGCGCTGGAGGCGCAATCTACCCCGGATGCCGATATCCGTGACTTTCAGTCCGAGTTGCGTGCCTGCACGGAAGGGACGTTGACCGGTTCCGATGACCAGCAGTATTCGGAGGCCAAGTTCCTGCAGGTCAAGCAGATCATTGAACGCTTTCGTGGGCGGGACGGGTTATCCGAGCAGGACCGGCGTTGGACCGTCAAAGTTACCGATGTACGAACCTGGTTTGTCTTTGCAGCGAGCGAACGATGGCGCGAAGACGGCAAGGAGCATGAGCATTATTCCGACTCCGGTGGTAAATCGGGCGGCCAGAAGGAGAAACTGGCCTATACCATTCTGGCGGCAAGTCTGGCATATCAGTTCGGTCTTGAGTGGGGTGCGGTTCGTTCCCGCTCCTTCCGCTTCGTGGTGATTGACGAAGCCTTCGGACGAGGTTCCGATGAATCCGCCCAGTACGGTCTGCGCCTCTTTGCCCAGTTGAATCTGCAACTCCTGATCGTCACCCCCTTGCAGAAAATTCATATTATCGAGCCGTTTGTTTCCAGCGTCGGTTTTGTCCAGAATGAAGATGGTCGCGCCTCCAAACTGCGCAATCTTTCCATCGAGGAGTACCGTGCGGAGAAAGCGCGGGTGACCGGATGAGCTGGACTCGCCCGTGCGATCTGAAAGCCCAGCTGCTAAAGATGTGGGATCGTGGGGAACTGCTGCGCGGATTTGTCACTGAGGAGTCTGTTTTTCCGAAACGGCTGCTGCTCAAAGTTCCGACATCGGCTGAAATGGCCGAGCGTTTTGATGAAGTGCGGGTCTGGATCAATACAATTCGGTCACTCCCTCGTTACCGGATTGAGATGCGGGAATTCAACCATCGACTGCTGGGTACCAATGCCGTCCCTGGCGAGGTGTGGATCGATTCCGATGTGGATGCCGTGGCGATTATCGGCAGGCAGCGGGATACCGCCCGTTTTATTGAACTGGTGGCGATGACACGTAAACAGCGGCCTCAATTGCTGCCCTGGCTTTCCAAGCGTCCACTGCGCGCAGTTGAGTTATATGACGAGTGGGCTCTTTTGCTTGCAATAATCTCCTGGCTTGAGCAGCATCCCCGTCCCGGCATGTACCTGCGGCAGGTGGATATTCCCGGTGTGCAGAGCAAGTTCATTGAAGCCCATCGCGTGGTACTGTCGGAGTTACTTGACCTGGTTCTGCCGCCTGAAGCAATCGATTACTCGGTGTCCGGAACGGCTCGTTTCGCCGCCCGATACGGGTTTCGCGACAAGCCGGTCCGGATCCGCTTCCGCATGCTCGATCCACGGCATGCTCTCCTGCCGGGTGGTGGAGAACAGGACATTACCCTTGATGCCGAGAGTTTTGCGCGTCTTGAACCGGGTGTCGCACGGGTTTTTATTACCGAAAACGAGATCAATTTCCTCGCCTTTCCACCGATACAGGAGAGTCTGGTGCTCTTCGGGGCGGGCTACGGCTTTGAGATGCTGAAAAATGCCGGCTGGCTTTCACACTGCCATATCCACTATTGGGGCGATATTGACACCCACGGTTTTGCAATCCTCAATCAGCTTCGGGGGCTGTTCAACACCGTTGAATCGTTCCTGATGGATCGCGGTACGCTGCTTGAGTTCAAGTCATATTGGGGCGTAGAAGGAAAACAGGTGCTGCATGATCTGCCACGACTGACCCTGGAAGAAAAGGCACTTTACAACGAATTGCGTGACAACAGGATTTGCAGGAACCTGCGTCTTGAGCAGGAAATGATCAGCTTTGGCCGGGTGGAGTCGGCGCTTGCCAAACTGCATTAAACCGCATTTCAGCTTGTCAATATCCCCCCGTTGTGCTAGCTTTACAAAATTTTCAACGCCACAGATACACATCTATTTGGGGGTCTATTTTGAATCAGTTTTACAAGAATCTCTCACTCTGGCTGGTCATCAGCCTGATGATGATCCTGCTTTTCAACATGTTCAACAAGCCACGGCCTACCGCTGAGAAGCTCAATTTCAGCGACTTCATGACCCAGGTTGAAACCGGAAAAATAACTGCTGTCGTCATTCAGGGCAATGAAATTACCGGTAAGTTTGATGGCAAAGACGGCAAGGACTTCCATACCTATAAACCGTATTCTGACGCTGATTTGACCAAGAAGCTGCTGGAGAAGAAGGTTACGATCAATGCCAAGCCGGAAGAGGAGAAGTTTTCCTGGTTTTCTATCTTTATCTCCTGGTTTCCGTTGATTCTGCTCGTTGGTGTCTGGATTTTCTTCATGCGTCAGATGCAGATGGGAGGCGGTAAGGCGATGTCGTTCGGCAAAAGCCGCGCCAAGTTGCTGACCGAGTCACAGGGGAAGATCACCTTTGAAGATGTAGCCGGCATAGAAGAGGCCAAGGAGGAGCTGGAAGAGATTATCGCCTTTCTCAAGGAACCGAAAAAATTCACCGCTTTGGGGGGGAAAATCCCCAAAGGAGTTCTGCTCGTTGGCCCTCCGGGAACCGGAAAAACATTGTTGGCCCGAGCCGTTGCCGGTGAGGCGGGAGTGCCGTTCTTTTCCATATCCGGATCCGATTTTGTCGAAATGTTTGTCGGTGTCGGCGCCAGCCGCGTTCGCGACCTGTTTTTACAGGGGAAGAAGAGCGCACCCTGTATTATTTTTATCGATGAAATCGATGCGGTCGGCCGTCACCGTGGCGCCGGTATGGGGGGAGGGCACGATGAACGTGAACAGACCCTCAATCAGTTGCTGGTGGAAATGGACGGTTTTGAATCAAATGAAGGTGTCATTCTGATCGCCGCTACCAACCGCCCCGATGTTCTTGATCCGGCTCTGCTCCGCCCGGGGCGTTTTGACCGTCAGGTCGTTGTTCCCCGTCCGGATGTCAAGGGACGCGAAATGATTCTGAAAGTTCACTCCAAAAAAGTGCCGCTCTCCCCTGAGGTTGATCTGGCTGTCATCGCTCGTGGTACCCCCGGTTTTTCCGGTGCCGATCTGGCCAATCTGGTCAACGAAGCGGCCCTGCTGGCTGCCCGTTTGAATAAAACCGTTGCTGAGCCGAGTGATTTTGACAGTGCCAAAGATAAGGTCATGATGGGTGCCGAACGCCGCAGTATGGTGATCTCTGATGAAGAGAAGAAGAGTACCGCCTACCATGAAGCCGGCCACACATTGGTAGCCAAGCTGGTTCCGGGCACTGATCCGATTCACAAGGTTTCCATTATTCCCCGTGGTCGGGCGCTCGGTGTGACGATGCAGCTGCCGATCGAAGATAAACACAGCTATTCCAGAGAGTCGCTGCTGGCACGCATTGCCGTCCTGATGGGTGGTCGCGCTGCCGAACATATTATTTTCAATACGTTTACGACCGGTGCCGGCAACGACATCGAGCGTGCCACTGATATGGCGCGAAAAATGGTCTGTGAATGGGGTATGAGCGACAAAATGGGACCGCTCTCCTTCGGCAAGAAGGATGAGTCTATTTTTCTTGGGCGTGAAATGGCAATGCACAAGAATTTCAGTGAGAAAATCGCCGAGCATATTGATGATGAAATAAAGCGGATCGTCGATGAATCATACGAACGTGCCCTTGGTCTGTTGCGCAATAATATTCAGAACCTCCATAATCTGTCGGAAATTCTGATCGAAAAAGAGAATCTGACCGGCGATCAGGTCGATGAAATTATTGCCACCGGTACGTTGGTTTGTCCTGAGCCGATTGCGCCGCCGGTGGTTGAAACGCCGCCACCATCAACTGATATAATCGCGTAACAGTGGCCGGCTTTGCCCCCCGATTGCTGTCTGTGCCGACACCGGAGCTCGCTGTAAGAGAATTGCAGCGGGTCGCGGTTGATGGCTACGGCATTGCTGAAATGGTCCCCAAGATGAGGACTCTCTGTATCGGGCTCCATCAACTGGAGTGTCGCCAGGCAAACATCCTGAAACAGGAGATGCTGTCTCTCGGTGGAGATGCCGCTGTTGCCCGTGGTACGGTGGCATGCTCTGTTGACCGAACCGATTGTGTTTTGATCGGTACTGCCAAGCAGCTCACGCGGCTCTGCCAAAAACTGGCTGTTCAACCATTCGGTCTGGCGATGTTGGCAGGTGAGCTGGAAAGCCTGCTGACACGGTTTGGCCGGGTGCCGTCTTCATGGAAAACGCCGCGCCGCTCGTTATCGCTCCAGCGCCCCTTGATAATGGGAATCCTGAATGTTACCCCGGACTCTTTTTCTGATGGGGGTCGGTGCTTCGACCCTTCACAGGCGATTGACAGGGCCTTGCAGATGGAAGCAGAAGGTGCTGATATTATCGATATCGGTGGAGAGAGCACGCGGCCGGGTGCAGATCCTGTTTCGGCTACAGATGAGTTGGCGCGTATTATTCCGGTTCTTGAGCGACTCTCAGCGGTTCTGAAGTGCGCAATCTCGGTGGATACCTGGAAAAGTGTTGTTGCTGAGCAGGCTCTTGCGGTAGGGGCTGAAATCATCAACGACATCAGCGGCTTTGATTTTGATCCGGAGATGGCCGGAGTAGCGGCTGCAAACGGAGCCGGAGTCGTGCTGATGCATACCAGAGGCAGACCGGATACCATGCAGCAGGATACAGTGTATGATGATCTGATGGGGGAAATATCCTCCAGCCTGCGTGCTTCAATTGAGCGGGCGCGACAGGCCGGTGTCTCCGATGACTGTATTGCACTTGATCCCGGCATCGGGTTCGGCAAAGATGCTGCGGGTAATCTTGAACTGTTGCGGCGTTTATCAGAATTGTCCTGCTTCGGACTGCCAATATTGACCGGACCGTCTCGCAAAGGCTTCATCGGTAAAATCCTGAATCGACCGCAGATGGATGACCGTATCTATGGTACTGCCGCTACGGTTGCACTCTCCATCGCAAACGGCGCCTCGATTCTGCGGGTACACGATGTCCGGGCAATGCGGGATGTTGCTGATATGGCACACGCCATTGTGCATAGTTGATGATGCGCAGAGCTTTATTCAAAGGTGAAGTATGGCTCAACTCTTCGACAGCGCAACCCTGCCGGCAATTCTCGACAAACTTATTGTTGCCGGCCTGGTGTACGTCTGTACTCTGATTCTTAAAAAAGAGGCGGCCCTTCGTTTTCTGGTAATCCTGCTGTCTCTTGTTATCGCAGAGTTTGTTTCACATAACCTTGGTCTGACCGCAACAGCCTCTTTTTTCCATCTGCTGCTTACTTCTGCTCCGGTTATACTGACAATCATCTTCCAGAGTGATATTAAACGCGCTCTTTTTTCATTCTGGAAACGCTATAATTCCGGCGAGAGTGCCGCTCCGGATGTAACGACGACTGTCGATGAGTTGTCAAAAGGTCTTCATGAGCTGGCTGAGCGAAGAATCGGCGCCTTGATTGTTATCATCCGCCAGATGTCAATTGACCATCTTGTCCAGGTCGGCACCGAGATTGATGCCAAAGTAACCAGTGAGCTTCTTAATTCAATTTTTCTTCCCTACTCGCCGATTCATGATGGCGCCGTTATTATCCACCGGGAAAAGATCATCTCCGCCGGCTGTATTCTGCCGCTCTCCCAGAATCCGGACATAGCGAAGAGTTTTGGCACCCGTCACCGTGCGGCGCTCGGAATCTCCGAACAGACGGATGTTCTCGTGCTGGTCGTGTCGGAGGAGACAGGGAAAATATCCATCGTTCATGAAGGAAAAATCACCTATGATGCCGACCCGGCTGAAATTCGCCGTCTCTCACGCAAGGCAATTGAAGGGCGGCGTGCAGCGAGGGTGACAGCGGTCCAGGAACATTGATTCATAACTTAAGGAGATACTTCAATGAAAAAACTTTTTGGAACAGACGGTGTTCGCGGTGTTGCCAATGTGCATCCGATGACCGCTGAGATGGCGATGCAACTGGGTCGGGCTGCTGCGTATATTTTTAAGGGGGGCGGCAAGCATCGCCACCGGATCGTGATCGGAAAAGACACCCGGCTCTCCGGTTATATGCTGGAAAATGCCCTGGTTGCCGGTATCTGTTCAATGGGTGTTGATGTCCTGCAGGTCGGGCCGTTGCCGACTCCAGGCATTGCCAACATAACGACATCAATGCGCGCTGATGCCGGCGTTGTTATCTCTGCGTCACACAATGCCTTTCAGGATAACGGCATAAAATTCTTTTCTGCCGACGGCTTCAAATTGCCGGACGAGGTGGAGCTGAAGATTGAAAAGCTTATTGAAACCAATAAAATCAATGCCCTCCGGCCGACCGCGACCGAAGTGGGCAAGGCATATCGTATCGAAGACGCCGCCGGTCGCTATATCGTCTATCTTAAGAACACCTTTCCTCAGGAGATGAACCTTTCCGGCCTCAAAATAGTTCTTGATTGCGCTCATGGCGCGGCGTACAAGGTCGCCCCGGCGGTATTTGAAGAGTTGGGGGCCGAAGTGATCCCGTACGGTGTCAAGCCGAACGGGACAAATATCAATGCCGGATGCGGTTCAACCTGCCCTTCTGTCATCAGTGAAGCGGTCAAGCTTCATCGCGCCGATATCGGCATAGCCCTTGACGGAGATGCCGATCGTGTGATCGTCTGTGATGAATTCGGAAATGAAGTCGATGGCGACCATATCATGGCCATCTGTGCCAGCGACATGCTGAAGCGCAAACTGCTCAAAAAGAAAACGCTCGTGGCCACCGTCATGAGTAACATGGGGCTTGATATCGCTCTGCGCAAATGTGGCGGCAGGATTGTCAAGACCGATGTTGGTGACCGGTACGTTGTCGAGGCGATGCGCAAAGGTGGCTATAATCTTGGTGGTGAACAGTCCGGGCATATGATCTTTCTCGACTACAATACGACCGGTGACGGGATTCTTTCGGCGCTGCAACTCCTGGCCGTTATGCGTCGTGAGGATAAAACGCTGGCTGAACTTGCTGAAATCATGATTCCCCTGCCGCAGGTACTCGTCAACACACGGGTTCGGGAAAAAGTGGACATCTACTCAATCGCCGACGTGGCGGCCAGGATCAAAAATGTCGAAGAAAAACTTGGCGAAGAAGGACGTGTGCTGATCCGCTATTCGGGTACTGAACCGCTGTTACGGGTTATGATTGAAGGCCAGGATAAATATGAGATCACCACCTGGGCCAACGAGATCTGTGATCTGGTGAAGAAACATATCGGGGAAAAATGATGGCAAAACTGGGACTTAATGTTGATCATATAGCAACCGTGCGTCAGGCCCGTGGCGGTGTCGAACCGGATCCTGTGACTGCAGCTGCTATTGGTGAGATGGCCGGAGCCGAAGGAATAACCATTCATCTTCGTGAAGACCGTCGTCATATTCAGGATCGCGACCTCGAAATATTGCGGAGAACGGTAAAAAGTAAACTCAACCTTGAAATGGCGGCGACGCAGGAGATGGTGCGCATTGCGCTCTCCACCAAGCCGGAACAGGTGACCCTTGTTCCTGAAAAGCGACAGGAGCTGACGACTGAAGGGGGCCTTGATGTCGTCGTTAATGTCAAACAGATAACTGATACGGTCAAGCGGTTAAAAGATGGCGGCATTGTCGTCAGTCTGTTTGTCGATCCCAACCAGGAACAGATCAAGGCGGCACTAAAGACCAATGCCGATTATATCGAGATTCATACCGGAGCATACGCTGAAGCGGTCACATGGGATGAGCAGCAGCACGAACTTGAGCATATCGACACGGCTATCAAGCTGGCGCGCAAGGTAGGCCTGGGGGTAAATGCCGGTCACGGGCTGAATTACGTCAATATCAAAGCAATAGCCGCGCTTGGGGGGATCGAGGAGTATAATATCGGCCACTCAATTATTTCCCGTGCGATGCTGGTCGGCTTGGACCGGGCGGTGCGCGATATGGTTGAACTGCTCAAGTACGCATGATCTACGGAATCGGCACCGATATCGTTGCGGTTGTGCGTTTCCAGCGTTTCATTGACTCCGGCAATATTGCGATCATGGCACGGCTTTTCACTCCCGCTGAACGCAGTTGCTGCGAGCAAAGAAAAGATGCGGCGTCCTGTCTTGCGGCGCGCTTTGCGGCGAAGGAGGCTTTTTTGAAGGCGCTGGGTACCGGTTTGCGGGACGGTCTCTCCTGGCTTGACATGGAAGTTTCTAATGATGCAGCAGGAAAGCCGGAATTGAATCTCTCCGGCACGGCTGCTGAACTGTTCCAGGTGCACGAGCTGTTACGGGTGCATCTGTCGCTTTCTCATGATGGTGGTAATGCCATTGCAATGGTTGTTGTGGAGTCATAGATGAGAGTCGTCAGCGCAGAAACAATGCAGGACATTGACCGCCAGGCCATCGTGGAATGTGGAATTCCCGGGCTGCTGTTGATGGAAAATGCCGGATGCAGGTGCGTCGAGGAGATCATCGCAGAATTTGGTGCCTGCAGACGCTGTGTCGTCATGGCCGGAAAGGGCAACAATGGCGGAGATGGTTATGTAATTGCCCGTCTGCTTAGTGCAAAAGGGTGGCGTGTCAAAGTTATTATTCTTGCTGAGCGTGAACAGATGAGCGGAGATGCGGCAACAAACCGAGAATTGCTTTCGGACTCCGTAGTTAATTATTGTACCGATGAAGGCCGGTTATCTGCGCAACATAATAAAGATATCCTTCAAGCCGACGTGATTGTCGATGCACTTTTTGGTACCGGCTTGCGCAATAATGTCAGCGGTATCTACCGTGAGGCGATCGAACTGATGAATGCGTCAGGTTGCCCGATTGTATCCGTTGACATTCCTTCCGGTATCCATGGCACGTCCGGTCTCGTTCTGGGGACTGCCGTCAGGGCAGATACGACTGTCACCTTTGCGTTTGCCAAGTTGGGACATGTCCTCTTCCCCGGTGCCGAATATACCGGACGTTTGATCGTGGCGGACATCGGCATTCCTTCACAACTGATGGAAACAGCTTGTGGTTATGATTTTCTGAATGAAGAAACCGTGCGCCCACTGCTGCAGCGCAGAGATCGGCAGGCTCACAAGGGGCATTTTGGCCACTGCCTCATCATCGCCGGCTCGACCGGAAAAACCGGTGCGGCGGCTCTTTCAGCCAACAGTGCCGTACGGTCAGGTTCCGGGCTGGTGACTCTGGCAGTGGCAGAACATATCCACCATATCCTTGAGAATAAAACAACAGAAGTCATGACGTTTCCTCTGCCTGATGCGGGGAACGGTTACCTGACGGGCAGTGCCTTTCCGGACATTGAAAAACTGTGTGTCGGCAAGGGTGCAGTTGCTATAGGTCCCGGCCTTGATCGTCATCCGGGGACGACTGCATTGGTACAAAAATTTGTTGAGAGCGTTGATCTGCCGCTGGTTATTGACGCAGATGGTTTGAATGCCCTGGCGGAGGATATAACTGTATTAAAGCGAAAAAGATCGCAACAGATTATACTCACTCCGCATCCGGGAGAGATGTCGCGCCTTACCGGTGCTTCCGTTGCGGATATTGAGACGTCGCGTATTGCCACCGCACAGGATTTTGCCCGTAGCCATGATGTATTTGTTGTTCTTAAAGGTGCTCGCACCATTATTGCGTCTCCGACGGGAGAGGTGGCAATTAACGGCAGTGGCAATCCGGGCATGGCTTCCGGCGGCATGGGTGATGTACTGACCGGCATCATAGTCTCTCTGCTGGGGCAGGGATACACTGCGTGGGACACATGCCGACTCGGCGTCTTCCTGCATGGCTTTGCTGCTGATATGGTCGCTGATGAGAAAGGGGAAATCGGCCTGAATGCCACAGATGTACTTGAAAAACTACCCTATGCCTGTAATACCTTACTAAGGAGATCACCATGCTGACCGTAGCCGATATTATGACCAGAAATGCAGTTTCGATAAAAGGGACGACTACCGTGCGCGAAATGGCCGGCATATTTGACGCCATGCGTTTTGGTACTCTTCCGGTAGTTGATGATGCCGGGAATCTGACCGGAATCGTTACCGCGTCTGACCTTGTTGAGCAGGACCGTCCGCTGCATATGCCGACGGTTATCTCCCTTTTTGACTGGATTATACCGCTGGGAGGAGAGGAGTCGCTGCAACGGGATTTAAATAAAATTACGGCACAAACCGCTGCTGAATTGGCATCAACGGATGTTGTAACAGTCACCGCTTCCGATTCCGTCAGCACTGCCGCCGAAATAATGAGCAGTAAAAAACTGCACGCGCTTCCGGTCGTCGAGGGTAAAAAGCTGGTTGGCATGGTATCGCGCATTGACATTATCCGCTCAATGAACCGGTAGTGCCAAGGGTGCAGATCATAACCGGGTCTTCACAGGAAACAGAACAGCTGGGCGTTTGTATCGGTTCGTTGCTCCACCCCGGCTGTTTTGTCGCGTTACAAGGTGGCCTCGGTGGCGGCAAAACCTGTCTGACCCGCGGAGTGGTTGACGCGCTCGCTCCTCAGAGCGCCCATCTTGTCGCAAGCCCGACATACGCAATCATGAACTGCTATCCAGGCGCTACTCCGGTATATCATTTTGATTTTTACCGTCTGGCAGGCGACGATGACATTGCCGAACTCGGTTTTGAAGAGTACTTTTCCGGGGAGGGTGTCTGTATCGTTGAATGGTCAGAGCGACTTACGGAACTGTTGCCGTCGGATCTACTCACCATCCTGTTTGAATATGGCGGAGATGACCGGCGCGTGATTACCCTGACAAGCTCCGGACAGAAATCAGATGCGCTTCTGGAACAGTTGGAAGAGGAGTTGCAAAACAAAAAAAACTTTGACCGGACAGATGGTTATCTGGTATAGAGCAGGATCTGTTGTTACGCATTCAACCATTACCCCAGCAAGGAGAAGGAGAGCAGTATGGCGCTTGTCGTTCAAAAGTACGGTGGCACATCGGTCGGTTCAACTGATCGCATCAAAAACGTTGCCAAACGCATTATCAAGACCTATGACGCAGGTAACGACGTAATTGTTGTCGTTTCTGCAATGTCGGGCGAGACTAACAAACTGGTCGCGCTTGCCAATGAAATGTGTGAAATACCTGACGGACGTGAATATGACGTGCTGGTCGCAACCGGAGAGCAGGTTACTATCGGGCTTCTTTCCATGTACCTTAAATCACAGGGATACAAGGCAAAATCGTATCAGGGGTGGCAGGTGCCGATTATTACCGACGCGACTGCAACGAAGGCCCGCATCGAGAGTATCGGTGACGCAAACATCCGTGCGGACCTTAAAGAGGGAACCATTATTGTACTGGCCGGTTTTCAGGGTGTTGATGCTGACGGTAATGTGACTACGCTCGGTCGCGGCGGCTCCGATACGTCCGCTGTTGCCATAGCTGCTGCCCTCAAAGCTGATGTCTGTGAAATTTACACCGATGTTGACGGTGTCTACACGACTGACCCCAACGTCTGTAAAGAAGCGCGCAAGATCGAAAAGATTTCGTATGATGAGATGCTGGAACTGGCCAGCCTCGGTGCCAAGGTGCTGCAGATCCGTTCGGTGGAGTTTGCCAAAAAATATAATGTGGACGTGCATGTCCGCTCAAGTCTTAATGAAAATACCGGTACGATGGTTACCAAGGAGGATAAGGATATGGAAGGAATTCTCGTTTCAGGGGTTGCATACGACAAAAATGAGGCAAAGATTGCGGTCAAGGGCGTTCCTGACAAGCCGGGTATAGCCGCAAAAATACTGACACCGCTTTCTGATGCGGCAATTTCGGTAGATATGATAGTGCAAAACGTCAGCGACAACGGTTTGACCGATTTTACCTTTACCGTCACAAAGGCTGATCTGAAACAGGCTCTGTTGATTACGAATGCGGTCGCCAAGGACGTTCAGGCCAGGGAAGTTCTCTCCGACGAAAATATCAGCAAAATATCGATAGTCGGTCTCGGTATGCGCAGTCATGCGGGTGTCGCCACTCAAATGTTCAGCGCGCTTTCCCAGAACGGCATCAATATACAAATGATTTCGACGTCAGAAATTAAAATTTCTGTGGTCATCGATGAGAAATACACCGAACTGGCCGTACGCGTGATGCACGAATCTTTCGGCCTGGCCGGTTAAACATTTTACGGAAGTGTGCCTGACTCATTCCGGGGGAGAACGACGTACTGTTCTCCCCCCTTTTTTTATCGAGGAAGCCGGAGATTATGAAACCAGATACCAGGAAACAAACATTTTTTATCTGCCGTGGCGATGTTCTTGAACCGACCGTCTCACCGGTTGTGGCCGAATATCCGCTGCAGCTGATCGTCAATGGCCGCGAGATAGCAACCCTGATCGGCTCCCCTCACGATCTCCGTTTTCTGGTTGCCGGTTTTTTACGTCTGCAGGGGTTCGTCTCGTCTCTGCATGATTTTGAGATATTCAGCGTCTGCGAAGAATTCGGAACGGCCAATATCAGGATCAAGGGGGAACTGCCGGAGCGCCTGAAGCCGGTTTTGACCTCAGGGTGCGGGACCGGCATCACGTTTACGCTTCCCGAAGTCAACACGCCCGACGTAACACGTCCCCTGCAGAAGGTGCGACGCTCCCCCCGGCAGATCTTTGCACTTATGCATGAGTTGACTAAAAAAGCAGATCAGTACCGTTCACACGGCGGCATTCATTCCGCTGCTATCGGTCGCAACGGATCTTTGATCCTGTATGCCGAAGATCTTGGCAGGCATAACACCTTCGATAGAATTGCCGGTGAAGCGCTTTTTAAAGGGATTGACATGTCAGGCGCCGAACTGGTGACATCAGGGCGGGTATCAACTGAAATGGTTGCCAAAGCGTCATTGATGGGGATTAGTGTTATTGCGTCACGCACATCCCCAACCGACATGGCAATCAAACTCTGCGATCAGGCCGGCATCTGTCTGGTCGGGTATGTGCGCGGCGGGTCGTTTACTGTATACAGTCATCCGGAGGTTATTGAGGAGTACCCGGAACGTGAGAAAATAGAGGGCATTACCGGGGTGATTCTTGCCGGAGGCGCATCACGTCGCATGGGGAGCAATAAAGCGCTTTTGGAAGTTGATGGCAAGTCAATTATCTCCCGAACCTACCGGACCCTGAGCAGCCTGTTTCATGAGGTAATTATTGTCACGAATGCTCCGCTCGACTATGATTTTCTCCCCTGCCGCAAAGTGCCCGATATCTACGCCAACTTCGGTTCAATTGCCGGGCTGCATTCGGCACTGACCCACAGCAGTACGGCACACACGTTTGTGACGGCATGCGATATGCCGTTTCTCGACCAGTCGATCATTCGCCATCTCTGTCATCTGCAGTTGGGTGAAGGCTTTGAAGCGACAATACCGTATAGCGAAGGGGGTCAGGAACCCTTGCATGCGGTCTATTCAGCGGTCTGTAAAGATATTTTTGAAGGTGCTATTCAGAACGGTGAGAGAAAAGTTGTCGATATTCTGAAGAAGATCCATGTCCGGGATGTTACCACTGAAGAGGTAAGTAGTATCGGTGGTGAGTCAGCATCATTTCTGAATGTCAATACGCCTGAAGAGTATGAAGGGATCAGGTAGATCGAGGAGGTACGACAAGCCGTTTGAGTGGCAGGTGGGTTTGGCGTGTTAAATCATCCTGTGCCGTCTCAAACGTTATTCATAAAAACTTCCCGTACTCTTCCTGCTCTTCTTTGACGCTCTCCACATATAGGCTGTCGGGGCAGAAATCGATATTATCCGGCCATACCACCGTACCGTGCTCTGGGCGAGCCAATGAAAAAAAACCGGCATTGGTAAGTTTTTTAAACGCCGGATATACAAGGTAAGGTGATGCATCAAAAATTCGGCGCTCACCATTTGAGAAAACCAGCCTAAGTCGGCACCCTTCCAGAGTTGTCACTTCAGTTACTCGTGGATTCATACAACGCACCTCTCAGCGCAAAGGATCGATTCTGAATATTTCACCACCCTTTACCGCAATAGCCCAGTCTGCCATAATCTCTTTCCTGGTGAATCTCTATCCAAGCTTGCAGCAATTTCATCTTGTTTGTCGCTATTTCACCGACTATAACATCACCGCTCGGAATCGAAACTACTGCTTCCTTTCCCTGATACTCAACATGAATATGTGGTAGATGGTGCTGCTTGGTATCAAGTGCGTACATATAAACAATGATTCCGTAAAACATGCTGACTATTGGCATAAGTCCTCCTTTTTTTACTTTATCCTCGTTCCCACTTGCTGCGCCAGAAGGAAAACAGAACACATTAAAAGGCTGCTGCCAGATCTCTACTCTATACAATTTCTTAAAATGTAGGCGGTGGAGATCTGACCCTTCTTGATCCCCTTCGGGCACCCCTTCAGAGGAGGGTAAAGCACCACCCCGTCAGGCTCCGCCTGCCACCCCTCCAAAAGAGGGGAATGCAAGTCGTTTGTAGCGCAGTGTTCATGTTGTGTAGCACTTCATTAGCCTCAAAAATTCCCCTCCAGTGGAGGGGTGCCCCGCAGGGGCGGGGTGGTTGCCATTTTCCGTGTATGCAGTCATGTTAACGCTATAAGGCTGACCAGCCCGCCCAGCTTTTCCGGGCGGTCTGGTCGAGCCGCAAGTTGGACATTTTCTTCTTATGACAGGGCAGTAATAATCTTCCGGTATTCGCCTATTCCATTTTTGTAGATCTTTTCAAATCGGTCGAATGGCTCCACAAATGCCTTCATTGCCGGATTTACCCATGTTATGGCTTCCAAAATCTCTGTATGTTGATTTTGGAGATCGCGCCAATGCCAGATTGGTTCATGATGAAATATTCGATTTCTGAGTGTTCGGACTCGGTTGAGTCGTTTGGAAAGATTTTTTCTGATTCTGATGTGGCGGGGCATATTGGGGACAACTGGCTTCAGTAACCACGGCCAGAGTATCTTTTCGTATCGCACGTCGAACAGGCTCGTCCAGAAACCGAAGGTCAATTCCGGTATTATTCTTCCAGCTTCAAGCGGTTTTTTGCTTTTGAGAAGAGTATTTTTTTGCCTCTTGCACTTTGCTGATTTCTTGCGGGTGTAGTACTCTTGGCAGATCAAGCCTTGTGTCGGTTTTGAAATATGTCGTTGCGGCATCGTGAATTCCATTTCGGAGGCTGACTTCCAAGCACTGAAGCGGGGTATAAAGGCTTTCCGACAATGCCATGTTCCAAGCGTAATGGGCAAACAACTCCGCATCGTCACTGCTTGAACCGCGTTGACGGTAGGCGTCGAGGCGTTCATTTGAGATTGCTCGGCGAAGTTGATCTGAAAAATTTGCTTGCATGCATCACCCGTAAAAGCTATTATTTGTTCGCAGCCCCCGGAGAAATCCTCTCCCGACCTTGAGTCGGTGACGATCCCGGGGTTTTTTATTGCCCAAAATATACCGACTGAATTTCAAAGACAATGGCAAAGTTGCAAAATGGGGTGCCAGTTTCTGGCGCCCCATTTTGCTGTAACGGTTCTAGGGAATTCATCATTGAAACAGTAGCATTGTCACTTACAAAACGGGAAAATGCTCTATGTCACGCTCTAAGGTTTGCTTTGCCTGACCAAGTACATACTCATAAACCTCGTTAAGGGTTTTATCTTGTAATTCTGTTTTGCTGTAGTATGCAGTAGTTTCAGTACTAGACTCGTTACAATCGTTCTTTGTCTGGTTAAATTGCACTTTTGCAGTTATCTCTTTTATTTCTGATCCTGTAAATTTTGAGGGCGTGAAACAAAGGTTAATTGTAAAAATTTCTGTTGTCACTTTCTCCTTTGGTTTTATGGCCTTATTCTTATTTTGTCATTGCTTGGTAAAGTCCAAAATTATCAACAGCAATTCCGCCAACAGGCTTCCAGCCCTCGGTTATTTTATTGTTGACTTCAAGTATTAGATTTTTTGAAACATCTTTTGGCGTCTGTATTTTTGCAGCACTTACGACGGTGTATTCCATGCTTTCCTCCACTTGGGTAATTCTGCCCCTGAGGAGCGCTCCGTTATTTCTGGGGTTTTCGGTTTTGTTTATAACGGGCATGAAGTTGACCCGCCGGTTTTTGGGCGGGTCTAACTTTCTGGTTGGAAATTCGCCTTTTTCGCAGTTTCGTCTTTGCCGTTTCAGCCTTTGTTTTTCAGATTTTGCATTTCAGTCTTTGTCTCGTGTCAAGGGCTGATCCCTTTTAATTCATTCTCTTGCAATGCAGTATCGTATATGATACAAAATAATCATGCAGACAACTCCATACCAACTTAACTACTACACTGACGCAACTGGAGAAAAGCCATTCAAAAAATGGCTCTATGGTTTGCGCGACCGTTCTGCTTTTGCTCGTATTGCAACTCGACTTGAACGGGTAGAACTTGGCAATGTAGGTGATCACAAAAACGTAGGTGCTGGGGTTTTTGAGCTGCGTGTCCATTACGGCCCCGGATATCGTGTTTATTATGCGCATTCCGGCAATCAAATCGTACTGTTGCTCCTTGGCGGCGACAAAACTACTCAAGAACAAGATATTGAAACCGCCATTGCTTATTGGAAAAAACATCAGGAGAACAAATCATGCGACAAATGACGGACTACGAACAAGATCTGAACGAATGGCTTAAAGATTCCGATAATGCCGCTGAATATCTGACGGCAGCCATAGAAGAGGGCGACCGTGATGTGTTGCTTCTTTCCATGCGCCGAGTAGCGCAAGCCAAGGGCGGCATGGCAACTATAGCTGAGCGTTCTAACCTTAAGCGTGAAAATCTATATCGTACACTCTCGAAAGGCGGCAATCCAGAGTTACGCACTTTTTACAATATTCTGCACGGTATGGGTCTCAAGCTGGCCATAGTGCCTGAAACAGCTTAGCTTTTCCCTTCCAGAGTCTGTTGAAAAAATCTACCTTCTACAATTTATGTAGAAGGTAGATTTTACTTCTTTAGGTCATTCTATTTAAATTTCTTCTACGGCGATGCCAGCAAAAACAGAAACTTACTGAGTTTTATTTCTTTTCTGGCTTTGACTCAATTGCTTTTGATGTTTCACTTTGACGGTCACTTCCAATATTCGTAAGTGCTTCCTTCTAAATTGTCGATTGCAGTAATAATTGGAATATATGTCGCTTGAATTTGGTTGTTCCATCCTATTGATACAAGTCTAAATTGTGAGTTTTTAGGTATGGTCAAAAGATATTCTGATAGCGCCAAAAGATTGTCGCGTACATTATTTAATTCAGTTAGCAAGTTAGTAGTTGCAGTCTTAGTCGGTTTTTTATTTATTTGGTTAATGTGTTTTTGTGAATTTTCTATACTTTTGTTCACTATCTGTTTTGAAAAGTTGATACGGTTAACAGTTTTTTTATCAATACTTACCGCTTTTAAATTATTGAAATCAAGATTATTCAGGGTCTTTTTAACTATAGCCAAGGCCTTATTGCACTCTGTAAGAGAAGTGGATAAATTGTTTGCTTCCTTCGATGTTGCAAATGAAGGAAAGGCGCAAAACAAAATAATACCGCACAAAATAAATGTCCATACTTTCATTTAGATTACTCCATATCCAACAACTCAAATTAAAATATTTTTGCTGGTTAGAAATTCTTAGCAATTTAGCAACGCCAACAAAATAGACTAAAGCTCTTTTCCAGCATGTCCTCAACACAGCCACTTCACAGATTTTCTGCCGTTTCCTCAATGCCTGTGCCACCGATAACCTCTATTTTAGCAACTCCGCAAGCACAAACTCCTCACTGGTTTTGACCAACTACTGGATGACCAGCCCCCCGCGCACGTACGCGTGAACCGGTCAATACAACAAATTGGGGGGATGGCCAGAATGCAGAAATTGTACCCGTTTTACGTTCAAAATTTGTCACCACAATCAAAGCCCGTTGTGCGGCGATAAAACTGCTCAACGCTCCCCTGATCCGCTCACTTCTCTAAACCTTAACCTTCACATTTTTGCGTCTGCTGACTCCTGGAAAAAATGAAAATTACTCTGCTGATAACGCCTGAATAAGTCAAGGTTTCTAATGTTCACGGCATGGAATTTTGGGGATATTTAATACCATGTTAATACGAAGGGATCAGGTAAATCAGTGCGCAGCGGCAATCCGTTTGCGCGAGCGTAACTCGGCAAAAAAGCTGCGTAAGAGAGACGAACATTCGCTTTCAAGAACCCGGGGAACGAGTTCAACGCGGTGGTTAAGGCGTGCATCATCGGAGAGATCATACAGTGAGCCAGCTGCTCCCCCTTTGGGGTCAAGGCAGCCGAAAACAACGGTAGGGATGCGCGCCAGGATGATCGCGCCCATGCACATCGTGCAGGGTTCCAGGGTAACATAGAGAGCCGTATCAAGCAGCCGCCAGGAACCGAGTTTCCGGGCGGCTTTTCTAATGGCAATCAACTCGGCGTGACCGGTCGGATCCTGACTCGTTTCACGCAGGTTATGGCCGCGGGCGATTATTCTGCCGTCGCGAACAATAACACAGCCGATT
Organism: Desulfuromonadales bacterium; assembly: GCA_013349405.1. GTDB lineage: Bacteria > Desulfobacterota > Desulfuromonadia > Geobacterales > Pseudopelobacteraceae > JACRCG01. The sequence goes on along the minus strand of DUZS01000017.1, from coordinate 38,020 downwards.
GGGACTTCAGCTTTTGACTCCGCTTTGACAGCTTCAGCAATAGCACTCCGCATCCACTGTTCATGGCTGCGGGGTGGGTGGCTAATTGCCATGCTTGTCGCTCTCGCCATGATGCTCTTCTTTATGTTTCTTATGCTTTTTTTGCCCTTTGTGTTTTCCGTTATCTTTCTTCACGTCATGATGATGTTCCTGTTCAATGACAGTCACCTGTGGCGCAGGGGGTGGTGTGCCGACCCGCACGCTCGCATTCGGGGTATTGACTTCAACATTTACTGCGGCGGCGGATAAGCTTGCGGTTGCGAGCAGGCAGATAATACTCCCGAGTACTTTTTTCATATCTGGTCCTTTTTTTTAAAGATTTTCATATTTGGTGGTGGGTAACGCGTGATTATACAACGGAATCGGCTCCCGCCTCTATTTCTTCCCGGATGGTAACCAGCAGTTCGGCGCAGATCACAATTAATTCCTGTCGTAAACCTTCCGCTTCCGACGAAAGCTCAATATTAACCGATTCGGCAAAATATTTGAATTTTGCGACAACATCCTCAAACTGCTCGACAGTGCAAATCATACGAACGCTCCTGATGCCCCCTTCAAATAACAACTAAAGGAGTGAAAAAAATGGTGAAGGTGATATAACAGTGATAGTGGCGACGTATATATCACGGGTACTGCTCGCAAGTAAATATTTTGCATGAAACAGATGGATGATTTGATCAAAGAATGACAGAACTTTTGAACAAAGGTCGCTGACTTGGAATACGGACTCTTAAAAGACATAGTACTCCTGCTCGGTTTGGCACTGTTTACCCTGCTGTTGTTCCGGCAGTTCAAAATACCCTCAATCATCGGTTTTCTTGCTACCGGAATACTAGCCGGCCCCCATGCCCTTGGTTTAGTGAGTAATATTCACGAAGTTGAGCAGATGGCGGAGATTGGCGTCGTGCTGCTGCTTTTCACAATCGGGATTGAATTCTCTCTGAAAGAGTTGCTTCGTATCCGCTATCTGGTGTTGTGGGGCGGTGGATTACAGGTGGCACTTACCATCGGCCTTGTCACTCTGGTATCTGTGACAGCCGGCTTCACTCCGGCAGAGTCCGTTTTTTTCGGATTTCTGGTATCCCTCTCCAGCACCGCTATACTGATGAAACTCCTCATGGATGCCGGTGAGATGGATACGCCTCACGGGAAAGCGACCCTTGGCATACTGATTTTTCAGGATCTCTGTGTTGTTCCGCTGATGCTCTTTGTGCCGTTCCTCGGCGGAGCAGGCAATGGTTTCGTTGATGTGGTACTTGTCTCGGCTAAAGCGGTCGTGGTTGTTGTCATTGCTCACTTCGGCTCACGCTTTGCCGTGCCGTGGATATTCAGTCAGGTAGTGCGCACGAGAAGCAGGGAGTTGTTCATACTCACCATTATCTTCGTTGGCTTCGGCACCGCCTGGCTCACCGCCCAGGTTGGTCTCTCACTCGCGTTAGGTGCATTTATCGCCGGTCTGGCCATTTCAGAATCTGAATACAGCCATCAGGTCATGGGCGACATTATTCCGTTCAGGGACGCATTTATCAGCCTCTTCTTCATTTCCGTCGGGATGCTTTTGAATCCTGCGTTTGTGTTGTCCAATCCTCTTATTATTTTAGCAGTTGTGATGATTATCATTGCCGTCAAATTTGTGGTTGTGGCAGGCGCAATTCTGGCGCTGCGGTTTCCGGCGCGGGTAGCCCTGACCTGTGGGCTTGTACTGGCCCAGGTTGGTGAGTTTGCCTTTGTCCTGTCACATACAGGCATGAAGTACGGTCTATTATCAGCAACAACCTATCAGATATTTCTCGCAGCATCTGTCGCCACCATGGCTCTGACGCCGCTCTACCTGAAGTATGCAGTTCCTTTTGCCGAAATGGCCTCAGCCATCCTTCCCCGTCTTCTACCGGCGTTTCTGTTAAAAGGAACGAGAACTACCGGCATGAGTCATGACCGCTTTCCGATGGAAGGCCATGTCATTGTTGTCGGTTACGGTGTCAACGGAAAAAATGTGGCGAAGGTTCTCGTAAGCAATGGTATACCGTATCTTGCCATCGAGGCGAATCATCTGACCGTACGGAATGAGAGGAAGAAGGGGATAAAGATACTCTTCGGCGATGCCTCGCGTCAGGAAATTCTGGAGCATGCCCATATTGGCAAGGCACGTATTCTGGTTGTGGCCATTTCGGATGCAGTCGCTTCACGGCGCATTGTCGCTCAGGCACGCAGCATCAACAGCGGTGTTCACATCATCGTGAGAACTCGCTATATCATTGAAATGGAACCGCTCTATGCTCTCGGGGCAAACGAAGTCATTCCGGAGGAATTTGAAACATCTATCGAAATATTTTCACGGGTACTACGGAACTATCTGATTCCGCATGACCAGATCGAAGTGTGCATAGGTGAGATCCGTAACGATTCATACCAGATGTTCCGCTCCATGAGCCGTCGTAATATTCATGCCGTCGGGATATCAAGCTACCTTGCCGGCGTCGAATTGATGACATGCAGGGTGCAATCCGGTTCAGTTGCAGATGGGTCAACTCTTCTGGATGGCCTGGTGAGAGGCACGTCAGGTGCTACAATACTGGCAATAAAGCGGGGTGATGAAGTAATTTCAAACCCTGAACCGGTATGGAAACTCAGATCAGATGATGTTGTTGTACTCCTGGGAAACCCCCGGCAGCTTTCAATTGCAACTACCCTGTTCGATTCTCCTCCTGGATAAAAGCAGACAAACTAACTCCGCCACCTCTGGTCAACAACCCGGAAGTACGGCGCAAGTATCATCATAAACCAGACAAAACAGAGCAGACCGGTGAGTGCATTACAGACCCGGAAGTTTGTACATGGTGCAAAGAACCGATCATGGAAATTCAAAAATGGATACCTGTCTGTGCCAAGCAGCGATCGAAACCTGATATCAAAAAAATAAAACATCTGCCATGAATTCTGGCGGATATAGCGCCCCAACAGGTAGAATACTCGAAGAGACCCCCGTAATCCCCACTCCTTGCGCATCATCAGCCATATAAGGGCAAAGAACGGTGACAGGAACAGGGAACCGGTCTCCTGTTGCACCTGATAAGCCCCCGGCGCACGTTCAAAGAATTTCTGTTCACCAATGCTGTACAATCCCATCATCATACTCATCAGGATATAGCGGCGGTGAAAGCCTTCTGCTTCAAAGCGTCGCGCCGACGTTTTGAGATATCCGGGGAGCGTCATCCACCGCCCCTCCAATCTGATTTTTTCGGCAATGCGCTGATCTTCCAGAAACGGCATGCTTTCATCAAAGCCGCCAAGGTATTTGAAAAACTCACGGGAGAGGAGTAAACCCTGGTCACCGTTGGTGGTATTCACCCGGTTGAAGGCGGTTTTCTCCTCGGCGTAGCGGTAGGCTACCGCATTCAGTTTTGTCGTACGGATAAAACGGAGGCGGAAGTGACCGGCAATCCGGCCCGGTTCGGATTGCTCCGTGATAAGTGCAGCAACGGCATTACTGAGAAGGGAGGGGGCTTCTATACGGGAATCTGCGTGCAGAAAAAGGAGATAGTCACCGGAGGCCCGGAGAGTGGCAGCGTTCATCTGGGCCCCGCGCCCCCGCCTCGCACTGACAAAGGTGGCGCCGGAGGATTCGGCAACTGATTGCGTTGCATCCGTCGAGCCGCCATCGCCGACAATAATTTCAAGCGTGATGTTCTGCTGCTGTTTGAGGTCAGCGAGAAGAGAGGGCAGGTTTTCTGCTTCATTGAGAGTTGGAATAATAACAGAAAGTAACGTAGTCCGTGACTGAAGCATGGGGAGTTATTTCCTCTCCGTTGCAAGGACAATATCACCGTACCACGCTTCTGCAGTCCCGCCGGTATTATCGGTATCGGTCATGATGGCAATCGCTTCAGCGTCCGGAGGATCGGTGCCGAACAGGGAGCGGTAGTCGGCCAGCAGATCCCGTTCTTCGTTCAGCCATTGACCAGCGTCACTGTTGCCTGACTCCACCGCGATCATTCCGGCGTTTGCGGTAAAGGCATTTGGAATCGATTCCCCTTTCGCCAGCTTATTCGCCCAAATGTAATTGATCGCTTTTGTCTGCCAAAAGAATCTGCCTGGAAATACAACGTATATACGAGCGGCGTAGTCATCACCGGCTTTGGTCTTCTCGTCGCCCCCCTTTATGGTTCCGGTTACTTTCCAATTCCAGCGTAAATACCGATATTTGGACGGCTGAAAACTGATTTTCCGGATCATTCCTGACGCCGAATTATGACTGGTTGCTTTAACGACAACTCTGCCTTCGTCCTTTATCAGCCGGTATTCAGTTGTCCCCTTGAAACTCTTTGACTCCCAGCCTGACAGTCCTTCAGTGTCGAAGCGACTGACTGCACGTTCAGTTGCATGTAACTCCGACGTATATGAAATGAAATAAGCTATGAAAACTAACAGTACACTGCGCATATAACCCCATCCGAAATATTTTTTTCTACCGTATGATCGTACCACATCACTACGAAAAGCTGTTACAAGATGACAAATCTACCCTTTATCCTGTATAACGATATTTATGAACATTGATACAAAGACAAAAAGAATGATGTCCTTTCTCGCGCGCTTCATCTTTCCTACCATAATCACTATTGTACTTTTTTTAACAGCTCTATTTTTGATAATCATCCCGATAATTGAAAAAAACAATATTGACAGAAAAAAGGAGATGATCCGGGAGCTGACCACCTCCGCAGGGAATGTTTTTGCGAAGCTCGAACACGATGCGCAAAAAGGGCTGATTTCCCGGGAGGAGGCGCAGCGGCAGGCCATTGATCAGATACAGAATCTGCGTTACGGCCATGAAATGAAAGATTATTTCTGGATTAACGATATGCATCCCCGCATGGTGGTTCATCCCTATCGCCCTGACCTGAACGGCAAAGATCTCTCTACGTTTTCAGATTCTGAAGGAAAACGTATTTTTAACGAGATGGTCAAGCTTGTTGAAAGCAAAGGTGACGGCTATGTTGAATACACATGGCAATGGAAAGACGAAGAAAAGCGCATTCTGCCAAAAATTTCTTATGTGAAAGGATTTGCTCCCTGGGGATGGATAATCGGGACCGGTGTTTATCTTGACGATGTTAAGGAAGAAATTGCGTCAATTACCAATAGTCTCATTCAGATATCTCTGCTGATTCTTCTGCTGATCTCGGTGCTCCTCTTCTATATCGACGCCCAGAGTTACAACGCATTGAAAAAACAACAGCTCGCAGAAAAAGCTCTGCGTGACTCTGAAGAGAAATATCGAACACTTGTTGAGTCAGCGTCTGAAGGTATGTTTATGGTGCTGGAGGGTTCGCTGATGTATGTGAACCAGACAATTTCTGATATGCTCGGATACTCGCAAAGCGAACTTTCAGGCGTACATACAGAGGAAGCATTCACCTGGCTTGAGACGTCGCCGGGAAATGAATGCCTGCGGGATCTGCTGGCAGGGAGGCAGGTACCGGAACGATTTGAAGCCCATCTGGAGAGTAAAACGGGCACACGCTATGATGTGACCATTTCTGCCACCCGGATTTTTTTGGGAGGCAGGAGCGGCTTCATGGCCGTTGTCTCCGACATAACACACAGAAAAAAAGTAGAGGATGCACTGAGCGCAAGTGAAGAAAAATTCAGGACTATGGCAAATAACCTGAATGTGGGGTTCTTCAGGATGACCACCGCTCCGGATCCGAGGTTTGTGGAAGCCAACCCGGCGCTGGTAGAGCTGCTTGGGTATAACTCGAGAGAGAGCCTGCTCGCCGAACCGGTTTCCACAGTATACCCTGATCAGCAAGAGTATGCACGGCTGGCCGTGAAAGCAGGGGAGGGCGAGCTCAGGCGCGAAGTCACGAAGATCAGAAGAAAAGATGGCTCACTTTTTTCTGCCTCTATCTGGGGAGTCAGCATCTATAACGATGATGGTGATGTTCAATTCTTTGATGGCATTATGGAGGATGTTTCGGACCTGTTCGTGAGAGAAGAGGCAAGGAGAACGTTGCTTGCCGAGCTGCAGTCCACGGTTATGTTCTTTAATCAGCATTTTGAAGACAGTCATGCAACAGGATGCATTACTACTACAGAACTCCAGGCTATCCGGAATTGTTCCCCGTCACTATTGCTGCGTGAAATCAGCTCTGCCCAGGTACCAGACGAGATTATCAGGTTGAACGCCATTCAGCCGCACCTTATTGCAACTTTTATCGAGAGTGGTGCAAAACCTCAGAGTGTCAATAGCCTGACAACGGCGATCAATGACGCAGTACGGAAGAAGTTTATCGAATGTGCCATAGAACAGCTGGGTACACCACCTGCCTCTTTTGCCTTTATGGTTTTCGGCAGTGAGGGACGCGAGGAGCAGACGCTTCACACCGATCAGGATAATGCCATCGTCTATGAAGATGTCACACCGGAACGGGAAGATTCTGTCAGAGAATACTTTCTTGCTCTGGGAAAAACAGTCTGTACCTGGCTCAATGATGCGGGGTATCTGTTCTGTAAAGGCAAAAACATGGCAATGAATCCTGAATTATGTCAGCCGGTCTCTGTCTGGAAAAAGTATTTCGGCACATGGGTTTATTCGGCAACCGGAGAAGATTTGCTCCGGACGAAAATTTTCTTCGATTTTCGCTGTGCCTTTGGCGATGCAGCCATGGTGAATGGCTTGAAAGATCATCTTATCAGAGTCGTCAGTGAAAACTTCCGCTTTCTGCAAATCCTTGCCAGGGATATTCTTATTATGGAACCGCCGATCGGCCGCTTCGGTAAGTTTATTGTCGAGACATCGGGTGACAACCGGGGGGGACTGGATATCAAGAAAGCGATGGTACCGATTGTTGATTTTGCACGGATTTATGCACTCAAACATGAAATTACTACCGCTAATACCATAAAAAGGCTTGATGCGCTTCGCGATCTGAAAATACTTACCGACCTGAGTCATAAGGAGATGGTGCAGGCGTATAGCTTTCTCATGCAGATGCGGCTTACCATACAGGCGGACGCTGTTTCGAGCGGGAGTAAACAGCCTGACAATATGGTCTTCCCCAAAAAGCTCACGTCAGTTGAGCAGCATCTGCTCAAGGAAATCTTTACCCAGACAAAAAACTACCAGACTCGTCTCAGTTATGACTTTACCGGCCTGCCGGGTGACGTTTAATTTATGTTCCAAAAAGATGTACTCTGACAGAAATGGTGTAATTATATGATAACTCCCCATAAATCATTTCCCTGGCAGACGTTTACACTGCGCGTTGTGGTGCCGACGGTGCTGACAATTGTTCTTTTTACGTCGGTCTTTATGTATGTTTTCATTCCGACGATACGCAACAGCAGCATGGAACGAAAAAAGGAGATGATCAAAGCTCTGACAACAACGGCCTGGAGTGTCCTTGCCAAATACCATCAAGATGAAAAGGAGGGCAAACTTACTGTTGAACAGGCTCAAAAGCTTGCGATTGAGCAGATAAAAAACATGCATTACGGCCAGGAGTTTAAGGATTACTTCTGGATCAATGACATGACGCCTCGAATGATAGTGCATCCGTACCGCAGCGACCTGAATGGCAAGGATTTGAGCAATTACAGTGATCTTGACGGCAAGAAGGTCTTTCAGGAAATTGTAAATGTCGTCGCAGAATCAGGGGCCGGGTTTGTCAGTTACAAGTGGCAGGAAAATGACAACTCCTCAAATATTACACCGAAAATATCGTACGTCAGGGAGTTTGTGCCCTGGAAATGGGTCGTTGGCACCGGCATTTATGTTGAAGATATTGAAAACGAAATCTCCAAATTAATTCAGAACGGCATGGTTGCGGCATTTGTTATCTGCATATTCAACTTCCTGATACTGGTCTGCATCATTACGGTCAGTTATACGACTCACAAAAAGGAAAGAGAGGCAACACTTGAGCTCGATCAGATGAAATCATCACTGGCATTATCGGAGAAAATGGCTTCTCTCGGCAAGTTGTCTGCCATGGTGGCCCATGAAATAAACAACCCGCTGTCAGGCATTTTATCCTATGCAAAACTGTCAAGCAGATACCTGTTGCAAGAAAATCTTTCTGAAGCAACTATTACCACGGTGGTAAACAATCTGTCTATCGTGGCTAGCGAGGCAAAACGGTGTGGTGAAATCGTAAAAAACTTATTGCTCTTTGCCAAACAAACCCAGGCTCATGTGCGCCATGTTCACCTGAATGAAGTTGTTACGTTAAGTACCAGGATCATTGACCACAGCGCAAAAATGAAAGAACTGGAATTGGTCGCTGAACTCGACTCCGGAGATGATGATATCTGCTGTGATCCCGGCACGATTCAACAGATTCTCGTGTCACTGATCGTAAATGCTATGGAGTCCTCTCCGCAGGGGAGCCGGATTGTGGTGCGGACAGACTATTCCAGCAGTGACACCGTTCAGATTCAGGTAATCGATCATGGCCATGGCATCGCCGAAAATGATCTTCCCTTCATTTTTGATCCTTTTTTCTCGACAAAAGACAATAACAGCAGTCTCGGGCTTGGACTTTCCGCTGTGTATGGTATTGTGCAGCAGCATTCAGGCAGCATACAGGTCGAATCACAACTTACCGTCGGCACTACCTTTACGATTACTCTTCCCCGTGAGTATACAGAAAACATACCTACATAGGCGGTTATAACGCATGAAACCATCGGACATAAAAATATTGATTGTAGATGATGAAGCCTCAATTCGCGATGCCCTCAGCCAGTGGTTTGAGCTGGATGGCTATAGCGTCAGCTCTGCAGAAGATGCCAACGCCGCACTTCTCAAGCTGCAGCAGGGGCCGTGGGATATTGTCATGCTTGATATCAAGATGCCCGGAATCGATGGCCTTGAGCTGCAGAGAAGGATCAAAAAAATCGATAAAAATATTATTACCATCATGATCACCGCTTTTGCCTCTGTGGAGACAAGCATACAGGCGCTGAAAGAGGGGGCGTTTGATTATATCGTCAAACCTGTTGATCCTGACGACATGAGTCATCTGATCCGCAATGCCGTCGAGCAGCGCAGGCTGATGCACGAAAACAGTCAGCTGCGTCAGCATATTGATGATATCTCTTTCTCCGATGAAATAATCGGGGAAAGCCCTGAGATAAAGAAAGTTCTGGAGAAGGTGTTTGAAGTGGCCCAGACGGATGCGACCGTGATCATCAAGGGTGAAAACGGTTCCGGAAAGGAGCTCATCGCCCGGGCAATCCATAGCCAGAGCAGCAGGAAATATTTTCCGATTATTACTATTAATTGCGGGGCGTACTCCGATGGCCTGCTGGAGAGTGAACTGTTCGGCCACGAGAAAGGTGCGTTCCCCGGAGCCTTGTACCGGCGTCAGGGCAGGCTTGAGATGGCAGACAAGGGGACGATATTTCTTGATGAAATAGGGCATATCAGCGAAAAAATGCAGGCGGATATCCTGAGGGTTCTCGATACCAGGCAGTTCAGCCGTCTTGGGGGCGACAAGAAGATAGATGTGGATTTCCGCATCATCTGCTCAACCACCCACGACCTTGAGCGTGCGGTTCAAGAGGGGAGTTTCAGAGAAGACCTCTATTACCGGCTGAACGTTGTGACTATTGCCATTCCGCCTCTGCGGGACCGCACGCTCGACATACCTGCTCTGGCACGGTTTTTCATAAAGAAATATTCCCAGTCCATGAACAAAAACGTTCTTGATATCTCCCAGGATACGCTTGATATGCTGGTGGAATATAACTGGCCCGGAAATATCCGGGAATTGCGCAATGTCATCGAGCGGGCCATGGTTGTTGCCAGAGGCACTCTTGTTGAACTGGATGATCTCTCTTTCTTCTTTCCGGTAGTCGAAACTGACATAAAAGAAACGCTGCCGTCACTGGATGAAGTGGAAAAAATTCATATACAGAAGGTTCTTGATCTGACCAACGGCAACATAGCTCAGGCAGCGGCAATACTCAAGGTAAGCAGGCTGACCATGTATAATAAAATTGAAAAATATCAACTGAAAAAAAGTAAAAATGACATGCCGCACTGATTATGCCATATATCTACATTCAGCCGATTAAAACCGATCATTTCCCCTGGATTGAAGAGCTGGAAAAAAGTGTGTATACCGTTTTCGGGTATCATACGAAAGTGGCGAATCTTGATATCGATCTTGAACATGCATTTGACCCGGCACGGCATCAGTACCACTCTTCCCGGATACTGCTGCAGATCATTACCCGGCCACCTGCTGATGCGGTGAAGGTACTTGGTGTGGTAAATGTCGATCTGTTTATTCCGGTTCTGACATTTGTTTTCGGTGAAGCTCAGTTGAGGGGAATCGGATCGGTAATCGCGCTACATCGCCTGAACAATAAATTTTACGGCCTGCCGGAAGACAGGGGTCTGCTCACGGAACGCCTTGTTAAAGAGGCGATACATGAATTGGGGCACAATTTCGGCCTCATTCACTGCAATAATCAGAGCTGTGTGATGAAATCATCGACGTACGTGGAAGAAGTTGACCAGAAATCCGGGGAAATGTGCAGCAGATGTCAGGAGTTACTGAGAGGGTTGTTGTAGCCTGGTAAGGTTAAAAGGGATGATATGTATTCAATTCTGATTTTCGAAGATGATGAAACAAGCCGCATCTATATGGAATCTGTTTTGAAGCAGGAAGGTTTCGATGTCCGGTGCGCGTTAGATGGTCAATCCGGTCTTGATCTGCTTTATAAAAAACGACCGGATCTGATTTTGTGCGATATTATGATGCCGAATATGGATGGTCACGCCGTATTGGAAGCGGTGAAGAATGAACGGGCTTTTGCTGATATACCGTTCATATTTGTTACCGGACAGGTGGATCGTGCCGATCAACGTCGTGGCATGTGCGAAGGAGCCGACGACTATCTGACCAAGCCGTTTACTTCCGAAGAGTTGGTTTCTGCGGTGGTCAGCCGCCTCTACCGCATCGGATTGTTCCGTCAGCAAGGTGAAAATGCATTTTTTCAGGCTGAAATTTATATTCTCCGTCATCAGACTACCGACCGTGAACGGGAAGTTTTGCAGATGGTCGGGCAGGGTGTAACGTCCAAAGAGATTGCCCGACGTCTTGATCTGCGCCCCAACACCGTGGAGGTACACCGGGCGAACCTGATGAGGAAACTTGACGCGCCCAACGCAGCAAGTCTGGCCCGCTGGGCGTTTATTGCCGAGCAGATTCCTTCCGGATGAGGCAGTACCCGGAACACACTCACATTCTCTGATCCCCCCACATATCCCCCGCATCACGGCATTTGATCACGCAACGCCGCAACGAACGCAACGAAAAACAAAGACTTAGGGACTCGGTAAATACTGAATTACCGCTTATTTAATTATTTTCGTAGGAGCGGCATCCTGCCGCGAATGCTGCAATGGACAGCATTGTTGAATATTGCAGCATTCGCGTTTTGGAAAACGCTCCTACAAAATGGTAAATCAGCATTTTCCACATCCCTAAGCTTGGTACACCACATGCTTTATAAGGTCAGATAGATCCGTGTCCTTTAATGGAGTCCCCCCATGCTAAAAACAATGGTTATCTTCATCTCAATAATCCTCGGTGCTAACAGTGCGCTCCACGCCGCCGACTTCCTGGGTGCTAATGTGGAGGATTGTGAGGTTCAAGAATTCGTGTGGCGTTCGCGGATAAAGCGTGTAAAACCGATTGTTAGCGATGCTCCAAATGGATCTGTTGCCGCACAAGCTGGTCTACAAAAGGGAGATGTTATTATTATGGTCGGCAAATCCCTTGCCGGTCGATCCCAGTATCTGGTCAATCTGATTAAATCTGCAAATGACTTGACCGTACTACGTGGTCTGGAGCGGATAACATTGCCGCTATCTTCGTCGCCAACAGTCGCATTTTCTGCTCCAACTACAGCAGCATCCCCTCTTGACAACAGTAAATCCAACGTCACACCTGCAGTCTTCGTGCGAAGAAGCCTTTCAAGCGAATTTAAGTCATTAGTTTATATGCCTGATGGCAAAGCTACAGTGGATGTTGAAGGTGTTTACAAAAATTTTGGGATTATAAACACATTTTTTGTAACATCTGATGGCAAAGATCATTTTGTAAGTGGCGGAAAAAAAATTGCTGGTGATCTTTATTGGAGACCTGCAAAATCAGAAACTACACCGGTTGCATCTATCAGCATCGGATCGGAATACAGTATTGGAAACTACAATTCAAACAGCACAACTCGCTTTATTTACACACCACTGATAATTAGCTGGTATCCTGGCGTACGCCTTGATTTCAGTGTGGAGTTACCGTACATATACCAAAGCATTACCAGTCCTGCATCGATACAAAATTCAAACTCACCGGTAACCTCTTCAAACGTAACCACCGATACTTCTATTAGCGAATCATCAGGCAACAAATTTGCAGTTTCCGGATTTGGCGACATCATTCTGCGGGGTGGATATATCCTATCCTTCGAGAAGGGCTTTATGCCGCAGGTGAGGGGATCACTGCTTCTCAAAACACCGACCGCTTCAGTATCAGAAGGTCTTGGCACCGGTAAGTGCGATTTTGGCGGCGGCCTTGATTTATCAAAATGGTTTGGCAACCTCCATCTGGGTGGAGATGCCATATATACGTATCAGGGAAAAATGACCGATGCCGGTTTGAAAAATTATGTGAGTTACAGTGCTACTGTTGGATACCAAATTACCGATAACATTCACCCGATGCTCATCATCAAGGGAGCTACAGCACCGTCTGTTTATTACGACGAGATAGTTGAAGCGAGAGGGCGGGTGCTCTGGACTCTTACTTCTGCAACATATCTGGATCTATTTGCCTCACGTGGTATAAGCAATAACAGTCCTGACTATGGTAGCGGTATTTCGGTCATCTATTCGTACTAGGGAATGTGGATTTTCTAAAACAGCGCAAACTATCTTCTTACCCCGGCGTTTGTGAATTCTTTCAAAGAACTCTCGTTATGTATGAACACCTAATTAATTATGATCTCGTTCTCCCGGATAATTATACTATCACTCTGCTGCGCTTTCCTTTCCTCACCAGGCGTATGTGCACCGCCGGAATCGTACCAAGTACAAGAGCACAAGGCTCCCGCGCGTATTAAAATCTCTTTGAATGACGCAATCGTTATGGAGAGTGGAACAAACCGGGGGCTGGAAGCAATCGATACTCTTATTTGATAGTGAATTCTTTAGAAAAGTCTGTTTGTTAAGTGATGCATATCGAGTTTAGCTAAACTGGACCTACGGGAATAACAACCTCAGCCCCCGGTTTGTTCCACTCTCCCTACTGCCTGCTGCCGATCATCTTTGCCTGGCAGCGGGAGACCTGGTTCGCTGTGCCGTTGTTTCTGCTCTTTCCGTTCGGCTTTGCTCTGGTGGTAGTGAAAGATGTCAGCGAAACCGGTCTGGCCGGCCATGGGAGATAGGAAGCACAGCTGCGTAATTTCACATGCAGATATAAACCAGCGGATGCGTTGCAGCTTTGAGGAACTTCCCAGACGGCGCTTTCCTGATGAAGAGCACCGGTGCACTGTTTTTATGCAATTATGCCGTGACTGACAATAGACTCGTAAATTTCATTCCTATCGTAAGGTTTGCCGATATGATCGTCAGCATCAAACTCTACCATTGTTTTGATGACCGTATCTGACGAAATGTCACCCGAAGCCATTATAATAATCGACCTGTAGCTATAGTCAGCATCATCCTCTATGCGCCTGATTCGCCTCAGCACCTCGAATCCATCCATTTCCGGCATAGTGATATCAAGAAACACTGCTCTGTAGGGAACTTCACGCAGAGCCTTTTTATAAAGCTCTAAAGCCTCCACGCCATTATACGCTTTATCAATATGCCTGAAACCTTCCCCTTCAAGAATCATTTCCAGGAGAGTAGCATTCATATCATCGTCTTCTACAATCAGAACTTTGGGGTCAGACATTGTTATTCCTCGCTTTATTGTTTGCTTGCGGCATCAATTAGATTGGAAGGACTAACGTGTTGGTAGTCAACGGCCAGCATATTGAAACGCTTATCCATGAGTGCCATCCACTGCTACGGTTGGTATTCATAGCTTAAGGTGATGACGGCTGTCAAGACAGAAAGTTAACGTTTGGATCAACCTCCGTATGGGGCAAAAGTTGCGTCAGCGCGATGCATTCGGCTGGGATCTGGATACTTACATTTACTACGGCGGATATCCCGGAGCTGCTCCGTTGATAACCGAGCGGGAACGCTGGGCCCGCTATGTAATTGACTCTTTGGTCGAAACTACCATTTCACGGGATATCCTGCGTATGTCACGGGTAGACAAACCAGCGTTGCTGCGGCGGATGTTTATGCTGGGGTGCGATTATTCGGGGCAGATACTCTCTTTTCAGAAGATGCTGGGGCAACTCCACGATGCCGGAAATACTACAACACTTTCCCATTATCTTGATCTGCTGACGGGCGCAGGCATGGTTACGGGACTCTCCAAATACAGCGGGAACAAAATCCGCAAAATAACATCGTGGGTATCTGACTATACTTCACGAGGTCTATAATTGCGGCTTTCTCCCCCCCTCCCACACCTCCCCCCGCTGGACCCTCTGGGGCCTAAAGGTGGAGAAGCTTTAAAGTCCCCTCACCCAGCGGGGGAGGGCTAGGGAGGGGGCAGGAATGCTGATAGCAGCGGTTCTGTAAAAAATCGCAATTAAATGCCGTTTGAAGTATATCAGCAAAAAAAATGCCCTCTAGTTATTTCCATGAATATACAGATGGCAAAACTGCGTTTATTCTACAGACGCTGTAAATCCATTTTTTCTCAGTTTGGCTGCTGTATACATGTCAGGAGGTCCCATGCTTTCACAAAAAGTCATAGAAGATCGAATGCTTGAGTTATCCAATCTCGCTTCAGACCTGCTGGTTGGTCTGAGCTGCCTTGACATCCCGGAGGTGGAATATCAGGCGAGGATGCTCAAAGAGTTGGCGGTCGAATACGCGTCCCCATCGCTGGCAATCACCGCCCACGCCATAGAAAAGGCAGCGGCACGCGGAGACCTGGACAGTGCAGAGATAATAATCCCGGAGTTACACGAGCGACTTCAGCAGGCGGCGCTGTTGATGCGTTAAACCAACTTCCCAACCTGTAACAGGGGCAATCTTTGTCCGTGCAACGTATAACTAAGGAGTCACCAATGACTACAGCATCATCCGGAAACAGCGGTGTTGCAAGCGCTGCCAGGTCCGTTTTCATAAACCGGCGCAGTGCCTGGATTATTCTGCTGCTCGGCTTCGGGTTAACTGCTGCTGCAACCGGGTATATGAAAGCAAGCGTGGACAGGATTGCCGCGCAGGAATTTGCCGCTCATTGTAGCGAAATAAAGAACAAAATTTCCGACAGGCTTGCTGACCTTGCACGTATTCTCCATGGTGGCGCGGCTTTTTTTGATGCATCGGATACGGTCACACGGGAAAAATGGCGTATTTATACCCAGTTGCAGAGGCTTGAAAAACAACTCCCCGGCATTCAGGGTATCGGCTTTGCGCTTCTGATCCCGCGGGAAAAACTGACGCGGCATATCCTTGATATTCGGAGTGAAGGCTTTCCGGAGTACACGGTGCGACCGGAGGGAGAGCGGGAACTCTACTCATCCATACTGTATCTTGAACCGTTTTCCGGGCGAAATCTGCGGGCATTCGGCTATGACATGTTTTCGGAACCGATTCGCCGGACAGCCATGGAACGGGCGCAGGATACTGATTCTGCTGCGCTCTCCGGCAAGGTCGTGCTGGTTCAGGAGACCAATAAGGATGTTCAAGCCGGAACCTTGATGTATGTACCGGTCTATCGCAAAGGTATGCCTGCAGAAACCACGGAGCAGCGCCGTGCTGCACTTTATGGCTGGGTCTACAGTCCTTATAGGATGAACGATCTTATGCAGGGAATCCTTGGCACCCGTGATCTGAAGCAGGAAAAGCTGCTGCACCTTCAACTGTTCGATGGCGACCAGATATCACCTCAGAGTCTACTCTATTCCTGTCATCCATCAGAAGATACGCAAAAATGGTCCGACGTACAGTTCACCAGGGTGATTCCGGTTGATTTTAACGGGCATCGCTGGTCGCTCCGTTTTATCCAGACCGGTGGCGGCTTCTCATCAGTCGCTTATATTCGGGTATGGCTCACCCTGTGTGGTGGCAGTATCATCACCCTGCTGCTGTTTGCTCTGGTCCGTTCACTGCTTACCACGCGTGCCGAATTGCAAAGTATCGCAGAAAAGCTGACAGCAGATGTTACCAAGCTGGCTGACGAGCAGCGGATAATAGTAAACAGCATGCCGATAGGCGTCAGCTTTCTCAAGGAGAGAAAGCTGCAGCTGGCCAATCCGGCCTTCGATCAGATTTTTGGCTATGAAGTCGGTGAAACCCTCGGAATGAATACTGCAGATTTCTATTTAAACAACGAAATATATACGCGCATCGGACAAGAGGGGTATGCGGTGATTTCCACCGGTGGGATCTACACAATTGAGACTGGTATGAAAAAGAAGGACGGCTCTCTGATCCTCTGCAGACTGACCGGACGGGCAGTGAATGATCATACGCCTGAGGATGGCTCCATCTGGATGATTCAGGATATTACTGTACAAAAACAGGCCGAAGATGCGCTAAAGGAGAGCAGGGAAGAGCTCCTGGAACAAAATGATGAGCTGCAGGCGGCCAAATCCGCAGCAGAATCTGCCAACACCACCAAGAGCCAGTTTCTGGCCAACATGAGCCACGAAATCCGCACCCCGATGAACGGTGTGCTCGGTATGACCCAGCTTCTCGATATGACCGAGCTCACCACAGAACAGCGCGAGTATGTGGTGGCACTCAAACGTTCCGGGAAAAATCTGATGTCACTGGTCAACGATATACTCGACCTGTCCAAGATCGAAGCCGGAAAAGTCGATATTATTCCGGCCGATTTCAGCCTGCACCACTGCATCAACGATATTGTCATGATGCATAAATCCGCCGCATTTAAAAAGCGGATTGCTCTGGCGCTGGACCTCTCCGGGGACATTCCGCCTCTCCTTGTGGGCGATCAGCTACGACTCAAGCAGATCCTCCTCAACCTGCTGGGGAACGCTGTCAAGTTCACGTCACAGGGACAGGTGACACTGTCAACACAACTCCTGGAGCAGCACGATACCAGTGTACTCATCGAGATAGCGGTGCGCGACAGCGGGATTGGTATCGCCCCCGAATCTCTCGGTTCAATTTTCAAGCCGTTCACCCAGGAAGATGGTTCAATAAGCAGAAAGTTTGGCGGAACCGGCCTCGGCCTGACCATCAGCCGTCGTCTGGCGGAGCTTATGGGCGGTACAATTCGCGTAGAGAGCTCACCGGGCGTCGGCAGCTGTTTCACCCTCACGCTTCCTTTTGCTGTCAGCAGTGAAACCGCCACCAGCCAGGGTGCTCCTGCAGCAGCACCGATCGGCTGGGATGGCCCGCCACTGCGGATACTGTTTGCAGAAGACGATCAGGTCAATATAACGTTCGGGGCATCACTGCTCAAAAAGCTTGGCTTTGATGTCGTTGTTGTCGAGAACGGCAGGGAGTGCCTCACCGCTCTTGAGCAGGGCAGATTCGATCTGGTGCTGATGGACATTCAGATGCCGGTTATGAACGGCGAAGAAACAGTGCGTAAAATCCGGGCAGAAGAGCAGGGGACAACAGATCACCAGCCGGTGGTCGCCCTGACAGCGTACTCGATGCGTGGTGACAGGGAGCGGTTTCTTAATGAAGGCTTTGATGGCTATATATCAAAACCTCTTGTCACCAGAGAGCTTGTTTTTGAGATAAAACGGGTAATGGAGGGTATTCATGGATAAAGCCTTGCTATCCAGACCAATACCGTTTATTCGTAACTGACTGCTTTTGATAACGGCATGTCGGTGTTATGGATTTACTCCAACCCCGTTTTTTTAAGTGAGCCTTTCAGGCCGGCCTGACCTGTCTGACTGGTCTGAAAGCAGATCCCTGAGGAGCCAATTATGGTCAGAAAAAAGGTTATTCCATCAGAAATAGCAGAACCGGCACTAGAACCGGCAGACGTTGAAATCACACCGGTCGAACCGCTCAGGCCCCAGAGGGTCCATTTCCCCATCGTCGGCATCGGCGCTTCAGCCGGCGGCCTGGCCGCTTTTGAGGCGTTCTTTTCCGGCATGCCGGCCGACAAAGACCCCGGCATGGCGTTTGTGCTGGTGCAGCATCTGGCGCCGGATCACAAGAGCATCCTGACGGATCTGATCCGGCGCTACACCCGTATGCAGGTTTCTGAAGTCGTAGATGGTGTCGAGGTGCAGCCCAACTGTGCCTATATCATCCCGCCCAACTGTGACATGGCGTTTTTAAACGGCACGCTGCATCTGCTGGAACCGGCGGCGCCGCGTGGTCAGCGGCTGCCGATCGACTATTTTTTCCGCTCCCTGGCGCAGGATCAGCATGAACTTGCCATCTGCATCGTGTTGTCCGGCACCGGCAGTGACGGCACTATGGGACTGCGGGCGATCAAAGGGGAAGGGGGCATGGCGATGGCGCAGATCCCGGAATCCACCGAGTATGACGGTATGCCGCGCAGTGCCATCAACACCGGGTTGGTCGATTATGTCCTTCCGGCGGCAGATATGCCGGCCCAGCTTATCGCCTATGCCGTGCATGCCTTCGGCAAGCCGCCACGTCCGGCCTCCGTGCCGGAGCCAAAAACAGAGAGTGAACTAAAAAAAGTGTTCGTCATTCTGCGCGCCCAGACCAGCCATGATTTTTCCCTCTACAAACCGAGCACCATCCAGCGCCGCATCGAGCGGCGCATGGCCGTCCACCAGATCAAACGGCTGGATGGCTACGTCAAATTTCTCCAGCAGACACCTCACGAGGTGGAGGCGCTCTTTCGCGATCTGTTGATCGGTGTCACCAACTTTTTCCGTGATACACCTGCCTTCGACGCGCTTGAAACAACGATCATCCCGCGTCTTTTTGCCGATAAGCCATCCGGCAGCGCCATCCGGGTCTGGATCTGCGGCTGTTCCACCGGTGAGGAGGCCTACTCCATCGCAATTCTGCTGCAGGAACGTATCGAAACCTTGAAACAGAACTACACCATACAACTCTTTGCCACCGACATCGATAAACAGGCCATCGACCAGGCCCGTAAAGGCTTCTTTCCCTGCAGTATCGCCGCCGATATCACACCGGAACGCCTCGCACGCTTTTTCAATCTGGAGTCTGACGGTAAAACCTATCGCATCCATAAAGGGATTCGCGACATGCTGGTTTTTTCCGAGCAGGATGTAATCAAAGACCCCCCCTTTTCGAAGCTCGACCTGATCAGCTGCCGTAATCTCCTCATCTATATGGGTGGAGAGCTGCAGAAGAAAGTGATTCCACTGTTCCACTACGCGCTCAATCCGGGTGGTTTTCTCTTTTTGGGCACCTCCGAGACTGTTGGCGAGTTTGGCACTCTCTTCACCACAGTCGAGCGCAAGCAGAAGCTCTATCAGCGCAAAGATAACGGCTACTCTGACAGGCGTATCCCGGTGACAACGTTTTTACCCCCCATGACTACGCCGGATGCGTCACTTCAGCAATCAGTCTTCAGGAATGCCTTTCCGGCAAACCTTCCGCTGCAGGAACTGGCTGAACGGGCATTACTGCAGCAGGTCGTTCAGGCCGGCATACTTGTGAACCGGCAGGGAGATATTCTCTATCTGCATGGCCGCACCGGCATGTATCTGGAGCCTTCAACCGGGACTGCTGCCAACTTCAACATCCTGAAGATGGCCCGCGAAGGGCTGCGGCACGATCTGACCATTGCCCTGCACAGAGCCGCCTCGCGCAATGAGGTAGCCTGCCGTTCGGGGCTGCGTGTTAAAACCAACGGCCACTTCACCACAGTCAACCTGAGCGTCAGTCCGGTTACATCCGGCACCCCGGCACTGCCTGAGTCGGCGCTGTTTATGGTCGTATTGGAGGAAGCACCCATCCAGCGCGCCGAAATGGCAGCTGCTGATCCCGACCGGGTGCCGCAGTTGCCTGAGCCGGATGGCACCTCCGACACCACCTCTGATTCGGCATCACGCCTGGCAACCCTGCAGCAGGAATTGCAGGCCAAGGAAGAGTACATCCAGAGTGCCAACGAGGAGTTGGAGGCCTCCAACGAAGAGCTTAAATCCGCCAACGAGGAGCTGCAGTCGATCAACGAAGAGATGCAGTCAACCAACGAAGAGCTGGAAACTTCCAAGGAGGAGCTGCAGTCAGTCAACGAGGAACTGGCGACGATCAATGCCGAACTGCAGACCAAAGTGCTCGATCTGTCGCGGGTAAATAACGATATGAACAACCTGCTGGCCGGAAGCGGCATCGGTACGGTGTTTGTCGATTTCCAACTACGCATTCTCCGTTTTACGCCTGGCGCCACCCGGATCATCAACCTGATCCTCTCCGATGTCGGGCGCTCTGTGGCGCACTTTGCCTCCAACCTGGTCGGCTATGACTGCTTTCTGGCAGACCTGCAGAGTGTCTTGAACAGCCTGATTCCCAAAGAGGTGGAGGTACAGACAACTGACGGCGCCTGGTTCATGATGCGCATGCTGCCGTACCGCACGACTGATAATGTGATTGAGGGGGCGGTAATTACGTTTGTGAATATCAGCGAGATGAAGCAGACGCAGGAAGCTCTCAAGAAAGCGAACGATCAGCTGCGCATGGCAGTGGTGGTACGCGATTCGCACGACGCCATTGTACTGCAGGATCTGGAAGGGCGCATCATGGCCTGGAATCCGGCCGCGGTCAGGATGTACGGCTGGAGTGAGGCAGAGGCGCTGGAGCGGGACATTCGCGAACTGACACCGAAAGGGCTGCGCGAAGCTGATATAGAGCGGGTTCAGCAGTTGAGCCGGAAAAAGCTGTTGGAGCCGTATCGCACCCAACGGCTTGCCAAAGATGGCTCTGCAGTGGATGTCTGGCTGACCGCCACCGCTCTGTTGAATGAAGTCGGGGAAGTGTATGCGATTGCGACAACGGAGCGGGCGAGCGGGGTAGAGTAAGGAGGTTCCCCCTCCCTAACCCTCCCCCGCTGGGTGAGGGGACTAAAACTCCTCCACCCAGCGGGGGGAGGTTGGGAGGGGGGAACAGTTAAGGAGTCACTACCATGACAACCACACCACCAGTTTCACCCCAGGAACTCCGTCAGCGTGCCGAAGAACTGTTCCGGACAAGCGAAACCATAATCCCGGAATTGACCTCTCCTGAGGAGACAATACAGCTCTTCCACGAACTGCGGGTGCATCAGATTCAACTGGAGATGCAGAACGAAGAGCTGCGCCGTGCCCATGAGGAGCTGGATGTCTCGCAGGCCCGCTACTTTGATCTCTATGATCTGGCGCCGGTCGGGTATCTGACTATCAGCAAAAAAAAGATGATTCAAGAGGTCAATCTTGCCGCTGCCACCATGCTTGGTGTTGTCCGGAGTCTGCTTGTCAGAGAGCCGATCAGCCGGATACTCCCCATGGAGGAGCAGCACACCTTCTACCAGCACCTCAAACAGTGCATCGAAGCAGAAAAACCTCAGGGGTGGGAGATGCGCCTCGTGCGGGGCGATGGTGAACACTTCTGGGCGCATCTGCAGGTTACTCCGGCGCAGAACGGCGAATGCTGGATTACGCTGAATGACATAACCGGGCGAAAGCTGGTGGAACAGCAGCTTCTGGAATCCAACCATCAGCTCAATATAACCAAAATAGCTGCCGAAGCCGCCAACTACGCCAAGAACCAGTTTCTCGCCATCATGAGCCACGAGCTGCGTACCCCGATGAACGGCATACTCGGTATGATGCAGCTGCTGGCGATGACAGAACTGACCGAAGAGCAGTGGGAGTACCTTAAAACCCTTAAGCAGTCCGGAGATAATCTGACGCTGCTCATCAGCGACATTCTCGAACTCTCCCGGATAGTGGACGGTACATTGATGCTGGAAATGACCGGATTTGCTCTGCGCTCAAGCATTGACCAGGTTGTCGAT
Organism: Desulfuromonadales bacterium; assembly: GCA_013349405.1. Taxonomy (GTDB): domain Bacteria; phylum Desulfobacterota; class Desulfuromonadia; order Geobacterales; family Pseudopelobacteraceae; genus JACRCG01. Next base: position 15,893 of record DUZS01000017.1, on the reverse strand, counting down.
ATTCAGCGCCCGCATGCGGTTGGCAAATGCCTTGACGTGTGCGTCACGGTTTCCCCCGATGTCCCCGATGCCCTTGTGGGTGACCCGCTCCGCCTGAGACAGATTCTGCTGAATCTGCTGCGAAATGCCGTCAAGTTTACTGTCGCAGGCGGGAGCATTTCCGTCACGATAACGGTCAAGGAACAACAGAGTACGACCATTCTCCTCGAACTGACGGTACAGGACAGCGGTGTCGGCATTTCTCAGGATAAGCTGGATGTCATATTTGAACCGTTCATGCAGGGGGAAGGCGTCGACACCCGAACGTACGGTGGCGCCGGATTGGGACTGCCGCTCTGCCGACGACTTGTTGAACTGATGGGAGGATCCATCCATGTTGAAAGCACCGAAGGATATGGCAGCCTGTTTCAGTTGCTGATCCCGTTTACCGTTTCTCATCATGTGATTCCTCAAGCAGAGCAGCTGCCCGGGGCAACGAATCCGTTGTCTTCACGATCGCTGCGGGTTCTTGTGGCTGAAGATAATCCGGTCAATGCACAGTTCATGATGGCGCTGCTGGTAAAATTGGGCCATTCGGCTACCTGCGTGGAAAACGGCAGAGATGTGCTGGCTGAATTGCAGAGCGCCGAGTTTGACCTGGTGCTGATGGATATCCAGATGCCGGTCATGAACGGTGAAGAGGCGCTGCACGCCATCCGCCAGTTTGATCACGGAGCGGATATTCCGGTTATCGCCCTGACCGCGTATGCCATGAAGGAGGAACAGGATCGTTTCATGAGAGATGGATTTGACGGCTACATCTCAAAGCCGGTTGAGATAGACATACTGGTTGCGGAGATAGAGCGGGTGATTCTGGCTGCGAGGAGACGCCGCCAATGACAAAAAGACGACCGGTATCACCGGATGATATGCGGCGACGCGCGGAAGAATTATTCAGAACGAGCGAATCCTTGATTCCGGAAACGACCACTCCGGAGGAGACAAGACACCTTCTCCACGAACTGCGGGTACACCAGATTCAACTGGAGATGCAGAACGAAGAGTTGCGCTCCATTCAGGATGAACTGGATGTTTCGCAGGCGCGCTACTTTGACCTGTATGACCTGGCGCCGATCGGGTATCTGACATTTGGTGAACCGGGGTTGATCCGGGAGGCTAATCTTGCCGCTGCCAACATGTTTGGCGTTGCCAGAGACAAATTGATAAAACAGCCGATCAAGCGGTTTCTCTGCAAGGACGATCAGGATTTTTTCTATCAGCACCGTCAACAGGCCTTCACATCGAGTGGGCCGCAGGTCGCGGAAATGCTTTTCAAACGACCTGACGGCTCTTCTTTCCGGGCGCATGTTCAGGCTACTCCTGCAGCCGGTGGCGAGTTCTGGATTGCCTTGATCGATATATCCGAACGTAAACGGGCGGAGGATGAATTGCTTCAGGCCAAAGCTGCCGCCGAAACTGCCAACATCGCCAAGAGTCAGTTTTTATCCATCATGAGCCACGAAATCCGCACCCCGATGAATGGCATTCTCGGGATGGTGCAACTGTTGCGGCACACCAAACTAACGCCGGAACAGCGTGAGTTCACTGAAATAGCCATGGATTCCGGCAGTAAACTGGTAGCTCTGCTGAACGATATCCTCGACCTTGCTAAAATAGAAGCGGGCGCGATAGAGATGGTGATAGCTGACTTCGACCTGCCGTTGATGATTGCCGAAACTAACTCTATTTTGTTATGTCAGTCCCGCGAAAAAGAGGTGCGCCTGACCTCTGCCATTGATGCCGAAGTCCCGACGGTAGTGAGAGGCGATGCAGGACGACTGCGGCAGATCCTCACCAACCTGGTCGGCAACGCCGTCAAATTCACGCCACAAGGGAGTATTACGCTGCAGATCCAAAAAGAGAGCGAAGATGCCCTCTCTACAACCCTCCGCTTTGCCGTCAGCGATAGCGGAATCGGCATTGCATCCGATAAGCTGGAGCATATATTCGAGCCTTTCACTCAGGCTAATGGCACCACCACGCGCACCTATGGTGGTTCCGGACTGGGGCTGTCGATCTGCAAACGGTTGGCTGCATTGATGGGTGGCGCTATCGGGGTTGAGAGTGCCGAAGGGAAAGGATCAACATTCTGTTTTACAGTGGTGGTGGGGAAACCGGTCGGAGAGCTATGTACTCAATACTGATTATTGAAGATGATGAAACAAGCCGCTTCTATATGGAATTTTTTCTGAAGAAGGAAGGATTTGATGTCCGGTGTGCTATAGATGGTCACTCCGGTCTTGACTTGCTTTATAAAGAACGTCCGGATTTGGTTCTGTGCGATATCATGATGCCGGATATGGACGGTCACACCGTATTGGAAGCGGTGAGGAAAGAACGGGCTTTTGCTGATATACCCTTTATTTTCGTTACCGCACTGACGGATCGCGCCGCTGTCCGCCAGGGAATGAACGAGGGGGCCGACGACTATCTCCCCAAGCCGTTTTCCACCGATGAACTGCTTGCAGCCGTTTCCAGCCGGATCTGCCGCTATGAGGTGATCCGTTCTCAGCAGAATACCTCTGCGTTTCAGGAGGAAAGGGCCATTCTCCTCACCAGAACTTCCCGGCGGGAGCGGGAAATTCTGCTGCTGGTAGGCAATGGCGGCACCTCCAAGGAAATCGCCCGGCAACTGTTTGTCAGCCTGAAGACTGTAGAGCGGCACCGGGAAAATATAATGAAAAAGCTGAGTGCCACAAACGCCGCCACACTTGCCCGCTGGGCAATTATTGCAGAACTGGCTGCGCGTGATTTGAATTAACCTCCGTAACAATCCCCCTCATACATACTTCTCCACACTTAAAATAAATCGAAAATTGGGGGTTTCCCCCAATAGACGGATTATTTATTTCCTCTACAATGATCAATATTAATTAGCAAAATAAAAATATCCGAGTATCTGAGGCGGAGAAGTGAGCGTACAAAATGACCGCTAACTTGGCGACAAAACACTTATCAGAAAATAACAATGATACCCAGACATCTACTGGCCATCAATCAGACCAGCCCTGTCGAACCAGTGCTCTCTCATACAACTTCTATATGTGTCAAAGAAGTAGATCTGACTGCCATCACGCATTCTCATACGGGCCAGGCTTTCTGTGCAGATCCCCTGATAACAAAAAATTCTCGAGGTGATTTTGTCAATGAACGATACCGGATGTAAAAAATACAGCCAACGGGGGGGCTTGCAATATGATTCGAATATCAGGCACTAATGCACATTTGGCGGGTGACTGGACCCTCAGCGGTACGACCCGCAACCTTTCGTTACTTTCACATTCGTTACAACAGTTCGAACCAGGCAGTGGACATAGCATTTCCGTCGACTGTGGTGAAATAAAGAGCGTAGACGCGAGCGGGGCGCAACTTCTTAATGTATGGTTGCAATGTTTCAGATACCGGGGCGTAGAGCCGAAGTTGGTCAATGTGCCGGAAATTCTTCGTCATTTCATGCAAAGACTGGATTGCAGCCAATATCAGGTGCGGTAAGTGTGCAGTCAAAACAAGAGCAGCAGGTTTCGTAAATGGAGAAAAAATTATGAAGATGATTGCTGTTCTTGTGCTGATACTGTCGGCATCAAAAGTCTCTGCTGCGGATGAGCTTGTTTTCAAGCATGGTGTAAAATTCGACCACAAAGGGCATCAAACGGAGAAAGTGGGGAATTGCACGGCGTGCCATGATGAAACTATCGGTAAAATAGCCGGTTTCGGCAAGGAATGGGCGCACAAGCGCTGTATTATCTGCCACGATCTGCTTAATGAAGGTCGAAACACCAGTTGTGGCGCCTGCCATCTGACGATGGGATCATTGAAAAGGTAGTGACCAAAAGGAGCAGCACAATGTCCACCCCGCTTCGCTTGCTGATCATTGAAGATTCCGAGGATGATGCCCTGCTGCTCATTCGGGAACTCGCAAAAAACGGCTATGATCCGGACTGTAAGCGGGTTGACACCCCGGAGGGTATGCAGAGCGCATTGGCGGCGGGGGCGTGGGATGTTGTTGTATCCGACTACGTCATGCCCCGCTTCAGCGGCCTGGCCGCACTCCGGATGCTGAAAGAGAGTAACAGAGACATCCCCTTCATTATCGTATCGGGCAATATTGGTGAAGTCACTGCGGTGGAAGCCATGAGAGCCGGGGCTCACGACTATATCCTGAAAGGGAAACTTGCCCGACTGGCGCCTGCCATCGAGCGCGAAATCTCAGAGGCGGAGAATCGCCGCAAACGACGGCAGGCGGATGAAGAACTTGCCCAGTTGCATAAAACCCTGGAAGCACGCGTTGTTGAGATGGTCACCGACATGCGCCGTAAAGACCAGATTCTGATACAGCAGAGCCGTCTGGCGGCCATGGGCGAGATGATCGGCAACATCGCCCACCAGTGGCGTAACCCGCTTAATAATGTCGCCCTGATCATTCAAAGCCTGCAGCTTGACTATGACTCAGGAACGCTCACTGGCGAGATAATGCATAGCGACATACGGGAGGCAATGGCTGCCCTCCTGCACATGTCCGACACTATCAATGAATTTCGCAATTTCTTCCGGGTGGATAAGGAAAAACGCGAATTTTGCATCGAGAAGAGCGTCAATAGTGCCATGACGCTCGTTGCAGCGTCATTGAGTAACAATAATATCCGGATTGAAATTGAGGGCAACGATGAGGTGACCGCCTTCGGTTACCAGAACGAATACGCCCAGACATTGCTTAATATTATTGCCAATTCCCGTGAAGCGGCACTCGAACGCACAATCACCGATCCGCACATCTTCATCCGCATTACCTGTGAGAACGGGCGTTCAGTGCTGTATGTCCGCGACAATTGCGGCGGCATTCCGGATGAAGTACTGCCCAAAATATTTGATCCATATTTCACCACCCGTGGCCCCGACAGGGGAACCGGCATCGGGTTGTACATGTCCAAGGTGATTATCGAGCAGAATATGGCTGGTCATCTGACTGCCTGCAATGTGGATGGCGGAGCGGAGTTCAGGATAGAGGTGTAAAAACATGACAGCTACAACGTGATTGACGCGCCTGTGAGGCAGCGTATGAATATATTTAAAAAATTGATAGTGACACTTCTGTTTACGGTATCTGTAGCAGGATGCAATCCTGAGCCGCAAAACCGGGAGCCGCAATACGGAAAAACCGCGCAACAGCAGGGCAAACAGAATTATATGTTAGCCGTTCATCCACTATACAATCCCCAAAAGCTGATCCAGACCTACCAGCCATTGGTTGATCACCTGAGTAAACAATCTAACTCTATCACTTTTGAAATAGTAGAACCTTCCAAAGATTACAGCAGTTTTGAATCTAAAATAAGAGACCGTGTTCCACATTTCCTGCTCCCCAACCCCTGGCAGACACTCGAAGCCATGAAGTTTGGTTACACTGTGATTGCAATGGCGGGACGAGCCGAAGATTTCAAGGGCACTTTCATCGTCCGGCGTGACTCCGTTATAACAAAACCATCTGACCTTAAAGGTAAGGCGGTCAGTTATCCTGCTGCCACTGCCCTGGCTGCCTGCATCATGCCGCAATACTTTCTTCACAAACAGGGAATCAATGTAACCACGCAGATTGAAAATCGTTACGTCGGCTCTCAGGAATCTTCCATCATGAATGTGTATCTTGGCTCCGTAGCTGCTGGCGTAACGTGGCCAATCCCCTGGAGATCCTTCCAGAAGGATCATCCCAAAGAGGCGGCCGAGCTGAAAGTAATGTGGGAGACTCCTCACCTGATCAATAATTCGTTCATGGTGCGCAATGATGTACCGGTCGAAATCAGGGAACAGATTCGAACGCACCTGCTCCAGCTTCACACAACTCCGGAAGGTCGTAGTATTCTTGCAGGAATGGAAACTGATCGGTTCTACCCTGCGTCCAATGACGATTATGAGATCGTGCGAAGCTACGTAGCACAGTTTGAAAGGGATGTACGTATTGTGGATGGTGGTAAAAAATGACCTCCAGAATCCGCCTGTTTTTATTCGGTTCATTGCGGCGTCAGCTGATTGTCGGGGTTGCCGCCGTTCATGCAGTTCTGATGACGTTATTTATCGCTGACATTGCACAGAAACAGAAAGCCGCTTTCCTTGACTATCAATTGGGCCACGCGGTCTCTCTGGTGAATTCCCTTGCCACTTCATCCGCCAGCGGAACTGCGTCACATGACATTGTGGGGCTTCAGGAGCTTGTCGATGCGCAAACAGTGTATCAGGAACTTAAATTCGCCATTGTGACGGATGTGAATGGCATGGTGCTGGCTCACACCGATCATGCGCGTGTCGGCCAGCATCTGCTCGACATGCCGACTGATCCGCTTCTAAAAATCATCAGCAACAGCCTGACACTCGTTGATGTTGCTACACCGGTACTTTTGATGAAACACCATGTGGGCTGGATTCGGATCGGTATTGCGCAAACCGGGGTTACGCAGAAGCTGAATGATATTTCACGCAAAGGTTTGCTCTTCACACTGGTCACCATTCTCACAGGTTCCCTTTTGGCATGGGTCATGGGACGACAATTCACGAAGCGGCTCTATGTGATCAAGTCGGTTATGGAGGAGGTTCAGGCGGGTAATACTGCGGTGCGTTCTGATGTAAGCGGATCTGATGAGGCAGCTGATCTTTCCGCCGGGTTCAACTCCATGCTGGACAAGTTGGCTCAGCAGATAGTGGAACGCACGGCGGCGATAAAAACTTTGTGCGAGAGTGAGGGGAAATATCGACTTTTGTTTGAGAGCGCGGGAGATGCAATATTTATACATGATGCAGAAGGTCATTTTCTGGCAGTTAACTCGCTGGCCTGTGAACGGCTTGGTTACTCCCATGCCGAGTTGATGTCCGTGCCGCTTGGCAAACTGGATACTCCGGAGCAAAGTTGGTGCGTGCAGGATAGGGTTGCCCATCTGATGGAGCACGGTCGCCATACGTTTGAAACCGCACATCAGCGCAAGGATGGTTCATCGGTGCCAACCGAGGTCAGCGCACGAAAAATCACCTGGGATGGTCAACCGGCGATGATGAGCATTTGTCGCGACATCAGTGAGCGGAAGCTGGCGGAGGTGGAAATACACCAGTTGAACAACGAACTGGAGCAACGGGTAACCGAGCGGACCGCGCAACTGAAGGCGGCCAACCAGGAGATGGAGTCTTTTGCCTATTCCGTCTCTCACGATCTGCGTGCGCCTCTGCGGAGTATCGACGGCTTCAGTCTGGCGCTTCTGGAAGACTGCGGAGACAAGCTGGACGGTGAGGGGAAAGATTATCTCAGGCGGGTGCGAGCGGCCACGCAGAAAATGGCGCAGCTTATCGATGATATTCTGAAGCTGTCGCGTGTCACCAGAGCGGAGTTGACTTCTGAAACGGTCAACCTGAGCACTTTGACTGTTTCGATTGCAGAAGAGTTACGGCGTACCGATCAGCAACGAAAGGTGGAATTCGTCATAAAAGATGATGCTGTCACTAAAGGAGACCCCCGGCTTTTGACGCTGGTGCTAGAGAATTTGCTCGGCAACGCCTGGAAATTTACCAGCGGCCATGCAGAGGCACGCATCGAGTTCGGGATCTCCGCTAGCGACGGAAAAACGGCTTATTTTGTGCGCGATGATGGGGCCGGTTTCGATATGAAATATGTGGATAAGCTGTTCACTACTTTTCAGCGATTGCACACTGAGCTGGGATTTCCCGGCACCGGTGTGGGCTTGACTCTGGTACAGCACATCATCCATCGGCATGGCGGCACGATCTGGGCCGAGGGTGCGGTGGATCAGGGAGCGACGTTCTGGTTTACGCTGGGGTAACAATGAAAGGAGTCAATCATGGAAAACAAATGGATTCTGCTGGTGGAAGACAATGCCGATGACGAGGAATTAACTCGTCGCGCACTCAAAAAGAACAGGATACTGAATGAACTGGTCGTGGCGCGGGACGGGGCCGAAGCGCTTGATTATCTGCTGGGTGTCGGTAACCATGCCGGGAATAACATTGATAACCTGCCGACAGTGGTTTTGCTGGATCTGAAGCTGCCGAAGATTGACGGCCTGGAGGTGTTGCGCCGCTTGCGCGAATCAGAGAAGACGGCGCATGTCCCGGTGGTGATCCTGACGTCATCAAAAGAGGAACAGGACATCGCCAATGCCTACAAAAACGGCTGTAACAGTTATATCCGCAAGCCGGTTGATTTCGTCCAGTTTAACGAAGCGGTTCAGAATCTGGGGCTGTACTGGCTGATGCTGAATGAACCGCCGGTGAGAACCTGACCACCCCCCAACCCCCTCCTTAACGACAGGAGGGGGGGCTTTTAGCTCCCCTCTCTGGCTTTATGGAAGTTTGGGCTTTTAGCTCCCCTCCCTGGCTTTATGGAAGTTTGGGCTTTTAGCTCCCCTCCTGTAGTTAAGGAGGGGTTGGGGGTGGTCGCTTTTGACTGTAAAAGGAGCAACACTATGTCCACCCCACTTCGTTTGCTGATCGTTGAAGATTCTGAAGATGATGCCCTGCTGCTGGAGCGCGAACTGATAAAGAACGGCTATGAACTCGACTCCAGGCGGGTTGATACGCCTGAAGCGATGAAGGAAGCTCTCGTCACAAAAACGTGGGATCTTATTATTTCGGACTTTGTCATGCCACGTTTCAGCGGTCTGGACGCTCTGCGGATAGTTAAAGATAGAGCAGTTGACATCCCCTTCATCATCGTCTCCGGAAAGGTCGGTGAAGAGACCGCCGTGGAGGCGATGAGAGCCGGAGCGAACGACTACATCATCAAGGGAAATCTTGCGCGGCTGACACCTGCTATCGAGCGGGAGATCCGGGATGTTGCAAATCGCAGCAAGTGCCGACAAGCCGAAGATCAGTTGTACCAATCCCAGAAGATGGAGGCTATCGGACAACTGGCTGGTGGTGTGGCGCACGACTTCAATAATATCCTGACAGTCATCCTGGGCTATTGCGACCTGCTGAAAATGAAGTCGGTTCTGGATGGCCCGGGAAAAGAGGCACTTGAGCATATCAAATCCGCTGCAGAGAGAGCAGCGCAGTTGACCCACGCCCTGCTGGCGTTCAGTCGTAAGCAGGTGCTGGATACCAGGCCGGTCAATCTCAATGAACTTGTGCAGCACGTAGAGAGATTTCTCGTCCGCATCATCGGTGAGGATGTTCATCTGAAATCCATGTACCATGCCGTGGATCTTCGGGTCATGGCTGATACCGGACAGATGGAGCAGGTACTTATGAATCTGGCAACGAATGCCCGTGATGCCATGCCTGCCGGTGGTGAATTAACGATAGAAACCTCATTTCAGGAAATCGATCAATTTTTTGTATACAGCCACGGCATGGGCACTCCGGGGCGTTATGCCGTCATTTGTGTGTCTGACACCGGCATTGGTATGAATGAGGAGACCATCAGCAGGATTTTTGAACCGTTCTTTACCACCAAAGAAGTCGGCAAAGGCACCGGCCTCGGGATGGCGATCGTGCATGGGATCGTCAATCAGCACAACGGCTTTGTCTATGTCTACAGTGAACCGGGCAAGGGCACTACCTTCAAGATATTTATCCCGCTTCTTGAGACAGAAACGGCATCTGAAGGAATGGAAATTATTTTGGCACGGCCTAATGGGGGAACTGAGACGATTCTTGTGGCAGAGGATGATGCCTCGGTCCGTGAGGTTGTGGTGACGGTTTTGAAAGAATTCGGGTATGAGATCATCAGTGCCTCAGATGGTCAGGAGGCGGTGGATACTTTCAAGGTGAACAGATCAAAGATCAATCTCATTCTCATGGATCTGATCATGCCTCATAAAAGCGGCATGGAGGCGTGCAAAGAGATCCGACTCCTTCAGCCTGACGCCAGGGTGCTTTTTACCAGCGGCTATACCGCTGATTTTATACGGAGTCGGGGAGAACTTGATACTGGTGTCGATCTGATTATGAAACCGGTCAACCCGCTTGGACTGTTACGGAAGGTGCGGGAGATGCTGGACAGGTGAAGGGTGAAGGGTGAAGGCGGTAAAAAACAGAACCATTTGAGGCCGGAAGAGGGGTTTATTCCATGAATAGCAGCAGTCCACGGGCGATGGAGCGGATATACCGTACGCTGGTAGAACAGGCGTACGATGGCTTCTGGCTTCTCAACAGAGAGTTTATGACTGTCTATGTGAATCCTGCATTGGAAAAGATGCTGGGGTACTCCAAAGCGGAGATGGCCGGGCGAAGCTGGTATGATTTCGGCGACCCCGCATGGGTTGCGCGGGCCAAAGAGCTGGAAAAGCGCCGCGAGAGCGGCGTTCAGGAGCCTCATCAATTCCTGTTTGTGCACAAAGAGGGCAGAACAGTACTGACGCGTATTGCAACCACGCCGCTCTATGATGATGAAGGCACCTTTGATGGTGCAATAGGTGTCGTGAGTGATCTTAAAGCGGATACCGCGTTGCGTGAGAGTGAGGTCCTTTTCAAAAAACTGTTTACGGAAGCTCCGCTGGGCATCGCTCTGATCGACTCTCTCACGGGACAGATCTATGAAGTCAATACCAAGTTTGCCGAAATAGCGGGCAGATCGATTGAAGAACTTGCACATATCGACTTGATAAGCATCACCCATCCGGATGATGTCCAGAAAGATCTTGATAACATGGCGCACCTGAATGCCGGGAGGATTCAAGGATTTCAGGTGGAAAAGCGCTACCTTCATCACGATGGGGCTGTTGTCTGGATCAACATGACGGTTGCACCGGTAAACGTTAAAAATAAAGCATATCCACGCCATCTTTGTATGATTCAGGATATATCGAGACATAAGCAACTTGAAAAAGTGCTGCATGAGAGTGAAGATGCGTACCGCACGGTGGCTGATTTTACCTTCGACTGGGAATACTGGCAGGCTCCCGACGGAACTCTGCGTTACATCTCTCCTTCATGTGAACTCCATTCAGGTTACAGCAGAGAAGAGTTTCTGCACGACACCGGTCTTATCGAGAGAATAATTCATCCAGATGACCGGAATGAATTTGCCAAGCATCTGTGTGCCGCTCCTGATGAAGCAGTACCACCCCACCAACACCATTTCGATTTCCGTATTACAACGAAAAGCGGCGAAGAACGCTGGATTGCGCACATCTGCCAGTCGGCCTATGACAGTGAAAGGAACTATCTTGGGCAGCGTGCCAGCAACAGAGACATCACCGATCGCAAGCATGCCGAGGCGATAATCAACCAGTTACAGACAGAATTGGAACAACGCGTGAACGAACGGACTGCGCAACTTAAGGTCTCCTACCAGGAAATGGAGTCGTTCGCCTATTCGGTATCCCACGACCTGCGGGCACCGCTGCGGAGCATCGACGGTTTCAGTCTGGCACTGCTGGAGGATTACGAAGACAGGCTCGACGATGGTGGCAAGGATTATCTCCACCGGATACGCACAGCCGCGCAGAAAATGGCGCAGCTTATTGACGACATCCTGAAGCTGTCACGCATCACCAGATGTGAAGTGGCGCTTGAAACGGTCAATCTGAGTGAACTGGCCGGTAATATCGCAGATGAGTTGCAGAGTGCCGAACCGGAGCGGAAGGTGGCGTTCGTCATCACCAAAGGTCTCACAACCCGGGGAGATTCGCGGCTCTTGAAGGTGGCGCTCGACAATCTGCTTGGTAATGCCTGGAAATTTACCGGCAGCCATACCGAGGCACGTATCGAGTTCGGCAGCGCCACCGTTGACGGCAAAACCGCCTATTTTATCCGTGACGACGGCGCCGGTTTTGATGCCAAATATGCAGACAAACTGTTCGTTACCTTTCAGAGATTACACACAGAGACAGAATTCTCTGGCACCGGCATAGGTCTGTCACTGGTGCAGCATATCATCCACCGGCACGGCGGCACGATCTGGGCCGAGGGTGCGGTGGATCAGGGGGCAACGTTCTGGTTTACAGTTGGTTCCTAAGGAAAATAACCCGCCATTCCCCCCCTCCTCATGCAACTCCTTTTCACCTGAAAAAAACTGATTCGTTCTGATGTGGAAAATTCCGATTCACCATGTAGGGGCGACGCCGTTGGCTCGCCCTCGCTTCGATAACCACCATTATCCTGGGTAAAACAGTTAACCGCCGATGAACGCCGAAACACGCCGAGAAATCAAAAATTTGAACAAAATACTGGTTTTACCCACAAGGTGATTCGTATTTTTGATGTAACTCCAGGTTTTATCGGCGTGCATCCGTTTTTATCGGCGGTGAACTGACGTTTAGGGGATTATACAATATCCCGACAGGGCGACCCGCCGGGATCGCCCCTACAAAAACGGTGCTTTTTTAAATTATGCGTCCCTGACAATGAGGTAACCTGACATGGCATTACCCAATTACGATACGGCGAGCAAGCTGCACACGGCCGATAAGGGCGCTTCCTTTCAGGAATTGAAGAGCCGTATCCACCGCCTGCTTATTGAGCGGATTGACCTTACCAAGCTGGATCTGCTCCGCAGTGGCGAGCTGGAACAGGAAATCGGCTTTGTAATTGAAAACCTCATCGTGGAAGAGGGTGTCCCTCTCAGCCGGGTAGAGAAGGAACGGCTGGTGGTTGAAGTGCAGCATGAAACATTCGGCCTGGGACCAATCGAGCCGCTGCTCAGCTCTCCTGACATCTCCGATATTCTGGTCAATAATTATGCCAGTACCTACGTGGAGCGAAAGGGCAAGCTGGAAAAAACCGACATTGTTTTCCGCGACAATAATCACCTGATGCAGATTATCGAAAGAATCGTCTCCAGGGTTGGGCGCAGAATCGATGAATCCTCCCCCTATGTGGATGCCCGACTGCCGGACGGTTCACGGGTCAACGCCATTATTCCTCCCCTGGCCATTGACGGACCGGTGCTCTCCATCCGCCGTTTCGGCCTTGTGCCGCTCAGGATGGACGATCTGCTTGCGCTGGGTGCGTTTGACCGGCGCATTGCAAAAATAATTGAGGGGGCGGTGAAGTCCCGGCTCAATATCCTCATCTGCGGTGGCACCGGTACCGGAAAAACAACCCTGCTCAATGTCATCTCCGAATTCATCCCTGCCGATGAACGCATCATAACCATCGAGGATTCAGCCGAACTGCAGTTGAAACAGGATCACGTTGTGCGTCTGGAAACCCGCCCGGCAAATATTGAAGGGTCTGGAGAAGTGACGCAACGGGATCTGGTACGAAACAGTCTGCGCATGCGGCCCAACCGGATAATTCTGGGCGAGGTGCGTGGTGGTGAGGCGCTCGATATGCTGCAGGCGATGAATACCGGCCACGACGGTTCCATCTCCACCATTCATGCCAACACGGTGCGGGATGCGATGGCGCGTCTGGCAACCATGGTTATGATGGCCGGAATAGAACTGCCGGACCGGGCCATCAGGGAGCAGATCGCCTCGGCCATCAACATGATTATCCATCTGGTGAGATTTCCGGACGGCACGCGAAAAATCGTCAAGGTTTCTGAAATCACCGGTATGGAGGGAAATACGATTGTCATGCAGGACATCTTCGTCTTTGTGCAGAAGGGCATGGACCAGGATGGGAGGGTGGTGGGTGATTTCAAGGCCACCGGCGTCAGGCCGGCATTTGCCGAGCGGTTGAAGTTGTCCGGCTTCATCCTGCCCCCCGATATTTTCGAGGGGAGGGCCGCCCCATGAATGCCGCAGTGGTTGTCATAATGATTTTTATCGCTGTCTTCCTCTCTGTGCTGGCACTCTTTTTCGGCATTCAATCGGTCAGGGAATCGCCGGCCGCCGGAGTGAAACGGAGATTGCAGCGTATGGCTGCAGAGAGCGGCACGACACCATCAGAAGCGTTTACCAGCGAGTTGCTACTGGAGAAACCGGCAGCGGGTAAACTGATCGAACATCTGCCGCTGATGGAGCGCATCATGTCACTGATTACCCATTCCGGTATCCAGATCACTCCGGTGAGATTTGTTTTACTCTTCGGCATAGCGGCTCTATCCGGCTTTGTCGTTGTATTTGCCGTGAGTAAACTTCTGCTGGCGGCACTTCTGGCGTTATTTGTCTGCGGAGGAATGCCGTTCGCCTATCTCATCTATCACAAAAAGCAGCGCCGGGCCAGATTTGACGAACAGTTGCCGGATGCGCTCTCGATGGTCGCCCGTTCTCTCCGCGCCGGGCACTCCCTTTCGGGTGCTATTGAATTGATCAGCCAGGAGATGCCGGAGCCGACCGGCGGGCTCTTTAAAATTGCTTACGAACAGCAGCAGCTCGGCATGAGAATGACCGATTCATTGAGATCGCTGCTGAAAAAAATAGAGAGCATCGATCTGCATTTCTTTGTCACTATCGTCAGGATCAACAACGAAACCGGCGGGAACCTGGCAGAGATTCTGGATAAACTGGCCGACACAGTCAGATCGCGACTGCAGATACGCCGGCAGGTCAGGGTTTATTCAGCCCAGGGGCGCCTGTCGGGATATGTGCTTACTGTTATGCCGGTGGCCACCTTCTTCGGCTTCAATTTTCTGAACCCCGGCTACATGAGTGTGTTTTACACGGAACGGCTTTGCCAACTTATTCTTTGTGCAGCGGTAATGGTGCAATTCGCAGGATTTCTGGTGATCAGGAAGATTATCGATATCCGGATTTAGGGAGGGAATATGCTCATTCTTATAATTGTTTCTATATTCGCAAGCGTTGCGCTCCTCAGCGGAGCGGCGCTCTACCCGGTTTTGAGCAGGCGAGATATCATCCGGGAGCGAGTGGCTGAACTCATCTCAAACGAGGTGGAGCAGCCGCAACTTGTATCAACCCCGACAAAGTGGCAGAAGGTGCTTCATGATATGGGGGGCAGATTGAGCATAAAGCCGGCGGAACTGCGCACCTATCGTGACATGATCATGGCCGCCGGCTTCCGCTCTGACAGCGTCTATATCTTTCTCGGCTGCAAACTGCTGCTGGCAGCAGCTTTGCCGGCAGCCTACCTGATGCTGCTTGCCCTGCCGCACGGCAAGATGCCCGGCAGCGCCCTGCTGATAGTTATTGGATGCGCACTCAGCGGCTATCTGCTGCCGACATTCTGGCTGAGAAGGCAGGCGGAACTGCGTAAAACCGAAATTTTCCATTCGTTGCCGGATGTGCTCGATCTGCTGACTGTCTGCGTGGAGGCCGGACTCAGTCTGGATGCCGCCCTGATAAAAACGGCGGAAAACTTTCAGATCAAAGACGACCCGCTCATCAAAGAGATAAACACCGTAACCCGCGAGATCAGGGTCGGAAAACCACGGGCAGAGGCATTGAAAGGGCTTGCTGAACGGACGATGGTTGATGATATCAAGGCGTTCGTCGCCATGCTGGTGCAGACCGAAAAATTCGGCACCAGTCTCGGCAAAACCTTGCGCACCTATTCCGACTCACTGCGTATGAAACGGAGGCAACTGGCCGAAGAAAGTGCCGCCAAAACAGCCGTCAAGATGCTTTTCCCGCTGACGTTCTGTGTGTTCCCGGCATTACTGATCGTTATTCTGACGCCGGCGTTTTTCAAGATATCCGCCATGTTCAGTAAATTTTGAAACAAGTAGCCAGATTGTAGCCATGAAAGGAGGGTGTACTGACAATGAAAGCGATTAATACCGCAAACAACAGTGAACTGGCAGAAAACCTGATTTGTGCCGAGACGCTTCAAAGCCGTATGGTGGGACTACTCGGCAGACAATCACTTGCCAACGGCGAAGGGTTGTGGATCAAGCCGTGCAAGGGGGTACATACCTTCGGTATGCATTTTCCGATCGATGTCGTGTTTCTTGATCCGCAGTTGCGCGTCATTGGCGTATCGCACGCGTTACCGCCAAATCGTCTGAC
>DUZS01000016.1 GCA_013349405.1 Desulfuromonadales bacterium | reverse complement strand
CCCAAACGATCAAAAATCAAAGTCCGGGCAAGCGAGTAGCCATTACTGTGCAATCCGCTCGAAGCAATCCCGATCAGACGGTTGCCAACCGAAATACCCGATCCGTCAATTATGTTGTCACGGTCAACTACGCCGACGGTAAAACCGGCAACATCATATTCTCCTTCAGCATAGAAACCTGGCATTTCAGCCGTTTCACCACCGATAAGTGCACAGCCGGCCTGCTTGCAGCCCTCGGCAATACCTTGCACAATTTCAGCAGCTTTTTCCGGCAGCAGTTTCCCGGTGGCAAGATAATCGAGAAAAAAGAGCGGTTCAGCACCTTGTACGATTATGTCATTGACGCACATGGCAACAAGATCAATTCCGATCGTGTCGTGCCGGTCGGTAAGAAACGCGACTTTGAGCTTTGTGCCGACTCCGTCGGTTCCTGACACAAGCACGGGATGCTTGTATTTTGCGGTGTTGAGAGCAAACAGACCGCCAAAACCACCGATGTCAGCAAGAACCTCCGGTCGAGATGTGGCTTTAACTAACGGCTTGATCAGGTTAACAAAATTATTCCCGGCGGTAATATCAACCCCGGAATCTTTATAGGTCACTGGTTTTTCGCTCATAGGATCTCCTCTTTGTGAAAGTTATTTGTAGGACATGGTTTCTGAAAAGTCAATTCAAACCGGCGCAGAGAACATATGAAACAGAATAACTCTTGACAAATTCACGACTTTTAGGATTATTGACTGATGCGACATAATTCACTGGTATGCATAAAACGCTTCATCCTCTGCTGCTGCATTCAGTTGATCTGCGCGACCGGGGTTCCCTGTCAAGTCAGAGCTGATATTTATCGGTACGTTGATGAAGACGATATTGTCCATTTTACTGACGCGCCAACTGACAAACGTTTCAAGATTTTCATGCGGGACTTAAAAAAAGATAAAGAGCTGCGCACTCTGCTTAAATACGCTTCCTCAGCGAACCCGGCTGAGTATGAACAACTTATCAGGAACTGTTCAGAAAAATACGGCGTTAACCAAAGCCTGATAAAAGCGGTTATTCATGCTGAATCCGGGTATGACCCGAATGCCGTCTCCCGTAAAGGTGCCAGCGGCCTGATGCAGCTAATGCCGGAAACGGCAAAATCACTGAAAGTCGCTGACCGGTTTAATCCAAAAGACAACGTTGACGGCGGGGTAAAATATCTCCGATTTCTGCTTGATACCTTTCGGGGCGATGTCTCACTGGCTGTGGCAGCATATAATGCGGGACTTTCTAACGTTGCAAAATATGGCGGTATTCCACCGTACAATGAAACAAGAACATATGTAAACCGTGTTCTTTCCTACATGAAGTCATATCAGGAAAGTGGAATTCAATAATGGCAACCACTCAACCGAATCAAATTTTAAATCTGCCGAATATCCTCACCATGGCGCGGATTGCCGTTATCCCGCTTCTGGCATTGTGTTTGATGTCTCCATCCCGTCCGGCCGGTTTCTGGGCGGCAGCTCTCTTTGCACTCGCATCAATTACCGACTGGCTGGACGGCTACCTGGCGCGCCGGATGGGCATCGTTACTATTTTTGGCAAGTTCCTTGATCCTATAGCTGACAAGCTTATCGTGATGGCAGCTCTGATCATGATTCTGCCGTTTAACCGGGTTCCGGCCTGGATGGTGCTGACTATTCTCGGGCGGGAAATTATTATTACCGGCCTGCGCGGTATTGCTTCAAGCGAGGGGATTGTCATTCAGGCAAGCGATCTCGGCAAATATAAGACTATATTTCAGATTGTCGCCATTCTCGGTTTGGTTCTTCACTACGACTATAACTGGTTTTTCGGGATTTCACACACGCTCCTCACGGTCAATATGCATAATGTCGGCATGTTTTATCTCTGGATTGCCACCGTATTGACGGTCTGGTCAGGTGTCGATTATCTGGTCCGCTTTATCAGGGTAATTGTCCGCTAAGGCTGGTTTTATTGATTTGACTGCCCCAATAAAACGTCAAAAAGTTCCCCGTTGTAGTTGAATTTCACCCGGTTCTTATAAATTTCTTCAACCGTAACACCAGCAATAATCCCCCCTTTCGCAATGGGCTCTCCGTTTATCATGGCAACAGTTCCGGAACCATCCTCTTGAAAAGCGATACCGTTAACCCGGAGCGCCGGAACGGTGATGGTTTTATGCGTCACCGGAGGGGAAGTGACCCGCTGTGGTGGTAAAACAGGCTGTTCCGCTACAAGCGGACGCGTGCGAACTGCCGGGGGACTTGTTTCCTGGCTGGATGTAGTATGGTGCTTTTGTACCTTTTCTCCCGGCGAATTATTCTTTTGCTGGGCCGGAACTACAACAATAGCAGGCGGCAGCTGTTCTGTTATAATTTCCGGGGTAACTGAAACAGACTGTCGTTTTTGACCGGATATAACGCTCGCATTCGGATCAGTCAGTTCAGATGTCTTGTCCCGCGTCATATACAGATAGGTCCCACCTGCCCCAAAAGCCATGAGAAGCAGGGCAACCAGCAGCATGCCTGATAAGGAAAAACGCGGATGGTTTTCTGATCGTAATATTTCTGCATCAATCCGTAATTCGTCCGGACGGCGAGAGGCGTTATCATTTTCAACTTTTTTAAGTGCTTTGAGAATTGAACTCATTCGGCGCTTCCTTCTGATGAAAGGGATGGCGCTTTCTGCTCAGGATTAGTCTTTTCAGTACTCTCCCCCGGTTCTTTCTGCACCAGATAGAACGTTCCTGAGGCAATAGAATACACATCATTTTTAGAAAGTGCGCGGCTGCCAAATAGTGCCGGCGATGTTGTTACGGAATCTTTCCCCGCAGACGTAACCGCCAGACAGTAAGCCCCCCCGGCATCACTGAACTTTGTCTCGACAAGAAAAGGAAGTTTCAAACGGATAACATCATCAAGGGTACCTTTATATTCGGTAACTCTTAAATTTCTCTTTGCTGCAAAGAGAGCATACATTTTGGGGACCGTAAAAATGTCTCCACTGAGGATAGTAATTCTGCGAACCGCATATATATCGGCAATAGAGTTAAATGCCAGCAGGTGACTGCTCTTTTGGCCACGCGAAAGTATTTCCTGTTTCAGCATTGAAAACCGTTGATCTGCTGGTGTTGAAACAGTTACGGGTGTCCCGGTTTTTGGCGCCTGAACATTTTTCTGTATATTTACCGCAGCCGGGACTGCGTCTGGCTTATCTCTGTGAGAGTTTTTCGTATCAGATATAATCTGACGAAAGTTAAGAGTCAGTGGTATGCACATCACGGTTACGATGATTAAACCGGCAATGGCCAGGGAAAGCCGTTTTCTTACCGGTGCGTTTAACAGCTCTGTGATCGCCCTGATAACCACACCCGCAGAGATACGCCGTTTCTCATCACCATATGCAATCAGAAGGGCGCGGTCGCAGAGGATATTGATCATGCGTGGTATCCCACGGGTAGAGAGGTAAATCAACCGTGTTGCGACACGGCTGAAAGATACGCCGCCGGTTTCGCCGGCGACTTCCATTCTATGACGTATATACGCGCGTGTTTCATGCATATCCATTGATTTAAGCCGGTATCGTACCGCAATACGCTGGTTAAGCTGGCGAAGTTCAGGGCGCTGCAAAAGAGCACCAAGCTCAGGTTGCCCTGCCAGAACAATCTGTATAAGTTTGTCATTTTCAGTTTCAAGATTTGAAATCAGCCGTATCTGTTCCAGAACGACAGGGTCAAGATTTTGTGATTCGTCAATAACGAGCACAACGGTCCGACCTTTAGATGTCTCAGCCAACAGAAAATTGTTGATTGCTACAAGATGGTCATTGACGAATTCACTGTGTACCGTAAGACCGAACTCCTGGCTGATGCTTTTCAATAGCTCAACACCGGTAAGGCACGGATTGACGATAAGTGCCGTTCGATACGAATCTTCCTGCAATTGATTCAGCAATGTCCGGAGAACCGTTGTCTTACCGGTGCCAACCTCACCAATCAGTTCAATAAAGCCATAATGATTGTTTATGCCATAGAGCAGGTGAGCGAATGCTTCCTTATGATTTTTACTCAGGTAGATAAAACGCGGATTGGGAGTCAGAGTGAAGGGTTTTTCGTTGAAGCCAAAATATTTTGTATACATAGTGGGTAGCCGCAATAATGTGAAATTTAGATGAAACTCGTAATTAATCGGGTGCGGGCAGATATTAAGTAGTTGTATATTTCATAAAAGCTGACTATTTTCAAGTGAATTCAAATATATCCGCATACCGCTGCACTGTGGTTGCTGATTGATCTCCAGGCAGGTTTTTGTGAATGCGCTACATTGACCATACTACTGCATCTATCCATATGAAGTTTCAATGCGATTCATCAGTTGATTTTAATCTTGTCTCAGCCCGTTATCCCGTTCGACTGACTGACTATTACGCATCCCTTGTCACGCATTCTGATGATGCCATCTGGAAGCAGTGTCTGCCGGATATACGGGAACTGGAAGATGCCGGCCAATGTCCTGATCCGCTCGATGAATCAGCCTTAAGCCCGGTTCCGGGGCTTATTCACCGCTACCCTGATCGGGTCGTCCTGCTTGTATCGAACCGGTGCCCGGTGTACTGCCGTTTTTGCATGAGGAAACGGCTTGTAGGAAGCGGCGACGCTCCCATGGGAGACGAAGAGGTGCGCGCTGCCTTGCACTATATCGCCACGCATACTGAAATTCATGATGTGATTTTGTCCGGCGGCGACCCGTTGATGCTTGACGACGACTCTTTGAAAACCATCCTGGCCGGACTCCGCGCGATTCCCCATATTGTCATCATTCGTATCGGCACGAGAGTACCGGTGACACTTCCGTCCCGGATAACTCCTCAGTTATGTGCGCTGCTCCGCACGTTTCACCCGCTCTATATCAATACCCATTTCAATCATCCTGATGAAATTACTGCGGATTCAACATCTGCGTGTGCATTGTTGGCAGACGCAGGGATTCCTCTGGGAAATCAGACCGTCCTGCTCAAAGGGGTCAACGATTCAGTTGCAACCATGCGTCGCCTGATGACCGGCTTGCTCGCGTTGCGCGTCAGGCCGTATTATCTGCATCAGATGGATCTCGTTCAGGGGACGGCCCATTTCAGGACGTCAGTCCGGACCGGTCTGGAAATCATACGGGGGTTACGCGGTCATGTTTCCGGCCTGGCGGTTCCGCACTATGTCATTGATCTGCCGGGAGGTAAGGGGAAAGTGGCAATTCTGCCTGATGATGTTGAAATAAATGGCTCAACGTTGTTGTTGCGAACGTATACTGGTGAACGGGTAACTTATCAGGACATATAATCCGATATTTTGAGATCGTGAGTAAGGAGGTGAATGTGGAAACGGTTAAAAAAATTCAGAAGGAATTATATGTTGACCTGAAGTCATTAGAGCAGGAAGTACAATCGCTACTGGATAAGATTGACGAAATAAAAGCATTGGGCCATTCTGCACTTGAGCAAGAACAGAAGGTGGAAAAAGTGATAAAACAACTGGAAGAGGCTCGGCAGCGGATTGAAGACCTTTGGAGATTTGCTGTTCCCTATGGGCGGGCATAAATGCAATTGAATGTGTGTTTTGAGGTAGGTGCCATTTGAGAACCGAATCTGATGAGTTCCTCCCGGCATTGAAATGTTGCGTGGCTATAAAGCTGTTTAACGACAACCTGCAAAAGCTGTTTGGGTATTTATGAGTGAGCATGAGCAGGAATCACCCCGACGATACGCAGCGAAGTGGGTTTGAACGAGGATAAAAATCTGAGAATTCCTTGGGGCCCATCAGAACGGTCCTTGGCAAAATAAAGGACGTTGACGTGGCACTGTTTTACATGACTGCATACACGGGAAATGGCAACCACCCCGCCCCTGCGGGGCACCCCTCCACAGGAGGGGAATTTTTGAGACAAATGATTTTTGAGGCAAATGAAGTGCTGCACAACCTGAACTCTGCGCAAACGACTTTCATTCCCCTCCTTTGGAGGGGTGGCAGGCGAAGCCTGACGGGGTGGTGCCTTTGGAGGGGTGGCAGGCGAAGCCTGACGGGGTGGTGCCTTTGGAGGGGTGCCCGTAGGTCGGGCAGGTGCCATGCGTGACACTAAAAAATACATGTCCCTTCCCTACAATCCGGCCCTTAAAGAGCGGGCAAGGGAATTACGTAAAGCAGGCAATCTGTCCGAAGTTCTGCTCTGGAACCAACTGAAAAACAAGCAGCTTTTTGGACTGGATTTTGATCGGCAAAAGATTATCGGCAATTACATAGTGGATTTTTACTGTGCCGAAAAAGAACTTGTTCTGGAAATTGATGGCAGCAGCCATGACAACAAAGTTGAATATGATGCACTGCGGGATGCCTTTTTGACCGGATTGGGTTTGACGGTCATTCATATACTGGATATTGATGTAAAAACCAATCTATCAGGTGTCACGCTATTTTTACAGAGCCATCCGGAGCTGAGGGAATAATCACCTGAAAGCACCACCCCGCCCTTCGGGCACCCCTCCGCAGGAGGGGAATTATGTGTCGCATAGGGTCTGGCTTGCAAGATTGCAAGTTGCACCATTATTGCAATAAACACCAAAACCGATGGGCAATTAATCTTGCCCACCAATCAACCCAACCAAGTCTTTCCGAATTGACGGTTTAAGTAAGCATGTACGACCGTATATTGAGAAAGAGGTGCTCTGGTATGAAACCTGATGTGGTGTTCCTCAAACATATTAATAGCGAAGACGCTGTATGAAAGATATATTTCGGGGAGGATGACCGGATGAAACTGTCCACCGGTGTAAGTATTGTTTTTGGAGTTATCATGATTGTCCTTATGGTTTCTGCCGTGCGAAACAGGAACGGGAACATTGACAGCAGGTTCAGCACCTACCTGTATCCGAAATTCCAAACAAAAGGGTGTACCAACTGCCATGACTTTTTTGAGCAAAGGCTGAACGGCCTTTCGTTTACCACTCACAGGGAGCGCAAAGCTGAAAAGTGTGTCGAATGCCATGATCACGGCGTGACCGGGTTCGCCCATGCCGACGAATGGTTTGCCCGTCCCGGTTTGTACACTTCGGATATGAATGTGCAGCAGACCTGCGAGACCATCAAGGCGCAAATGCACGCATCATTCAAACACAAAGACAAACTCGCCAGGGAGATGACGGCGCACCTATTTGAGAGCCCCCGCGTCCTGTGGGGCATCGCCGGGGCGACCCCGAAGAGCGGTACGCTACCCGAGGGGAAAAGCGAGCATGACCTCATTCAGGGGGGGCTGAAACAGTGGAAAAAGGAGGTCAACGCCTGGGTTCAGGGGGGGATGACGTGTGACTGACGACCGTCATCTGTGCTGCCGAAAACGACACATACTATCTACAACTCTTCCGGAGTAAATGCGACAACGTCATCGATTGAATCTGCTCCGGCCGTGAGCATCACCAAACGGTCTAATCCCAGGGCAATTCCGGCCGAATCCGGCATGGAGCCAAGCGTATCGAGGAACGGTTCAGGAACGGGTAACACCGATTGACCGGCACGACTGCGGGCAGCATTGGCCTCTTCAAAGCGGCGGCGCTGCTCAAGCGGATCATTCAGTTCGCTGAAGCCGTTTGCTAATTCCAAACCGCCGACATACAGTTCAAAACGTTCCGCAAGATTGCTGTTCTCCGGTTTGACACGGGCCAAAGCCGCCAACTCGGCGGGATAGTCGAGCAGGATAACCGGCGCAGCAAAACCTGCCAGCGCCGGTTCTATAACCGCCGTCAATTTCTCCTCGTAAAGCCCCGTCCTGAGGCATTCCCAGACTTCACAATCGCCAAAACGCGCAAACGCCTCCTGAACGGTGATGCGCTGCCAGGGGGCGAATGGATTGATGGTCGCGGATTTATGCTCAAAAAAAGGGTTCTCTGGTCGGCAGGTCCGTGCCACGTGCTGAAGCAGCTCTTCGCAATCGGCCATCAGTGTGTGATAATCGCAGTCGGCGCAATACCATTCGAGCATGGTAAACTCTGAGAGATGCCGGGAGCCGCGTTCGTCAGAACGCCAGCAGCGGGAGATCTGGAATAATTTCCGGTGACCGGCAGAGAGCAGGCGCTTCATGCAGATTTCCGGCGAGGTCTGAAGCTGCCAGGAGGAGGTGGTGATAACCGGGTTGATATGTTCTTCGGGGGCATTGGCGGGAATAAGAAGGGGGGTTTCCACTTCGAGAAACCCCCGCTCCCAGAAAAAATCACGCACTGCTTTCATTATCTGCGCCCGCAGCCACAAGGCGTCAGATTTCATGGCTACCCTTTGACGCGAGTCGAATACTCGCCGGTACGGGTGTCAATAACGATCAGTTCACCCTCTTCGATAAACGGGGGAACACGCAGAACATACCCGGTTTCAACGGTTGCCGGTTTTGAATCGTTGCCGCTGGTGTCGCCCTTGGCCCACTGTTCCGTTGCCGTCACGCGCAGGTTGACAAAGTTCGGCAGGGAGATGCCGATAGCTTTTTCGCCAAAAAGCATAACCTCTGCCTTCAGGTTTTCGAGCAGGTAATTTTTCGCATCACCAAGGGTTTCTTCTTCCATTACAACCTGCTCATAGGTCTGCTGGTCCATGAAGGTATAGTGGTCGCCCTCCTTGTAGAGAAACTCCATGGTGCGCTCTTCAAGACTGGCCGGTTCAAAGGATTCGCCCGAGCGATACGTTCTGTCCAGCAGCGAGCCGTTGATCATGTTACGCATCTTGGTGCGATAGAGAGCCTGACCCTTGCCCGGTTTCACGAAGTCAAAAGCGACAACCAGATACGGGTCGCCATCCAGTATTATTTTCAACCCTTTTTTCAAATCAGCAACAGTATACATATGATCCTCGCACAGTGTATTTTGAAACAACACAAGCCCTCCATAGTGGACGGGCCTGTTGATATCAATCAGAAGGAGAGCGGTTTATTTGGCGCGATAGGTAATACGGCCTCTGGTGAGATCGTATGGTGACAGCTCAACGGTAACCTTGTCACCGGGAAGTATTTTAATAAAATATTTACGCATCTTGCCGGAAATATGGGCAAGAACAACATGCTCGTTCTCAAGTTTTACCCGAAACATCGCGTTCGGCAAAGGCTCTATCACAGTACCTTCAACTTCAATAGCTTCTTCTTTAGTGCTCATACGGTACCCTGCTCCTCAGTAATACATGTGTTTCTAACTGCGATACATTACTGATAGAACCTTGAAAATGCAAGCTAATTATAAGTAACAACACTATTTGCTTCTTGACACTTGCTTTACCGATTGTTTATATCGTTCTCATCAAACAACAGGAGGCAGTCAATGAAACGGGTGATATTGTTACTGGTTGGAGTGTTACTGATGACCGTGTGGGCCGGATCTGTTTTAGCTGACGATTCACGGTTTGTCTTCTCCTGGAACAGTGTAGAGGATAAACGCACCAATTTGACCTGGGCACGGGATGCCAATATGGGCAAATTTGACTGGGTTGGTACCTCCGGACTTATTAATAAACTGAATGAGAAGGAATACGGAGGGGCAAAGGACTGGAGACTTCCCAGCAAAGAGGAGCTGGGGACGTTGATTAGCTATGCCATACGAGCAGGCTACGGTGGCGGCGCAACACTCCAATCTCCGTACCACCTTTTTAATAAAATGGGATTCAATAATGTGCAACTCTGTTTTTACTGGTCATCGACACCTGCAGCGTCCGGCGCATCAAGCGCCTGGGTGGTAAATATGTTCGATGGCAGGGAGCGACTTGAAAACAAGGAAAGTAACTTTTGTGTCTGGCCTGTCCATGGTGGAAAAACGGAAGGTAAGTAAGGGGATTCTGAAATAATGATAACATCAACGACTCTGCATAATGGCGTCCGTATCGTCACCCAGCATATCGGCTCCATGCACACGGTAACGACCGGTATTTGGGTGGCAAACGGCACCCGCCACGAATCACCTGAAGATAACGGTGTCGCTCATTTCATTGAACATATGCTTTTCAAAGGTACTGAACGCCGCAGCGCCCACCAGATTACCCGTGAAATAGACTCAATGGGGGGTATTCTTAATGCATTTACCGGCCATGAGTATGTCTGCTATTACGCCAAGGTCCTGGCAAAATTTCTTCCCCGAGCTGCCGATCTGCTGGCGGATATTTTTCTGAATTCAACGTTTCCACTTGATGAAATTGAGCGGGAGCGCAAGGTTGTCCTGCAGGAAATTAAAATGCGGGATGATTCGCCGGAAGAGTACATCAATGACCGCTTCCATCAGAATTTTTTTCGAGGCCAGATGCTCGGTATGCCGGTTCTGGGGAGCGAGCAGACCGTGAGCGCTCTCACAAGAGACTCAATTGTGTCACACAAAAACAGTCGCTATCGCCCCCAGGATATTATCATTGCAGCGGCAGGCAATATACACCATGACCAGCTTGTTGCCATTGTGGCACCGCTTTTTTCTGAAATTTTTTCATCGTGGCAATCACAACATGTCGATTCTTTTGCTCCCGCAGCAAAAATGATGCAACTCATCGAGCGGGAAATGGAACAGACCCTGGTCTGTCTTGGTACACGTTCCCTTCGCTATGATCATCATGACCGCTACCCGCTTTTTCTGTTGACGACGATACTGGGTGGCGGGATGAGTTCGCGTTTGTTTCAGGAAGTTCGGGAAAAAAGAGGTTTGGCATATTCTGTCTGCTCTTATATTATTTCCCATGCAGACTCCGGAGCACTGGTCGTCTACGCCGGCACTGAAAAGGATCATTGCCGTGAAGTAATTGATATTGCACAACGGGAGATGTCGCGCCTTGTTTCCGAGGAGGTTCCACAGGACGAACTTGACGCCGCCCGGGAACAGTTGAAAGGAAAAACACTCATGTCGCTTGAAAGTAGTGACAGCTTGATGACCCGCCTCGCTAAAAATGAGATTTACCATCAAAAGCAACAGTCAATTGAAGATGTCATTGCCAATTATGATGCGGTCAGCAGCAGGGATATCCAGAGAGTGTCACAGGAGCTGTTTCAGAGTGAATTCCTGCACCTAGAAGCCATGGGGCAGGTTTCGGACCTGGGGCTGTCAGTCGATATGCTGGCGGTTTAAGCGTTTATACGTGTTCACGGGTAATGCCGTTCAGGCGCCTTAGCCTCACGAAAAGGCCTCGATTTTAACGCGTCAAGGCAGAAGATCCTGGTTTTAATCGTGAAGTAATAGTGAGGCTGAAAAGGTTTAACTGAAATGGCAATGAGTTATAAAAAGGGGGGCGTGATTATGTATGTAAGGTTTTTGCTTGTGGCAACTATTTTTATAATTACTCTCTGTTCCGTTCCTGGATCGGGAACTGCGGCGTACGCGGAAACAATCCTTGAAACAAGTATGTCTGACACCCTCGATACCTGGCGTGAAGGGCGCTTTGAACAGCTTTTTGAGCAGCTGGCGCATCGAGGTAAAACATCCCGCGAATCTTTTGTGAAAAAAATGCGGGAATCAAAAATCCGTCCGTCCTGTTGCTGGCAGAAGATGGAACATTTCAAAATTTTAAACGAGAACCGCACCGAAGCTACGGTATACGTTAAAATAGGCTTGGATGGCACACCGAATGCCGATGCATCAATGACTCGCGAATTCAAGATGACTCATATGGATGGTGTCTGGAAAATGCAGTTGGCTGATGTGCTCTCAATAGCTGGGGTAACCGGTAAGGGAGGCAATAAAAAGCATCACGGAAAAAAAGGTTATTGATGAATAACTCGACAGAACGAAGTGATTTGGCGGGGTATGCCTGTACAAGCGCCTCTTCACGTGGCCGCAAGCACCTTGAAGAGCATCGTGACAATCGTCCGGCTTTTGAACGGGATCGGGACCGCATTATCCACTGTGCCGCGTTCAGGCGCCTGGAATATAAGACGCAGGTTTTTGTCAATCATGAAGGAGATTATTATCGTACCCGCCTGACTCATTCACTTGAAGTAGCGCAGATTGGGAGGGCGATCGCCCGGAAATTACATTTAAACGAAGAGCTTACGGAAGCGTTGGCATTATCCCATGATTTGGGCCACACCCCCTTTGGCCATACCGGCGAGGATGTTCTCAACAGGCTGATGCAGGGTTTTGGTGGTTTCGAACATAACATGCAGTCTTTTCGAGTTGTCGATGAGCTTGAAGAGCGATATCCCGGGTTTAATGGACTGAACCTTACCTGGGAGGTGCGTGAGGGAATTATAAAACATTCGACACCATATGACTCCGCGAGCGAAGTAATGGCAGATTTTTTGCCCGGTATTGTCCCGACGCTTGAGGGGCAGATCATTAATTATGCCGATGAAATCGCCTACAATAATCACGATATTGATGATGGATTAAAGTCCGGATATATCACCATGGCAATGCTGGAGAAGGTAGACCTGTGGCAGGAGGTCTGTTCCGGGGTGCTCCGCAAGTACCCGGCTATCGACGATAAACGCCTTGTCTTTCAGACAATCAGCGCTTTGATAGGGCTGCTGATCGGTGACATCTGCACTACTACTGCAGCACATATCGAACGGTTGGGCATTGCATCACTTGACGACCTGCGGAGAGAAAACCGGGTTATCGTTCATTTCAATACCGACATAACCGAACGGAATCTCGTTCTTAAGAGGTTCCTGTTCCAGAACCTCTATCGCCATTACAAGGTCGACAAGATGCGGATCAAGTCAGAAGTATTCATCACCCGGTTATTTGAAACCTATCTGCGCTATCCCAACCTGTTGCCACCAAAATATCAGTCACGTTTGGAGCGCTTCGGTCTGCATCGGGTGGTGTGCGATTATATAGCCGGAATGACTGACCGGTTTGCGCTCGATGAGTATAAGCGCTTATTTGAGCCATACGAACGGGTGTGACAATGAAAGAAGCGCTACAGCCGGAACAATATGATTTTTTCGCGTTTCTCTCCCGCATGCGCTACATCAGTCGCTGGGGCTTGATGCGCAATACTGTCCCGGAAAATATTCAGGAACATAGTCTTGATGTGGCCATTATTGCCCATGCGCTGGTGATGATCCGTAATACCTATTTCGGCGGCACTCTTGACGCGTCACGAGCGGCCCTCTACGGAATATTTCATGATACCAGTGAGATATTCACCGGTGACATGCCGACGCCGGTAAAACACTTTAACCCTGATTTTAAACGGTCATTCCACCTGTTAGAGGATACGGCGCGCAGAAAACTGCTGGCAATGCTGCCGCCGGAACTGGCCAGAGAGTATGAACCGCTCTTTTTTTTCGATGATCAGGAAGAGTATGTTCACCTGGTGAAAGCCGCTGACAAAATTGCGGCGCTGACAAAGTGCATCGAAGAGGGAAAGAGCGGCAACCACGAGTTCCGCCGCGCGGAAACAGAGCATTTTGAACAGCTGTCGGCAAGTACCCTGCCTGAGGTTCGCTATTTTCTGGAAAAACTCCTCCCCGGTTACCGGTTATCACTTGATGAGTTGAAACTGGGCTAGCCTGTTACAGTCGCGGGTAAGGGTCTTATAGCAAGAATGGAGACTGCTGAAAGCGACTTTAGTAGGCAGTGATTTATGACTAAGGAAATAATGCCGTAAACTTTGAAACTCAAAGGCTAACGGCACTTTAATCATTTATTAAAGTTGCGGGTGAGTAATAAATTTTACCCCCACTTCACCAACACCGCTAACAGTTCATCCTTCTTCACCGGTTTGGCCAGATAATTATCCATACCGGCTTCAAGACAATGCTCCCGATCGCCCTGCATGGCGTTGGCGGTCATTGCAATGATCGGAACTTTGTGATTGCGGACGTGCGAGGCAGGGTCCCGAATGACGGCGGTGGCAGCGAAACCGTCCATCTCTGGATCTGGCAATCCATCAATCTTCAGCCAGCAGTATCTTCCAGCGAATAGGATAGGTTATCTTCGAAGTGGCCGTCACCTTCGATGCGATAGATGCAGACGAAGTCCATGACGAGACACACCTCATGATGACGGGTCGGTGGTTGAAGAAGAACTCATCCGTCGTTCGTGAGCCGGTCAGTTCGTCGCCGATTTCAACAAGTTGAATCCAAGAGGGCCTTTGATAACGCGACCGTTGGAAAGTTTGGTTCCCAGAAACGATAGGTATTGCGTCCGGCTTTTTTGGCAGCATACATGGCTCTATCCGATAAAATCTCCAACTCTTTTTTGGCTGAGCCATTGTCAGGAAAGATGCTGATACCGATACTTGTTGTCACCTCCAGCGGTGAGCCTGCCAGCTGAAACGGTTGTGAAAACTGTATCAGCAGTTTTTCTGCAATGGCAGTCAGTTGTTCTCTATCGCCACAGTCATCAATGATGATGCAGAACTCATCGCCACCCTGGCGGCTGATGGTGTCGCTGTCTCGTTTACAGCAGGTTTTGATTCTCTCTGCAGCTTCGATCAACACCAGATCACCCGCTTCGTGGCCAATGCTGTCGTTAATTTCTTTAAAATGATCCAGGTCCAAAGACATCAGTCCGAACTTCATGTCATGGCGCCGCGCATTGGCGATTGCCTGTTCAAGACGGTCCTCGAAAAGCCTCCGGTTAGCCAGACCGGTAAGCGGATCGTGGAATGCCATTTCGCGTATAGTCTGCTCGTTTCTGATACGCTCGCTGATATCACGGACAATCTCAACTGATCCGATGATTTCACCGCGAGCATCACGGAGCAGCGAGGCGGTACTTTCGATATCAAGTGTGACGCCATCCTGCTGATAACTGCGACATGCCGAATGAATCCGGCCATCATTCAATGTTTTGATGGTTGGGCAATCCTGACAAGGCTCAGTCCGACCGAAAACCTCATAGCATGCCGACCCGATCAGATCGCCGAATAATTCTGTAACGGACCTGTTCTGATACTGGATTCTGAAATCAAGATCCTTGATACTGATTCCTTCACCGAGACAATCCACCACGGTATTGAACTTGATCTGTTCTTCTTCAGCCCTTTTGCGTTCGGTAATGTCAAGTTTGACGCAGACAAGACCGGCAATTGTACCGGATGCATCCCGATACGTTGATTTGTAATATTCAAAATCCCGAAATTCTCCCGGAGATACCTGTACGCGCTGTTCAAAAATTTGAATGCCGGGATTTTGCAACAATTCCTGGTCCTTGGTGTGGTAGTTGGCCGCAAGTTCAAGGTCAACGGCAATATCAGAAAATGTTTTCCCAAGCAGATACTCCGGAGAAAGGCCGGTCAGTTGAGTATAAGCTCGATTGCACCCCAGATACTTACATGACGCATCCTTGTAAAATATCGGACTCGGCACCGTATCCAGCAGAGTAGTGACAAACTGCAGATTATCACTCATGGCCTTTTCGGTTTGCTTAATTCGTACAAATGCAGCTTCTAACTCAGCCTTCTGGCGAACCAATAAATCGCGCTGTTCCTTTACTGCGAGGTGATTTCTAACCCGCAGCCGAAACAGCGCTAAATTGATTGGCTTCGTCAGATAATCAATGCCACCTAGTTCGAGCCCCTGTAGTTGCCCCTCCAAGGTATCCAAACCCGTCAGGAAGATGACCGGGATATCCGCGAACCGTTCGTCGGCCTTGATAATTTTGCAGACTTCAAATCCGGTAATATCCGGCATCATCACATCTAAAAGAATAAGGTCGGGCTTGTCTTGCTCGATCTGGTCAATAGCCTCATGCCCGTTCTGCGCCGTGAGGATGTCATACTCCCCACCGAGAACAGATTTTATGAGTTGTATATTGACGTATTCATCATCCACAGCAAGTATTCTGAAACGCTTATCCATGCGTTTCCTCCGTCGTTTCATCTGATATGAACCAGACGATGATGAGCTTGTTCGTAAAAAAGTCTCTGTTAGTAGAGGCGTTGGATCCGACGTCGTTGGCGGATGGTGAGGTGGTCATAATGTTCTCCGGTATAAAAAAACCGGCGCACGGGAAACACTGCAACGCCGGTTTATATGGGCATCAATCAGAATAATTGTTGACAGTCGTATTTGTCGGGAGGATTTTTTCTGTCTGTCTGTCTGTCTGTCTGTCTGCCTGTCTGCCTGCCTGTCTGCCTGCCTGTCTGCCTGCCTGTCTGTCTGTCTGACTGGCTGTCTGCCTGCCTGGCTGGCTGCCGGTGGTTCGCTTTTCGTACGTAAATCGTCGTCATCGAGTACGTCCTGATGCAGGAAACATTGAATGTGAATATACCATTAAAATAATAAAATACAATCAAGTTAAGCCAAAAAAGTCCCTACCAATCCACAATAACCAACCTCTCAGAAGCCGTTCTCACCTGTTAAAGCCGCGGGAAGACAATCTGTTCATGTGAGATGAAAATACGAGCTTTTGATCCCGAGCAAGAATAAGCTCAAGATGCCTATGCTGGAGCTATCCTTCCTTCTTTTCAGTTAGAAATAATGAGCACTATTTTCCCAGGAACCAGCGAGGGCCGCATCAAGCGGCCCTCGGTACATCGCGGTTGGCTCAGGAGACAGGCACACGATATTGAATATGCTGCTCCTTTTCCGGCTTGGGGAGCCGAATTTTGAGGATCCCGTGTTTGAGTTCCGCCGCAATCAGCTTCTCATCTATTACGTACGGCAACTGGACACTGCGGGTAAAACTGCCGTACCTTATTTCTGAAATGAGGAACCCATCACCTCCTTTCTTTTCATGTAAGACTCTTTTTTCTCCATGTATTATTAACCTCCTGCCGACAAGCTCGACTGAAAAGTCATCTTTATTCAGTCCGGGTACTTCAGCCCTGATAATCAGCTCTTCAGGGGTTTCATGCATGTCACAAGCAGCGGATCACCAAGCATCATGATTGCTGGAAGGGTGTCGGCTGTTATCCTTTCAGGTGACTGTTCCTGTTTCTTCCACGACACCACCCTGGTCAGAAAACGGCCGACTTTGTCGTGAACCCGTTCCAGAGCCTCGCTCCATTTTTCAGGTAACAGGTGAGACATTGCCTTCACCTCCCGTATATACAAATCTACATTCTTTCCGCATGGAGTCTGGTTAAAATTGGCACAACCCAGGCACAGCGAAAATTATTCTACGGGTTACGCAAAGCAAAAGAAAAACTCTCTCAGATGACGGGGCATGAAGCGGATATTGCCGGTGCCGCGCAAATGCTTCAGGTTTCTGATCATGATGTGTTTGAAATGGAACAGCGCATGATGGGCGAGGTTTCACTAGATAGCCACATTGGCGAGGGTGACGACATCACGGTTCTTGAGACCATTGCAGATGAACGGATGAACCAGGAGGAACTGCTCGCTTCATATCAGCAGGAGCATGGCCTGAAGCAACTTGTCAATAAAGTTTTGGCAGGATTAAACGAGAAGGAACGCTTTATAATTGAGCATAGAGTTACCAGTGATGACCCTCTGACACTTCAGGATATTGCAGATCATTTTCAGATATCACGTGAACGGGTGCGGCAGATTGAAGAGCGGGTATTATCAAAATTGAAATTTCTGCTTCCTAAGGATTTAAGTGTCTACATTTAGTCGGCATAAGATAGCGGCATTGGAAGGCGTGCCGTTGTGTATAGGTGACAACCCGCCCCCCACTGAACGCAAAGGAAACCTGATAGCCTGCTACGCTATCAGATAGTGCTCCACAGCATCCGCCCCCATATCGTTAACCACTGAGAATGAAGTTGTCAAATTGTTGACTCGCTGCTCGATCCGGCACTCTGCACCAAATTCTGCTTTTGTATAGCGCAGCATGATCCTGGCACTTAACCTGACGAGATCGTCATCCTGATTGCCGATGACAATAGCTACCGGGGTGTTGCCGTCCAGCCAGGTAAGAGCGGCTTCATCAGCATTACGGCTGTTTTCAAGGATGTTATTATCAGCTTCGCTACGCCCCATGATGGCTTTGGTATGCGGGCCGACACGAAACTGCCGCCCCGTCTTGAGCAGCCTGAAGTCGCGCAGATTCAGCTCTTCCGCATGAGCGAAGACATCCTTGATTTTGGGAATAAATGACACTTCCGTCAACAGGCAGCCGCCGGCCGGACAGGGATAGTTTTTTACATCAAGATCTTCAGCCATCTGCATCTGCACCGAACGTGACCGTCCTTCTATTGCCATCAGCTTGTCCCGGTCAACCCAGCCCTCTTTTTCCGGTATCGTCGGCTTAAAATGACGGGCCGACAAAGGCCGCAGCAGCAGGCCCTCAAGGCCGCTTTCTCTCTCAATCACCTGCAGTGTATCCCGTCTCTGGCTCATTGGCCGTTGACCAAGCACCTCTCCGGTAAAGACAAAATCAGCTCCGCTTTCAAGCATATACTCTTTTGCCTTCTTGAGCAGATAGATACGGCAGTCTATGCATGGATTGACGCCCTTTCCATAGCCGTGCACCGGATTACGAATAATTTCTAGATAATCGAGGCCTTTATGCACTACCTTGATGGGAATGCCGAATTCCTGGGCTACCCGGACCGCTTCTGATTTACAGCCTG
Source organism: Desulfuromonadales bacterium (assembly GCA_013349405.1). Lineage (GTDB taxonomy): Bacteria > Desulfobacterota > Desulfuromonadia > Geobacterales > Pseudopelobacteraceae > JACRCG01. The sequence continues at coordinate 57,262 of DUZS01000016.1, read as the reverse complement.
AGTTTTTACCGGTACAGGTGCAAAACGGCGAGGTAAAATTGAGTGCTTCAACCTCGATGCCACAATCAAGCATTATTTTGACAGCCAGAGTTGAGTCGAGCCCTCCGGAGAGGAGGGCAATAGCTTTACGTTTCATCAGGGTTACTCCCGTAGTTCCATGTCGTCATGGTGCGAAGCTACCATGGCCTATCAGCGAATGTAAAGAAGAAGGCTAAATTATGACACTTGAACTCTGTGAAACTTCTGTTATTATCCCACGATTATTTTTGATGCGAAGTTGAAGAGAGTCCGTTTAAACAAAATAATTCAGGTTGTTATGCCCACTCGCTCTGAAAAATTCTTTTTAGGACGCCAGCCGATTCTTGACCGTAATCAGGAGATCATCGGCTATGAGTTGTTATTCCGTTCAGCCGATATAGATCATGCGGTCTTTGAGAGTCATTCTCACGCCAGTTCGAGCGTAATATCGCTCGCTCTTGCATCGTTTGGCATAGACGAAGTTCTGGGAGGTAAATTCGGTTTTATAAATATTCATCTCGAACTGTTGTTCTCGGAATTGCTGGAACTGCTGCCGACCGGCCAGACGGTACTTGAGCTGCTTGAGATAATTCGACTGAATGAAGAGGTTATCGAGCGCTGCCGTGAGTTGAAGGAGAAGGGTTTTTTACTGGCTCTTGATGATCATGAATACGATGAATCAAATACTGACATCTATTTCATAGTCGACATCATTAAAATAGATATACTTCTCAGCGGGATGGAACGTTTACCGGAAGTCGTCAGGCTGTTACGTAAATTTCCTGTCAAACTTTTGGCTGAAAAAGTTGAGACAATTGAGCAGTTTCAGATCTGTTACGACCTCGGCTTTGATATGTTTCAGGGGTACTTCTTCGCCCGTCCTGTTGTTCTCAACCGGCACAAGATTGATGTTTCAGGATTGGCGCTGCTCAAACTGCTCCAGCAGTTGACAATGGGAGCAAGTATCGAAATGATCGAAATGACCTTCAAGGAAAATCCCGGACTTTCGTATAATCTGTTGAAACTGGTAAATTCGGTTGCGCTCGGCATGCGTGAGAAAATCAAAACACTCAGGCACGCAATTCTCCTGCTCGGTTTAAATCATCTGCGTCGCTGGACGCAACTGTCTCTTTTTGCCGGACATGATTCACGCAGCATGAATCATCCGTTACTTGAGATGGCTGCCGTACGCGGTCGTCTTATGGAAATCATGGTGCGGCAGATATCCGGCAGAACAGCCAGTGATGAAAAGGCTGAAGCAGCTTTTATGGTCGGAATTCTCTCTCTGCTCGATGTGTTGTTTGAAACACCGATGGAGGAGATTATTTCGACTCTCAACCTGACTGATGAAGTAAGTTCTGCTTTGCTGAAACGCGAAGGGAAACTTGGCAAGATGCTGCTGCTGACAGAAAAGCTTGAAGTGACTGATTTTGATGCGGTAACGAATCTGCTTGATGAGTGCGGTGTCTCTCTCGATCAATTGCTGCAGGCACAACTTGAGGCATTTAACTGGCGTAGTTCAATTATACACCAGGAGGATTAGCAGGCTGTTTTTTCCCGGCCGCACTGCTCAGGTGGCGTGTGACAACGATGAACACCCCTTCCCTATAAACTGCAGTTCATTACTCTGATCGACAACCCAATAGAGGAGGTCTTCTCCGAGCACGATTGAAACCGGCACATTGAGGGAGAGAGCATACATTTGAGCAACAGAATAGAAGGGAAATTTAGCATACATATCGATTAACTCCTTTTCCGCCCGGTATTTAGTGGATACGCTCATTATCGAGTAACGGGTTTCTTCTTTCAGCACTAACTGTGCCAATAAAAAAAATACATAATATTAATCAGTTGCAAAAATGAATCGGATAATTGACACAACAAACCGATTATATGTGTCGCTGTTTCAAAATAATGACAGGAGAAGGTACTGTAATGTGGGCAACTGATCTGTTATCGCGATATCTCGAGGATAAACCGCTCGATATCGTACGTGAACACAGTCGTCATGTCGCTGATCTGGCACTGGCAATTGCGCATCATATGGCGCTGCCTGAAGAAACGCTCCTTTTTATCGAAGAAGCGGCACTGCTTCATGATATTGGCGTCTGCCGGGTATATGCACCCGACCTCGGCCTGTATGGCTCGCATCAGTACATTACTCACGGAGTCCACGGACGCGAAATTCTGGATCGGGAAGGGCTCCCTCTTCATGCACTGGTCTGTGAACGTCATACCGGAGTCGGCTTGACTGTTGAAGACATTGTCCGCCAGGGTTTACCATTGCCCCGGAGAGATATGTGTCCGGAATCAATCTCCGAGCAGATCATCTGTTGTGCCGATCTGTTTTATTCAAAAAAACCGGGAAGATTGTCTGAACGTAAAACGGTCGAGAAGGTACGCAAAAACCTGCTCCCGTTTGGTGAAGAAAAGGTAGCGATATTTGATGCCTGGATCATCCGGTTCAATATTCATGAAATAAATCTCTGAGGTCCCTGCGGCCTGATTTCTGTGGCAGACTCCCGAAATACTGTTGCTTTTTATCGCCCCTTGTTTTACATTGACCCCCCTTTTGTTACTAATAACGCCATTCCCCAGGTGGTCCCCTGTGCAGAAAAATACCGAAAGCATTCAAGACCTGCGCACTCGTATTGACAGTATTGACGATGCCATACTTGAACTGCTCAATGAACGATCCCAGGTCGTTCTTGATGTTGGCCGTCTCAAGTCGGGCAGTAACCTGGATTTTCATGTTCCGGGCCGAGAGCGACAGATTTTTGAACGACTGCAGAGCCAAAACAGGGGGCCGTTTCCCAATGATGCCCTGAAAAGTATTTACCGTGAAATCATTTCCGCCTGCCTGGCTCTCGAATCGCCGATGAAAGTAGCTTTTTTGGGGCCCAAGGCGACTTTCAGCCATCTGGCTACGATGCAGCAGTTTGGTCTTTCGGCCGAGTTTGTCCCGATGAAATCGATACCGTCAGTCTTTGAAGAGGTGGAAAAGGGCAAAGCACTCTATGGCGTGGTGCCGGTTGAAAATTCGACTGAAGGGGTCATATCCCATACTCTTGATATGTTCGTGGAAAGCAAGCTGCAAGTAACGGCAGAGATTCTCCTGGAAGTGCATCACGACCTGCTCTCCCGCACCGGTCGCCTGGAAGACATCAGGAAGGTCTATTCCCATGCACAGCCGATTGCCCAGTGCCGCCAGTGGCTTGATGAAAATCTGCCCGGCATTCCACTGGTTGATGTTGCCTCAACTGCCGTAGCGGCGCAGATAGTCAGCGAGGATTACACCGCTGCCGCTATAGCCAGCGAGTTGGCCGCCTCTCTCTATGACATCAAGGTCGTCAGAAGCAGGATTGAGGATCAGGTCAACAATTTTACCCGTTTTCTCGTAATCTCCCGAAAGGGGTGCGATCGTTCCGGGTGCGATAAGACCTCGGTGCTTTTTGCGGTGAAAGATGAGCCAGGCATTCTGTGTCGAATGTTGGAGCCGTTTGCCAAGCGGGGGATCAACCTCACTAAAATTGAATCCCGGCCATACAAAAGCAAGGCGTGGGAATATATCTTCTTCCTTGACCTGTTCGGCCACGTTTCCGATCCCGAAGTGTCCGAAGCTCTGGATGAACTGAAGGGGTGCTGCCAGTTTCTCAAAATCCTCGGATCGTATCCGCGTTCGATGTAGGAGGAAGAGCGGATGACTTTTATGATAAACCGGTTGGCAATAATCGGCGTGGGGTTGATCGGTGGCTCTCTTGCCCGTGTTCTGCGCGAGGCGGGAGCGGTGAGAAGTGTTGTCGGCATCGGCAGGTCTCTCGCAAATCTTGAAGAGGCTCTCGCGTTGGGGATTTGTGATGAGATTACTCAGGATGCTCTCAAAGGGGTGGAGGGTGCCGACATGGTGTTCATCTCCGTGCCGGTCTGTGCCATTCCCGCTGTCGTTGCCGAAATAGCCCCGGCGTTGGCTCCCGGCTGCATTGTCACAGACGGCGGCAGTGTCAAGGCGGCTATTGTCAGGGAATGCGAGGCGCTGATGCCGGCCGGTTGTCACTTTGTTGGCGGGCACCCCATCGCCGGTACCGAGCATTCCGGGGCAGCGGCCTCATTTGCCTCGCTCTACAGGGGCAAGCGCTGTATTCTGACCCCCACAGATCAAACCGACCGTGCCGCTCTGGAAACGGTAGACCGTCTCTGGCGGCTTGCCGGTGCCGCTGTCTGCGCCATGGAACCGGGGCATCATGATCGTATTTTTGCCGAGATCTCGCACCTGCCGCATATGGCAGCCTACGCACTGGTACACGCTGTGGGTACGGCGGATGTGGAGGGAGAAAACGTGCTCTCCTACACAGCGGGCGGTTTTCGCGACTTTACCCGGATTGCTTCTTCCGACCCCGCCATGTGGCGCGATATTGCCCTGATGAATCGTGAGGCGCTGCTTGCCAGTATCGACGGTTTCTCTGGCAGTCTTGCCGAATTGCGGAGAAGAATTGACCATGGTGATCAGGCGGGGTTGACCGATTTTTTTACCATCGCAAAACAGTTTCGAGACGGGATTATCTCATAAAACAACAAAACCGGAGTATCCGTGAATTCCATTACCATCCAACCGGCGGTTTCCGTCAAAGGCGAGATTACCGTTCCGGGCGATAAGTCCATTTCTCATCGCTCCATCATGCTTGGAGCAATTGCTCACGGCGTCACCACGGTGCGCGGCTTTCTCCGCGGCGAAGACAATATGTCAACCATGCACGCATTTCGTGCCATGGGAGTTGACATAGCCGACGATGGCGCAACCATACAGATTACCGGCCGGGGTCTGCATGGCCTGAAAGAGCCGGGCGATGTGCTCGACTGCGGCAATTCCGGAACAACAATCAGGCTGATCACCGGCCTCCTTTCCGGGCAGTCTTTTTTCTCGGTTGTGACCGGTGACCAATACCTGCGCAAACGCCCCATGAAGCGGGTTGTCGAACCGCTTTCCCGCATGGGGGCACGTATCTCCGGTCGTAACGGCGGTACGTTGGCACCATTAGCTATACATGGCGGCGGTCTTAAGGGGATAAACTACCAATCGCCGGTTTCAAGTGCCCAGATTAAATCATCGATCATGCTGGCCGGTCTTTATGCTGAAGGTGAAACAATCGTCACAGAACCAAGTCTGTCGCGGGATCATTCCGAGCGGATGTTTCGTTATTTCGGCGCATCGCTTGACGTCCTGAGTAACGGTGTCTCGGTGCGCGGCGGTGTTGAGCTGACCGGCCGGGAAGTTTCCGTGCCGGGGGATATCTCGTCGGCCGCTTTTTTTATCGTAGCGGCGTTAATAGCCCCACACTCCGAACTGCTGATCAGGAACGTCGGAGTTAACCCATCCCGCACCGGTGTTATCGATATCCTCCAGGCCATGGGAGGAGATATTACTCTTGTTGACCCCCGTGAACTGTCCGGCGAACCGGTGGCGGACATTCTTGTGCGCTCCTCCCGCCTGAAAGGCATCGAAATTTCCGGCAGCGTCGTACCCCGCGCTATTGATGAATTTCCGGCTATCTGTGTTGCAGCTGCCCGTGCTGAAGGAGTAACGACAATCCGCGATGCCAGGGAATTGCGGGTGAAAGAGACCGACCGGATCACTGCCATGGCCGTAAATCTCAGACAACTCGGCATCTGCGTCACTGAAACTGAAGACGGCATGGATATTTCCGGTTCTGAACAGCTTCTCGGCGGAGTTGTTGACAGTTGCGGCGATCATCGCATCGCCATGTCCATGTCTGTTGCCGCTCTGGTTGCCGCAAGCGCAATAACCGTCTCGGATATCGGCTGTGTTGCAACATCTTTTCCGACTTTTTTCCCTCTTTTGGCTGAAGTAGCGACAAAATAGCCGATGCCTTTACGACCTGACGGTATAGTCATCGCAATAGACGGCCCTTCAGGCGCCGGAAAAAGTACTATCGCGCGTCACCTTGCGGAGCGGCTCGGGTATATCCAGATCGACACCGGAGCCATGTATCGTGCGGCAGCACTGCTGCTTGCGCATGCAGGAGTTGATCTTGGTGACCCTGCAGCAGTTGAGACGTTTTGTCAAAATATCGACATCAGACTTGAACTGGATTCAGGCAGGCAGATTGTCCGTGCCAACGGCAGCGATGTCACCGACCAGATACGATCACCGGAAATGTCGTTACTGACCTCTCAGACAGCATCTCTCAAACCGGTACGAAAAGCGCTGCTGAAAGCGCAGCAGCAGATGGGCAGCAGGGGCGGCGTCGTTCTTGAAGGGCGTGATATCGGCACCGTTGTCTTTCCGGATGCGGAAATAAAGTTTTATCTCAGCGCTTCTGTGGAAGAACGTGCCAGAAGGCGCTGTGAAGAGATGAACAGCAAAGGTGAAGCGGTATCTCTTGCTGAAACGGTTATTGATGTCGAAAAACGTGACCTGCAGGACTCTGAAAGGGAGATCGCACCGCTCAGGCAGGCTGAAGATGCGCTTTTGATCGATTCCTCCCGCCTTTCAATCGATGAGGTTGTGAAGAGCATGGAAGCGATCTGTCGCCAAAAAATTGACAATGCAGACCCTTTACCATGAAAGTTATTCTTGCAAAGCAGGCAGGATTTTGTTTCGGGGTAAAACGGGCAACTCAGATCGCCTTTGAGGCTGCCGGTAAAGATCGGAAAACCTTCACTCTCGGGCCGATTATCCATTCGCCACAGGTGGTCGGTAAACTTGAAGAGCTGGGGATCCGTGCCCTTAACTCTCTTGACGGTCTTGAGCAGGGAACTATAATAATCAGGTCACATGGTGTGGAACAGCATGAGATTCAGGAGGCACAGCAGAAGAAACTTGACATTATCGATGCGACCTGCCCGTTTGTCAAAAAGGCTCAGGAACATGTGAAAAGCCTTTCAGAGGCAGGGTATGGTGTGGTCGTTGTCGGAGATGCCGACCATCCGGAAGTCCAGGGAATAGTTTCCTACGGGGGTGAAAAGGTCTATGTTGTTGCGTCAAGCGATGATGTCAAAAAACTCCCCAAAATGAAGAAAATCGGAGTGGTGGCCCAGACCACTCAGTCGTTTGAAAATCTGAAGAATGTGGTGTCAGGATGTTTGCTGCGCGGCGGTGAGATACGGGTGTACAACACTATTTGTGATGCCACTGCCGTTCGCCAGGAAGAGGCAAAAGAGCTGGCGGGCCGTGTTGGATGCATGCTGGTCATAGGTGGTTTCAACAGCGCAAATACCCGTCGCCTGCTTGAAGTCTGTGCTGAAATTCAACCGCATTCCTACCATATTGAAACAGCTTCTGAAATTGATCCTGCCTGGTTCGCCGGCGTTGATCAGGTTGGGGTGACAGCTGGTGCCTCGACCCCAAAGTGGATAATTGATGAAGTTTTGAATAAAATTGGGCAATTGAATAAAAGCGATTGAAATATTGCGTGCTTATTGATACATTACCACGCTTAATAAAAAAGGAAGAACGATAAATGTTCAGGGGGTATGGAGTAATGGTGAATTTCAAAAAGCTTGACGCTGCCGGAGAAGAAAATGAGGAACTCGACGGCGATCAGCAAAGCAGTGAATTTGAAGCGCTTTTCACTGAAAGTTTAAAAGATCGTCCCGAACGGGATAAAATCATAGAGGGAACTGTTGTGCGCGTGGACGTAGATACGGTCCTCGTTGATATCGGTCTGAAATCTGAAGGGCACGTTCCACTTGGAGAGTTTCGCAATGCGGATGGGCAACTAACCGTGCAGGCTGGCGACAAGATTCGTGTTCTGATGACTCGTCAGGACGGAAAAAAAGGCTACGTACTCTCAAAAAAGAAGGCAGACTATCTTTCCGCGTGGGATAAGATCGGTGATGCCTGCCAGGAAGGTGGCGTCATTGAAGGCACTGTCACCGGTAAAGTAAACGGTGGTTTTACTGTTGATATTGGTGGGGTACAGGCGTTTCTGCCCTCATCACAGGTTGATATCCGCCCTTCATCTGACTCAGAGAGCTATAACGGTTTGAAAGCGCGCTTCAAGGTTATAAAAATTAATCAGCGCCGTGACAATATAGTATTGTCCCGTCGCGCCGTGCTTGAGGAAGAGCGTGCCGCAATTCGTGACGTAACCCTTGAAAAACTCGAAGAAGGTCAAATCATTGAAGGCACGATTAAAAATGTTACCGACTATGGAGCTTTTGTTGATTTAGGCGGTGTTGACGGCTTACTCCACGTTTCCGACCTTTCCTGGGGCAGAGTTGGCAAACCGGCCGATGTTCTCAAGCCGGGACAACAGATTACCGCAAAAATTCTCAAATTTGACCGTGCCAAAGGGAAAATATCTCTCGGGGTCAAACAGACTTTTGCTGATCCGTGGCTTGATGTGCCTGCCAAATTTCCGATTGGTGTGCGCGTTCGCGGCAGGATCGTCAGCTTGATGGAATATGGTGCATTTGTCGAACTGGAAGAGGGAGTTGAAGGCCTTATTCACGTTTCTGAAATGTCATGGACAAAGCGGATTCGACGTGCTGCAGATGTTCTGACTATTGGTGAAGAAGTTGAGACCATTGTTCTTGGCATTGATATGGGGAATCGTAAAATTTCTTTGGGACTGAAACAGGTCTCGGAAAACCCCTGGGCAACAATCGCCGAAAAGTATCCTATTGGCACCAGAATTGAAGGTTTAATAAAGAACATGACCGATTTCGGGATGTTTATCGGCATTGAAGACGGTATTGATGGCCTGGTGCATGTTTCAGATATGTCATGGACAAAGCGCATTAAACATCCGGGTGATGTCTATGAAAAAGGGCACCTCGTGCAGGCTGTCGTCCTGAAGGTTGATGTTGAGAATGAGCGACTTTCCCTCGGTATCAAACAACTTGAGCCGGATCCATGGAGCCTGGCTCCGGATAAATATCGTACCGGCGCAGTTGTGAACGGAAAAGTAACCTCTTTGACTGACTTTGGCGTTTTCGTAGAGCTCGAGGAGGGGATTGAAGGCTTGATTCATGTGTCTGAACTCTCTCGTGAAAAAATTGCCTCCGCAAAAGAATTTGCAAAAATCGGCGATACTCTTGATGCAGTTGTCTTAAGCTGCGATTCCAAAGAACGTCGCATATCCCTGTCGATAAAATCGATGCATGTTGCGGTGGAAAAAGCTGATTTTGAACAGTTCCTGGGTTCACAGGGTGAATCAACGTCAACGTTTGGCGATTTGCTGAAACAGGGCTTAAACAATAGATCAAATTAATTTTTATTTCGTCCCAGAGGTTATGTATGACCAAAAGTGAGCTCATCGAAAAAGTTGTTCTGTCGCACGGAATGTTAAATATCAAAGTTTCCGAAATTGTCGTAAACACGGTTTTCGATTCAATTGAAGAAGCACTTACGTCTGGTGATAAAGTGGAAATTCGCGGGTTTGGCAGCTTTACCATTCGCGAGCGCCTTGGCAGGGAAGCAAGAAACCCGAAAAGTGGCGAGGTGGTGCGTATCCCTTTCAAGAAAACCCCGTTTTTTAAAACGGGCAAAGAGCTTAAGGAACGTGTCAACTGCTGATTTCAAGTCGGCCGGGAATTCTGCCCGAATGGTGGAACTGGTAGACACAAGGGACTTAAAATCCCTCGGCTGAAAAGCTGTGCCGGTTCGATTCCGGCTTCGGGCACCAGTAAAAACAGGGGTTTACAGAGACAATCTGTAAGCCCTTTGTTCGTTGCTCTGAATTTGCGGGACCTCCTTCCCCCATTCCTTCCGCACTTTTGCTGTAACGTGCTGCTGATGCCTCTTACACCAACTGTCCCTAATACAGATACTTCTGAAATCCCGCAAACGCCTGGCCAATCTCGCTGGGAGTATGCTCCAAGTCGGCAATCGCATCTGGGATAGAGTCATGATACTTCAGCTTCAGAAGTGGTGTAACTTTGGCCTGATCAAGTTCATCCACGCCAATTTCCACATAATGTGCCAGTACAAAACCAAGGAAGGCCTGTAGCTTGCTGGTGAAGTGCTGCGTAATGATGACTCTGGCCTTTGCTGCGCGCTCTTCCCTGCTCAGTGGCAGTGCGGCATAGGCAACATGCGCCAGCACGTCGAACAGGTCGCTTTTCTCTGCATCAATAATCTTCTGCATTTCTGACAGTTGATCCTTGCCGAATCCCTTTTCAGATAGCCCCTCCAGCAGTTTCTTGCGGGTATCCGGTCGGCTCCATAGGTTGCGTAGTTCCTCTTCATCCTTGAAAAACTCGGGCAGCTTGCCGAACAGCATCTCCATGAACTGCTGCGCCGACATCGGCGTACCGTCAGGGTGCCAGAAACTCGTCATAATCATGTGCTGAATGGTTCGCTCTTTGCCGTCAGCCAGCTTTATCTTTGCTTTCTTCTTACAGATACAAGGTCGCTGACAACACACAGGACACGGCTCCGGTTCTGGTTTCATACAGACACAGGGCATCTCTCCACATATCTTGCATGGCTTCTGCTCCGGTTTTTCGCACAGGCAGGGATGACAACCACATTTAGGACAGTCTTCCGGCTCTTGCGGTGGCCCGTCCCACTCCGGGTCAAGGAATTTGTGGTGCGCCTTCACAAAGTCATAAATGGTGAAGTACTCCTTGCCGTCATACAACCGTGTGCCACGTCCGATGATCTGCTTGAACTCAATCATGGAATTGATCGGGCGCATCAGTACAATGTTGCGAATATTGCGAGCGTCAACGCCGGTAGAGAGTTTTTGAGATGTAGTAAGGATAATGGGGGTATTCTTGTCGTTATCCTGAAAATCCCGTAGGTGCTGTTCGCCCAGCTTGCCGTCGTGCGCCGTTACTCGTTGGCAATAGTTCGGGTCGGTGCTGGTCTTAATCTGATTGATAAGGTCACGTACTGCCAGCGCATGAGGCTGATTTGCACAGAAAACAATAGTCTTCTCACTCTGGTTGATCTGCGACATAAATATCTCAACCCGCTTCTTTTCCCGCTCCTTGATCTCGATAATCTTGTTGAAGTCAGATTCCTCATAGACCTTGCCTGCTTCTATTTCACCCTCCACGATTTTGTCATCAGGTACATAGATATACTCATCCAGCGTGGTGGAAATCTGCTTCACCCGGAACGGCGTGAGATAGCCGTCATTGATACCATCCTTCAGCGAGTAGATATAGACCGGTTCCCCGAAATAGGCGTAGGTATCCACGTTGTCTTTGCGTTTGGGGGTGGCAGTCAGACCGAGTTGAACAGCGGGGGCGAAGTAATCCATGATACTGCGCCAGTTACTCTCGTCGTTGGCGCCGCCACGGTGACATTCGTCAATTACAATGAAGTCAAAGAAGTCAGAAGGATAGTCGCCAAAATACGGGGTGTCGCCATACCCGCTCATAAAGGTCTGGAAGATGGTGAAGAAGATACTGCCGTTCTTGGGAACTTTACCTTTTTTCTTGATTTCGTCAGGTGCAATGCGAATCAGGGCATCTTCGGGAAAGGCGGAAAAAGCGTTGTATGCCTGATCTGCCAGAATGTTACGGTCAGCCAGAAACAGGATACGTGGTCGGCGGGTCGGTTCACCCTCTTTTTTCCAGTCGGTCAGGTTCCAGCGGCTATGAAACAGTTTCCAAGCAATCTGGAAGGCGATGAAGGTCTTGCCGGTTCCGGTTGCCAGCGTTAGCAATATGCGCTGCTGATTGTCGGTAATAGCCTCCAACACTCGTTCAATGGCTATGTCCTGATAGTAACGCCCTTGGAAGTAACCACCTCGATCTTCAAACGGTACAGTGGCGAAGCGGTCACGCCATGCGTTCTGGGTGGCAAAGGTGAGGTTCCAGAGTTCATCCGGTGTGGGGTACTGTAACAACTCCCCTTCAACGGCGGTTTCCATGTCAATGCTATAGATACCCTGTCCGTTGGTGGAGTAGGTGAAACGTATTTCCAGTTTACCGGCATAATCCTTGGCCTGCCCGACACCTTCAGTCAGCGGTTTATCCCATGCCTTCGCTTCTATCACCGCCAGCTTGGTATTGCGGTACTCCAACACATAGTCAGCCGTTAGAGCCTTACCACGTTTGCCGTGACCTTCGATACGACCAAGAGTAATGGGATACTCCCGACAGATACGACTGCCCTCGACCACACCCCAACCAGCAGCTTTAAGGGCGGGGTCAATATGTTCGGCTCTGGTTTCGGCTTCGTTCATGGGTGGTGTTACCTTTTGGCATTTTCAACTGGTGACAATTAGTCACCGGTTTAAAGTTTGGGCATTTCCTCCCCCGCCCCTTGCGGGAGGGGGCCGGGGGGTGGGGTGATTCACTTTCAGGCAATGTTCCCGGATAACTTCAAGCACCCCATCAATATTTTCAATTACTTCGTTGTTCCAGAATCGTAATACGGTAAAGCCATTTGCCTTGAGACAGGCATCTCTCTCTGTGTCGTAGCATATATTCTCTGAATGCTGTCCACCATCAAGCTCAATGGCAATCTTTTTTTCAAATGAGATAAAGTCGGCGATGCACCTTTCAATCGGTTGCTGCCTGCGAAACTTGACACCTTCAAGCTGACTGTTTTTTAATCGCCTCCAGAGCAGGCGTTCAACGTCAGTAGCATTGTTTCTTAATTCGATCGCATAGTTCTGCAGGGAATGACGCTGTTTCATGGCAACTTCCCCCACCCCCTAACCCCCTCCCGCAAGGGGCGGGGGGACTTTTTAGAATCTAGGTGGCAACCGGTTACAACAGTTCTGGCTTATTTTACTTTCTTTGGAGCCTTTGCTTTTGACAGCTTTGGCAACGCCTGCACGGCACGTTCAAAATCTTCGTCAACCTGTCGGATATCTGCGATGGCCAAAGTCTTGAACTTACTGTATTCAATTTCAGCCTTTGCTTGCGCCATCTCATGAGAGATTCGCCCGGTATGGGTGAGAATATCACGATCATTGAGCGTTAGAAAACCATCCAGCTTCTTGACCCAATCCGCCATATACATCGCGACGCGCCGCATGGCCTGCCCTTCGGCAAAGACGAGGTATTGTTCCACAAGATTGTTGAGCGCCGCCAATTCCGGTTCGGAAAGGTAGTTTTTGGCAATGCCGACATCCTGTTTGCGTATCACCGCTCCGCGCCAGTTGGTCAGTCCCAGGTTCGGTTTGGTGGCATCAACCCGGTTATGGACAATCTCTGCGGCGGTCTGTCCGGTAATTGCCCAATGTACCTTGTTCTGAACCGTTTTGAAGAAATCAATGCTGATTTCCTGTGTAGGGTCATAGTCAATGCTGGTGGCATAGATATCGGTAATTTTCTGATAGAACCGCCGCTCAGAGGTGCGGATGTCCTGAATCCTGCGCGTCAGTTCCTCAAAATAGTCGAAAGGCTGGTCAGGGTTTTTCAGGCGTTCGTCATCAAGAACGAAGCCCTTTACGATGTATTCACGCAACTGTTGAGTGGCCCAGATGCGGAACTGGGTGCCACGAAGCGATTTCACCCGATAACCCACGGAGATTATCACATCCAGGTTGTAAAATTTTGTTGCGTAGTTTTTACCGTCGGCGGCAGTTGTAAAGGATTCCTTTACAACTGAATCCTCCCGCAACTCTCCTTCGGAAAAAGCGTTTCTGATATGCATGCCTATATTCTGCTTGGTTGTTTGCAACAGCTCCGCCATCTGCTGCTGGGAAAGCCAGACCGTTTCCCCTTCAAAGCGCACATCTATTTTCAGTTTGCCGTCTTCGGTCCGGTACACCAGAAACTGGCTTGCAGTTTGTATCGCCGGTTTGTTGGTCATAACGCCCCCGTGAAGGCTTGATCGAGGAGTGACTTTTTCAGTGCGTCCAGTGCGGCAAGTTTCTTTTCGGCGTTGACTTTGGCGGTAGCGATGCCGTCAAACGCTTCGTTGAGGATGGTGACGATACGGTGCTGTTCTGAAATAGGGGGAATGGTGATTTTTAATGCAGCCAGTTTTGATGCATTAAACCCACCTTGCGCACTTCCCGCAACACCATCTTTTATTGATTTCCAATATCCTGCCGTCTGAAAAAAAAGAAAAACAAACTCGGGTAATAAATTATTATCCAATAACCGCAGACGAATCAAATATGACGCAAACACCGCTTCGGGCGGATTAGCAACAAGGTAGCTTTTACCTGTCGTTGCACCAGTTCGTGCAAAGACAATATCACCAGTCACTAGCCGAAACTTTGGCAGATCAGGAGAGTTGATTTTGCAGTAAGGAACGCTCTCCCAATTTACTTGGTCGTTTTGAATATCAGTAATTCGGAGAAAACGTGGGCCGATAGGTTCACTGGATGCGCTTTCTGTATAGCCGTAGTTAATAGCGGAGACAGACCCAAGTGCTTTTGTTTCCCATCCTGACTTTACGAGTCTTCCAATCATCTCTTCCTCCGCTCATCCAAGCGTTGCTGATCTCGCGCCTGCAACCGGGCTTTGGTCATCCTCTCTCGCAGGCCGCCCTCTTTTAGAAAATCCTTCTCCAGCCGCCGTATCTGCTGGTCCAGCAGATAATTTGCCTGATGAATCAGGCAAACTGCGATGTTGGCAACCACCTCGGCAGACCTTGTATCAACAAATTCCCTATAGGTCTCATACGTCGTATGGGACTTATTACCCAGTTTTCTGACATACTGCGCTTCCTTGGTGCCCTTCTCCCAAATCTTCAAATCCCGCACCCTCAGATAATCCCGATAATCTTCCAGCAGCTCTTCCAAACTGGCCCGCGCCACGTTAGTCAGCTTGATCTCCATTTCCTTGGAGGTGCCGGATGCCTTGCTCCCTTCAACAATATTCTGCTTGCCGGAACGGGCCGCCTGCACCATCTGATCTATGGTGCGGTCACCTCTCTTCAGATGCTTCTCGCAAAACCGGAACGTCAGATCGTAAATCACCTCTGATTTCTGATAGGAAAGCAGTTCTTGATAGTTGCCGTGAGGCAGGATTATGGAAGAATTTTGGTTATTCATAGGTCATATAGGTCCTATAGGACTTATAAAAGCCTCCTTATTTTTTGTAACACATCCGCACTCTCTGCATCCAGTGCAGCTATCTCATCCATGATCTCCTGCGGAGTACGGTGAGTGATTACCTCGCCGCCGTCAGGGTTCTTTACTGACAGATCATAGGTGGTTGTGTCGATACCTGTGACATCCACACTCCAGCTCTTAGGTGAGTCGGCAAAGGTCTTTTGCAGTTCGATGAACTCAACCATGTCAGCATCATTCAGCGGATTGGTCTTGCCCATGTTGCGGCCAGGATCAAGTGAGTAGTACCAGACCTTACGGGTGGGTGATCCCTTCTCGAAGAACAGCACTACTGTCTTGACTCCCGCACCTTGGAACGTACCACCGGGACAATCAAGGACGGTATGCAGGTTACAGCTTTCCAGCAGCAATTTCCGCAGACTCACAGAGGCATTGTCAGTGTTGGAGAGAAAGGTGTTCTTGATAACCACACCAGCCCTACCACCGGCACGGAGCATTTTGATAAAGTGCTGAAGGAACAGGAAAGCAGTCTCGCCGGTACGGATCGGGAAATTCTGCTGTACCTCCTTCCGCTCCTTGCCACCGAAGGGGGGATTTGCCAGAATGATGTCAAAGCGGTCTTTCTCCTGAACGTCTGCAAGGTTCTCGGCAAGCGTGTTGGTGTGAATAATGTTGGGTGCCTCTATGCCGTGAAGTATCATGTTCATAATGGCGATAACATACGCCAGTGACTTCTTCTCCTTGCCGTAGAAGGTACGCTCCATCAGAATTTTCATGTCGTCGGTGGTCAGGTTGGGTTGTGCTTTCAGGTAGTCGAACGCCTCGCACAAAAAGCCAGCCGAACCAACCGCACCGTCATAGATACGCTTGCCGATCTCCGGTTTCACCACTTGAACAATGGCACGGATCAACGGACGGGGGGTGTAATATTCGCCGCCGTTTCTGCCAGCGTTACCCATGTTCTTGATCTTGGCTTCATAGAGGTGGGAGAGTTCGTGCTTCTCGTTTTGGGAGCGGAATCGGAGTTCATCAATATGGTCGATGATCTCCCGCAGGTTGTAGCCGCTGTGTATCTTGTTTTTGATCTCCCCGAATATCTCACCGATTTTGTATTCGATGGTGTTCGGGCCACTGGCTTTCTGTTTGAAGCCGTGCAGGTAGGGGAACAGCTTGCGGTCTACAAAGTCCCGCAGGTCATCGCCGGTCAGTGCCTTGTTGTGGTCGAGCTTACCGTCTACTGTCTTTGGTGCCGCCCAACTCTCCCAGCGGTACGGTTCATCGAGGATATAGGTGTACTGCTTCCCCTCCAGTGCGGCCTCCATTGACTTGTCCTGCTCCAGCCCGTCAAGGTATTTCAGGAACAGCAACCATGAAGTCTGCTCTGCATAATCCAACTCACTACCGCAACCGGCCTCTTTCCAGAGAACGTCGTCTATATTCTTAAATGCTTGTTCAAACATGCGGTTCCAATCTGGATATCTGATTTGAGTTTTTGTAGAAATGGGTAAAATTAACTGGCGTACCCATACCAGATTACAGGCATATAATCCATTGGAAAGACTCCTCATTAAACACGTCTGCTGTGCAGGCATGATTGCTAAAACCGGAGAAAAAAATGTATGGGGGCAGGACTTTACCCAAAATCGAAGTGGAAAACCGATGGTGCCGGTACGGGGTGGATATTCAGAAAACAATGAGGTTATTGAGGAAGTACCGGTACCTTCTCTCACAGGAAGTGCCAAAACGTCAGCGGGCCTGGGGAGTACGGGCAGCTGCTCTGCTGTTAACGTGAATCGTGCCACAGTACCGCTGGTAAGCGATTGGTTCAGATCCTGCGTTAACGTACGTTATCTTGCCTCAGTTTATGCCCTGAGCGGCTTTCAATTCATTTATTTGAAACTGCATGCACAGATTGTAATTGAAAATAGTGTCAGTTTCATGGATTGTGGCCCAGTGGCATTCTGTTTTGAGAACTACTCTGTGAAGCTGGATATGGTGACGAAGAGATTGCAGAGGTGGCATCTGCTGGAGGATGTTGATATGGACGACATATCGTTACAGGCTTTCGCCGAATCGCTGAGGGAACACGCCAAGACGGGTCAAATTGAGTGGTGGCCCGCCAGAGAGGAGTACCGATGAGTATCATGACCGAATTGCGGGATATGGCGCTGAAACTTTCAGCCCGCTTCCCCGTTCCGAAGATTGCCGGGATCGTATTCCCCCCCTTTTTCCCCGGAGGGCAGCCCAAGGAGTGTGAATTTATGGCTATGACCCTGGAGGGGGGCGCCGGGGGGATAAGTTACGTACTTATTCCCGACAACCGCGGTGCTGACTACAGGGCCTTGATGCCGGATAATTTTATCGGCACCCGCCCTGAGCGCTATGTTGAGACCTTCGGTGAGAGCGATCCCATCGGCGCCATGCTGGGGCTGGCGGCGATAAACGCCATTTGCCAGCAGGTGATGCGACTCACCGGGAACACACCCGGAAGCGCCACCGACTCTCTCGGACTTATGCAGATCAGGGCTGGAGACCGGGTGGGGATGGTCGGTTTCTTTCCGCCCCTTCTCAAATATCTTCGCAACACCGATACCGAACTGACCATCATTGAGAGAAATCCCCAACTCATTGAGCGTTACCCGACGCTTCCTGTGACCCTGGATGTGACGGCGCTGAATCGCTGCAACAAGGTGCTGTGTACCGGTACAACCGTGCAGAACGGAACCATTGAAGAGGTGTTGCTGCACTGTCGTACAGCCGAGCATATTTCGGTGCTGGGGCCGACGGCCGGCTATTTTCCAGATCCTCTCTTTGCCTGCGGGGTGCATGTGATGGGGGGGCGCCTGGTTAACGACGGTCTGTTGTTACTGGAACTGATTGCGCAGCGCAAACCGTGGGGGGCGGCCACCCGGAAGCTCTGTTTTGAGGCCTGTCAGTATGACGGATTGCCGGGGAAATCCTGAAGGACATTCCGCTGCCGGATTCACGGCAGCGAATAGTCTCTCAACTCATCTTGCTCATTTAATACTAAAATGCTATGTTTATGGCAAATATACCAAAGAGAGGTGATAAACTATGGGAAATTGCAGAGAAGGACATGACAAACATATTTGCCAGTTGAAGGATGATCTTGAAAAAGTTAAGAAGCTGGTAAAAGATGCGCAGCATGTTTGTAAAAATTGTGGCAGAGCGGCGAGAAGCGAAGATAATTTATGTAATCCAACTAAGTTATAGATTTATGTGTCAATCCATGCTGAACAAGCCCGACCGGCACCTCATGACGCGGTAAAGGAATCTGTTCAACATCCTTTCGCCAATTTTAGAGTTCCAGCAATTCTCAACAGTGGCGGGTCACACGCTCAAAGGTCTGCAAGAAGGCCACAAACATCATCAATCTCGGTTTTATTCAGAATTGCCGCATCAACAAGCCAAAAAAACAGCGATGCCCGGCATTCCGGAATACCGCTCCGCATATCGAGATGCGCTGCAATCAGAACAACCGGCAAATCAGGAAATGTAATATGACGGAGCTTTTCCGTCAGCGCATCACTGACGGCGGTAATGCGATTCTGCTCTGCCAGTCGCTGCCGTTGCTGTCTCAACTTTTCGAGTGCGTTCTGGAGACTATCAAGAGTTGGCTGCCTGTCAAGAGCAGCCAACTCTTCGAACAGCAATTCAAGCTGCCGCTCCAGCAACATGACAGGCATACCGCGCACCGACAGCACTCTGCCGAGCCAGAGAACCTGTTCAAGAATGACATCCGCATCCAGGGTAACCAGCGCTGCAAGCCAGGCAACATCACTGTCGGTAAAGCGACGTCCCCTCTCCCCATAGCGCCTCTCATAATAGGAAAATTCATTCCGGCATCTTTTGCCGGCCCGGATGGCTGCCTCGAGTATTTCCGGGTCCTGCGGCACCGGATGATCACCCGCTTCGGGATTCAGCCCCGCTGCAGTGAAACCGCTGCCAGCCTCCGCTAACGGGTAGAGCAGCGTATGAAAGCACTCCATGAAGTCGTACATTTCCTCCGCCCCGAGAATTGCCTGAGGGGTCATGGCAGGAGCTGCGCCGTTTGCGAGCGACCGGAACTCATGCCAAACGGTGTCCGTGCCGGAGCCATAGCCCTGATAGAAAAAGGTCCCCTCGTCATCCAGTGTGAAACACCTGATTATGTCAGACAGATGGGCCTGATTGCCGCGTATGGTTCCCTGCAGGACATACAGGTAACCGAGCAGTTTTCCCGGATCAGCCTGACGTATCCGAACTGCCGCATCAAGCGCGCATTTGATCGCCGGCAGGATGTCGGGAATCATACGCGGCGAAAAGAATGAGAGGTCGTCACAAAGCATTAAAAAGCGCCTTGATATAAAAGGCCTCAGGCGTTCTGCCATTGCTTCCGGCAGTGTCGGCAAAGCATTCTCGATGCTTGCGAAACAGATAGTCAATCCGCGCAACTGTGCGATGTAGCTTTGCAGGGGGAGCGTGCCTGCCATCAAAGCCAGGACAAAGGGGAGCTTTTCCAGATTCTCATGGCGGTGCCAGGTTGCTGAACGCAACTGATCAAAAAGGGAGGGTGGTGAAATCTTATCCATTTCTGCACCTCTTGCGCATCCGTCCGGCTACCCCGCCATTGAGCTGGTGCGACATGAAACCATCAATCCCGGCGTAGTTTTCATTCTTTTGGTAGTGGCAGGTAAACCTTGAAGGATGTACCGAGGCCTGGTTGGCTCGAACACTGCAGAGCACCATGATGTGCCTTAATAATTCCCAGCGTTGCCGACATACCCAAGCCCCGTCCCGTGAACTTCGTTGAGAAGAACGGTTCAAAGAGTCGCTTTCGGGTGTCTTCATCCATGCCGCAGCCATTGTCAGCAACTTCGAGACACGCGTACCATCCAACTGGTATCACGTTACCGAGATGGTCTTGAATGGCTTGCTCAGCGCTGATTTCACAGCGCCCCAGCGACACTTGAATCGTACCGGACGCATCACCGATTGCCTCAGAAGCATTGGTAATCAGGTTCATGACAACATGGTTCAGCTGACTGGCAGCGCCCTCAATGGCAGGTAAATCTTCGGAGAGATTGGAAACTATCTCCACATTCTCATTGATGGTCGCTCTCAGCATCCTGACGACGCCATCCACCAGTTCTGCCATATTGTTCAGCTGCATATTCATCATTGATTTACCGGCGTAGTCAAGCATCTGGCGACAGAGGTCAGCGGCACGTTGCGCTGCTTCATCAATTTTGGGCAGTAAATCTGCCGCCCTCTGCGGTTGCGTCTGCACAACATAACAAGTGTTAATGATGACCGTCAGGATATTATTAAAATCATGGGCAATCCCCCCCGCCAGCACCCCGAGACTTTCCAGCTTCTGGGCCTGGTGATACTGCTGCTCGAGTAACTGCCGCTCTTTTTCATCCTGCTTACGCCTGGTTACGTCATGGATGAAAACTACAAACTGTCCACCATTTACCGGTCGGTACTGGGCACTGACTTCGACATCAAATGGTGTACCGTCCTTGCGATGATGGACAGATTCAAAACGCCCTTCACCCTGTTCTATTATCCGGGCAATGTGCAGTGCAGTTTCATGCGCTGATTCTTTTGATTCTACATCAGAAATACCCATGGACAACAGCTCTGCTGAACGATAGCCGCTCATGCGGCAATACGTTTCATTGACCTCCAGAAAGCGTCCCTGAATATCCGTCAGCCAGATTCCGTCCATTGCCGTGTGCAGTATGGCACGGTGGTGCTCATCGCTTTCCCGCAATAAATCCTTTTGTAATTTCACTTCAAGGTGGGTACTTATACGATGTTTCAGGATGGAGGGCTTGAACGGTTTCGTAATGTAGTCAACGGCGCCGGCTTTAAAGCCCCGGGCCTCGTCGGCCTCTTCTAACAGCGCGGTAATAAAGATTATCGGGATTTCTTTCAGTGCAGCCTGCCCCTTGATGATGCTGCACACCTCGAAGCCGTTCATATCCGGCATCATAACATCGAGAAGGATCATATCCGGTTTGCTCGCAGCCACCAATCTGAGAGCTTCGGTACCGCTGCCGGCACCAACAACTTTGTAGTCATCGCGCAAAATTTTATAGAGAACCGTCAGGTTTTCGGGTGAATCATCAACAATCAGAATGGTTTTCTTTTCCACGGCAAATCCTCGGTTACATGAATAGTCTGAAACGTTCAACGGAGAATTTCGTATGTTTCGTAAATCGTTTCAACGCTTTGTAATGCCCCGGTGAAGTCAAGGAGCCTGATCTGCCGGCTCAGCAATTCTGAAAGGTTCTTCTCAGGGATCAGGCTTGCTATCTCGCCAGTTCTGTCCAGTACGCTCATATCATTATGCTGCAACAGCTTTTCCATCTCCTGCAGGAGGCCGGCAAGCTTTTCCCTGTCAACTGGCTGAGGCTCATGAGAAGCGTCCTCTTCCGCAGGGCCGGCAATGTCGGCGGTGCTATGCAGACAGCGCTTCATTTCTTTGAAAAGGTGATGAATGTTAACAGGTTTTGCTACATATCCGTCAAAACCGAGGCTGAGCAACCGACTCTGATCATCCTTTAACGCATGAGCTGTCAGGGCAATGACGGGAGTACAGCGTTCTCCTTCTTGTTCAGCTTCACGTATGCATCTGGCGGCTGCAATCCCATCCATACCCGGCATTTCAATATCCATCAGGATGACATCAAAGGTGCTATTCCTGAATTTTTCGACAACCTCAGTGCCGTTTGCGCAAATTTCCATGGTATGGCCGTATTTTGAAATAATGAATGCTGCGGTTTTTCGGTTTTCCTCGTTGTCTTCAGCTATAAGAATGTGAAGCTTTTGCCCCGGCCGGATTTCCCGATGCTGTAACGGCGCTATACGTTGCTCTTCAGCATCATCATTCTCGCACAAGGGCACCTCAATGTAAAAAGAGCTCCCGACCCCCTTGCTGCTCTCAACCCGGATTTTTCCACCCATCAGCTTGACAAGTCGCATGCTGATTGATAATCCGAGGCCGGTACCGCCGAATTTCCGTGTCGTTGAGGCATCTGCCTGAGTGAATGGCGCAAGGATCCGCTCAATGGCATCCTGCTCTATGCCGATACCGGTGTCAGTTACGCAGAATGTCAAGAGTGTCATCCCGTCTTTGAGAGCTTCTGAAGCAACGGAAACCGTAATACTCCCTTCACTGGTAAATTTGATGGCATTACCGATAATATTGAGCAGAATCTGTTTCAGGCGCAGTTGATCGCCTTTAAAGAATGCCGGCATGGCATCAGGTATGTCAGTACGTATTTTGAGTCCTTTTGCATGAATAATTGACAACTGGGTTTTGATGACATCGTTAATACTGTTCCTGAGATCAAAGGCAGTGGTTTCCAGTTCAATTTTTCCGGCTTCAATCTTGGACAGGTCAAGGATATCATTGATGAGATGGAGGAGACTATTGGAAGATGACAGGATTATTTCAAGATATTCGCGCTGTTCGTCATTCAAGGCGGTATCACCGAGAAGCTGGGCCATCCCCACAACGCCGTTCATCGGTGTACGAATCTCGTGGCTCATGTTGGCAAGAAATGCACTCTTCGCTCGATTTGCATTCTCGGCAATTTCTTTGGCAGTTTGAAACTCCTCTATGCGCAGCCGTTCCGTCATGCGCCAGACTGAGGCCATCAGCAGCGTAAGCTGGAGAACATCCGTCTGGGTATAGTCGTTTTCCTTGTTGGCAACCGCGACGACCGCGACGATCTTCTCGTTATCAAAAACCGGAATGGAGAGGAAACGGGTCAAGTGCGCGTGCCCCTCGGGGTAACCTTTCTTCAGGGGATTATGACTCTGAAAATCATTGAGGATAATTGGTCCCCGCTGACGCACCACCTCACCCCAGGCCCCGGTTTTATCCAGTTCGTAGCAGGTCTGGGGGTTCATGACGCTGCACTCTTTCATGACATCTCTCGACCAGGTATTCAGTGTAAACTCCCGGGCCTTTTCAGAGTAGTAATAGATATACCCGATCTTGCTGCGGGTTAAGGTAATCGCTTCATCCAGGGCTGCATCAAGCAACTCCTGGGTGTTCTTCGAGGTATATTGTGAAACCCTGACAAGGCTTTCCAGACGCTCCTGATTGCGCATCTGCTCAACTTCAACTTTTTTCCGATCCGTAATATTCTCATGAGAAATCACCGCATACGTTTTTCCCGAAACGGAGAAGGTATTGGCTCTGCAGATAAACCAGCGTTCGCAATCAGGCGAATGGCAGGGATACTCCTTGACAAATTCGCTCCGCTCACCGGCGAGCACCGCTCTGATGCCCGTGCGGAATTCTTCAACTTCAGACTGTTCTTCTGCGGTGACCGCTGTGCAGGATTCCAGATAGCAGATTCCTTCGCCAAAGGTTCCTTCAGCAGCACTGTTCTCGGCGGCAAAGATATTCCAGGAACGGTTGGTAATAACAATTTTTCCCTGAGAATCAATGACACAGATATTGGCGCTCAATCCGTCGATGGTGGAACGGACAAACATTTCCTGTTCCTTCAGTGCTTCCTCGGCGTGAATTCGCTCCTGTATCTCCTGTTTCAGCTCGGCGACGCGCTCCTCGACCTTCTGCTCCAGCTCTTCATTGAGTCGCAGCACCTTCAACTCGTTAGCCTTGATTGATGTGATGTCAGTAAAGGTTATGACAACACCTTCAACCTGGCCGCTTTCAGTCCGGAACGGCAAAATACGCTTCAGCAGCCAGCGGTTATCTCGGGTCTGTTCTTCCTGTTCGATGGCAACACCACTGACCAGCACCCGGCTGATATCAGCCAGCATCTCATCCTGCCGGGAGAGATGATAGGCGATATGATCGATGGGGCGGCCGATGTCCTGCGGCATGAGCTTGAAGAAGGCGGCAATGGCCGGGCTGTATTTGCGGATACGAAGTTCGCGATCAAGAAACACCGTGCCGATGTCGGTACTTGCCAGCAGATTTTCGTGGTCATTATTGAGCTGTCTCAGATCCATGTTCTTCCGCTCAAACTCCGAATTCACGGAATAGAGCTCCTCGTTGACCGAGTGCAGTTCCTCGTTGGTCGCCTGCAGCTCCTCATTACTGGTCTGCAGCTCCTCGACCGTGGTCTGGAGACTTTCACGGGTCGATTGCAGCTCCATCTCCAGATCAGCCAGATGCTGGCGGAAATGGCTGTCAACATCGAAGTTGGTGGTTTCAGTATTATCGGAGGCTTCAGACGTGAGCAGCAGATCCGCCTGGCGCACACGTTCAAAATAGACATGGTAGTGGGTTGTGTGGCTTTTCTCGTCAGGTAATGGCGAGACATTCAGGTCGATGAGGAATTGGCCGTCACCGCGTTTAATGCGCACGTTACGGGTAATAACGTGCTGCCTGGTTGAGTCGGCCCTCTGCAGCGACGTACTGAGGGCGATGTGCAGGTTGTCCGAGCAGAGTGCCAGAATGTTATTTTCGGTTCTCCCCTCCGGCAGTTTGAGATACTCGGCCACGTTGCCGAAATAGTGAACAATCTGGCGGTTCTCGTCAACCAGGACGCCCGGCGGCATATGCCGGCGCAGGAGGATGTCATAATCCGACAGCACCTGGCGGTCGATACTGATGGTGCGACTGGTACCCGGCTGGAAGGCGGTAATCGGCAGCTCGCGGCGCCGCTCGGAACGGTTGGCATCAAAATTGAGCGCCAGCTTGAGGTCGTGAATCTTGCGGAACAGCTTATGCTGGTTGGCAATCACCTCGAACTCGCTGACAAACGATCCAAGTCCTTCGCTGCTTCCCAAAAAGAGGATGCTGTCTTTTTTGAGGGAAAAGTGAAACAGTGAGATGACTTTTTCCTGCACTTCAGTGTGAAAATAGATCAGTAAATTACGACAGCAGACCAGATCAAGCCGGGTAAAGGGGGGATCATTGAGCAGATTATGAGGGGCAAAAATAATCATTTTCCGCAGGTCCGATGTCACCCTGAACAGGTCGCCACCCTCTTTTTTAAAAAACCTTTCCATGCGTTCCGGGCTCACGTTGGTCAGACGTGACCGGTCATAGAGCCCCTGCGATGCAAAATCAAGGGACGTTTTATGCACGTCGGTGGCAAATACGGTGATTTTTTGCATGAAGCCGCACTCTTCGGCTTTTTCCGCCAGAAGGATTGCCAGAGAATAGGCTTCTTCTCCGGTAGCACAGGCAGCCGACCAGACGCGCAGCTCGTCTCCGGGCTGCAGATTGGCGAACAGTTGCGGAACTACCTCCTGCTCAAGAAAATCAAACGCCTGCTTGTCACGGAAAAATTCCGTAACGCCGATCAGCAGATCCTTGTAGAGCAGATCAAGCTCGCCCTGGTCGCCTGCTACGATTGTGGCATAATCGGAAACCTCGGGAATCTGGCGAAACTCCATGCGTCTGCGGATACGCCTGCCGACCGTGCTGCCCTTATATTTGGAGAAGTCCAGGTTGTAGCCGCGTCTCAGCAGAGCGAAAATTCCGGCGTACTCCCCTTCATCCTCGAACACTTCCAGTTCATTATCCATTCTGGCTCTTACCGCCAGTGGGCTGATGGCATACTCAACCAGAATGCGGGGTATCCGGTCCGGCGCCAGGATAAAATCGCATATCCGTGTAGCAATGGCATTGCGCGGCATACCGTCGAATTGGGCCGACTCGGGTGACTGTACAATCACGAGTCCCCCGTTTTTGTTTATGGAGACTACACCCCGTGAACCATCGGAACCGGTCCCGGACAGAACAACTCCTACAGCCCGCTCACCGGCATCCTCTGCCAGTGAATTGAAGAAAATATCTATGGGAAGTTCGATGTGACGGCTGAGAGTTTTTTCAGTCAGGTAGAGTTTTTCTTCCTGTACCGTCATGTGTGTTTTGGGGGGAATCAGGTAAATGCTGTTTGGCTGAAGTTCTATGCCATTGGAGACCCGGTGTATCGGCATGGTTGTATGCCGCGACAGCAGATCGTCCATGAGGCTTTTGAAGTCGGGGGAGAGGTGCTGGATGACCACAAATGCCATGCCGGTGTCAACCGGCATATTGGCAAAGAATTGCTCCAGGGCGCTCAAACCACCTGCAGAGGCACCAATGCCAACGATATGAGTGGGCTTAGGTGTGGGGATTTCGGAAGGGTGCGCTGAAATACTCATTGCGTGTCTCCAGAATAGGCGCACGACATTGGGCGCTGGATTATTTACCGTAAAAAAGGAGGGTAAACTAGCATATTTTTTATTTTAATCAAATACATTTGTGATTCGTTCCAATCTTCCGCTTCATAGACTGTCTTGCCGGAAATGTTCTATCCGGCATCCAGTTTTCAGCAACGTTAAGGTTGAATTCCGGCCAGATGCCTGCCGGAATGACAGGAGCGACGAATGAGAACTAATCAGGAAAGAGCATGCTACCCCTACAACTAAAGTCATAAATCTGTCTTTTTACGCTTTGCTCTGCTATGATGCGGCATGAAAAGTGTTCAACAAATGCCTCCACACATTCGTATCATAGGGTTAACCGGCGGAATCGCCACAGGAAAAAGCTCTGTTGCCCGCTTCTTTGCCGAAAAGGGCGTGCCGGTAATAGACGCTGACCAGCTTGCCCGCGATGTTGTTGTGCCGGCGAGCCCTGCGTTAGATCGAATTGTTGCTGGTTTCGGGCCTGTAGTCCTGACACAGGAAGGAGCCCTTGACCGGAAGCTCCTCGGTTCAATGGTTTTTTCAAACCCGGAAAAGCGCCGACTCCTCGAAAATATTCTCCATCCTGAAATACGAAAACTGTCTGAAATACGCATCTCTGCGGCGGCGGCCGCTGGTCATGACCGGCTGATTTATATGGCACCGATCCTCATTGAAGCCGGTGCAGAGAGCCGTGTCGACACCATCTGGGTGGTAACGCTGCGGCCCGAGATTCAGCTGGAGCGCCTCATGCGGCGTGACAGCATTACGCGCGATCAGGCGCTGAAAATAATTGCCAGCCAAATGCCTCTTGCCGAAAAAGAGCGCTATGGAAATGTGATAATTGATAACAGCGGAACGGAAAGCGAGACATGGAAAATTTTAGAATCTGTCTGGTCTCAAGAAACAGGAGGCAGTGATGGATAAAGCAAGCCATATTTTGCGGCCCGGAAAGCGTTTAAGTGCGCTCAACTGCTTTGCAGCGGTGCCACGCGGCGCTGAGGAGCTCGCCGCCGCCGAACTTGCAGCACTCGGCATTCACGATGCGCTACCGGGTAAGGGAGGGGTTGCCTTTACCACCGACCGGGCAGGACTCTACCGCGCAAACCTCTGGCTTCGCACGGCAAGCCGTGTTCTGGTTCAGCTCGCGCTGTTCCCCTGCTCAAACCCGGCAGAGCTGTATGCCGGTGTGTTCGCACTGCCCTGGCACGAGCTTATTACTCCCGATATGACTCTCGCGGTGGATTGTTCGCTGCGTGATTCAGCCCTGACACACTCCGGTTTTGTGGCACTCAAAACCAAGGATGCCGTCGTTGACCGCATTCGCGCATCATGCGGAAGCAGACCGAATGTTGATACCACTGCACCTGATGTGCGCATTAATGTCCATCTCCATAAAAACAGCTGTACGGTCAGCCTCGACAGTTCCGGTGATTCGCTTGATCGTCGCGGCTACCGGCTGGAGCGTAACGAAGCGCCACTGCGGGAAACACTGGCGGCGACAGTGGTCGCCCTGACCGGTTGGGATGGCACCATCCCTCTGGCCGATCCGATGTGCGGTTCAGGCACCATTCCGGTTGAGGCCGCACTTATGGCGGCTCGAATTGCGCCGGGGCTGCAACGTCAATTCGGCTTTCAACGCTGGCTCGACTTCGACAGCGGGTTGTGGGCCGATCTCTGTGCAGAGGCTGAAACGGGCATCCGCCGGTTACCGGTCGGCCTGGTAACCGGTTATGATCTGGACAATAAAGCTCTCCTGCTAGCCGGCAGGAACTGCTCAAAAGCCGGCCTCGAAGGGCAGATTCATTTTTTTCACGCGGCATTCCAGGAATTCAGGCCGGAGGGGGACAAGGGAGTCGTCATTATCAACCCGCCTTATGGCAAGCGCCTCGGCGAAGAGGATGATCTACGGGAATTGTACTGCCAGATTGGCGACGTGATGAAAAAGCAGTGTCGCGGCTGGACCGGTTACGTCCTGACCGGCAATCTGGAACTGGCAAAATATATCGGCCTCAAGGCTTCCCGGCGCTATGTCCTGTTTAACGGGGCGATTGAGTGCCGACTGCTGAAGTATGAGCTGTATTAAAAAGGAAAACAGATGACGATTCGATGGTATCCGGGACATATGGGCAAGGCGCAGGAAAAAATGGCTGAGGCGATCCGCAAGATTGATGTGATTGTCGAGGTGGTTGACGCCCGCCTCCCCGCTTCAAGCTCTAATTGCCAACTGGTTGAGATGCGCCGCAACAAGCCCTGCATCAAGGTGCTGAACAAGCATGATCTGGCCGACCCAGCCGCCACAAAAGCCTGGGTTCGCTATTTTGAGCAGGAATCAGGTGTCACCGCCCTGCCGCTTTCCGCCAGACTCCACGCCGACGCAAAGCAGCTCCTGAAAATCTGCCAGAAAACGGTGCCGCATCGTGGCAGACCGGGCTGGCCGCTGCGGGTCATGATCTTCGGCATTCCCAATACCGGTAAATCGACGCTGATTAACACTCTGGCGGGGAAATGCATC
Organism: Desulfuromonadales bacterium; assembly: GCA_013349405.1. Lineage (GTDB taxonomy): Bacteria > Desulfobacterota > Desulfuromonadia > Geobacterales > Pseudopelobacteraceae > JACRCG01. The sequence goes on along the minus strand of DUZS01000016.1, from coordinate 28,606 downwards.
GCTAAAGTCGGGGACAAACCGGCCGTTACCACCTGCGGTCAACAGATCGACCTCAAAAACGGTATCGTGCTCTCTGATACCCCCGGCATACTCTGGCCGAATATGGATGACCAGAATGTGGCGTATCGACTGGCAACCAGTGGAGCGATCGGAGCGAGCGCCCTTGATTACACCTGCGTAGGACTGTTTGCGCTTGACTATATGATGGGAAGGTATCCGGAGTTATTAAAGGCTCGATACAAGCAAGCCGAGCTGCCTGAGTCGCCAGCCGCCATGCTTGAGGTTATCGGAAAACGCCTCGGATGCCTGATGACGGGCGGAGAGATTGATGTACATCGCGCTGCTGAAGCTTTTTTGCGGGAGCTGCGGGCAGGAAAAATCGGCCGGATCAGCCTGGAAGAACCGGGACTGGCACCACCTGTTGTCGTAAACCCGGAAGGAGCCGCTTAAAATGAGTCTTAATCAGTAGTGTCCGGTTTGGTCTTTGCAATATGCCTCCCCTCCCTAGACGGGAGGGGATTGAGGGGTGGGTGAAGTTGCCGCCAGTATCAAATATGGCAAATTCCCCCACCCCCTAACCCCCTCCCGCAAGTGGAGGGGGGACTTTTAGGCAACAGCAAAGACCAAACCGGACAGCACTGAGTCTTAATAGGTTTTTTGCAGTTTATGACAAAACAGACAGCGATTCTTGGCAGGATGATTCGGCGGAAACGGCACCCCTTTTTCTTTATGGCACGGTTCACAAAAAACCTCGGCACCTTTTTTATCCGGCTTATAAAAAGCCCGCTTAAAAAGTGAGGCGTCAGGACCGGGAGCATTTTTATAGGCAGCATCATACGATACCTTATGCATCGGATTATTGGGCACCAGTGTTGTTTTCTCTTTACCGGAGATGGCAATAAAAATCCCCAGCACTATCACAACCACCGCAATAAAAAACCAGTCACGCTTATCAATTTTCATGGTTAAAATCCTGTCTGAACGCTAGTCGCTTTTAATAAGTGAAAAATAGATGACCACGCCGCCAACCAGAAGACCGCCTCCTACAAACGGCATCAATGATTGAAATGAAAGGGTGTCACCAGGGGTTGGCATGGCAAAACGAATTATTACCGCGATACAAATGAGTGAAAACAGACTGAGTAGAACTGTCTTTGAGCGCCGTACCACTCCATAAAAAAATATCACAATAATTAAAATAAGGATAACAGGATTGGCAAATACCTGATTGACGGTCAGGTGCTGCAGTGTCTCAATTATATTGTTTGTTTCAAACGGGCGCAGAGTTTCAGCTGTCTTGTCGATTAAATGCTGTTTCTCCATGGACTGCCTCTCAAAGCGAACTGATTTAGTCCTGAATACTAAAATAGATTGCCTGCTTAGGCAAGCAAATAAACGGTACCGTTATGAGCATGCCCGCGCACAATCAACTGATGAAATCCATCACCTTGTCCAGGAAGCCTTTTTTAAGAGGATGGACATCCTCACCGCTGATTCTGGCAAACTCCTCCAGCAGCTCTTTCTGTTTTTTGTTGAGGTTTGTTGGCGTTTCAATCCTGACGACGACCAGTTGATCACCACGGCCATACCCCTGGAGAGAAGGGATGCCCTTCCCTTTGAGCCGATAAATTTTTCCCGACTGAGTGCCGTCAGGAATTTTCATGGCAACTTTTCCATCCAGGGTAGGGACTTCAAGTTCACAGCCGAGCGAAGCCTGTATGAAACTGATCGGGATTTCACAGATGACGTTGTTGTCCTCACGCTGAAAGATCGGGTGATCCTTAACGTTGATCGCGACATACAGGTCACCGTTGGGTCCGCCTTTACCCAGACCGCCTTCACCGGTAACCTTAAGGCGGGATCCGGTTTCAACGCCGCCGGGGATCTTGACAGAGAGTGTTTTCGTGTCTTTGGTACTCCCCTTGCCCCGGCATACCGGACAGGGATCTTCAACAATTTTCCCTTCTCCGTTGCACTGGCCGCAGGTTTTGCTGACGCTGAAAAAACCCTGCTGGTATCTCACCTGACCGGCGCCACGGCACGTCGGGCAAACTCTCGGATCAGTACCCGGTTTTGCTCCGGAACCACTACAACTGGCACAGCGCTTGGCAAAAGGGACTTCAATTTTCTTTTCAACACCAAAGGCAGCCTCTTCAAAGCTTATTTCCATGTTATAGAGCAGATCATCGCCGCGCCGCCCCTGACTGCGACCACGTCCGCCACCTCCGCCACCACCAAAGATATCACCGAAGATATCGCCGAAAATGTCACCAAACGGGGTGCCGGCGCCAAATCCACCCGAGGAAAAGCCCCCCGAGCCTGAAACACCGGCATGACCATATTGATCATACTGGGCGCGCTTCTGGGGGTCTGAAAGCACCTCATACGCCTCGGTAGCCTCTTTAAAGCGGTCTTCAGCAGCCTTGTCACCCGGATTCTTGTCAGGGTGGTGCTGAATCGCTACCTTACGGAAGGCTTTTTTAATCTCGGTTTCGGAAGCGTTGCGATGAACTTCAAGGATCTCGTAATAATCACGTTTTTCGCCGTTTGCCACAATAGGTTCCTTTATATCTTGAAAAGCGTGTAGGGGCGGAAGAAAAACCCGCCCCTACGATGCTGAACCGGTAACGTCTCCGGAACTATTTTTTCTCTTCCTTTACTTCTTCAAAATCAGCATCAACAACCTTGTCGTCCTTCGGCTTGGCTGCGCCGGCATGGTCTGCACCCGCGGCAGCATCCCCTTCAGCGCCCTCTTTTTTGGCATACATGGCTTCAGCCAGTTTATGGGATGCCTGGGCAAGTTCGTCGGTGCCTTTCTTGATGGCTTCAGCGTCTTCACCTTCCATCAGTTTTTTCAATTCAGCCAGCTTATTCTCAATGTTCCCTTTTTCTACCGCATCTATCTTATCGCCATGCTCTTTCAGCGATTTTTCGGTGCTGTAGACCATACTGTCGGCATGATTGCGCGCTTCGATCGCCTCACGCTTTTTCTTGTCTTCGTCGGCATGCATCTCAGCATCACGAACCATCTTGTCGATCTCATCCTTGGAAAGACCGGAAGATGCGGTGATGCTGATCGACTGTTCCTTACCGGTGCCGAGGTCCTTGGCGGAAACGTGGACAATACCGTTGGCATCGATGTCGAAGGTCACTTCAATCTGCGGCAGACCGCGCGGCGCCGAAGGAATACCTGAAAGTTCGAAGTTGCCGAGCGTCTTGTTGTCTCGCGCCATTTCACGCTCGCCCTGCAGAACGTGAATTGAAACCGCCGGCTGGTTGTCGGCTGCAGTTGAGAAAACCTGGCTCTTGCGGCACGGGATAGTGGTATTTTTTTCGATAAGCTTGGTCATGACACTGCCGAGCGTCTCAATACCGAGCGACAGCGGTGTCACATCCAGCAGCAGCACGTCCTTGACGTCGCCTCTCAGTACGCCGCCCTGAATACCGGCGCCGATAGCAACGACTTCATCAGGGTTAACGCCTTTATTCGGCACTTTACCAAAGATGTCTTCCACGCATTTCTGAACAGCCGGCATACGGGTCATGCCGCCGACGAGAATAACTTCATCGATCTGACTGGCTGTCAAGCCGGCATCTTTCATGGCGGTACGGCAGGGCCCTTCCAGTTTTGACAGCAGACTGGCACAAATGGCCTCCAGTTTTGCACGGGAAAGCTTAAGAGTCAAATGCTTCGGCCCACTGGCGTCGGCAGTAATAAACGGCAGATTTATATCGGTCTCAACGGAACTGGAGAGTTCACACTTGGCTTTCTCGGCAGCCTCTTTCAGACGCTGGAGCGCCATTTTGTCGCCGCGAAGGTCGATGCCCTGATCTTTTTTAAATTCATCGGCAATCCAGTCGATAATGAGCTGGTCAAAGTCTTCGCCCCCGAGAAAGGTATCGCCGTTGGTCGATTTAACTTCAAAAACGCCGTCACCAAGTTCGAGAATGGATACATCGAAGGTACCGCCACCCAGGTCAAATACAGCGATTTTTTCGTCTTTTTTCTTGTCCAGACCGTAGGCAAGCGCAGCAGCGGTCGGCTCGTTAATGATACGCAACACGTTGAGACCGGCGATCTTACCGGCATCCTTGGTCGCCTGACGCTGTGAGTCGTCAAAGTAGGCCGGTACAGTGATAACAGCGTCGGTAACAGCCGCACCCAGATAGTCCTCCGCGGTTTTTTTCATTTTCTGCAGGATCATCGCCGATATCTCCGGAGCAGAATAGCGCTTGTCGCGCACTTCAACCCAGGCATCGCCGTTATCAGCCTTGACAATCTTGAACGGAGAGATGGCGATATCTTTCCGCACCGCTTCCGAATCAAACTTACGCCCGATGAGGCGCTTGATCGCATACAGGGTGTTTTCCGGATTGGTCACAGCCTGGCGCTTGGCCTGCTGTCCCACCAGCCGTTCACCGCTGTCCGAAATGGCGACCATCGAAGGTGTGGTGCGTCCCCCTTCAGAGTTGGCTATAACAATCGGCTCACCACCCTCCATAATAGATACACAAGAGTTGGTTGTGCCAAGATCGATTCCAATTACTTTACTCATGACGTGTCGTCCTCCTTTTTATATACTCTGTTGGCAAGATATTCATCGTTATTATAAAAAACAAGGTGTGGAGAAAATTATTTTATCTGCGTTGCAACAGTCACCATCGCCGGGCGCAGCAAACGCTCTTTCAGCATGTACCCCTTCTGATACTCTTCAACGACCGTATTCGGATCATGCTGATCAGTCGGCACCTGGGCCATCGCCTGATGAAAGGCTGAATCAAACGGCGCTCCGACCGCTTCAACCGGTGTGACTCCGAATTTTTTCAGTGCCGTCAGCAGCATGGCATGGGTCATGCGGATACCTTCGACAACCGCCCCCTGGCTCTCTTCTGAGGCATGGGTAAGGGCACGCTCCAGGTTGTCAATAATCGGCAGGATCTCCTCGAGGAGTGATTTGTTACCGTAATTGAGCAACTCTTCCTTTTCACGCCCGACCCGTTTACGATAGTTTTCGAGGTCAGCCCGCTCGCGCAGAAAGCGATCCCAGTTTTCGCGCGCCTCTTTTTCTTTTGCCGCCAGTTGCTCTTCAATCGTCGCCACATTTTCCGTCCCGTCAGTTTCAGGAGTGGCGCCTTCTTCAACCCCGGCATCAGGTATCGATATGTCTACAATATCTTTTGGTTCCATGTAATAGTCCTTTTTAATGTGTGATAGCGTTATTATTTGGTATCGGCTTATACTTCGTTGAGCAGTTTGCTGACCATCCGGGCGGTATAATCGACTATCGGTATCACGCTTGAGTAGCCCATACGGGTCGGGCCGATCACTCCGAGCATACCGACCGTATTACTGCTGGTAACAAAACGGGAGGTAATAAGACTGATGCCGGCTGACTGGCTGAGCGAAGTTTCCGCTCCGATATAAATCTGCACCCCATCAGCCTTCATGCAGCGCGACAGCAGCTGCACAAGGAGCCCCTTCTGCTCGAAAGCCTGGTAAATTTCCTTCATCCGTCCGGCATCGCTGAATTCCGGTTGATCAAGGATGCGCGCCTGACCTTCAACAAAAATCTCATCCCCTTCATCCCGTACCGCTTGTTCGCTGATCTTCAAAGCGCGGGACAACATCTGATCATACTGCACCTTCTCGGATGCCATCTCTGCGAGGATCGACTCCCGAACCTGAGAAATTGTCATCCCCTGCATATTGTCATTGAGGTAATTGCCCATCCTGACAAGATCTTCAGGTGCGTAGTCATCCTCCGTCTCAATCAGACGGTTTTGCAGCGCCCCTTTGCTGGAAACCAGGATGGCCAGAATTTTTCGCTGCCCGATGCGGATAAATTCAATGTGACGAAAGACATCGGCAGTAAAGCTGGGTGCGATGACAATCCCCATATAGTTCGAAAGCTGTGACAGCGTCCGGCTGGTTTCTTTCAATATACCGGACAAACCGACGCCGGCCTGACGGCAGTGGCTGATAATCTGGCGCTTTTCCTCACGGCTGACCTGGCGCAGCGCAACCAGGGAGTCGACATAGAGACGGTACGCTTTTTCCGTCGGGATACGACCGGCCGAGGTATGCGGAGAGGTGAGCAGCCCCAGCTCTTCCAGATTGGCCATAACATTGCGCACCGTGGCAGATGACAGCGTCAGGGCGTGACGACGGGCAACAGCACTGCTCCCCACCGGCTCTGCGGTGGCAATATAATCCTCAACGATTGCTTCCAGTATCTGTCTGCTGCGCGGTGAAAGTTCAATATTCATGTCGAGGCCCCAGAAAAATAGCACTCGCCTGTTGAGAGTGCTAACAATGCCAAGGTAATAAGCGACCCGCTTTTTGTCAAGGAGATTTCAGGGGAATTTTGTTGCTTCAGACATGATTACGCAGCATCAGCTGTGCCGGGTGCGGTGCGAGGTACACCTGCCCTTTCAGGTACTGTTGATCGTACTTGCTGATATGGTGTTTGAGCAGAGTGAGCGGCACAATGAGCGGCAGCAGTCCGCCATGATACTGGCCGATGACCTCCAGCAGTTCCGCCTTTTCGTCCGCTGAAAGCTGCTGTTTGAAATAGCCCATGATATGCTGCAGCACGTTGGTGTTCTTCTTCACCGTCGCATGGAGCGCCAGCCCTTTCATGAACAGCTCTTCGTAACGCTGCAGCAGCTCAGCCAATGCCACTTCAGCACCGTGCGCCACGAGGACCCCCATTTCGCGGTAGATCTGTGGACTGTGCGCCATCATCAGCAGTTTCTGCGCCGTGTGAAATTCGACCAGCCGACCAACGGTCGGAGTTCCCGCCAGAAAATCCTTCCAGCGGCGATAACTGAAGATCCGCTCGATGAAGTTCTCCCGTATGGGGGCGTCGTTCAGACGACCCTCCTCCTCCATCGGCAGCAGTGGAAAGTGACGCGCCATAGCTGCGGCAAACAGTCCGCTCCCGACCTTCTGCGCCTGACCATTGTTGTACACTTTGACCCGGAACAGGCCGGAACTGGGGGAGTCTTTTTTGAAGATGAAGCCGCACAGATCCTCACTCTCAAGTTCGCCGATCTTTGCGGCGCAGTAGGCCAGCATCTGCTCCGTTTTATCAAACCGACTCTGCCGTGTCATCAGGCGGGGGGCGGCGGGATCACCCTCAAGCCGCATCGCCTCGCGCGGAGTCGGCAGTCCGCAGCCGACCTCGGGACAGACCGGCACAAAGGTGAAATATGCACCCAGGGTATCAGTGATATAACGATCATGCTTATGGCCGCCGTCATAACGGACATGTTCTCCGAGCAGGCAGGCGCTGACACCGATTATGATGGTGGTGCTCATACTTTTTTCCTCTCTTCACGCGACGCTGCCAAGCGGGGAAACAGCTCTGCAAGCTCCGGGAATTCTGAAATCTGACGTCCGCTTTCGACTATTTCCTTCAAGCGACCGGCGCCTGCGGTATCTCCATAGAGCACCGCACCGGTTAATTGACCGTCACAGCAGTAGATGGCACGGTAAACACCATCATGCTCTGATTCGTACACTGTCGTGCTGGCATCTTCCGGGTGAATCTGACCGCAGCTGAACAGGTCGACGTCAAGTACCTTGATTCTGGTCGAAGCGGCAAGAGCCCCGAACAGAGCGGTACCGCCTCCGGCATTGCACCCCGCCACGGCTCCTTGAGCATACCCGGCAGGCCAGATGCCGTAGAGCATGCCCCGATGTTCGGCCACGTCTCCTGCTGCCAGAATTGACGGATCGGAGCTGATCAAGCGGTCATCAACAACAATACCGCGATGCACTGTCAGCCCCGCCTGCCGCGCCAGATAGCTGTTCGGCCGGACACCCGCGGCAACGACCACCAGATCGGCCGGCAGCAACCGGCCACTCTCCAGCAGCACCCCCTGGACACTTTCATCACCGACCAGCTCTTTGACGGTCTCACCGCAGAATACTGTCATCCCCTGAGCTTCCAGGCGCTGCCGCAGAAGACTCCCTGCCCGTGGCGGCAACTGACGCGGCAGCAGTGAAGCAAAACCCTCCACAACCGTAACGGTTGCTCCCTGACGGGCCAGTGCCCCTGCTGTTTCAAGCCCGAGCAGGCCGCCGCCGATGCATACAAGCTGCATTCCGGGACGCAGCCGCTGCAGGATGGCACGGGCATCTTCGAGAGTGCGCAGCACCGTCACACCGTCACGCGTGGCGCCGGGAAACGGCGGGATAAACGGATGAGCGCCATTGGTCAGCACAAGACGATCATAGTCAAGCAGGCGACCGTCACGAAGGCGAACCTGTTTTTGTTCACGGTCAAGCGCCGTTGCTTCAGCGTGCACGTATTGAATTGCATGCTCTTCAAACCATTGTCCCGACTCTATCTGCAGCTCACTCTCAGAGATGTCACCGGCCAGGAAACGGGTCAGGTTGAGCCGATAATAGGGGAGTGACTGCTCACGCGACACCAGGGTGATTGACGTGTGCGGCGCCTGGCGGCGCGCCTCTGCAGCTGCAGTCAACCCGGCAATGCCGCCGCCGAGTATGACTATGCGCTGAATATCGTCAGACGATGCGACCGATGCAGCGCCGCAGTGAAAAGGCGTGAACAGGCTCCCGGTGGCGCTGCAGACCGGACAGTTCGAAGGAGGCTCCGGCGCACGGTGCAGGTAGCTGCAGACCGGGCAGTGCCAGGCATCGGTCGCAACCGGCCCGGCCGCTGCCATACTGATTTCAAGAGCAGTGAAACAGTCCTGCCCGGCGCCGCAGATGGGACATGACAGCGGCGGTTCTGCACCGCTGTGAATATATCCGCAGACTTCACATTGCCAGGTTTTCATCGTGCGGATACCGGGTGAGCTTCCAGGCGAAGAGCCGCTTCGACATATGCGACGATTGTCACAGCAATCTGCTGTGGAGACGAACGGTCATTATTGAAGAGCAGATCATACAACGCAGGATCATGGTCATCCTGATTGAGGAACTCCCGCGTAAAATGATCGCGGGCCTTCTGCTGCCGGTGCATCGCCTTTTCAGCATCCTCCGGCGCCATCTGTAAGCGGCGGGCAAGCGTGGCAGCTTTAAAAGCATCTGATCCATAAATCCTGAAATCATAGGAATGTTCAACATGGCGGGTGATAATCGCCCCCCCCAGTTCCGAGATGATGACATTTCCCTGTTCGGCGAGCGCCACCACGTGACGGCAGAGGAGTTTGAAATAATCATGGTCACTCTTCCAGCGTGTTGAGAAGGTGGCCAGAACCTCGTTGAGGATCTGGTTGTTTTCGCCCAGAGTCTCCAGGATGTCCTCGGAAATATTATGGTGCCGCGCTACCTCTTCGAGAACCGCCTTGTCGATCAGCACCCACTCATCCCCGGTTTTCTGCATCATCAGTTCCCGTAACCGTTCGGCGACCGGATAGCCTTCACAGCCGAATTCACGGGATATGGTGATGCATGGCCGCGGCTTCGGCTTGTGATGGTGGGCCGCCGCTTTCTCCTTCTGGCGGCGGTTATACTCTTCTAAAGAGCCGATTCTCAAATCCACCGATGGAATCAATAAATTTTCCGGCATGTCTTCCTCCTTATCTGTTTACATTCATATAAAACGGCCCCTGATCCACTTTTCGCATGAAATGACCGGCAACACAAGCGCTCCGGCGAGGGCGGCGTGAAACCATGCCTCTGTATCAAGAGCGGTGGTACCGAACAATACCTGCAGAAAGGGTACGTAGACAAAACAGGCCTGCAGCAGCAGCAAAACCGCGATGCCGATATAGATTGACGGATTGCTGAAAATTCCCTGTGACAAAAAGGAATTGCGCAGTGAGCGGCAGTTGAGCAGGTAAAAGATCTGTGAGAAGGTCACCGCAGTCACGCAGCTGGTCTGTGCCTCTGCCAGAGCCACGGCATGAATCCCGGCAGGGATCGGGCCCGAACCGGCAATTCTGAAATATTCCATCAGAAAGAGGCCACAGGCGGCTGCCGCCATCAGTGTGGCCACGACAATCAGACGCATGACGATGAAACCGGAAAAGACCGGAGCATCGGGAGAGCGGGGTGGACGAGCCATCGCATTCGGCTCCAGCACTTCAAAGGCCAGCGGCACCGACAGGGTGACGCTGGCGATCAGATTGATCCAGAGAGTCTGGCCGGGAGACATGGCAAGCAGGAGAATCCGGACGCCATCGATCTCCACCGTCGGGAAGAAGAACATGGCAGCACTCAAGGTAAAAGCCAGGCCGAGGTTGGTCGGCAGAATGAAGGCCAGGGATTTGATCAGGTTGTCGTAGACCCGCCTCCCCTCCTCCACCGCAGCCGCAATAGAGGCAAAATTGTCGTCAACGAGGATCACCTTGGCGGCCTCCTTGGAAACAGCAGTGCCGGTGATGCCCATGGCGACACCGATATCGGCCTGTTTGAGAGCCGGCGCATCGTTAACGCCGTCACCGGTCATGGCGACGACATGTCCGAGATTCTGCAGCGCAACAACGAGCCGGATCTTATGCTCCGGGGCGACCCGGGCAAAGACATTCGTACTGGAGACAATTTTTTGCACTTCCTCATCAGAAAGCCCCTCCAGCTGGCGCCCCGTCACCGGCGACTGTGCGGCTGACAGCAGACCGAGCTGGCGGCCGATTGCCTCGGCGGTCGTGGGGTGATCCCCGGTGATCATTTTGACAGTGATGCCGGCACTGTGGCAGATGCGGATAGCATCGAGCGCCTCGCTGCGCGGCGGATCAATCATGCCGACCAGACCGGCAAAGGTCAGGCCTGATCCAACATCCGCTGCCGACAGTTGTCTGCTGCCACCCGCCTCGCCCGAGGCGAAAGCAATGACGCGCATTCCCTGACGACCATAGGTTTCCATGGCCTCAATTGCCCGGCGCCGCATCTCATCGGCAAGTTCACAACGGTCAAGAACAGTCTCCGGTGCGCCTTTCAGGAGGATTCTGCTGCCACCTGCAAAACGATTGAGAGTGGCCATGTACTTGATGTCCGATTCAAAAGGAATGGCGTCGAGCCGCTCATGACCGGCCCGCAGCTCAATCTCGTCAAGGCCGGCTTTCCGGCCGGCAACCACCATGGCCGCCTCGGTCGGATCACCGGATACGGCCCAGAGTTCACCATCCTGACGCAGTGCGGCATCATTGCAGAGGAGCGCGACCGTCAGCAACTCCTGCAGCCCCGGCGGGACGGCTGCCAGCCGCTGTCCGTCATGTTCGATCTCGCCAAAAGGCGCATAGCCGACACCGGCAATACGAAATTCCTTTCCTTCACACCAGGCGGCCTGCACGGTCATTTCGTTGCGCGTCAGGGTGCCGGTCTTGTCAGAACAGATAACCGAAGTGGAGCCGAGAGTTTCAACTGCGGGCAGATGGCGTACCACTGCGTGACGAGATGCCATGCGGCGGACGCCGATGGCCAGGGCGATGGTGATGACAGACGGCAGTCCCTCCGGTATGGCTGCAGCAGCCAGTGAAACCGCTACCATGAGCGCGTCGGCAATCGGGGCGTTTTTTACCAGGATGCCAAAGGCAACAAGTACGACCACCATGGCGATGACGGCGACGGTAATCCATAGCGTCACTTTTTCCAGCTGTCGGGTCAGCGGGGTTTCCAGCTGGGTTGCCTGATCGAGCAAGGCATTGATTTTCCCCAACTCGGTGGCAGCTCCCGTGGCGACGACGACAGCGGTAGCAGTGCCCTGCACGACAAGTGTCCCGCTATAGGCCATGCAGAAACGGTCGCCAAGAGCGGCGTCTGCAGGAACCGGATCACCGCGTTTGGCAACCGGCAGCGATTCCCCGGTCAGCGCCGCCTCATCCACCAGAAGATTTTTTACCTGCAGGAAGCGCAGATCGGCCGGGGTCTGATCACCGCTCTGCAGGGTAACCACATCCCCCGGTACAAGATCTTCCGCCCGGATTTCCCGCGAGAGGCCGGTGCGCATGACAATCGCTACCCGGGGCACCAGAGCTGACAGCGCATCTATGGCTTTTCCGGCCCGGTACTCCTGGAGGAAACCGATAACGGCATTAACCAGCACCGCACCAAACACAACCGTAGAGTCGGTATACTTACCGAGCAGAACCGCCATGAAACCGGCGGCGATCAGCAGCCAGCCGATGGGGGTGTGTATCTGACGCCAGAAGATCAGCCAGGGGCCGTCGCCGGCAGCTCGTGCAAGCGTGTTGGTACCGTAATTCAGAAGCCGTGCCGCTGCTTCGGCATCTTCAAGCCCGGTCGCAGCGGAGCCCAGCTCCGTAAGAACATCATGATCGGTCAAGGTATGCCACTTTATATCATCCGTTGGCGTTGTCAGTTTACCCATTACACTCTGTTTCCCTTCAATAAAAAGTCACATCTTATCGTGAAGTTCACTATTCTATCCCTGCGGCAGTGACAGCATACCATAACAATGCCGTTACTGTCCCGCCAGACCCGAATGCAAAAACCCCGACTCCTTCTCTTTTAAATCAAATTCCTGATCTCTGTTACCGTGAACCAGGCTGCATGGGTTACGGCAGCACCGGCAAGCGGGCCGACCACCACATCGGTATTTGCTTTTATCGTGTTCAGCAGTTCGCCCTCCTCTTCGGTTCTGATCAGCTCAAGCGTCAGGCGAACCCCGCTGAAACCGGGACTGCCCGTTTTGAAGAGGAAAGAAGCGTGACGATTCTCGCAGATATTCCGATACGTACGCCTGTCGGTCATACCCCAGACGAGGGTTGTTTCATCGATGACGTGGGGACGGGAATAGACGGCACTGTTGACGCTGCCATCAGCGGCGGCGGTAGACATGATTCCAAGGCCCGGGTTGGTAAACAGTTCAGAAAATTTCATAGTGCTGCTCCTTTTTTGTATGATTTGAGAGGTGTACTATTTACAGTTGTTACGCCATGCCTGCATCAGAGGGCAGTTTTGTCCTAGACAAAAAACAAAAAGCGTTTAAGACTATGTGTATATCAATTTTTTATCCACAAAAAAATCTGCTCACCAAACAGTCGCTGAATCTGATTTTCAGGAGTAACCGTATGTCCATGACTGAATTTATCGATAATCGCTATGACGAAGAGTTTGATTCTGTGTACAACTCACTGGTCAAAATGGTACAGCAGGATCGTGAACGCGCGGAGCCGTATATACGCGGAATTTTAAAAAACATGTACATCAGACAGGGAAATGATTGGACCGGAAGAGGCGCCATTGGCGATGCCGGGCTTTCCGCATCGATTGCAGCGTACGAATGTATCCTGGCGGAACTGAACCACCGCCGCACCAGCAACAAGGGAGACCAACACCATGAAAGATAAACTGGAGCAACTGTTTTACTTCGGCCTTGGCAGCGCCTTGATGGCCAAGGAAAAGATCGAGCAGGCGGGGGAAGCGGCCCGGAGCTGCAGCGGGGAGAGCGACCGCAAGGCCCGCGAGTTCTTCGATCAGGCTGTGTCTAAAGGGAGCGAAGAGCGGGAGCAGGTTAAGGGAAGAATTAAAGAGTTGCTGAAAGAAGCTATTGACGAGTTGGGTCTCGCCACCCGCACCGATGTCGAGGCGTTACGGGCTGAAGTGGCAGCGCTGCGTCAGGGGCAGTCCTGATCAGGTGAGCAGTTTTGCCCTGATCATCCGCCTGTATCATCCAGCCAGGATATATACTGTCTTTCGTGTCCTTGTGACTATTTTCCTGCTGATCCGTCGCCGTCCCAGTTGGCTGCGCTTGTATCCGCTCGCTCCGGAACATCTGGTATCAGCTATTGAACAGCTGGGAGCCAGTTTCATCAAGCTGGCCCAGGTGCTTGCCACGCGGGCTGATTTCTTTGATGAGCGCTATCTCGAGTCGCTGCGGCAACTGCATGACCAGTTACCGGCGATGACGGAGCTCGATTTTCAGGAGGTATACGCACGGGCATTCGGAGCGCGTGACTGTTTCAGCTGCTTCGATCAGGTGCCGTTTGCCTGCGCCTCCATCGGACAGGTTCACCGGGCCCGCTTGCACAATGGCGCTCAGGTGGCGGTCAAGCTGCGCCGCAACCGGATCGAACTGGTGGTGCGGGAGGATATCCGCCTGCTTGGCTGGTTTTTGGCACTGCTTCGGCCTCTCTTTTCCGAATACACCCGCAACTCCATCGAAGCGGTATTATCAGCGTTCCGGCGCACCATCCTGAAGGAAGTTGACATGGCGGCCGAGCTGACCAATCTGGAGCGCTTTCGCCAGGCGTATCCATCTTCAGGGATACGCATGCCGACTCCGTATCCTCAAGTCAGTTCGCAGGATGCCCTGGTAATGAGCTTTGAGGAGGGGTATCGTTTTGATGACCGGGAAGGCTTGCAGCGGTTGAATATAGCCTTTGCCGGATTAATGGAAAAACTGGTGCTGTTCTACACCGAGCAGATGCTGGTGAAAGGCTTTTTTCATGCCGACCCGCACCCCGGCAATCTTTTGGTGACACCCGACGGTGAGTTGGTGCTGCTCGATTTCGGCATGGTCAGCCGGATCTCCAATACAACCCGGCTCGCCATGATTAACATGGTGAATGCCGCCTACGAGAGGGACTTTGAGCTCCTGGTACATGCGAGCCGCACACTCGGCATCGTTACCGACAGTGTCCCCCAGAATGAACTCGCCGAGCTTGCCGAAGAGATTTTCCGTATCTTCGACAGCTCCCACCTCAGCGCCACATCGATGCAGGAGCTGGCGTTCGGCGTCATGGGCGCCCTGAAAGAGTATCCCTTCAAACTCCCCCAGGAGATCATCTACGTCATGCGGGCAAGCTCCATCATTGAAGGGCTCGGCACCAGTTATATTGAAAATTTCAACGGCATCAAGGATATCCTGCCCATTTTGAAAGGCAGTCTGCCCCGTGCCCTCGGTGAACAGGGCACTCTCTGGGGAGTGGTCAGTCATGAACTGCAGCAACTGCCGTTGACCATGGTAAAATTCCGCCATCTCGTTGACACCGCCTATCAGGGTGATCTGTCAGTACATCTGGCGGAAGAGGATCGCCGTTATTTTTTAAGATCTCTGCACCGCTGGCTGCAGCAGCTTGCCTGGATCGCCCTGCTGGTTGCACTTGCATTTTACCTGAAGGGGGTTCATCATCCCGCCGCAGATTGGCTGTCGCTCGCCTGTTTCGGCGGGGCGGCAGTGCGGCTGTTCTGGTGGAGCAAGGAGCTATAATCCGATTATGAGGAAAATACTGATCATGACAATCGGTCTACTGGGAATGTTTGGCTGTGCCGGCGAACGCCCGAATAACCTGGGAGCGACCGGTAATGTACTTGCCCCCTGCCCCGCTTCTCCCAACTGCGTGTCAAGCCAGGCTGACGATGAAAAACACAGGATTGCACCGCTGACCTTCAGCGGCAATCCCGACAATGCTTTTGCCCGTTTGAAACGGGTGTTTGGCCAACGCGGTGACACCACTATTATTGAAGAGAAACCTGACTATCTGCGTGTGGAACTGCGCACAACTCTTTTTGTTGATGATGGCGAATTCCTGCTCGACCGGACAGGGGGTGTCATACAGCTCCGCTCCGCTTCACGCCTCGGCTATTCCGACCTGGGTAAAAACCGCAGCCGCATGGAGGAAATCCGCCGTCAGTTTCTTATCACGGAGGTACAGCAATGAGCCGAAAAATAGTGCTTGTAACCGGTGCAAACGGCTTTATCGGGCGACTGCTGACCCGTGCTCTCCTCGCTGAAGACGTGCAACTGCGCTGCATGGTCCGGAAGGCGGCTGCCGTTGTTGAAGAGGGCATCGAAACCGTGCAGGGCGATCTATTGGAACCCTCGACATTGACGGCGGCAATGGCGGGCGTTGACACCGCCTATTATCTGGTACACGCCATGGCAGGTGGACGGGCCGGTTTCGAACGCCGTGACCGTGATGCTGCCGAAAATTTTGTCCGGGCCGCAGAAAAAGCCGCCGTCCGGCGGGTCATCTATCTGGGTGGCCTCGGGGAAACCGGAGACGACCTTTCCGAACATTTGAAGAGCCGCCTGGAAGTCGCGGACATCCTGCGCTCTGGAAAATTTGCCACCACCTTTCTGCGCGCCGCCATCATCATCGGTGCCGGTGGCGCCTCGTTCGAGATGGTCAAGGCACTGGTCGAACGGTTGCCGGTCATGATCACCCCGCGCTGGGTAACGACCCTCTGTCAGCCGATTGCGGTAGAAGACGTTATCAGCTATCTGGTCGGCTGTATGAAGGATGAGCGCACAAGCGGCGGAACGTTTGACATCGGTGGACCGGATGTCATCACCTACAAGGAGATGATGGAGCGTTTCGGCCGGATCAGGGGACGTAATCTCTATATCCTGCCGGTACCGGTACTGACCCCCCGGCTGTCATCCTACTGGGTCGGTTTTATAACGCCGGTCGCGCCATCAGTTTCAATGCCTCTGATTGAGGGGCTTAAAAATGAAGTAATCTGCCGGGAACATACCATCCGCGAGCTTATTCCACTCACGTTGACTTCGTACGATGATGCAGTACGACGGTCGCTTGCTGTAGAACATTCATAAAGATTATGTTGCACTTTACGCAGAAACAGAGTAAAAGGGTTGTTCTTTTAAAGACGGCATCTTTGCCGAAATCTCCTTGCTCCGGCTAAGACCGGGGCTTGAATCCGTGAGGAGGATTACCAACATGAGGAAGTATGAAACAATTTTTATCCTCCAGCCTGAACTGAGCGAAGACGAGATCAAGTCCGTCACCGCAAAGGCTCAGGACGTCATCTCGTCGTATAAGGGCGAGTGCTTAAGGATGGATGACTGGGGTATCAGGAAACTGGCCTACCCTATCAAGAAGTCTGCCAGGGGTCGATACTACTATCTCCGTTTTGATGGTGAAAGCGCTTTGATTGCTGAACTTGAGCGCCGCTTGAGGCTCGACGAAAAAGTGCTGCGCTATCAGAGTGTCAACATCACTGACCTGCCGGAGCGCATCGCACCGGAGAAAAAAGTTGATCTCACTGAAGTAGCAGTTGAAGAAGACGTCGAAGAACCATCCGCCGCTGAAGAAGCCGCCGAATAATTTACTGGAGGAGATACACTCATGAGTGACGAAAGACCAGCAACGACATCATCATATCAACGTCCTGCGAGCTCCGGACAGCGCCCGGCAGGCGGTCCCGGTCAGCGCCCGGCAGGCGGCGGCCCTGGTGGTCCTGGAGGAGCACGCAAGAGGCGCCCGTTTCAGCGCCGCAAAGTATGCCGGTTTTGCGCTGAAAAAAACCTGACTATTGATTACAAAGAACCCCGTACACTCCGTTTTTTCATTACAGAGCGCGGTAAAATCGTTCCACGCAGAATTTCCGGGAACTGTGCAGCCCATCAGCGGCACATCACTGAGGCAATTAAGCGGGCCCGCAATATCGCACTTCTGCCGATAGCCGCAAATCACGCAGTCAGCTGACACAAACTGCATGAACTTTACATCACCTGCCGACCACCACCTGTATGTTCGTCTTAAGGCGTCCATTCTGGGCGTGGTCGGTTCGTTTGTTTTATTTGCAGCCTACCTTGCCGTGCCGCCTCTCGGAATTTTTTCCGGACTTTTGGCTCCGTTTCCGGCAACGTATAATCGCTTGATTCATGGCCGCCTGTCATCACTCATAGTTACACTTGGCTCAACGGCGCTTATCACTGCTCTGTTCGGAATTTTCGCCGGGGTCCTGTATCTTGGCATGTGCGCCATGATAAGTCTGTTAATGCCTGAACTGCTGCTGCGCGGCATCAGCGGCAGCCGGGTGCTTTTTTGGACGACAGCGGCAAACCTGCTGATTTATGCCACCGGAATAACTGTTTATGGCGCTGTTTCGGGCATCAATCTGCAGCAGCTGGTTTCAACCGAAATATCAGGCAGCTTGAAACTGGCGGTGGCTTTATACGAAAAAAGTGGCGTGACTGGAGAAGAGCTGGAACTGATCAAGAGTTCCATGGCAATTGCTGCTGATCTGCTGAAGCGCCTTTACCCGGCGCTTCTCACGGCAATGCTTGTCGTAATTGCCGGCTGCAATCTGATGCTGGTAAAGAAAACCACTGCCAATTCAGGCGTAACACTGCATATCGATGATTTTATGACGTTCAAAAATCCTGATCTGCTTGTGTGGCTTTTAATTGCGTGTGGCTTTACTCTCTTGTTGCCGCTGTCGCTGATTACAACTCCGGCGCTCAATTTGTTGTTGATTATTGTGATGTTGTATTTTTTTCAAGGAATGGCTGTTGTCTCGGCACTGATTAAAAAATACTCCGTACCGGCTCTGCTGCGGATATTATTTTACACAATGCTGGTTATTCAGCCATACCTGCTGGCATTCGTTGCCGGAGTCGGCATTTTTGATCTATGGGTTGATTTCAGAACCCCGAAACCACAGGAAAACCTGTAACCACACTAACAGGCTCGAAAGGAGAAGAAGCACATGAAAGTAATTCTGAATGAAAACATCGACACGCTGGGTCACATTGGTGACATTGTCAAGGTAGCCCCCGGGTACGCCCGCAACTACCTGCTCCCCAAAAAACTGGCGAGCGTTGCCACAGATGGCAATGCCAAAGCTCTTGAACACGCAAAACGCCAGATGGCCTTCAAAAAGAACAAGGCACTTGAGTCCGCAAAAAACCTTGGGGCAAAACTGGAAGCCCTCTCGATTGTCCTTACTCACAAAGCAGGCGAGGAAGGCAAACTGTTCGGCGCAGTAACAAACATGGACATAGCAACCTACTTAAAGTCTAATGGCTTTGATATCGATCGTAAAAGCATCCTTCTTGCCGATGCTATCAAGCACACCGGTGAGTATTCTGTTTCCCTGAAGATTCATCCGGAAGTTACCGCGACACTGAAGATAACTGTCGCCGCTGCATAATACGGCATCTGTAAAAGCAAAAAAGAGAGCCCACAGGTTTTAATTCTGTGGGCTCTCTTTTAATTTAATCCACATTTGATTCACGCTACCGGTAACGCCGACACTCCCCAGTTTTTTAGTTCTGTCAGAACATTCGTAACAAGGGTATCGACTTGGGCCTCAACTTCCGGTGTCAGGCCGATTTCCATCTCGATTGAACCGGGCTGCACGCCAATCAAAACCATCTCTTGTGGCGAATGGCCCATTAATTCTGACACTGCCAGAAGATCCTTAAGTCCCATCTGGTGAGGCGAAAGCTTTGTTTCCAGAGCGATAGGCAGCTCCTGACCGTACAACCGCATGCAGGTGCCGGCTTTTTCCCCGGTCTCAACGGCATCAATGAGAATAAGGTGAGAAATATTTTCCAGCTTAGGAAGTAAATCCAGCCCCAGAGTGCCGCCGTCCATAATCTCGACATTGCCAGGAAACCGGTACCTTTGTTGAAGTATCTGGGCGACCATAACACCAACACCGTCGTCACCCATTACAAGATTGCCGATTCCGAGCACCAGAACGGATATGTGTGGCGGCTTTGATGTCATTATGATCTATTCGCGAACAAACGTATCCATATCAGACTCATGAACCATTCCCATCAAATGGGCATATTCAGACTCAATCATTTCATAGTGATGCTGGGTTTCACTGGCATTTTTTTCATACACTGCCCTGATTGCGGGGTCACTAATCTTTGCGGCAGTTGCTCGCAAAGCTTCCTCAAGGTTTTTTTCTTTCTCCATAGCCAGTTCCAGCGCCTTCTTTTCGGTGAAGTCCTCTGAGATTGAACGGGTGATAGTGATAATCCAGCTTGACTCGTTGTCAGCAAGGGCATCCATAAATTCATCTAACGAAGGAATGTCAGTCCCTGTATAAATCTTATAAAACTGAGCAGCATGTTCGCGCTCTTCTCTGGCAAGAGTTTCAAAAGTTCGGCGCGCATTGCCATCTTTCATCTGTTGCGCACCAAGCTGATAGAAATTCATGGCATTCTTTTCGGTCTGGATAGAGCGCTTAATCGCTTCTTGAATATCAATACTCATTGTATACTGCCCTCCTGAAAATTTGATTCGGGGACGATACCACACCCGTTAATTTTGTCAAGTTATTGCTTATTTTGTCTATTTTTCTCCTTTGAGCGATTATGAGCCAAAGGATTTGACTTTTAATGTAAGCGACGTGTAAAAGATATGCTCAATCTTTTAAAATCACGGAGGAATTTATGGCGATAGAGCCAAACAGAATAATTTATTCAATGATGCGCGTCAGTAAATTTTACGACAAAAAACCGGTCATAAAAGATATTTCGCTCTCTTATTTTTATGGCGCCAAGATTGGCGTACTCGGTTTGAATGGCTCTGGAAAATCTTCCCTGTTACGAATTATGGCCGGTGTAGACAAAGATTTCAACGGACAGGCGGTTCTCTCTCAAGGGTATACGGTCGGATATCTGGAGCAGGAACCCCGGCTTGACGAATCGAAAACGGTACGCCAGATAGTCGAGGAAGGAGTACAGGAAACTGTTGATCTGCTGTCAGAATTCAATGCCATCACTGACAAGTTTTCCGAACCGGACGCCGATTTTGAAAAATTGTGTGATCGGCAGGCGGCCCTTCAGGAAAAGCTCGATCACCTTGATGCCTGGGATTTGGATGCCCGCCTGGAAATGGCAATGGACGCACTCCGCTGCCCCGACGGAGAAATGGTGACAAAATTTCTGTCCGGCGGGGAAAAACGCCGGGTGGCACTCTGCCGTCTCCTGCTTAAAAAACCTGATATTCTCCTTCTCGACGAACCGACCAATCATTTAGATGCGGAATCGGTCGCGTGGCTGGAGCATCATCTGCACAGCTATCCCGGAACGGTTATCGCTGTCACCCATGATCGTTATTTCCTTGATAACGTTGCCGGCTGGATTTTGGAACTCGACCGCGGTGAAGGTATCCCGTGGAAAGGAAACTACTCTTCTTGGCTGGAGCAGAAACAGAATCGCCTTGCAACTGAAGAAAAGCAGGAGACTGATCGCCAGAAGACACTGAAACGCGAGCTTGAATGGATCAGAATGTCACCCAAAGGGCGACATGCCAAGTCACAGGCACGCATCACAGCGTATGAAGATATGGTTGCTCAGGAGAATGAAAAACAGTCACGCGAACTTGAAATTTATCTTCCGCCCGGGCCACGCCTGGGTGACATCGTAATAGAGGCGGATAATGTTGCCAAAGGATACGGTGACCGCCTCCTTGTTGATGGAATGACCTTCAGACTTCCTCGCGGCGGGATCGTCGGTATTATCGGCCCGAACGGAGCCGGCAAGACCACTCTGTTCCGTATGATAACCGGTCAGGAGCAGGCAGACTCCGGAACCTTCAGAATTGGTGACACTGTGCAACTGGCTTATGTAGACCAGAGCCGCGATGTACTCAATCCGGATAAGACCATCTGGGAAGAGATTTCTGAAGGCCAGGAGGCCATCCAGCTTGGCAAGGTGCTTGTTAACTCCAGGGCATATGTTTCCCGCTTCAATTTTTCCGGCAGCGACCAGCAGAAAAAAGTCGGAACTCTTTCCGGAGGAGAGCGCAACAGGGTACATCTCGCCCGTATGTTGAAAAGTGGTGCCAACGTGATCCTGCTGGATGAACCGACCAACGATCTTGATGTCAACACCATGAGGGCACTGGAGGAGGCACTTGAGAACTTTGCCGGTTGCGCTGTGGTCATCAGTCACGATCGGTGGTTTCTGGACCGGATAGCCACACATATGCTGGCATTTGAGGGTGATTCAAAAGTGGTCTGGTTTGAAGGTAACTATTCGGAGTATGAAGAGGATCGTAAAAAACGCCTCGGGTCTGCAGCAGACATCCCGCACCGGATCAAATACCGGCAGTTGACGAGAGCCTGATCAGTTCTGTTGTTCAAAGCTTGCCTGCATCAACTCGATAAACGCCTGCCTGGTTTCCAGATCTGGAATAGAGGCTGATTGTGCTGCAATTGCGGCTAATTGACTGGGGGAAAGAGGGCGTGGCAAAGAGGGTTCTTCCCGTTTTTCTGTTACGGGAGGAACGACCCTGCCCGCCTTGAGCACGATCTCCTGAACTACCTCCGCTCCAAGTCTGAGATTGAGCTTTTCTCTCATCAGGGCGGTCATGAAGCGAAGTTCCTGCATCCATGGTGCACTCGATACCGCAACGGTCAACGTACCGTTGATTATCCGTAAAGGTTGCGCCCGACAGGCAAGCGCTGCTCCGACAACCTCCGGCCAGATACGCCATATCTCCGACTCCCGTAACCGCTCAGATAATTGTGATCCGGTGAGACCGTCCTGCATAACCCCCGACAAGGGACGAGGGAAGGCCATCCTAGGCCGCTTTGACATTCTGTTTTCTCCGACGGCTTAATGCACCGCCAAGTATCTGTCCGGCAAAAGAACCACCCAGCGTAAACGGGATATAACGCCAATCGAGGCCCGCTTCGATACGCAACAGCACGATAAAAGGTATCGGAAGATGGATAAGGAGAAACCACATAAATGAGTATTTTGCATAATTCTGGCGGATGTAACCACAGGGAACACTTATCACAAGAGCAAGAATAACAAGCCCGACGATTAATAATATTGCACCACCCATAAACTGCTCCTTTCGGGCATAGTAGAAACTAGTGCGATTTTTGTCAATCAGCTTTGCACTGTTGCGGCATTATGGTTGTAAATAGGTACTCATATTATCAGGAGATTTTTTTATGGTTCAAAATGGACAGCTCCTTGCGGTTTTTAACTCCGCTCATCGGGTTATGAAAGCAGAAAGTATTCTCAAAAAGTGCCGACTGGCTATTCTGCTCATACCTGCCCCGCGGGCATTGTCAACGGATTGTGGTCTTGCAATTCGCTACGACAGCGACATTTCGGATAGTGTATTTCAGTCTCTTGCAGTGGAGAAACTGTTACCAGCCTCAATTTATCGTAAAGAGACTGATACTCATTATGAACAAATCTGGGCATCTGTTGACATTGAAGAAGCAATTATCTGAACTCACATTGTGCACGTATCCATCAGCAAACGCCCCCCTTTTCACCCCGTGCAATAGAGCTTTAAAAACAAATAGTTCTTGACATCACCGCTGTTCTACCTTTATAGTGACCCCCTTTTGGAATAACTCTGCGCCGGGACAAAATAACCTACGATGTTTGATAGCCTCTCCGACAAACTTGAATCAGTCTTTAAAAAGCTCCGCGGTCAGGGAGTAATGACTGAGGATAATATCAAGGAGGCGTTACGCGAGGTTCGGCTGGCTCTCCTTGAAGCTGATGTCAATTTCAAGGTAGTTAAAGATTTTGTCGAAAATGTCCGCATCAAGGCCGTTGGCACGGAAGTACTGAACAGCTTATCACCCGGCCAGCAGGTTATCAGAATCGTCCATGACGAACTGGTCGCCATCATGGGTGGGGGTGAGGATAACTCGCTCGACCTTGCGGCGAAACCGCCGGTCGCCATTATGATGGTCGGATTACAGGGCGCCGGTAAAACGACTACGTGCGGCAAGCTCGGTAACTTTCTCAAGAAGCAGAAACGCCGGCCGCTGCTTGTGCCGGCTGACGTATATCGCCCGGCTGCGATTGAGCAGCTGAAAACGGTCGGCCGTCAACTCGGTCTGGAGGTTTTTGCCTCCACTTCCGATCAGAAGCCCCTTGATATCTGCCGCAGTGCCATGAAGTTCGCCGAACTGAACGGCTTTGACACCGTCATTATTGATACTGCAGGTCGTCACCAGATCGATGATTTTCTGATGAACGAGCTGAGTGAACTTAATGAGTCGATAAAACCACGCGAGATCCTTTTTGTAGCGGACGCAATGACCGGCCAGGAAGCCGTTACTATTGCAAGCGGCTTTAATGATCGCCTTGAGATAAGCGGTGTTGTGCTTTCGAAGCTGGACGGCGACGCAAAAGGCGGTGCCGCACTTTCAATCAAGGCGGTTACCGGCAAACCGATAAAGTTTGTCGGTCTTGGCGAAAAGCTTGACGCACTGGATGTATTCCATCCGGATCGCCTTGTTTCCCGCATTCTCGGCATGGGTGATGTTCTTACTCTGGTTGAGAAGGCTCAGTCGTTATTTGATGAGAAGGACACCATGCTTCTTCAGCAGAAACTGAAGAAGAACCAGTTTGATCTTGAGGATTTTCTCGCTCAGATGCAGCAGATCAAAAAACTGGGTTCTGTCGAATCAATTATGGGTATGATCCCCGGTATGGGTAAAATGATGAAGCAGATGAAGGGCGCCCAGCCGAGTGAGAATGAAATAAAGCGCATTGAAGCGATTATCCGTTCAATGACTCCCGGTGAACGTGCTAACCATGGCATAATAAACGGCAGTCGCCGACTGCGTATTTCCAAAGGAAGCGGAACCTCCGTGCAGGAAGTTAATCTGCTTCTGAAACGTTTTACTGAAGCTCAGAAAATGATGAAAATGCTGCAGAAACTTGGCCCGAAAGGCCTCCTCAAAGGAATGGGGGGACTTGGAGGACTTGGCAAGGGTATGATGCCTTTTCGATAAAAGATTCATGACCTAATGGTTTCATATAAAAAATAAAAGAAGTACTACATCAGGAGGAAACACCAATGGCTACAAAAATCAGGCTTGCCCGTGCAGGCGCTAAAAAAAGACCTTTCTATCAGATCGTTGTTGCCGACGAACGGAGCCGTAGAGACGGCAGCTTTATTGAAAATGTCGGCACCTACGATCCGACCAAAAACCCGGCGGTAGTCAAGCTGAAAGCAGATAAAGCTGCTGCATGGCTGAGCAAAGGCGCCCAACCGACTGATACCGTTCGCCAGCTTTTAAAAAATGCCGGCCTTCTGGACAAGGCAGTCGCGACAGCTGCATAACGTATCCAGTCCTTCCGGTCCGCCGGTCACTCTATATGAACAGCAGAGGTTACTTCCATGAAGACTCTCGTTGAAAGCATTGCAAAAGCACTGGTTGATGACCCGACTCACGTAATTGCTACCGAAGAGACTGAAGAGGGAACGCTGGTCATAAGTTTGAGCGTCGCAAAGGATGACATGGGTAGAATTATCGGTAAGGAGGGCCGGACCGCCAAAGCGATCCGCACCATTCTTAACGCCATATCCACCAAAGACAGCAAGAAAGCAATCCTGAAGATTGTGGAATAAATGATAGATCAAGATGAATTGGTTCTCGTCGGTAAAATCGTCGGAACTCATGGAATCAAGGGACTTTTAAAGGTCTACTCGTATTCCGGAAACATTGAGAGCTTACAGTCTGCCGGCACGGTTTTTCTCAAAGATTCAAAGGGCACCCTGAGTGAACATGTTATCCGGTCGGTTTCCGCTCATGCCGGTGGCTTTATTGTTGGCCTTGATGATTTTGCTGATATAAATCTGGTTCTGCCACTCAACGGTTGCGAACTTTACCTGAAGCTGAGTCAGTTACCGGTTCCTGATGAAGACGAATATTACTGGCGTGATCTTATCGGTCTCGCTGTTGTCACTGATGAAGGCGCCGAACTCGGCACACTCGTCGATATTTTTGAAACCGGCAGCAATGATATTTATGTGGTGCGCGGCGCATCGAAAGAGTATCTGATCCCTGCCATTGCAGATGTGATTTCTCTGGTCGACGTTCCGGGCAAAAAGATGATCATCACCCCGCTTGACGGCTTGCTTGATCTATGAAGTTTGACATCCTGACTCTGTTCCCCGGGATGTTTTCCGGCCCTTTTGATGAAAGCATTATCAAACGTGCCAAAGATAAACAGCTCATTGACATTTCGCTGCACAACATCCGGGACTGGGCGACCGACAGGCACCAGACGGCTGACGATGCCCCATATGGCGGCGGGGCGGGAATGGTGATGAAGGCAGGACCACTTGCGGCATGTATTGAATCGGTAAAATCTTGCCAGCCTGCATCAACGGTTGTTCTTACTTCTCCTCAGGGACGGCGCTTCAGCCATAGTGTCGCACGGGAACTCGCACAGCGCCCCGGTTTGATACTCATTTGCGGTCGTTATGAGGGAATCGACGAAAGGATCCGCTCAATCTACGCTGAGGATGATATTTCGCTGGGAGATTTTGTTCTCTCCGGTGGCGAAATTGCTGCCATGGCTATTGTTGATTCGGTAACCAGGCTTATTCCGGGAGCACTCGGCAGCAGCGAATCTGCTGAAACAGACTCATTTGGCGACGGCTTGCTTGAGTACCCTCATTACACCCGCCCACCTGAATTTAATGGTTTGGCTGTTCCCGAGACGTTGCTTTCTGGAAATCATGAGGTGATACGGAAATGGCGGCGCAAAGAATCACTGCGCAAAACCAGACGGCTGCGACCCGATTTGCTCTCACAGGTGACGCTGACCAGGGAAGACCGGAAAATGCTGCTTGAGATTGAGCAGGAGGCCGCCTGTGACCGGTAACAACCTGGCGATAGCTCTTGTTCACCATCCGGTTTATAACAAGCACCATGAGGTAGTAACCTCTGCGTTAACCAATCTTGACCAGCATGATATAGCCAGATCAGCGAAGACCTTCGGGCTTGATCGCTTTTATATTGTGACCCCTTCCGAAGTGCAGCGAAAGCTTGCCGAGCGGATCAGCGGCCATTGGCAGGAAGGCTGGGGAGCAGGCTACAATCCGGATCGCAAAGAGGCTCTTGATATTGTTCGAGTAACGCCTTCAATTGCCACGGCTGTCAATGACTTTCAAAGCGGATTCAGTAAACCGGTCAAAGTGGTGGTAACCGGAGCGGCAACTCGATCCGGTTCAATAACGCTGGCCTCGTTCGGGACATTGCTGCAGAATTCAGATCAGCCATTTCTGCTTCTTTTGGGAACTGGCTGGGGATTGACTGATGAATGTTTTACCGCCGCTGATATCGTACTGAAACCAATTACCGGAAGCGGCAGTTATAACCACCTTTCTGTTCGTTCTGCAGCAGCAATAATGTTAGATCGAATCAGAGGGATTGAAAGAGAAGATACATAAACTCACAAGCTGAGCATCATACAGGAGGAAGGTAACTAATGAACACCATCGATTTTTTGGAATTTGACCAAATGAAGAAAAATGTCGTCCCTTTCAAGGTCGGGGATACGGTAAAAGTACATGTACGCATTGTTGAGGGCGACAAACAGCGTATTCAGGCGTATCAAGGTGTTTGTATTGCGCGCCAGAATGGAGGCGTACGCGAAACCTTTACGGTTCGTAAAATATCCAACGGCATCGGCGTTGAGAGAACCTTTCCGCTTCATTCGCCGAATGTTGAGAATATTGAAGTAATGGTTCGCGGCCATGTTCGCCGTGCCAAGCTCTATTATCTTCGCAAACTGCGCGGAAAAGCGGCTCGTATCCGCGAGAAAAAATATATACCGGTTGCCAAATAGCCTGCAAGAAAGCCCCGCCATGCGGGGCTTTCTTGTATCAGGACATATCATATGATCCAGCAAGGCGAGCTGTTTTCATCAGCACCACTCGACACTCTGTTTTTTGAAAAAAACGCCCGCAACAGCGGTTTTTTCCATATAGCCGGCATTGATGAGGCCGGGCGTGGTCCATTGGCCGGTCCGGTAATGGCAGCGGCTGTCATTCTGCCTGTCGGGGTCACGATCACCGGCGTTGACGACTCCAAAAAACTGACCCCTGACAAACGGGAAAAACTTTTTGATATAATAATGGCACAAGCGCTTTCCGTCGGTGTCGGTATTGCCACTCCTGCCGACATCGATAGAATCAACATTCTGCAGGCGACCCGCAGCGCCATGCTGGCTGCAGTCCGCAACCTTTCCCCTCCACCGGATTATCTGCTCATCGACGGCATAACTACCATTGACAGCAAGATCCCCCAGAACACCATTAAAAAAGGCGATTCTCTGAGTCTCTCTATAGCAGCCGCATCAATTATCGCCAAGGTCACCCGCGACCGGTTAATGATAGAGATGGATGCAAAATACCCCGGTTACGGTTTCGCCGGACACAAGGGCTATGGCAGTGCTGCCCATATGGACGCAATCAAAAGACTCGGCCCCTCTCCGATCCATCGCCTGACTTTTGCTGGTGTCAAAGAGCATGTTCATTGTATCTGTTCCTGATGACACCATCTCTGCCGGTAGCAGGCATAGCTATTTTGTTTTGAATGGCGCCCAAAAATAATAACAGCATCCTTACCACCACACTGATCATTCATGCGTACAGCAATCTCTCAAAAATTCTTTTCCCCTGCTGCTTGTTGCTATCCTGTATCTCACCGGCTGCAGCACGTAAGTTGACGACGTCCTCACACTGACCCTGACAAACATTGCTACTCGAACACTGCCTGAGGCGACAGCACCTGCGATGTAACATTCAAAAGAACAAAGTTGTAACCCTTTAATTTTATGAATATTTAAGGTATTGTGCCTTCAATGAAAGAAATGAAAGAAAATATACCCCTATTTATCCAAAGCTGTCTTGCCGGAAATGGCTCCAATTGGGAGCATGTACGCGCAATTGCGCTGAAATTTCTGCGGCGGCAGAGCAGCAGCCAGACAGAAGACTGAGATGGCCGGGGTTATACTTATTGCCAGCAGTTTAGTCTTGAGGCAAGCAGGGCTGTTCCGCCTCAGTCGGAATTGGACTTTCAGGCCGCTTGATCTAATGGTAAGTCAGCTTCCCCTGAATGCCTGACTTCAGGAAAGGCTCGTTGTCGTTTTTGCTTTCTTAATTCTCTTGCTTCTTC
>DUZS01000015.1 GCA_013349405.1 Desulfuromonadales bacterium | reverse complement strand
TCAGCTATAGACCAAGCGTCACCGTTTACCCGGGTAGTAAGCATAGCCCACTGGGAACACTCTTAATTAAAGCCGTTATGCAATAAAATACGTTGCTCGCTAGAATTTGTCATTCGGGTACAAAAAAAGGGCTAACATAAGTTGCTAACCCTTAATAAAAATATTCAAATTATTTTCTGATGGTGTAGGATAAATGTACTAATTGGGGCCAAAAATGCATTAATTGGGGCCCCCTACAACATCTGTTTTTAAATATCCAAATTCACGACGTTAAGCGCATTTTTTTCAATAAAATCACGCCTTGGCTCAACCTGATCACCCATCAGTACCGTAAAAATCTCATCCGACTCGACGACATCCTCTATCTTGACCTGCAGCAGCACCCGGTTTTCAGGGTTCATGGTGGTTTCCCACAACTGCTCCGGGTTCATCTCTCCGAGACCTTTATAGCGCTGGATTGCCAGGCCTTTTTTAGCATTTTCGAGGAAAAAACCGAGCAGTTCCTGATGGTTGGTCGTTTCAAAGAGCACCTTCCCTCCGTCCTGCTCGACGAAGGCACGACTGTCGGCCATCGTCTCCACAATCCTGCGATGGTTGTCTACCAGAAGTTCATATTCACGAGTCGAGAGCACCACCATCGTCTGCTGGTCGATAATAGAGCGGATATTGCCAATGCGGAAGGCGATGCGATGTTCTTCGATGTCGTATTCCGAACCTTCCGCCAGCAGTTTCATCCCTTCGAGATACGGCAAAAACTGGGACATCTCTTCCAGTCCGGACGGCACATTGCTGCGAATGACAATTGAGAGGAGTTCTGGAGAAATTCCCTTTTTGACAACCTTGTTAAAGATGGCACGGTTTTCAATGAACTGTTTGATAACCGGAATTATCTGCTTGCCGTTATAGGTGCGATCACCCTTTTCGAGGCGTAGAGTCAAATCTTCAGAGCCTTCTTCCAGGAGAAATTCCTGCATGGCGTGTTCGTCGCGCAGATACTGTTCCCGTTTGCCGCGCTTCACCTTGTAAAGAGGCGGCTGGGCGATGTAGAGATGGCCGCGTTCGATCAACTCGCGCATGTTGCGATAAAAAAACGTGAGCAGCAGCGTCAGGATATGCTGACCATCGACGTCGGCGTCAGTCATGACGATGATACGGTGATAGCGCAGCTTGGCGACGTTGAAATCGTCTTTGCCGATGCCGGTGCCGAGTGCGGTAATCAGGGTACGGATTTCCTGCGATGATATCATCTTGTCGAAGCGTGCTTTCTCGACATTGAGAATCTTCCCCTTAAGCGGCAGAATGGCCATATTTTTGCGATCCCGCCCCTGTTTGGCCGAGC
The DNA here is from genome assembly GCA_013349405.1 of Desulfuromonadales bacterium. Classification (GTDB taxonomy): domain Bacteria; phylum Desulfobacterota; class Desulfuromonadia; order Geobacterales; family Pseudopelobacteraceae; genus JACRCG01. The sequence goes on along the minus strand of DUZS01000015.1, from coordinate 75,558 downwards.
CGCCGGCCGAGTCACCTTCGACAAGATAGAGTTCGCAGAGCGCCGGATCTTTTTCCTGACAATCGGCCAGTTTACCCGGCAGACCGCCCATATCGAGAGCACCCTTGCGACGGGTCAGGTCACGGGCCTTGCGTGCCGCTTCACGTGCGCGGGCCGCTTCTATCGATTTGTTGAGGATATCTTTGGCAATTTTGGGATTTTCTTCCAGATACACCGCCAGACGCTCGTTAAGAAGCGATTCGACATATCCTTTGACCTCCGAGTTACCAAGCTTGGTCTTGGTCTGCCCCTCGAACTGTGGCTGGGGAATCTTGACCGAAATAACGCAGGTCAAACCTTCGCGCAGGTCGTCGCCGGAAACCGTCACTTTCTCATTTTTAAGCAGGTTGTTGGCAGTTGCATAGGAGTTCATGGTACGGGTCAGAGCAGCTTTGAAACCGGCCAGATGGGTGCCGCCTTCGTGGGTGTTGATGTTGTTGGCAAAGGCGAAAATCTTCTCGTCATAGGAGTCGTTGTACTGCATGGAGACTTCCATCTCCACCCCCCCTTTTTCACCTTTGAAGTACATTGGCTTAGGGTTGACTACTGCTTTATTGCGGTTCAGATACTCGACAAAGGAGTTTATTCCCCCTTCGTAGTGGAACTCGTGGGATTTACCATCGACCCGTTCATCACTGATCTTTATGCGCACGCCGGCGTTAAGAAAAGCCATTTCCCGGATACGCTGGGAAAGAATGTCAAAGGAGAATTCCGTTGTTTCAAAAATTTCCTCATCCGGCATAAAGGTGATCTTGGTGCCCCGTTTTTTGGTTTCACCGACCATCTCCAGCGGTGCCTGAGGATCACCACGTCGATAGGACTGACGGAACACCTTGCCGTCTCGGCGAATTTCCAGCTCAAGCCACCGGGAGAGGGCATTAACGACGGAAACGCCGACTCCGTGCAGACCTCCTGAAACCTTATAGGAATCATTATCGAACTTGCCGCCGGCGTGCAGAACCGTCAGAACGACTTCTGCCGCGGATTTGCCCTCATTCGGCATGATGTCGGTCGGAATACCGCGACCATTGTCAACCACGGTAATAGAACCATCGGTATTAATGGTCACTGAGACCTCGTTGCAATAACCGGCCAACGCCTCATCAATCGAGTTATCAACAATTTCATACACAAGGTGGTGAAGTCCGGCTACGGAAGTGGAGCCGATGTACATGGCCGGTCGTTTCCGTACCGCCGACAGCCCTTCCAGGACCTTGATATTGTCAGCTCCATACTCTTCGGAGCCGTGTGATGCTTTTTCCTGTTCACTCATGCGGTTAACTTCCTTCAAACGTCAGATTGCCGCCTTCTATACGAAAGACGGCGCAGTGTGGAGCGGTCGCCAGCAGAACCGGGGAGCGCTCTGTTGTTGTGATAAACACCTGAATATTTCTTGTCGTCAGGAACTCCATCAGGTTATGGTTCCTCTGTGCATCCAGCTCTGAACTCATGTCATCCAGGAGCAGCAGTGGTGCTTCGCCAAACGTATCATGCAAATTATCCATCTCAGCCATCTTGAGCGCCAGAACGAAACTTTTCTGCTGCCCCTGTGAACCAAATGCTTTGAGATGCCGTTCATCCAGTATAAAGGTCAGATCATCTCTGTGCGGCCCCGCTGTTGTCGTACCATAACGCTCATCTGAGCGCTGATGCCGCTTGAACAGCTCAAGCAGCTCGTCCCGAATACCTTCCCGCTCGGAAGATACGACTCCGTCAGGCTGATAACTGAGGCGCGATGTTTCGCTGTCTCCTGATATCGTCGCATAATATTTTTGCAATTTACCATCAAGTACGGCAACAAATCTGAGCCGTCGTTCAATTACTTCGGCACCCGCTTCTGCAAGTTTTTCAGTCCATATATCGAGGCCGGTTTTATCCGCACTTTTGAGCAGATGGTTACGCTGCTTCAGTATTCGCTGATACGCATGCCAACAGTGCAGATAGCCGATATCTCCCATATACACAGCTCTATCAAGATAGCGTCGCCGTGACTCCGGTCCGGTTCTGACCATCCCGGTATCATCAGGTGAAAAAACGACTGCATTTAGTTTTCCATGCAGCTCTGATGCTTTATGTACCGCTTTCCCGTCAATTTCTACTTTACGACCAACCGGTTCAACGACCAGTCGGAGTACGTTCTCAATACCGCTCGACGAAACTCTGCCCTGAACCTGCGCCTGCTGTTTACCATGTTTCACCAGTTCGGGTAAGCGTGACGTTCTGAATGAACGGGGACTTCCAAGCAGGTAGATTGCTTCGAGGATATTTGTCTTGCCCTGGCCATTACGTCCGTACAACAGATTAAAGTGGTGACCAGGTTCAACAGTGATGGAACTGATGTTCCTGAAATCGGCAACCGCTACAGAGCAAAGACGCATCAGTACGATTAGAGCCTCATCGGCATTATAACAGCAAGAAAGCTTTCAGAACTTTCAGGAACAATAATCGAAGGTGATAATTCGTCCTTGAATTTCATTTCAACTCGCTCTGTTTCGGCTACTGCAAGCACATCAAGAAGATAGCGGGCATTAAATCTGACTGAAATTGGATCTCCTATATAGACGACATCCAATTCTTCGGTAGCGTCGCCCAATTCAGGATTACTCGAAGAAATTCTGATGTTTCCCGACGTAATTTCCAGCATGATACCCTTGAACTTTTCACTTGAAAGTATCGCCATCCGCCGTACAGAATGGCTGAAATCTTCTTTATTCACTGTGACAATCTGTGTATTCGACGTTGGAATGACGCGATTATAATCAGGGAAATCACCATCAACAAGGCGCATGACCATGTATGTGTCGCCACGCTTGATGACGGCACTATTATCCATAAACCCAAACAGCAGGGTTCCGCCATCTTCATCGGTGATCTTCTTCATTTCAAAAACTCCCTTTTTGGGAAGAATGACACCTTTAAGGAGTTCCGGGCCCGCAGTACCGGTAAGATTACCTGATGCTATAGAAAGTCGATGTCCATCTGTGGAAACCATCTTCAATCCATTACTGCCGTCAGCTCGAACTTCTACTTTGATAAATATTCCGTTGAGATTATATTTGGTTTCATCAGTGCAGATTGCATACGAAGTTCTTTCTATCATGCCACGTAACAGAGCCGTTTCAATTTCAAAAAGGTTTTCTTCTTTAACATCAGGAAAATAGGGAAATTCATCTGGCGAAAGTCCCACTATATTGAATTGAACCTTGCCGCACTTGATTTCTACCCAATCGTTATCTTTCGTAGAAAATAGAATGGGTTGATTGGGCAGTTCCTTGACAATTTCGTATAATTTTTTCGCTGAAACAGTAATTTTTCCAGGGGAAACAACTTCGGCTGAATAACTGCTCTTCATTCCCACTTCCAGGTCTGTTGCAGTGATAATTAGCGATGTTTCCGTCGCTTCAAGAAGAACATTCGATAAAATGGGCATTGAAGTTCTCTTCTCAACGATGCCTTGTATTTTTTGCAACGACTTGAGGAATTGATCTTTATCAATTTTAAATTCCATGATGTATCCCCCTCTTAGTAATCCAGTAGTATGTTTATATAAAGATTTAAAACCTAGTAGTATATTGTTGGTCCTGTGGAAACAGGGTAAAACCGGCTAAGCTGCTAAATTATAGAAAAAAATAGTAATTTATGTCTGTGTATACCTGACTTCCTTAAAATTACTTTTACACACGGGAAAAAAATATCAACAGTTATTCACACTGAATACACAGGTTTTCCTTATTCCAATTCTAAATCAAGGCGCTCTCTTCGTTGGCTCGTCTTCGGCTCCTCAGCATACTGGTTGTATGCTTTTGTCGCCTCAATCCTCGCCGCCTTGATATCACTCTTGATTGATAATTGGTATTACTTGAGCAGGATTCTCCGTATTTCTTCAATAATTTTAGATATCTTTGGGTCATCAGAGATAATTTTATCAATTTTTTTGTACGAGTGAATGATTGTTGAATGATCTTTTCCGCCAAATTTTAATCCTATATCGGGATAGGATGATTTGGTCATTTCTCTGCAAAACCAAATAGCTATCTGCCGGGCATAAACAATATTTTTTACCCTTTTTTCAGACTTCAGATCAATTAATTTCAAATCAAAATAGTCGGCAACAGTTTTTTGGATAAGTTCCACAGTAATTTCTTTGTGCCTGTCCCCCAGAATGTCTTTAAGACTCTCTTTCGCCATATTCAGTGTAACCGGAATGTTCTGCAGACTGCTGAATGCTCCGAGTCGTATCAGCATGCCTTCAAGTTCACGAATGTTTCTTGTGTCACTGGAAGCAAGAAAATAATAGACATCTTCAGGAAAAAATACCTTTGTAATTTCCGACTTTTTTTTAAGGATGGCAATTTTTGTTTCGACATCAGGTGGCTGAATGTCAGCAATAAGACCCCACTCGAATCGCGATCTCAAACGCTCTTCCAAATCAGAAATTTCTCGGGGAAATTTATCCGACGTTATGACAATTTGCTTGTGAGCATCATGCAGTGCATTAAATGTATGAAAAAACTCTTCCTGTGTCCCGGTTTTGCCGGATATGAATTGAATATCGTCAACCAATAGTACGTCTACAGTTCTAAAACGATTTCTAAAGACATCCATTTTTTTAAGGCGAAGATGATTCACCATTTCGTACATGAATTTTTCGGCTGAGCAGTAGCATACATTCAAATCTGGAGAATTTTCACGAATAGTGTGACCTATGGAATTCAGTAGATGGCTTTTCCCAAGTCCGACTCCTCCATAGATAAAAAGCGGGTTATACGTATCAGCAGGATTATTGGCAACAGCCATTGCTGCAGCGTGAGCAAATTGATTTCCGGTACCGCTCACAAAAAGGTCAAACGTATATTTTTGATTCAGAGGTGTAAACACCTGTTCAAGGTGGGTAATTTTTAAAGCGGCGGGTTCGAGGTCGTTCTTCGTAACAAAATCTTCAGAAATATAAGGTGGATGGTCCTCATCAGTCCGAATGACAAAAGTAAGAGATACGGTACTCCCCGATGTTGCAGTAAGCGCTCCGGTCAAAACATTGAGGTAATGGTCCTCCAACCACTCTTTTGTAAAAGAGTTGGGAACAGTCAAAAAAACGGAGGAACCCTCATGATGGCTGTAATAAACCGGTTTTATCCAGGTGCCAAAATCAGCTTCCGACATTACTTTTTCAATATTTTCTGTTGCCTGCTGCCACGCATCTAACATCGGTTTAAATCACAATTCATGGTATATAGTGGTTATCAACATAGAATGTTGATGGTAACTGCTAAAAGAGAAAGCAAATTATTGTAAACTGATCCAGCTGTTATATAGAGTTATCAACATGATTATTAACAGCTGTGGAAAACTATTTAAATTAACAAAAACAGATAGTTAATGCTAATTTAGTCTCATGTTGAGCTTATTGAAGGTGATGGAGAATAGCAGAGCCGGCCCCCTTTTTCAAGGCAAATCAGTTGGCAGAGGAGACTTTCTGGATAATATAAGACTTGACATATTCGGGGAGGTATGTTTAATAACCCATTTCCTGAAAAATACTTTTGTAGAGGTACATCAAGATGAAAAGAACATATCAGCCGAGCAATATCTCCCGCAAGCGTACTCATGGTTTTCTGGTAAGAATGGCCACTAAAAATGGTCGTTTGGTGATTAAACGCAGAAGAGCAAAAGGGCGTAAAAATCTGGCCGTAAGAATCGCAGTAAAGTAATGTTTTTTCCTGCGTGACCGACGTTTCAGTAGCCACATTTCCCAAGAGCGCACGTTTGCGGAAGCGAACTGAATTTCTTCAGCTCGCTTCCGCGCGACATAAATCAGCAGTGCGTGGTTTCCTTGTTGTGTGGCGTGAGAATGACAAGCACACTGCCCGCCTGGGCATAACGGCAAGTAAAAAGATTGGCTGTGCCGTTGTGCGAAACAGAGTTAAACGGTATCTGCGTGAATTTTTCAGGCATACTCGACTGGAGATGCCAGCCGTTGACATCAATATTATAGCCCGTCGAGAATCGGCCCTCATGACGTTTCCTGATATTGAGCGGGAACTCAACATTTCTTTTCGTTTAATAGGCCTGTCCCCATGGTCAAGAGCTGTTTGCTCCTTGTAATCAGGTTTTACCAGAAGATGCTCTCTCCGCTTCTTCCACGGACCTGTCGTTTTTATCCCTCCTGTTCCGAGTATTCCCGTGAGTCCTTAATTCGGTATGGTGTTGTCAGGGGCCTGTTGCTTGCTGTTGGAAGAATAAGTAAGTGTCATCCGTTTCATCCGGGCGGCTACGACCCGGTACCTTAACGCACAGATTGGTAGCAATCCGGGAGTCTCGATGGAAAAGCGCGCTGTTATAGCTGTTGGTCTTTCAATTGCAGTTTTTTATCTGTTTTCCATGCTGTTTGGTCCAGAAAAGCAGATGGTCGCACCGCCTTCCCCTCAGACGACTTCTTCTCCGGCAAACAACTCTGCTTCGCCGGTTCAGCAGACGCCACCTCTTCAAAATCCTGTTGTGGCCACAAGCCAGCAGCTTCCGACAAACGCCCCGCAAAAAGTTATTACTGTTGATACCGAACTCTATGCAGCGCAGTTTTCTTCTCGCGGTGCGAGTCTCAAAAACCTGATCCTTAAAAACTACCGGGAGGAAAACTCCCCCGGAGCAAAAAAAGTAATGCTCGGGAATGATGCCGATCCGAGTATCTTTTCCTTTTCAACGCGCGCTTCCGGTTTTAATCTTCCTGAAAACACTGATTTTATGGCTGATGCCGAGACCATTACAATTGAAAAAGGGGGGACACGTCAGCTTACATTCAATTACATTTCCGGTCAGGGGTACACCGTTCGTAAAATCTATACATTTTCTTCCGGTGCGTACGCTATCAAACTTGAAACCCTGGTTTTTAACAACTCTGCTGCTCCTTTGGTCGGCGCCATTCAACACATCATGACGTACCCGGCAGAGCCGAAAGTTAAAGATAATCGTTTCGACACTGCCGGTGCCTACCTCTTTTCAGATAATAGTCTGCAAACGAATAAAATTAAAGATGTTGCCACAGCCTCAAAACGCTATGACAAGACCATTCTGTGGTCCGGATTTGCCGACAAGTATTTTATGAGTGCCATTCTCGCCGATAAAAACAGTATTGCTTCTGTCGAGTTGAAAAAGAACAGCGCCGATTTTTTTGAATCTATCGTTTCTTCTCCCCAGTTCACCATCAATCCCGGGCAGTCAGTTACCACTTCAAGCCGTCTGTTCGTTGGCCCCAAAGATCTCGACATACTTAAGGCGCAAGGTAATTCACTTGAGCAGTCACTTGATTTAGGCTGGTTTACTGTCATAGCCAAGCCGTTGCTCTATTCACTGAAGTTTTTTTACGGGTATGTCGGCAACTACGGTATTGCAATCATAATCATAACAATTATACTCAAGGCGTTCTTTTTCCCGCTCACCCACAAGAGCTACAAGTCAATGAAAGGCATGCAGAAAATTCAGCCGGAAATGGCAAAGCTGCGTGAAAAGTATAAGGATGACCGTGATGCCATGAACAAGGCGGTCATGGAGCTGTATCGCGAACACAAGGTTAATCCGATGGGTGGCTGCCTCCCTATGGTCGTACAGATACCGGTGTTTTTTGCGCTCTACAAATCGTTGATGTTTTCCATTGAACTACGTCATGCTCCCTTTTACTTGTGGGTTACCGATCTTGCTGACAAAGACCCTTACTATGTTACCCCGGTTATTATGGGTATCACAATGTTCGTCCAGCAGAAAATGACCCCTTCGCAAATGGATCCGATGCAGCAGAAGATGATGCTGGCTCTGCCGGTAGTCTTTACCTTCATGTTCCTTAGTTTTCCTTCCGGTCTGGTTCTGTACTGGCTGGTTAATAACGTGCTGACCATCGGGCAGCAGATGTACATTAACAAGCTGGTAACAGATTGATTCAGCCGGGAGCCCTGGTTTATGTATATCCGTGACACTATAGCAGCAGTCAGCACCCCTCCCGGTAATGGTGGTATCGGCATAATCCGGGTTAGTGGAGATCAGGCGGCTGTTGTCGGAAGTATCGTTTTTACCCCTGTATCTGACGGTGGCCTTGTAAGCCACCGTTTTTCTTTTGGGACCATTCGTGATGCGGCGAACGGCGTAAAGGTGGACGAAGCGATGGCTGTGCTTATGTGTTCGCCCCGCTCTTATACCCGGGAAGATGTTCTGGAGCTCCATTGCCATGGCGGATGGCTTGTTGTTGAACGGGTTTTAGCGTTGGTCCTCGCGTGCGGAGTTCGTCTGGCCGAGCCTGGTGAGTTTACACGGCGCGCATTTCTTAACGGCCGTATTGATCTCATTCAGGCTGAAGCGGTTATGGACATAATTGCTTCAAAGAGTGACGCCGCACTTCAACTCGCGCTGAGACAGGGAGAAGGTGCGCTTTCTGGCCGTATTGATGAGGTAAGGGGTCACCTTCTGCAGGCTCTGGCGTTAGTTGAAGCGTATATTGACTTTCCTGATGATGATCTCGGTCATACTGATGTAGCCGCAATTACCACATCTGTTGAGTCCGCCCAGGCGATACTGTCCGATCTGCTCGCCACCTTTGAGGAGGGGCGTATAATTCGTGATGGTATCTCTGTGCTGATAGTTGGAAAACCGAATGCCGGAAAATCAAGTCTGCTTAATCGCCTCCTCAATGAGAATCGTGCGATAGTTACCCCTATTCCTGGTACTACCCGCGATATTATCGAGGAAACGATTATTTTTGAAGGATTGTCAATCCGGTTTCTGGATTCAGCAGGTATTCGCCATACCAAAGATCTGGTTGAGTTGGAGGGGATCAACAGAACGCTTGAAAAAGTGCCACTCGCAGATCTTGTTCTGGCGGTGTTTGACGGTTCCCGCAGGTTCTGCCAGGAAGATCAGATGCTGTTGGATGCCCTTGCCGGTCGGAAAGTTCTGGCGGTGATTAACAAGAGCGATCTTCCGCAAGTGCTTTCTTTTCCTGATGGGTGTCAATTTCTCGATACTGTCAGGATAGCAGCACTGTCGGGAGACGGCGTGGATCTCCTGAAACGGGCGGTATGCCGTCAGTTTCACCAATCAGGAGCAATTGATTCCCGTGAGTATGTCTCACTGTCCCGGGCCCGTCACAGGGATGCACTTGTTTCTGCTGTTGACTGTTTGCGGCAGTTTTCGTTCGGCCTGCAGGAACGCAATCTGGAGCTGCTTGCTATAGACCTGCGTGATGCGCTTGGTGCTGTAGGCGCAGTAACTGGGCAGTCTGTAACTGATGAAGTTCTGGATCTGATATTTTCTTCGTTTTGTATCGGGAAGTAGCAGTATGTTTCACGTGGAACGTTCTGCAGCCATTGGAATGAAAGTATGACAACCTGTGATCTTAAATATGACGTAATTGTTGTCGGTGCCGGCCATGCAGGATGTGAAGCGGCTCTGGCTGCTGCCCGTATGGGTTGTCGGACAATGCTGCTGACAATTAATCTGGATGCAATTGCCCTCATGTCATGTAACCCATCGATTGGCGGTCTGGCAAAGGGGCATTTGGTAAAAGAAATTGATGCCCTCGGTGGGGAGATGGCTAAAAATATTGATGCTACCGGTATTCAGTTTCGTATCCTTAATACCAAAAAGGGGCCCGCAGTCAGAGCTTCACGAGCTCAGGCAGATAAACAGTTATACCGTCTTCGCATGAAAAGAGTTCTTGAACAGCAGACAAATCTTGATCTTAAACAGGGAGAGGTAATCTCATTGTGCCTGGATGGAGGAGAGGTTCATGGTGTAAAATTGCGCTCCGGGATCAGCTATCTCTCAAAAACGGTAGTTGTGACAACCGGGACATTTATGCGGGGCCTTATTCACATCGGTTTAAATAATTATCCCGGCGGTCGTGCGGGTGATCAGCCTTCGATCGGTCTGTCTGATCAGTTGCGGGAGTTTGGTTTTCACGTAGGCCGTTTAAAAACAGGGACACCGGCTCGTCTTGACGCCAGGTCAATTGATTTCTCAAAGCTCGAATCACAGCACGGTGACAGCCCTCCGCGCCCGTTTTCGTTCTCCACGGAGAGAATATCAATGCCGCAGTTACCGTGTCACATTGCTTATACAAATCAGCGCTCACACGATATCATCAGGTCAGGACTCGATCGCTCTCCTCTTTATTCAGGGATTATAGAAGGTATCGGACCGCGTTACTGTCCATCAATTGAGGATAAGGTAGTGCGCTTTCCTGATAAGGACCGCCATCAGACGTTTATCGAACCTGAAGGGCTTGATACAATTGAAGTGTATCCAAGTGGCATGTCAACGTCTCTGCCTGTTGATGTACAGATTGCTTTTTACCGCTCTATTGTTGGTCTTGAATGTGTTGAAATAATGCGTCCTGCATACGCAATTGAGTATGATTACGTTGATCCGATTCAGCTTCACAGCTCGCTTGAAACTAAAATGCTTCAAAACCTCTATCACGCTGGCCAGATTAATGGTACTTCGGGCTATGAGGAGGCGGCAGGGCAGGGCCTTATCGCCGGTATTAACGCAGCGCTCCGTGTCAAGGGGCGAGAGCCGCTTGTTCTGACAAGGAGTCAGGCATACATTGGCGTCATGATTGATGACCTTGTCACGCTCGGCACGAAAGAACCATATCGTATGTTTACTTCACGTGCTGAATACCGTCTGTTGCTGCGAGAAGACAATGCTGATTTACGCTTGCGTGATATCGGCCATCAACTTGGTCTTGTTTCTGAGCAGGAGTACCTTGCTTTTGTAGATAAGCGTGACAGCATCGGCGCGGAAATGGAGCGTATTTCAACTACCCGTTTGCATCAGAGTGAGAAGGTGGTTGAAATACTTACCCGGCTTGGCCTTCAGGATATTCAGAATGGAACGACTCTTGAGCAGTTGCTCAAGCGGCCAGAAGTGTCTTATGACGAGCTGGCGGAGTTGGATCTTGTTTCACGTGAAACATCGGCAATAATTCGCGAACAGATTGAAATTCAGACAAAATATAAAGGCTATATCGACCGTCAAATGGAGCAGGTTGAGCAGGCAAAAAAACTTGAAGCGTCCCGTATTCCAGATGAATTCGATTACTCGACAGTAAAAAGCATGACTACAGAAGTGCGCGAAAAACTTTCCAAAAACAGGCCTGATACACTTGGACAGGCATCAAGAATCCCAGGTGTTACGCCGGCAGCGATTTCAATTTTATCAATCGCCCTCAAGTCCTCATCGCGAAAGAGCAGCTAGTTTGTAATGAGCTCACTTATCGGGGACATCGTTGCACGGGAAGCACAGCTATTGGGGGTCGCACTTTCTTCAAGCGAAATAGATGCGTTTGAACGTTATGCTATGGAACTTAAAAAATGGAACAGTAAAATCAATCTGACGGCGATCACAAAAGACCGGGAGATCGCAATTAAGCACTTCATTGATTCACTTCACCTTGCTCCATATCTCTCTACAGGTGATCGTCTGCTTGATATTGGCTCCGGAGCCGGACTTCCGGTACTGCCTTTAAAAATAATCCGCCCGGAAATCTCTATGGTCTCTGTCGATGCTGTTGCAAAAAAAATCCATTTCCAAAGACACATCATTCGTCTTCTTGACTTAAAAAATATTAAAGCAGTTCACGCACGCATTGAAGAGCTTCATAAAGCAGAGCTCAATTCATTTACTGTTATTATATCGCGTGCATTTACCCGTCTGGATCGTTTTGTCGCCCTGGCTTCTCCGTTTCTTGCGGAAGGTGGTGTACTGATCGCGATGAAAGGTGAGCAGGCGGAGTGCGAAATTTCTGCAAGCGATAGCAGTTTACAGGCCGGTGGCTTCACTGTTGTCTCCACTCAGCGCTATGTTCTGCCTGAAAATATGGGTGAACGGGTACTGACGGTGCTAAAATCGTGCAAAGCACCATAAAATAAGGGCTGAGAGGGTATTGCGCTAAAATAACGATTAATGGCGTTTTTAAACAATTTGAATAGGAGGGCCTGGCTTTTATCTTGTTTTGTGTTTTAGGGCATTTTTAGGCCGTGTCACGCAGATTGACCGTTTCAGTGTTAAAATGCAGGGAAAAAGCTGCTGATGAATAACCGTTTCGATAGTAGTTGGCTTGACTTTTCTCAATTAGTGATTATGGATACGAGTAGCAGGGCACTACCCAATTTTACCGCTCGAAGGAGGATGTAGTCATGGCACTTGTAAAGTACAGCCCGCTGCGTGAGCTGCGCACCATGCAGGATCAGATGAACCGGCTCCTCAATCTTTCCTGGAATCATGATCTGCCCAGTGAAGATATTAAAGAGGGGCTTTGGCAGCCGGCAGTCGATATTTATGAAACGGCCGATTCAATTGTGATAAAAGCCGAACTGCCGGATGTTGATCAGAAAGACATTGAAGTACGCATTGAGGATAGCACACTGATTTTAAAAGGTGAGCGTAAGCATGAAGATGAGGTAAAAAAAGAAAACTATCATCGTATTGAGAGGTATTTTGGCTCATTCCAGCGCAGCTTCAGCTTGCCGACGTCGGTAGATCAGGAAAAGGTAGAAGCAAATTGCGAAAAAGGAGTCCTTACAATTACACTGCCTAAAAAAAATGAGAAAAAGCCGAAGCAAATCAACATACAGGTGAAGTAGAGCCGCCATAGAGAGCTGATGCTAACAGGAGCCCGGATACGTCCAGGCTCCTGTTAGCGTTTCAGCCACAAGTAATTCCGACGCCACATCAAGGCGCTCTCTTTGTGGGCTCGTGTTCGGCTCCTCAACATACTGGTGGTATGCCTGCGGCGCCTCAATCCTCGCCGCCTTGATATGACTTTTTATTTTGATTTGGAATAACATTTACCAAAAATAAATGTATTTATCATGATTAAATATTCCGTTTGACTTTTCTCTAAAATCAACTATTTTGTTCGGATGTGATACTGTGTAGTTAAGCCACAACTCAAAACCCACCAAGGAGAGCTTCATGAACATTCACGAGTACCAGGCTAAAGCGATTTTGCGTAAATTCGGCGTCCCGGTTCCTGACGGTCACGTCTGTTACAACAGTGCAGGCGCGCGCGAATGGGCAAAGCGCCTCGGTGACGGTCCCTGGGTTGTCAAAGCCCAGATCCACGCCGGCGGCAGAGGTAAAGGGGGGGGCGTTAAACTGGCCCGTACCACTGACGAAGTGCGCAACATTGCCCGCGAGATGATCGGCATGACCCTGGTCACCCATCAGACCGGCCCGGAAGGAAAACTGGTTACCCGCGTGCTCGTCGAAGATGGCTGCAACATCGCCAACGAACTCTATGTCAGCCTGCTGGTCGACCGCGCCACCTCCAAAGTAACGGTTATGGCCTCCACCGAGGGTGGCATGGACATCGAAGAAGTAGCCGCAAAAACACCAGAAAAAATCTTCACCGAGGCGATCGATCCGCTCGTCGGCATGACCTCGTTTCAGTGCCGCAAAATCGCCTTCGCTCTCGGCCTGTCCGGCAAACTGATCAACAAAGCGGTCGCGCTGCTGCAGGGACTCTACACTACCTTCCTCGCCTGTGACTGTTCCATGCTGGAAATCAACCCGCTCGTCGTCACCAAAGAAAACAACCTCCTCGCCCTCGACGCCAAATTCGGCTTCGACGACAACGCCCTCTTCCGTCACCCCAAAATCGGCGATATGCGCGACTACGACGAAGAAGACCCCAACGAAGTTGAAGCATCACAGCACGAACTCTCCTACGTCGCCCTCACCGGCAACATCGGCTGCCTCGTCAACGGCGCCGGCCTCGCCATGGCCACCATGGACATCATCAAGCACTACAGCGGCGACCCGGCGAACTTCCTTGACGTCGGCGGCGGCGCCACCATCGAACGGGTCACCGAAGCCTTCAAACTCATCCTCTCCGACAAAAACGTCAAGGGCATCCTCGTCAACATCTTCGGCGGCATTATGAAATGCGACATCATCGCCACCGGCGTCGTCGAAGCCGCCAAACAGGTCTCCCTCAAAGTACCACTCGTCGTTCGCCTCGAAGGCACCAACGTCGCCCGCGGCAAAGAGATCCTCGCCGAGAGCGGTTTAAACATCGTATCCGCCGACGGCATGGCCGACGCAGCGCAAAAAATTGTCCAGGCCGTGAAAGGAGCCAACTAATATGAGTATCCTCATCGATAAAACCACCAAAGTAATCACTCAGGGAATCACCGGTGCCACCGGCCTCTTCCACGCCCAGGGCGCCCGTGACTACGGCACCCAGATGGTCGGCGGAGTCACCCCCGGCAAAGGGGGCACCGTCATCGACGGCTTCCCGGTCTACGACACCGTCCTCGACGCCGTCAAACAGACCGGCGCCACCGCCTCCGTCATCTACGTCCCGCCGCCATTCGCCGCCGACTCCATCATGGAAGCCGTCGACGCCGGCGTTGAACTGGTCTGCTGCATCACCGAAGGGATCCCGGTCCTTGACATGGTCAAAGTCAAACAATACATGATCGGCAAAAAGACCCGCCTCATCGGCCCCAACTGCCCCGGTGTCATCACCCCCGGTGAATGCAAAATCGGCATCATGCCGGGCTACATCCACAAACCGGGAAGAGTCGGCGTCGTCTCCCGCTCCGGCACCCTTACCTACGAAGCCGTCTGGCAACTCACCTGTCTCGGCATCGGTCAATCCACCTGCGTCGGCATCGGCGGTGACCCGGTCAATGGCACCAACCATCTCGACGTCCTCAGAATGTTCCAGGAAGATCCGAACACCGACGCCGTCATCATGATCGGTGAAATCGGCGGCACCTCCGAAGAAGAAGCAGCCTACTTCGTCAAAGAGCATATGAATAAGCCGGTAGCCGCCTATATTGCCGGCGTCACCGCTCCTCCCGGCAAGCGTATGGGTCATGCCGGTGCGATCATCTCCGGCGGCAAGGGCACAGCCGCTGAAAAGGTCGCTGTGCTGGAAGCGTGCGGCATCAGCGTTGCCGCCAGTCCGGCGGAGATGGCAGAGGCGCTGCTGAAGATTTATAAGCCGTAATAGTACCTCCCAGATTAAAAGCAAATCCCCCTCAATCCCCCTTTCAAAAAGGGAGAGGTTTTAAGGAATGTCGTTAATCAGTAATCAAAAAAAGGAGAAATCAGAATATGAGTAAAAAAATGGATGCTCTCGAATATCACTCAATGGGTAGAAAAGGCAAAATAGAAGTCGTCTCGACCAAACCATGCCAGACCGCCGCTGATCTGTCGCTGGCCTATTCACCCGGCGTCGCCGAGCCCTGTCTGGCAATCCAGAAAAACCCCGAAGATGCCTACAAATACACCGCCAAAGGGAATCTGGTCGCTGTCGTCTCCAACGGCACCGCTGTATTAGGCCTCGGCAACCTCGGCGCCCTCGCCGGTAAACCGGTCATGGAGGGTAAAGGCATCCTCTTCAAACGCTTTGCCGACATTGACGTCTTCGACATCGAACTCGACACTGAAGATCCGGATGAAATTATCAAAGCCTGCCAACTTCTGGAGCCGACCTTCGGTGGTATCAACCTTGAGGATATCAAGGCACCGGAATGCTTCTACATCGAAGAAACTCTCAAAAAAACCATGAACATCCCGGTCTTTCACGATGACCAGCATGGTACCGCTATCATCTCTTCGGCGGCCCTGCTCAACGCCCTGTATCTGGTAAACAAAAAAATCGAAGACATCCGCATTGTTGTCAACGGTGCCGGCGCTTCGGCCAACTCCTGTGCCAAACTCGCCATCTCGCTGGGCGTACAGCCGAACAACATGATCATGTGCGATACCAAAGGGGTCATCTACAAAGGGCGCGTTGAAGGGATGAATCCCTACAAAGAACTCTTCGCCGCCGACACTCATTTCCGTACTCTCGAAGAAGCGGCCGACGGGGCGGATGTTCTCTTTGGCCTCTCCGCAAAAGGCGCCTTTACCAAAGAGATGGTAGCCAGCATGGCCCCCAACCCGGTCATTTTTGCCATGGCCAACCCTGACCCGGAAATAACCCCGGAAGACGCCCACTCAGTACGGGATGACGTCATGATCGCCACCGGTCGCTCCGACTACCCCAACCAGGTCAACAACGTCCTCGGTTTCCCCTTTATCTTCCGTGGCGCGCTCGACTGCCGCGCCACCTGTATCAACGAAGAGATGAAACTGGCAGCCGTCAAAGCTCTGGCACAGCTGGCTCGCGAAGAGGTGCCCGACTCTGTCAGTAAGGCCTACGGCAACGTTAAATTCGCCTTTGGCCGCGACTACATCATTCCCAAGCCATTTGACCCGCGTGTCCTCCTGCACGTCGCCCCTGCCATCGCGCAGGCCGCCATGGAGACCGGCGTGGCTCGTCAGCCGATAGAAGACATGGCCAAATACATAGAACACCTCGAATCGACCCAGGGCAAGTCCAAAGAAATCATGCGCATGATCATCAATAAAGCCAAGAGCGATCCGAAATCGATCGTATTTCCGGAAGGGGATCACGAAAAAACCATCAGAGCCGCCCAGGCCCTGCTGGAAGAAGGGATCGCCAACCCGATCCTGATCGGCGATAAAAAGAAAATTGAACAGAAAATGGCAGATCTCAACATCGAGATCGAAGTGCCGATCATCGATCCCGCCGATTCGTGCCTCACGGAAAAATACGCTGAAGAACTCTACCGTCTCCGTCAGCGCAAAGGGCTGACCCTCTCAGAATCTCAACGTATTCTGCGCCGCAAGTCGCGCACCCACTTTGGCGCCATGATGGTGCATATGGGCGACGCCGACGCCCTGCTCGGCGGTATCGATACCCACTACCCGGAAACCATCCGCCCGGCCCTCGAAGTCATCGGTAAACAGCAGGGGCTCTCCAGCGTCCATGGCCTCTACATGATGGTCTTCAAAAACGATGTCTACTTCCTTGCTGACACCACTGTTACTATCGATCCGACCGCCGAGGAATTGGCCGAGACCGCCATCCTGGCCGCCGAAAAAGTCCGCATGCTCGACATTGAACCACGGGTTGCCATGCTCTCCTTCTCCAACTTCGGTTCGTCCACACATCCCCAGACCAAAAAAGTCAGGCGGGCGGTGGAAATCGTCAAGGAGCGCGAACCCGGCTTGATCGTTGAAGGGGAAATGCAGGCCGACACCGCTGTTGTGCCAAGCCTGTTGGAAGGCTTCACCTTCTCGAAGCTGAAATCAAATGCAAATGTTCTGATTTTCCCTGATTTGAATTCCGGTAATATCTGCTACAAACTGCTGCATCACCTGGGTGGCGCTGAAGCGATCGGCCCGATTCTGATGGGGATGAACAAGCCGGTACATGTTCTGCAGCGCGGCGACAGTGTTGATGATATCGTCAAAATGGCGGCTATTGCTGTGGTGGATGTGCAGAATATTTAGAAGATTTAAGCGTCAGTAACAGAACGACGTGCGTCGGACAGTCTCTCTGGCGCACGTCGTTATGCGTTACAAGATAAAGGAAAAACTGATGTCTGATGATGTGTCTGTGGCTCCCGTACAATCAGGTTTCAAGGTGTGGCTCGGTAAAGATGCAATGGCTTCCGTCGTTGTTTTTCTGGTGGCCCTGCCGCTCTGCATGGGTGTCTCGATCGCCTCCGGAGTGCCGCCTACCTCTGGGCTGATAACCGGTATTGTCGGGGGTCTGATAGTCGGAGTATTCGCAGGTTCGCCATTCCAGGTGAGCGGCCCGGCCGCAGGCCTTACGGTACTGGTGTGGCAACTGGTACAGCAGCATGGTTTGCCGATGCTGGGAGTAATCGTGTTGATGGCAGGACTGTTCCAACTTGCGGCTGGAGTCCTCAAGCTGGGGCAATGGTTCCGTGCGGTGTCACCGGCTGTTATCCATGGCATGCTCGCCGGCATCGGCCTGTTGATCCTGACGGCGCAGTTCCACGTGATGCTCGATGGCAAACCGATCGGCAAAGGTATCGATAATCTATTTGCTATCCCGGATGCCCTGAATCGTGCAGTTACCGGTGGCGGTGCGCCGCTCCATGCCTTATACATTGGTATTGTGAGTATTGCAGTGATGGCCCTGTGGGGTGCGTACGCGCCGAAAAAACTCAAGGTATTGCCTGCACCGCTGATTGCCGTTGTGATTGCGGTAATAGCTGCGGCATATTTCAAACTCAAGATCAACTACGTTATTGTACCGGACAACATCTGGTCAGTGATTCAATATCCGACGCTTGAAAACCTTACACATGGCTTCGAAACGCCGATTCTGATTGCCGCTGTTTCCGTGGCTTTTATTGCCAGTGCAGAAACGCTGCTGTGCGCCAGTGCGGTTGATCAGATGCATCAGGGAGAGCGTACCAAGTATGATAAGGAACTGACGGCACAAGGTATTGGCAATGCTATCTGCGGAATCTTGGGTGTCTTGCCTATGACCGGTGTTATCGTTCGCTCCAGTGCCAACATCGAAGCAGGTGCGAAGACCAGGGCTTCCGCCATTTTTCATGGGTTATGGCTGTTGCTGTTTGCAGCCGTACTGCCATTCACATTGCGTTATATTCCCGTTTCATGTCTGGCTGCCGTGCTGGTGTTCACAGGGTATAAACTGGCGTATCCGAAGGCTGTGCCAAAGCTTCTCGAGTTCGGCAAGAGTGAAGTAGCTATTTATGCAGTGACTATTGCTGTGATAGTCGGTGCCGATCTGCTCAAGGGTGTGGTCCTGGGACTGCTGCTATCGCTGTTCAAACTGCTCTATGTGTTCTCGCAGCTCGATATTGAATACCGGGATGATGTCGCGAAGAACTCTGTGCATCTCCGACTGACCGGCTCCGCCACCCTGATTCGCCTGCCGATGCTGGCTTCGGCATTGGAACAGGTGCGTTCCGGAACAGCCGTACATGTGCACCTTGATAAACTTGAATACATCGATCACGCCTGTTTTGACCTGCTCGCTAACTGGGAAAAACAGCATAAAACCACCAATGGCTCTCTGACAATAGAGTGGGACGAGCTGTCCCGAAAATTCCACCAACGTCGCAGTGGCGCTCAAAAAAAAGCAATAAAAATCAAAAGTGCTGCCTTGAAAACGGCAAAGAGAAGTAAATCATGAATATTCAAGGCAGCAAGGTGATGGCGCACTGACTGGGCACACACAAATAAAAAAGGGATGCCGGAAAGCATCCCCTTTTTGTTTGTAAAACCATCTGGCCTATGATTTCGGAGCTTCCACCTTCTCGGCAGGCACTCCAGCAGGAACTGTAGATCAACTTTGATTTTTTCTTGCTGCAGAGTGATGTCGTCAATCATGTGATTGCTCCTGTTATCTTTAGTGGTCGGTTGGCCTCTGTTTGACGTTAGTGTACTACAAAATCATGTTATTCCAGCAGGAACCGTTGTTCGCTCATTTTTCTTCCCTATAACAAGCGAAGCAAGAACTGACATAGCCAGACAGGTAAAAATTACCAGCAAAGAAAACTGAATCGGAATGTGAAACCCCATGGCCGTGGCAATCATCTTGCCGCCGACGAAGGCCAGAATCGACGAAATACCCAGCTTCAGGTAGACAAACATCCCCATGACGCTGGCCAGCAGGAAATAGAGAGCCCGCAACCCCATAATGGCGAAGATGTTGGAAGTAAAAACGATGAACGGATCAAGTGTCACGGCAAAGATGGCTGGTATGGAATCAATCGCAAACAGCACGTCGCTGCTCTCTACCATCACCAGTGCTAGAAACAGAGGGCTGGCGACCAGCAACCCCTTTCGGCGCGTAAAGAACCAGTCACCGCGTACCCGTTTTGTGAAAGGAAACAGACTGCGAGCCAATTTGACCAGCAGGTTATTATCCGGGTGCACCTCTTCCTCTGCGCCAAAAGCCATTTTCCAGGCGGTGAAGAGCAGCAGTGCGCCGAACAGATAGAACATCCAGTGGAAAGTTGTCAGCAGTTCGATACCGGTGAAGATGAACAGTGCCCGCAGGACCAGTGCCCCGATAATACCCCACTTGAGAATGCGGGCCTGATGCTCGCCGCGAATCTTGAAATAGCCAAAGATCATGATGAAGACAAACAGGTTGTCGACCGACAGAGATTTTTCAATAATATATCCGGTGAAAAACTCAAGCGCCTTGCTTTTGCCCAGAAAGGTATAAATCCCGACATTGAAGGCCAGCGCCAGTGAAACCCAGATCAGACTCCAGGTCAGTGCCTGACGAAATGAAACGGTGTGGGCCGTACGGTTCATCCCCAGGTCGATCGCCAGCATGACGACCATCAAAACCCCGAAAGCTGACCACATCATTGATTGTTCTGACATCAGCTTCTTTTCCTCACGTTCGATATGATGTTATTTCGATATACTGGCCGCCGTCATAATCATTTTGAATTTGTCAGCGGCTGAATTATAAAGTTCCAGAGCCTGTGTGTTTTTCTTCCGGTATTCAAGCAGCGCCATAGGGTTTTTGTCAGTAACAAAACTCTTGATGGCATCAAATGATTCCGCATATGCTTTATATGCTGCAATCAGGCCTGTCTTACCATCGTTAAGAAGGTTTTTCGCCTCAGGTGGCAGTGCTTCTGGAATTGTCTTTTTTGCCAATGCTTCTCCAGCCAGCAGACAATCAGCCTTTGCCTTGTCTATTACGGAAGATACGTTGATGGAGACATCGCCACCTTTGATGACATTCTTTAGTTCATCGACCGCCATTTTGACAGCCTTGTCCGTAAGGTTTTCAATATTCAGAATCTCCTTCTGGAATGCCTGCAGTTTTTCTTTGTCAGCAGCGGAAAGTGTAATAGCAGGAATCTGTTGCTGCGGCGCAGCTGTTTTTTCAGCTGTACAGCCGAACAGCGCCATAATCCCGCTTGTGAGAATAAGCAGTGCGATGTGTTTCATGGTTTGTTTCTCCCCAGTGCCATTGTCTGCTCGTAACGCTGCGGGAGGAAATATCCCTCCCGCAGCGGTTGTGGTTGTCGATATTCCAGGTTCTGAAAATATCGTGTGTTTAGTCAAACAGTTCCTGCAGAAACGATTTTTTGTGGTGCGGCTTATACCCGTGGGAATCACCATGACCATATTTTGGAGCATGGCCGTTCACATAGGCCTGTGGTTGTGGTGCATACTGCTGTTGTGTTTGGGGTGGAGGCGCTGACGCCTGTGGAGCAGAGCGCTCAAGAATCTTGTCGAGTTCACCCCGGTCCAGCCAGACTCCACGGCATTCCGGACAATAATCGATTTCAACACCCTGGCGGTCGGTCATGACAAGATTTACGGTAGTACATACGGGACATTTCATAGTTCATTCTCCTTTTTTTGATTCGATCTGGGTCGTTTTATCGGTATATCGCTTGTTGCCAGTTTTCAGATCAAACGACATCATCTCCGATCAACTGGTATGGCGGCACTTTCCGCCATTTTCTTCTTGATGTAGCGGTAAATCAGATATCCTCCGCCAGCCAGAAGAATAATCTCAAACATGCCGATGCCACCTCCGCCTCCCATGCCGCCTGCACCTCCACCAGCACCCGCAAAACTACTGAACAGCATGCTGCCCAGCATACCGCCCGCGAGACCACCGGCCATACTTCTCATAAAGCCGCCACCGGCTGGTTGCTGTAAGGTCCCAGGTGCTGGCGCAGCCTGCTGCCGTGGTGGTGGCTGATATGTGGGCGCTGCCGCCGGCCTGGAATAGCTGCGTGACCCGCGACTGCCGGAAGAACGGCTGCCGCCGGCTCTCGCTTCAGCGGAAAGTTCCAGCACAGTGATGCTTACAAACAGTACGGCGGCCATGACGGTAATGACTTTGATTGCGTATTTTTTCATTTTGAACTCCCTTGGTGTGCCGTGACATTATTGTCCGGCTGTTAGAATGATTCGGTCAGTGCGTTCGGATGGCCAGTGCTTCGAGTCGTGCGACACGCTCTTCCATGGGGGGATGAGTAGAGAAGAGCGCCATCATGCCGCCGCCGGTCAGCGGGAATGAAACTGAGCCGCCCATGGCAACCAGTAAAATGGTAAGCAGGGAAAGGAGAAGGTGGTTTTAAGTATGGTGTTCATTACAACCTCCGACGATTTAGATTTCGCCGGGGTAAAAAAAAAGACCTTTACCCACGGCGTACTACGCTTTGGATAAAAGTCTTGCTTGCGATATATATCGTTCCCGGTCCGAGTCTTGCGACTGTGTTGACGAACACGGGATCAGCCATGTCTCCGGCTGATAGCTACTCCCCTTTATTAGGAAGAGACTCTACTTCATCTCAGTCCAGTAAGTCAAGTTCCATTATTGTTGTAAATCAGATTGAATATGTCGGCACATGTTCCTTCTTTTCAGCCGGTACAGGATGCGGCGCAACGACGGCTGTTTCCACATGAGGAGTCACAACGGATGCCACCTGTGGCGGTGGTTCTGACTTCTCCTCGCTCTTGCGTGACTCTTCCTGAACATTTTTCTGAAAGTCATCTGTCGCTTTCTTGAACTCTGCCAATCCTTTTCCAAGAGACTTTGCCAATTCAGGCAGTTTATGCGGCCCAATAACTATCAGTGCTATAACGAGAATAATTATCATTTCCGGCATGCCGATTCCAAACATTGCAGTTCTCCTTTATTCAGGCTACGAGTGTAGCGTATTAAAAACGGAAAACTGCCTGTTGGCAATAAAAATCTTTTATTTCCCCTTGCCATTTACTATTGCTGTGCTACTATGCCCAAAATTTAGGCAAATAAAACCGTTTTTCTCCCTCTCCGGTTCGTCTCATTTGTGTGTATTGTGCTAAAACCATTAACTATTCGCTCTCTCGTCCTTCAGCACAACGTCGTGCTTGCACCCCTGGCGGGAATCACAAATCTGCCGTTTCGCCTGATCTGTCGTCAGGCTGGAGCTTCTTTTGCCTATACCGAGATGGTCAGTGTTAATGGCCTGGTGCGCGAAGGAGCCAAGACGCTGGCCCTGCTGAAGAGTTCCCCCGGGGATCGCCCGCTCGGGATTCAGCTGTTCGGCGAGAAACCTGATGACCTTGCTGAAGCAGCACGTATGGTTGAGGGCTTTGGCGACCTGCTGGACATTAACATGGGGTGTCCGGTGCGCAAGGTGGTCGGCACCGGAGCCGGTAGTGCCCTGCTGCAGGAGCCGCTTAAAATCGCCGCCATCGTTCGGGCGGTCCGTGCAGCGACGACGCTGCCGCTGACAATCAAGATCCGTTCCGGCTGGCACTGCGGTGATAATGTGTTTCAGGAAGTAGGCCGCATTGCCGAGGCTGAAGGATGTGATGCCATAACTCTCCATCCGCGCAGCCGCAGTCTGATGTTTTCCGGCTCTGCAGACTGGAGCCAGCTTGCAGAGATGAAGGCGGCACTTTCAATTCCCGTAATGGGGAGCGGGGATCTGTTTACGCCGGAAGATTGCCTCCGGATGTTGACAGAGACCGGCTGTGACGGCATCATGATCGCCCGTGGTGCACTCGGCAACCCCTGGATTTTTAAGCAACTGAGGGATTTACAGCAGACCGGGCACTATGCTCAGGTCACAACAGGTGAACGGGCCGATATTATTGAAAACCATCTGAGCCTGTTTGTTGAGGAACAGGGCGAGGCGGTTGCCGTTCGGGAAATCAAGAAACATATCGGCTGGTACGCCAAGGGTTTTGCCGGAGCTTCCGAAGTCCGCCGTAAAGCAAATTCTGCCTGCTCAATTCATGATATACGACAACTGACGGAAAGGATACGGAGTGTCCCCGAACATCCGGGGCACGCTTCAGAGTGAGATGCAGAGTGAACAGCAGCAGAAAAAACGTGACGATTACTACGCCACCGTAATTGACAGTGTCGGTGACGGCGTTATCGTTGTCGGCAGCAACGGCGTTATCACGCTCTGCAACCCTGCAGCGGAGGAGATTACGGGGGTCTCCCAGCGACAGGCGCAGGGTGCGGAATTCGAGAGCCTGTTTTCGCTCGAAACAACTCTGGTTGAAATGCTCGCCAAAACCATGCGCACCGGCATCACCATCTCTGACCATGAAAATGTTGTCGTCCGTTCAACGGGAAGGGTTACGCCGGTAGCCGTTACCTGCTACCCGCTGGTCGAGGGAAACGGTGAAAACATCGGTGCGATACTGACGCTTAAGGACATCACCTATATCCGTGAATTGGAGGCTGCGGTTCGACAGGCGGATCGTCTTTCTACGCTTGGAACGCTGGCCGCAGGACTGGCCCACGAAGTTAAAAATCCGCTCGGGGGGATAAAGGGCGCTGCCCAACTGCTGGAACGTGAATTTGAACCCCAGAGTGAAATGCTCGAGTACACCAAGGTCATGATCCGGGAAACAGAACGGATCGATCATATTATCAGGGAATTATTGGAGCTGGCTTCACCGCGTGCTCTCAGGCTTGCTCCGGTTAATCTGCACAGGATTCTGGGCGATATCCTCCTCTTGCAGAAACAGGCCGCAGCCGGTCGGGAGATTGCGTTTATCCCGCATTTTGACCCGAGTATTCCGGACATCATGGCAGATGAAGAGATGCTGACCCGGCTTTTTTTAAACCTGATCTGCAATGCGCTTGACGCAATGGGCGATGATGGTCGTCTGACCGTATCGAGCAGGGTGCTTTCTGATTATCGTATGACGCAGAATCAGCGCAATTCACGAATGGTTGCCATCGAGGTGCGTGACGATGGCCCCGGTATTCCGGCAGAAGATCTGGAAAATATCTGGACGCCGTTCTTCAGCACAAAATCTGGTGGCACCGGCCTGGGTTTGACCATCTGCCACAAAATCGTCTCTGAGCATCGCGGCATGATTAAAGCCGAATCAAACCCGGGTCATGGCACAAAATTTACGGTATTGCTGCCGTTGGTACGTTAAAGAGAAAGAGGTCTCCTATGCCGCTTAACAGAATACTGGTTGCCGATGATGAAGAGAGTATCCGCTGGGTGCTTTCAAAAGCACTCAAACAGAAAGGCTTCAGCGTAGACCTGGCCCCGGATGGCCGCCATGCGCTGGAGTTGATCAAGGACAACTGCTATGATCTGGCTATCCTTGATATCAAGATGCCCGGTATCACCGGACTTGACCTTCTCGACAAAGTCCGCGAAATGAACAGTGATCTTTTAGTAGTCATCATGACTGCTGAAGCCAGCATGAAAAATGCGGTAGAGGCGATGAAGCGCGGCGCCTACGACTACATCACCAAACCGTTCGATCTGGACGTCATCGATGCCATCATCGAAAAAGTTGCCCGGGCGCGTGATATTGCCGGGCAGGTGGTCACGCTCAAACAGGAGCTGAAAGAGCGCTATCAGGTCGAGAAAAACATCGTCGGTAATTCATCGGCAATGCAGGAGGTTTACAAAACCATCGGCAAGGTTGCAGTCAGCGATGTTACCATCTTGATCCAGGGGGAGTCCGGTACCGGTAAGGAACTGGTAGCGCGAGCCGTCCATTTCAATTCCGAACGTCTCGGGAAGCCGTTTATTGCGATCAACTGCGCCGCCATACCGCGCGACCTGCTGGAGAGCGAGCTGTTCGGTTCTGAAAAAGGCGCCTTTACCGGTGCTGGCGAACGGAAACAGGGCAAGTTCGAGCAGGCCAATCACGGTACCCTTTTTCTCGATGAAATAGGCGATATGCCGCTGGATCTGCAGGCCAAGATCCTGCGCGTTCTGCAGGAACATGAGGTCACGAGGATCGGTGGCAATCAGAATATCCCTGTGGACGTCAGGATTGTTGCTGCGACAAACCAGTCGCTGGTTGAAAAAGTGCGACAGAAGGAGTTCCGGGAAGATCTTTACTATCGTCTGAATGTCGTGCCGATAGTGCTCGCACCGCTGCGCGAACGACGTGACGATATCACCGATCTGGCCAACTACTTCCTCTCCCGTTCCTGTGTGGAGATGTCGGTTCTCCCCAAGCGGTTGACCGATGATGCGCGGGCGCTCCTGAAGTCATACTCCTGGCCCGGTAACGTGCGAGAGCTTGAGAATGCCATTAAAAGAGCGGTTATTTTATCAAACGATCCACAACTGACGGCGCACGATTTCGGGAGTCTGCTTCCGGCCAATGAGTGTATACAGAGCGGATCTCAGGACACTTCGCTTGAGGAGCTCGTAGATGTGAAATTACGCGCCTGCATGAACGGCATTGAAGCGCTTGATAAGGGGGATATTCACGCAATGGTGCTGGAACAGGTCGAGCGTCCCCTGATCCGTCTGGTACTGGAAAAATGCCGCTGGAATCAGGTCAAAGCAGCCGATGTTCTTGGTATTAACCGGAATACCCTGCGGAAGAAGATTGCCGAGTTACAGATAGAAATGAAACGGGGCTGAACGTATTTCACGCGTTTCTTGATCCCCTGTCGTAACTCAGCTCTTCACCCGGCAGCTTCTCCCATGTGCCTTTATCGGTCCAGTGCATGATGCTGTGCAACTTGAGTGGTACCCGTGATGTTCGGGGATCAAGTTCGTGGTGGGGAGGAAGATTGAAAAAAAAGAGTCGGGTATCGGCGCCGAATCGAAGTCGGCAGACCGGTGCACCGCCGAAATCATCGGTTTTGAATTCCTTCTGGGTAATTTTCTGTATCCGGTGGTGTCGGTTTGTAATAACAGAGGAGTGACCGAAGCTGAATGTCGGCGTAACCCCTTCGATTGTCGTCTCGTTGGAGCTGTTGCCGAAGACGGTTACCGTTTCCCGTACACCGGGTGTGTCTTCCAGGTATTCGCCATAGAAACCGCTGATAACATCCCGATAGGAGTGATGCTCCGGCTTCGGATTGCACTGGATGACAAACATGGCGTCGAGTCCCTGACGAGTCGTAAAAAAGAGCTGGTTGGCATGATCGATGACCCGTTTAATGTTCGATGAGTAGAGATTACGGTAGAGATAGTCAAGACAGATGAGGGCCATGAAGTTGAAGCATCCGGGCCGACTGTGAAAGAAGTAGAAGTGACGTCCACGGTAAAGGTCATGGTACTTGTCCAGTAGTTCCTCAGCGTGAAACGGGTGACTCTTGGCCTCCAGAAACACCCGCAGCGTACCGGTTGCCTCCTTGATTGCTATACAGCACCAGTTGACCGGCATTTCCCGAACGTTTCCCCCTTCGATATCTTTATCAACCGCCTCAATGGCATCAGCGTTGTCTTCTCGGAAGCGCTCCAGCAGTTCCCGGTAGAGATGAAGCCGAACCGGTTCTACGCCGAAAATGGTGACCGTATTGGGGTTGAAATCCCGCTTCAGGATATCCAGCATTTCATCGAAACGGCTGAACGGGAGCGCGGCTTCGGGGAGCATCAGGAAGTGAAGCTTCTGCAGGTACCCCTCCCCTTCGATGACCCGGTCAAGGATACCGCGAATCTGTGCCCACTTCTCCTCAGGATCGGCAAGGACAAAGCCGTGCTCTTCCTTGCGCAAGTGATTGGGGATCTGGGCCACCATGCAGTGCAGATGCTCGCCGATGGAAAATTCAAGATTAACTTCTTTATCGATGATTGCGACCATATAAAACCTTACTCTATTTCGCAGTAGTGTGGATCGGGAAACAGTTTTTCCAGGATAAATTTTGTCCCGTCGGGCATGTTGTATTGCCACAGCTCATCCGGCGGCACCCAGCGGGCCTCGGCGACCTCAGCATCGTTGTGATTCAGTTCGTCGCTGAGCGGAAGGCAGCGATAGTAGAGGATCACAAAATGATAGTGTCCCTCACCCGGTGTCACTCGCTCAAACACATCAAGCAGGTTCTGAACTTCTACTTCAAGACCGACCTCCTCAAACACCTCTCGCTGCACAGCCCGGATAATCGATTCTCCCAGATCAATCTTGCCGCCTGGCATGACCCACTGCCCGAGAAAAGGAGGGATACTCCGCTGCGTCAACAGGACTTCACCGGCCAGGTTGATGATCACCGCGACAACGGAGGTGACCACGTGATCTTTTTTAAACTTCGGTTTGGGCATGGCGCCTCTCGGTTATGGGCACATCTTGAGACGCAGACACTAAAACAGCTTCAAATTTTCCAGCGCCTTGAGCGGCTGGTTATTGAACGACTGCCGCTCTTCTCGTTCACCGACTCTCTCCAACGGAGCCGGCGCTGCCTGGCAGGTTTCATCCTGTGTACACTCGACCTCCTGCTCGCCATCCATCCCGTTGCTCTTGAAAAAATAGCGGTCATAGAGCCGGTGATGTGCGGTCCAGCGGGATGTCGAAGCGGTCTCTTTGGAGATGTGCGTCTGGATGCCATTGATTTTTGAGTCCATATCATCCAGATAATTGAGGATTGTTGCCTCAACAGTCTTAGGGCGCTTGGGTGACCCGTATTCGTACTGGCCATGGTGGGACAGCAGCATATGTTTGAGCAGTAGTGACAGCTCTCGTGGAAAGCCCTCCACCCCATGAATTTTCTCTCCCACCAGCTCGACGCCGATCGTAATATGCCCGAGCAGTTTCCCTTCGTCAGTATAATCAATAGCCCGGGCAAAACTCATCTCGTAAATCTTGCCGACATCGTGCAGCAGCGCTCCGACGGTCAACAGGTCTTCATTGATCCCGACATAGAGCGGTACGACGTTCTTCACCAGCTTGACTAATGACAGCGAATGTTCCAGGAGTCCGCCCAGATAGACATGATGCATCCCTTTTGCGGCCGGAGCCTGACAATAGAGAGCCATAAACGGCTCATCTGCGAGAAAGGATTCCATCAACCCTTTCAGGTGACGGTTGGCCAGCGCGGCGACAACGTCAGATAGTTCCCGGCGCATCTCGGCAGCATCACGAGGCGACTCCGGGAGAAAATCAGCCAGCACAACCTGTTCCTCCGGAATCTTGGAAATTTCGGCAATGACGACCTGCATTTTATTCATATAGACAGAAGCCTTGCCGCGTACACGGACAAAATCATCCTTGTCAAACTGCTTGTCGAGAACTTCGGTATTGTCCCACACCTTGGCTTCAATATCGCCGCTTTTATCCATCAGACGCAGATTCATATACGGTTTGCCGTTCTTGGCCATAGCCAGAATCTTATCTTTCACCAGAAATACGGCATTGACCGGATCACGATCTTTTATCTCTCCGACAAACTGTTTTGGCACGTGATGCTCCTCTATTGATGCGTTGATAATAAATGTAATGCTGAAGTTATCACGATGAAGGATCAATGCACAAGGGCTGATTCAGTCATGTACGCAGTTGGGACGGGGGCTGCCAAAATAAAAGCTTGCTATTATAAAACAAAGCATTTATAGTGCCTGATTACTGAACCACACGAAGTAACGGTATGGTGTCCGTTATTTTTCTTTTGATCATCGCATTCTGCCCCCCCTGCACCTTCAATCCCGATTGAACCAAGCAGACCGTTCGGCAGGCGAAGATTTATTGTCTGCCCGCACGCATCTGCCTTACCCTTTCCTGGAATCATCTGTTTGATTCCCCGGTTCGTGTGCGCTTTTGTCTTTACACCGCTCCCAGAAAAGGAATCATCATGACGTTTGCAGAACTCGGCCTTAATCCGGCTATCCTCTCGGCGATTACCGCCTGTGGTTACACAACCCCGACCCCCATTCAGGAACAGTCAATCCCGCTGGTATTAGCCGGAAACGATGTCATCGCCACCGCTCAAACCGGTACCGGCAAAACAGCCGCCTTCGTGCTGCCGGCACTGGAACTCCTGACAAAGAAATCGACGCTGCCCGGCAAAGGCCCCCGCATTCTGGTTTTGGCACCGACCCGCGAACTGGCCGGTCAGGTTATGGAATCAGCCCGCAACTACGGTCGCGGCATCCGTCCCCGCTGCGGCACACTGCTCGGCGGTATGCCGTATCGTGAGCAGCTGCGCCTGCTTTCCGCACCGGTTGACATCATCGTCGCCACTCCGGGACGCCTTGTCGATCACATCGAGCGTGGCAGTATCCGCCTCGACCGTCTGGAACTGCTGGTTCTTGATGAAGCCGACCGTATGCTTGATATGGGTTTCAGTGAAGATATCAACAAGATCGTTTCACGCGCACCCGTGGATCGTCAGACCCTGATGTTCACCGCCACCATGGAAGGTGACGTCGCACGACTGGCCGAAAAAATGATGCGTGAACCAAAGCGGGTGCAACTGGCTGTCAGCACCTCATCGATCCCCCTGATCGAGCAGCGTCTGCATGTTACCGACAACCTGAACCACAAAAAAGAGCTTCTCAATCATCTCGTCAGCGACTCTGAGTTGACCCGTGCCATTATCTTCTCGGCAACCAAGCGTGATGCCGACGAATTATCCCGTGAGCTCTCCCGCAACGGCTACCCTGCTGCTGCCCTGCATGGCGATATGACTCAGATGGCGCGCAACAAGACCATCGATCGTATGCGTCGCGGCGGCATCCGTCTGCTGGTTGCCACTGATGTTGCTGCTCGCGGCCTCGACGTAAACGGTATCAGTCACGTTATCAATTTTGACCTGCCGCGCTTTGCCGAAGATTATGTCCACCGCATCGGACGTACCGGACGTGCCGGAGCCGCAGGAATTGCCATCTCCTTCGCATCTGCCGGAGAACGGAACTATCTGGAGCGCATTGAGCGCTTCATCGGCAAAAAACTTCCGGAGCTTCAGATTGTCGGACATGAACCGTCAACTTCAATCAGGAAACCGGCCGGACGCAGCGGCGGTCCACGGAAAAGCGGCCCCGGCGGCCCTGCTGGACGCTTCGGCAAGCCTGCTGGTGGACGTGACGGTCAGGCAAAACCGTGGAGCAAATCGGCCAAACCGGCGGGCAGCACTCCGCGAACAGCACCTGTCGCCCGGCACGAGCCGGTGATTGAGTACCGTTCACGGCGTCCACAGGCGTAAAAAGATATACATGGTTAGCATAATAATAGAGAGCGGCAGCGATGCCGCTCTTTTTGTTTGTGTGGTAAATGGTCGCTTGATTTGCTATAAATGTCCGATAATTTTAAACTAATCAGCAGACAACGTGCAGTTAAAGGCCCACAGCGTATGAAACTCACAGTTACTCCACCGGCAAAAGCCCTCAACAAGTCGCATCTCAAACAGAGCCTCAAGCGCGAGCAGATCGAACTGTTCAAGGCCAACCTGGCTCGAATGTTCGAGCGCATCCGTACAGAAGAGCATGAAGAACACCTCAAGAATATCCTCTCAGATTTCCTTAAAGACACCTGGTACAAACAGACCAATGAGATCAACACCAGTGGTCGCGCCGATCTGGTGATCCATAATGGCACAACCTCATCTGTATCAGTTGGAGTGCTGATCGAAGTCAAACGCCCCGCCAACAAGAGCGAAATGATTTCTCCTGAGCGCCCAAATACCAAGGCACTGCATGAGCTGCTGCACTACTACATGCAGGAACGCTACATCAAGGATAACAATGAGATCCGGCATCTCATCGTGTGTAATATTTACGAGTGGTATATTTTTGACGCCGTTGATTTCGAACGATTCTTCTTCAGCAACCAGAAGCTGGTCAAGAGCTATAAGGATTGGAACAACGGGCTGCTAGTCAGCACCAACACCGACTGGTTCTATCAGGAGATCGCCAAGCCGTTCATTGAAAAGGAACTGGATGAACTGTCCTGCACCTATTTTGATTTGAGGGAATATGTAGGGGCGCTGCTTGCTGCGCCCATGCTTGGTGGTGATCCGGACAGGGCGCAGCAAGCGGCGCCCCTACAAAAGCGCTTGATCGCCCTCTACAAGGTACTTTCCCCACAGCACCTGCTCAAACAGAGCTTTGCCAATGACAGCAACTCTCTCAACAAAGAATTTTACAGTGAGCTTCTGCACATCCTCGGCTTGGAAGAGGTTAAGGAGAAGGGGAAAAAACTGATCCGCCGCAAGGCGGATGGGAGTCGCAATGACGGCTCACTGCTGGAGAATACCTGCAACTTTCTTAAAACCCGTGGACGGCTTACGGCGTTATCCAACCTCCGGCAGTACGGCGCTGACGCGGATGAGCAATGTTTCAGTGTCGCTCTGGAGTTGTGCATCACCTGGCTGAACCGCCTGTTATTCCTGAAGCTGCTGGAAGGTCAGTTGATTGGCTACCATGGGGGGGATCGCAATTTCGCTTTTTTGAACAGCAGCCGAATTGCAGATTTTGATGAGTTGAACGAACTCTTTTTCGAGGCGCTGGCGGTCAGAATTGAAGATCGGAGCGAATCGGTTCGGGTCAAGTTCGGCACGATTCCGTATCTGAACAGTTCCCTGTTTGAGGAAAGCGATCTGGAACGCTCTACGATGCGGATCAATGAACTTAAAAACCGGCTCGAACTGCCGCTGCATGGCTCAACCGTATTGAAGGGGACCAACGGCAAGCGCCTCTCCGGCAATAAAAGCACCCTCGGCTATCTGTTCGATTTCCTTGACGCCTACGACTTCGGCGCAGAGGGAAGCGCAGATATTCAGGAGCAGAACAAGAGCATCATCAACGCCTCGGTGCTGGGTCTGATATTCGAGAAAATAAACGGCTACAAGGACGGTTCCTTCTTCACTCCCGGCTTCATCACCATGTATATCTGCCGCGAGACAATCCGCCGTGCGGTGCTGCGCAGCTTCAACGAAACGTACGGCTGGAGCTGCGAAAACCTGATCGATCTGCACAACGACCTGTACCGCCAGCGCATCCCGTTGCACGAAGCAAACGCAGTGGTTAACAGCCTCAAAATATGCGATCCGGCGGTCGGTTCCGGCCACTTCCTCGTTTCGGCGCTCAACGAAATCATCGCTGTCAAGAGCCGGCTGCGCATACTCGCCGACAGTGACGGCAAGCTGTTGCGCTGTGATGTCACCGTCGAAAATGACGAGTTGATCATCACCGTTGATGATCAGATATTCGAGTATCATTACAAGGACGCTGAATCGCAGCGGCTGCAGGAAACCTTCTTCCACGAGAAAGAGGCCATCATCGAAAACTGCCTTTTCGGTGTGGACATCAACCCCAAATCAGTAGCCATCTGTCGCCTGAGATTATGGATAGAGCTGCTGAAAAATGCCTATTATCGGCGCGGCAGCGACGCGCTGGAAACCCTCCCCAACATTGATATCAACATCAAGTGCGGTAACTCGCTGGTCAGCAGGTTTGCCATCAGCGGCAATCCGAATATCCCCGCCGTCAACCGGCGCAAACTGAAAGAGCTGACCGACAAATACCGGCAGCTCGTGTGGGAGTACAAACAATCGCCAAGCAACAAAGGTGTGCTGCGTAAAGAGATTGATAATCTCAAGCATTCACTGGAAAATTTCGGCCTGCCCAACGACAAGGATTTGAAGTCGTTATGGCTGAAAAAGGAAGAGCTGTCCGTGATGGCGCTGTTCGGCTTTGACCAGAAAGAGACAGAGAAACGGCAAAAACTTCATGAACAGCTTGCAGAGATGGAGCGGCGCTTTGCCGAGAAGGAAAAGCTTGTTTATCACAGCGCCTTTGAATGGCGCTTTGAGTTCCCCGAGGTGCTGGATGACGAGGGGGATTTCGTTGGCTTTGACGCCATCATCGGCAATCCGCCGTACATCCGGCAAGAGGCCATCAAAGATCAGAAACCGGCATTCATGGAGATGTTTGGCAGCTTCTATTGCGGCACAGCCGATATCTACACCTACTTTTACAAAACCGGCTTGAACCTGCTCAAGCCCGGTGCCACACTCTGCTATATCGCTCCCAACAAATTCATGCGTGCCGGATACGGCAAGAATACCCGCGAACTGCTGACGACCCAGGCAAAACCGTTGATGGTACTGGACTTTGGTGATCTTCCGATTTTTGACGAGGCGACCACGTATCCGTCGATTGTGATGGTGGAGAAGGCACCACCCCCAACCCCCTCCTTATCAAGGAGGGGGCTTAATAGTCCCCCTCCTGTTTTAGGAGGGGTTAGGGGTGGTAAGGTTTTAGGGATGGGTGAGGGAGATTTTTTCGCCGCCACCTTCACCGACCCCGCCCAACTGACCCGTTTTGACGAAACTCTCGCCACGGTCGGTTTCTCTATGCCGGTTACAGCACTGCGGGATGAAGGGTGGGCACTGGAACGCCCGGAAACACTGGCGCTGATGGACAAATTGCGCACAGTCGGCAAACCATTGGGTGAGTATGTGGAGGGGCGGTTTTATCGTGGTGTGCTGACAGGTTTGAACGAGGCATTTGTTATCGATGCAGAGACCAGTGCCCGACTGATCGCCGAAGATCCGAAAAGTGCCGAGATCATCAAGCCATGGCTGCGAGGACGGGATATCAAGAAATGGCAGGCGGAATGGGCAGGACTGTATATTATCGCCATTGCCAGCAGTGGCAACAAAGAATGGCCCTGGTCAGAGGAGAAGGCAGAAGCAACGGCACGACCGGTTTTTGCGCGGGCATACCCAGCCGTTCATGCACATCTTTCTCAGTGGGAAACGGGGCTCAAGAAGCGGGATGATAAGGGCCGGTTTTGGTGGGAATTACGAGCGTGTGCCTATTGGGAAGATATTGAAAAACAGAAAATCGTGTATCAGGAAATTGCAACATTTCAGTCGTTTGGATACGCAAAAGATGAGTTAATTTGCAACAACAAGTGCTTCCTGATACCAGAAAAAAACGACTTTTTTCTGGCTCTTCTAAACAGCAAACTTTTTTGGTGGTATCTTGGTAACCTGACATCGGGGCTTGTCGGCGGTGCCCGTGCCATGCAGATGCCTTATATGGAACAACTCCCCATCCCGCCCGCTACCGATGCCCAGCAAGCCCCCATCATTGAGCGCGTTCAGCAAATCCTTGCGGCACAGAAATCCCCCCCAGCCCTTTATGCCCCAGAGGGTACCCTTTCTGAAGGGGGGAGCGAGATCGACGTAGCGCAACTTGAAGCCGAAATTGACCGCCTTGTGTATGATCTCTACGGTCTGACTGAGGAGGAAATTGCCGTGGTGGGGAGCTAAGATTATTGACCGACTGGCGGTTGATCTGCGAGAGACATTCCCGGAGATGAAGGGGTTTTCTCCGAGAAACATAAAGTATATGCGTGCTTTTGCTACTGCCTGGTAAGATCGTGAAATTGTGCAACAGACCGTTGCAAATTGACTTGGTATCACAAACTGCTGATGCCGCTTTTGAGGGCGGCATCGTTATTTCTTCTCCAGCTTCCCCTTCAACTGCCCGCACGCAGCCGAGATATCCCCTCCCCGGCTGTCGCGGGTAATTACCGTCACATGCCGGTCGATCAAATATTTGTGAAAGGCATCTATCGCTTTTTGGGACGGGGCCTTGAAACCACACCCGTCATGCTCATTGAACGGAATCAGGTTGACCTTGTTCGGGATATCGCTGATCAGCCGCAGCAACCGTTTCGCATCATCCAGAGAATCATTCACTCCTCCCAGCATGACATATTCGAAGGTAACCTTGCGGCGGCCGGGGAGTGGAAACTCGCGGCAGGCCTGCAACAGGGACTCGATCGGGTAACTCCGGTTGACCGGCATAATCCTGTCCCGCAGCTCGTTTGTCGTCGCATTCAGTGATACCGCCAGATTGACATTCGGGATCTCTCGCCCCAGCCGGGCCATCTCCGGCACCAGTCCGCAGGTGGAAACGGTCACCCGGCGGTTGGAGAGCTGCAGGCCGTTGCCGTCGATCATGATCTGAATGGCAGGGATGACATTGTCCAGATTGTGGAGCGGTTCACCCATCCCCATTAATACAATATTCCTTATTGCAGCTGGTGAATCCGGATGTCCGTCGTCACTCTCATCAGCATCGTCGAACTCATTCTGCTCAACTAAAAGTGAAGGTGGGTTCCTGGCAATATCCCGCTTGACCGCCATAATCTGATTGATGATCTCTGCCGTGGTCAGATTGCGCGTCAGCTTGAAGGTTCCGGTCAGACAGAACTCACACGCCATGGCGCAGCCGACCTGGGACGAAATGCAGAGGGTGTTACGCCCTTCAATCGGGATCAGTACCGATTCGACCGCATGGCCGTCACCAAGGTTGAACAGATATTTGCGTGTACCATCACTCCCCTCCTCTACCGCTTCCGGCTCCAGATTGCTGATGAACGCGGTTTCGGCCAACTCTGTGCGCAGAGCTTTGGAGATATTGGTCATCTCCTCAAAGCCACCTGCATCCTGCTGGTAGATCCACTTGAACACCTGGAGGGCGCGAAAGCGTTCTTTACCCTGGCCTTGGAGAAACTGCTCCAGAGCAGGTAACGTGAGGTTTTTAAGGTCTATTTTTCCGGTCATTTTTTTTCAATCAAACTTTCATTTTGTGGGGCAGGGGCGGTATCTGCGGGTACGGTAACAGCGGGCGGCTCTGATTTCTTTTCTACTTCATTCGCCTTCTGCTGACCCTCGTGCCGAGCCGATGACTGCGAGGTAAAAAGCGGAGGGGCGCTGATAAGCGCGTCAACTTTACGCTGCATTCCGGCAATATTCGGTGACTGCGCGAGGGCAGCCTGATACTCTGCTTCGCCAAGAACGCCCTTCTGGCGCAGCAGTCGCAGGATCATGTCGGAACGTTTCAGTACTTTAGCGAGGTTCTTGTAGGGATTGTAGGCCAGTCGCGGACCGGGGAGCATGGCGGCCAGAAAGGCGCATTCCCGCGCGTTCAGAGCTGAAAACGGTTTGCCGAAATAATACTGTGCACCGTGCCCTATGCCATATACCATCGGTCCCAGCTCTGCCACATTCAGATAAAACTCGATGATGCGTCCCTTGGTCAACTCCTGTTCCATCCGATAGGCGAGATAGATCTCTTTCAGTTTGCGGGTAATCGTCTTTTCGCGAGAGAGAAACAGGTTCTTGGCGGTCTGCTGGGTAATCGTGGAGGCCCCGCGTTTCAGGCTTTTCTTTTCCAGATCATACTTGATGGCATTCTTGATGGCTTTGACGTCGAAACCTTCATGCTTGTAAAAGTTGGCGTCCTCCGCCACAATCACCGCCCACTTCATCTCGGACGGGATGCGCTCAGATGACGCCCAGTAGCGGTTCTTCGGTCCGACCACCAAGGGGTGGTACTCTCCCTGCCAATCCTTGACCTGTATAGTGGTGCTGTACTTCCTGTCTGCCAGGTCGGAAACCGGCGGCAGCAGAGCCAGAGAAACAGCGACGTATGCCAGGTAGCAGCTGATTGCCAAAGATATGTAAAGGATAATTTTTTTCACGGAGCGGTATATTTAGCAGAATATGCTGGCGGCGGGAACTGTTTTTGTGACTTTAAACCTTTTTTAGCCTCACGATTACTTCACGATTTAAAACCAAGATCTTCTCTCTTAACGCTTTAAAATCGAGGCCTTTTCGCGAGGCTAAGGCGATTTTCAGCCGAAATAGCTTGTTGCTCAGCTCCATTTTTGCTATGTTGGGCGGTAAAATTTTAAGCGATAAGGGGTTTCCATACGATGAAATTCACCAAAATGCAGGGTGCTGGTAATGACTATGTCTATGTAAACTGTTTTGAAGAGACGGTCAGCGACCCTCAACAGACGGCAATACGGGTATCAAATCGTAATTTCGGCATCGGTTCGGACGGCTTAATCCTGATCATGCCGTCTGAAGGAGCCGATGTGCGAATGCGCATGTTCAACTCCGATGGTTCTGAATCGGAGATGTGCGGCAACGGCATCCGCTGTGTCGCCAAATACGCGTATGACTACGGCATTGTGACAAAAACGGAAATAACGGCAGAAACCGGGGCCGGCATCCTGACGCTGCAGCTTGTTCCCGGGGCAGATGGAAAAATCGATAAGGTTCGGGTCAACATGGGGCCGCCGCGCCTGACGCGTGCTGAAATCCCGATGACCGGTGCCCCCGAAGCTCACGTGGTTGCTGAAGAATTAACCGTTCTGGACAAAACATTTAAAATTACCTGCGCTTCCATGGGCAACCCGCACTGTGTCATCTTTGTCGATGATGTCGTCACTTTTCCGGTGACGACCTATGGGCCGCTCATTGAAAACAACGCCCTGTTCCCGCGCCGAACTAACGTTGAATTTATCGAGATCATCTCACGCACAGAAATCCGCCAGCGCACCTGGGAACGGGGCGCGGGAGAAACCCTGGCCTGCGGCACCGGCTCGAGTGCGGTGACGGCAGCGTGTGTTCTGAACGGCCTGACGGAGAAAAAGATCCTCAACCATCTCTCCGGCGGCGATCTTGAAATGGAATGGGCCGATGACGGCTGCATTTACATGACCGGTCCGGCTGTAGAAGTATTCAGCGGGGAAATCTCGCTGTAATGCCACGTACCGTAACCATCATAAATGGCCTTCTTGGTATTGCCATTATCGCTTTATTGGCAGGGATAACGACGGAACGCCTGTCGGCAAAACTCGGCAACGTATTTCTGCCCAAAGGGGGTGCGCCGCTTGCCGCTTCGTCATCCGCTCCTGCACGCACGGAAGAGCTCTCTTTCTATGCCCCGATTCTTACAGGCGGTTTATTCGGGCCGGCAACAGTCGGTGCGCTCACGCCCATTACGAACGCTCCGGTGGCCGCTCAGGCAGCTGTCCCGACCACGGCACCGTCAGAACTGATGCTGCTCGGGACGGTGGTCGGTTCATTCCGTGAAACCTTCGCTCTGGTTCGACATACGACAAAACAGGAAGAGCGGGTGTTCCGTCTCGGAGATATGGTTTTTGATGCCGGGCGACTTGCTGAAGTGGTCAGTGAACGAGCCTTCATCGTCATCAATAACAAGAGAGTTGAACTGTTGACTCCCATGGCGCCGGCGGCGACCCCTCCGCCCAGTCAGGCCGCAGCGGGAGCGGCCCATTCAGCAGTTGGAGTTACCAGCACGGGTGCCGGCAGCTTTGTCATTGATCAGCGGGCGCTTAATGCCACACTGGATAACCCGGCTCAGGCAATGAGTGATGCCCGTCTGCTCCCCAGCCAGAAGGATGGCAAGGTAGAAGGCTTCCGGGCATCAGAGGTAAAACCGAATGGTTTATTCGCAATGATCGGCATTAAAAATGGTGACGTGCTGTTGCGGTTGAATGATTTTCCGATGGATTCGCCGGACAAGGCGCTGCAATCATTCATTGCCCTCAAAGGGCAGAGCCGGCTGAAACTGGATATTATCCGGGATGGCCTGCCGCAGACGTTCAATTACGATATCCGATGAAGGTAGCACTCAGGAGGCGCACTTGACACGACATATATCTCGAATCTTTTGTACAATAGTCCTGGTTGCAACGCTCTGCGCCACTCCGGTACTGGCCGCCGGGGGCAAAGGAGTGGTGCTGAATTTCAACGAAGTGGATATATCCACCATGGTGAAGTTCATCAGTGACCTGACCGGCAAAAATTTTATCCTTGATGAACGTGTCAAAGGCAAAATTTCGGTGTATTCTCCCTCGAAACTCTCGATCGAAGAGGCATACAATGTCTTTACCTCCGTTCTTGAGCTGAAGGGGTTTATCGTCGTCGAGAGCGGCAGGGTTGCCAAGATCGTTCCCTCTGCATCTGCCCGGCAGTCAGGCTTCAAGCTGTTGCCGCAGGGTGAACAGGCGCCGGTAAACGAGAACTATGTAGCCCAGGTAACCAAGCTTGAATATATCACCCCGCAGGAAGCGGTGACTTTTCTGCAGCCGATGATCTCCAAGGATGGGCACCTCTCGGCATTTGGCCCGGGCAACCTCATTCTGATGGTCGACTCATCGATCAATATCCGCAAGCTGCATGGCATTTTGCAGACGATTGACACGGAGCGTACCCGTGAGGGCCTTGAAATCATCTATCTCAAAAATGCCTCGGCTGAAAGCGCCGCAACAACCGCACGTCAATGGCTGAACGGTTCCGATGGCAAATCCGGCGGCCAGCCCGCGGCAGTGGGGAACAGCTCTGCTACAGTTATTGCAGATCAACGGCTGAATGCCCTGCTCGTTTTCGGTAGCGAAACAACCAAAAAAGCGGTCCGCGAGCTCGTCGCGAAACTGGACGTCACCCCGCCTGAGGCAAGCAGCAAAGTCAACGTTTATTATCTGGAAAACGCCGACGCGACCGAAATGGCAAAAGTCCTTGACAATATCGTCAAAGGGATCACCGCCCAGGCAGCCCCTCAGGCCGGCGCTGCTGCACCGCAAGCTTCGGCATTTGACAGCGGCAAAGTCACCATCACTCCGGACAAGGCCTCAAACTCGCTGGTGATCATGGCTTCTCCCAATGATTACAATAATCTTATTCAGGTGATCAAAAAACTCGACCGGCGCAGTAAACAGGTATTCGTACAGGCAATGATCGCGGAGATATCACTTGATAAATCGAACGAATTGGGGGTGCAGCTCGGGGCGATTGGCGGGGGACAGCCAGGTAATAACCTGACGGTCGCCGGTATGTATGATCCGCTTGGATCACTGACGACCATCGGGACAATTATCGCCGGAGGCGGAACGTTAACGCCGGTTATCAACGCCAGCGCGCTCAATGTGAGCGCAGTGCTTAAGGCTCTGGATAAAAACGGTCTGCTGAACATCCTCTCGACGCCGAACATACTGACCTCCGATAACAAAGAGGCGGAAATCAACGTCGGCGAAAACGTGCCGTTCCAGGGGGCGTCAACACAGAGTGCCACATTCTCGACGACATCGGTTGAGCGCAAGGACGTCGGCATCATTCTTAAAATCAAACCGCAGATAAGTGAAGGCGATTACATCCGCCTTGAGATTAACCAGGAAATCTCCCAGGTAAAGGCCGGAAAAGGGCAGGCGATCGATCTGGTTACTACCAAGCGTTCAGCAAAGACCAACGTTGTCGTAAAAAACAAGGAGACGGTGGTAATCGGCGGCCTGATTCAGGACCTTGAAGAGGACGTCATCAGCAAGGTGCCGTTTCTGGGCGATATTCCGCTGCTTGGCTGGATGTTTAAAACCACGTCTAAAGTGCGCAAAAAAACCAATCTGGTGCTGCTGCTGACCCCGTATATTATCAAGGATGCCGCCGACCTCGCCGAAATGACGCAGATGCAGCGCCAGACGTTTGAGGAAACGGCGAAAAAAACCGGTACGGTTGATATTCCCACAGAGGTGTCCGGCAAATGAGTGCCGATACTGCAAGCAGCCCTGATGAACTGAGGGCTACCGCTGACAGGCTGGGAATTACCTGCCTGCTTGAAATCAGAAATGAAGAGATTGATGCTGAACTTCTCAATCGGATTCCACTGACGTTTGCCCGTACCAACTCGATTTTACCGCTACGCGAGGTTGACGGCGTTATCATGGTTGCCGTCTCCAGTGCCGCCGGAATATTGCAGCTCGGCGAACTGCGGCTGCTGTTCGGCAAGCCGGTCGAAGCGGTGCTGCTCCCGGACTCTCTGCTGGCGGATACCATCAACCACGTCTACTCCAGTGTCTCCGGGACCGCTCGCGAAGTGCTGCAGGAGTTGCAGGGAGAAGACCTTTCGACGGTTGCCACTGAACTGAACAACCCGACTGACCTGCTCGATCTCTCTGACGAAGCTCCGGTTATCCGGCTGCTCAACTCAATCCTCTCCGAAGCGGTCAAAGAGCGGGTTAGTGACG
This sequence comes from Desulfuromonadales bacterium, assembly GCA_013349405.1. Lineage (GTDB taxonomy): Bacteria > Desulfobacterota > Desulfuromonadia > Geobacterales > Pseudopelobacteraceae > JACRCG01. Next base: position 34,125 of record DUZS01000015.1, on the reverse strand, counting down.
TCCATATCGAACCGTACGAACGTGATCTTCTCGTGCGTTTTCGCATCGACGGTATCCTCTACGAAAAACTTTCCCCCCCCAAAATTATCCAGGATGCTCTTGTCTCGCGTGTCAAAATAATGGCAGGTCTTAACATAGCCGAGAAGCGCCTGCCGCAGGATGGCCGCATCCGGGTGCGGGTTGCGGGCCGCGACGTCGATATCCGCGTCTCCATCATCCCGACGTACTACGGGGAGCGGGCGGTGTTGCGCCTGCTTGACAAGAAAAAAGGTATCCTTTCCCTGGCCGACATCGGCCTTGGGGAACAGGGGGTGCGTACGCTGGAGCGGATGCTGAACCGGACGAGCGGTATCATCCTGGTGACCGGTCCGACCGGCAGCGGTAAATCGACGACTCTCTACGCAGCGCTGAATAAAGTAAATTCCAGCGAAAAAAACATCATCACCATTGAAGATCCGATTGAATACCAGATCAGAGGCATCGGCCAGATTCAGGTCAACCCAAAAATCGACCTTACCTTTGCCGGTGGCCTCCGTTCCATCCTGCGTCAAGATCCTGACATCATCATGGTCGGCGAAATCCGTGACGCCGAAACCGCCGAAATTGCCATCCAGGCCAGCTTGACCGGCCATCTGGTACTGTCGACGCTGCATACCAATGATGCCGCCACCGCCGTAACCCGCCTCGTTGACATGGGCATCGAGCCGTTCATGATCGCCTCCTCACTCTCGGCCGTTGTCGCCCAGCGTCTGGTGCGGGTGATCTGTCCGCACTGTCGCGAAGAGTATCGCCCGGTGGAGCAGTACGCCGGCGTCACTCTTCCCAATAAGCTGTATCGCGGTCGGGGGTGTGATGCCTGCTTCGGCCTCGGTACTCTCGGCCGGACCGCCATCTACGAAATAATGCCGATTGATCAGGAGCTCTGCTCGATGATCATACGCCGCTCTCATGCCGGAGAAATCAAGGAGTATGCGGTTGCCCACGGCATGAAGACGCTGCGTGACGACGGCATTGCCCGCGCCGCTGCCGGGATTACCACCATCGAAGAGGTTCTGCGCGTGACCCAGGACGATTATGCCGACGTTCCGCTATAAAGCCTATAGTGCCACCGGTTCGTCCGTCTCCGGCACGCTTGAGGCGGACTCTGAACGACAGGCGCTGCAGCAGCTGAAAGGCAAAGGGCTGCTGCCGCGTGAGGTAGCTGAAGAAGGAGGCGCTCAGGGCCGTGCCGGGTCATTCTCCTTTCGACGGGGTGTTTCCGCTGAAGACCTTTCCCTCTTTACCCGTCGCCTTGCCACTCTCGTAGCTTCCTCCATTCCACTGTTCGAAGCGATGGGGTCGCTCTGCGAGCAGGAGGAAAACGGACCGCTTCGTCAGGCGCTTGTACGGGTAAAGGAACGTATTGCCGAAGGGGCTTCGCTGTCACGGGCTCTGGCAGCCGAACCGGATATTTTCGGTGAAAGCTATGTCAGCATGGTGGCCGCCGGTGAAGCGGGCGGTGCTCTTGATGCGGTACTGGAGCGCCTGGCCGATTTCCTCGAAGAGCAGGAGCAGGTACGCAGCAAAGTTACCTCCGCCCTGGCATATCCTCTCCTGATGATCTTAGTGGGGGGGGGAGTAATGCTCTTCCTGCTGACGGTCGTTATCCCCCGCATCGTGACAATTTTTGAAGACAGCAAAGCCGCCCTGCCGCTCATCACGATCATCCTGATCAAAGTCAGTCATTTCCTACAGGGGTACTGGTGGATTCCCACCGCCTTGATACTTGCCTCGGTTCCTCTTTATCGCAACGCCATGAAGCGCGATGACCTGCGCCTGAAACGTGATACTTTGCTGTTGCGCCTGCCGATGGCCGGAGGAATGCTGCAGCGCCTCATTCTCTCCCGCTTTGCCCGGGTTCTGGGGCTGCTCCTTTCCAGCGGAGTCCCGATCATGAAGGCTCTTGAGATTACCGGAGAGGTTGTGGTCAACCGGGTTTATCGTGCATATCTCCGTGGCGTGATGGAAGAGGTTGCGCAAGGGGGGAGTCTCTCCGGCAGTCTGAAGAAAAGCCCGCTTTTTCCGCCTCTTCTTGTACATCTCGCGGGAGTCGGTGAGAAAGGGGGCAATCTGGATGAGATGCTGGTAAAGGCCGGAGTTGCCTATGAGCGGGAGTTCAGTACCCGCCTGACCCGGCTGATGGGATTGATGGAACCGCTGCTTGTTCTGGCAATGGGCCTGGCGGTCGGTATCGTGGTGCTGGCGGTGCTGCTGCCGATTTTTGAGTTGAATCAGTTGATTAAGTAAAAGGGGTAGAATGAGCTCATGACAGAAGACATCCGCTGGAAACAGCGCTTCAGCAATCTGCAACGTGCCTACGCCCGACTGCATCAGGCGGTCGCAGCCAATGGCGATGATCCAGATGATGACCTGATCCAGATGGCGTTGATCAAGGCATTTGAAATGACCTTTGAACTTTCCTGGAAAACCATGAAGGATTATCTTGTGTACAACGGTATTGATGTCAAGTTGCCACGAGAGGTCATCAAACAGGCGTTTGCCAACGACATCATTATTGATGGGCAGGTGTGGATCGATATGCTTGAAAATCGTAATCAGATAGCCCACACATACGATGAAGAGCGTGCCCGTGAAACGGTGCGACAGATTTGTCAGGCGTATTTTCCAACTTTGGAACAGTTTCACAGTTTTCTTATGGAAAAGTTGGCCTGATGTTCGGCTTGTGTGAACAGACTCTGGCGCTGGTTGCGGAGTGCATTCGGCAATTCCCTGATATCAACTGGGTTAAAATGTATGGTTCTCGGGCTAAGGGCGATTATCAGCGAGGCTCTGACATCGATCTCGCCTTCAGCAGTCCTGTGGACTGTTCGGCTCAATTGCATGAAGCTCTCGATGAACTGCCGACGCCGTACCTGTTTGACGTGACGCATTACGAGACCCTGCGTCATAAAGAGCTCAAGGAACATATTGAGCGGGTCGGGGTGGTTTTTTATGAGCGGGCGGGATGAGAACGTACGATTTTGTAGATGACCAGGGGTTAGTATGGCCGTAGCACCGGACATCCAGCAGCAGGTTTTTAGTCTGCTGTCGCGTGCGTCAAATATTTCATTTGTCAGCGCAGAGCAGCGTTCAGGTGAAGTCAGTTTTTTGACGCCCGGCCAGCGGGTCAGTGCTGTGGTGTTGTCTCAGGAGCCCAACAACCGGGTTCAGGTTGGCGTCGGAACGGAGCGTTTCAATCTGGAGCTGCCGATGGCGGTGCGCACCGGCCAGACTCTGGAGATGACCTATGTCGCCTCCGAGCCGCGCTCGACGTTCGCCATCGCGCGTCAAGCAGGCGTTGCCCCGCCGGTGGCGCTTTCTGATGCCTCACGTCTGCTCAGTATACTGGTTTCCAGCCAGCAGATAATTGACCCGCAACTCCGTGCCTCATTGGAAAGCGTCGGCGACCTGCTGCGGCGTTCGTCGGGAGAAACCGCGGTGCTGGCCAATCTGCTCGATGAAGCCCTGACGTATGGTTCGGGGGGGGCGGCGGCGAAAGGGATAGGCGCAGCAGGGAGCGGCGGCCTGTCTCCGGATCAGGCGCGTCTGGCAACGTTTGAAACAAATGCGGCCCAGATACTTAAAAACATCGCCCAGAACTCCCGATTCACCGTGGTAGAAGCGGCCACCCATCCGATGACCCCGTTGCCGCTTCTTCCGGGTGATGAGGTTAATGCCACCGTTGTCGGGACGTTGTCAGGCGGGCGGTCAATGGTTCAGATTGCCGGTACGACTCTGGAGCTGGTGCTGCCGCAAAAAGTTGCTCCGGGAGACATTCTGCGCCTGACGTATCTGTCAGCCGAGCCGAAGCCGGCCTTTGCTCTGGGACGGTCCGTTCCCGACAGTTTCCCGCCTCAGTTGAGCGAGGCCGGGCGCTGGCTGAGTGTCCTGGAACATAGCGAGGGGGGGGTATCCAGCCAGCAGGGATATGTGCTGGAACGATTGAATGCCGTGTTGAAGAGCCTCCCCCCGAATTCGCCTGTGCTCAGCATTATTTCTGATGAAGCGCAGACGTATCAGACCACGGGGCGGACAGCGTCCGATATCTCCGCAGCTGCTTCAGCTTCAGCTGCTGCTGCGCCACCTTCCGCGTTTACAGGAAACGGAGTTGTCTTAAGCGATGATATGGCGAAGCTTCTTCAGGCGGTGATCAACGGCAATCGACTGGCACTGCTGGAGTCATTAAACCAGCAGGGGCCAGCAAGCTCGTTTATGCCGGGTCAACAGTTGAAAGGCGAAGTTTTAGCCGCCCTGGGCGGGGGGCGTTTTAGCGTGCTGGTGGGAAAACAGGTCATGGAGTTCCTCATGCCGAAAGGGGTACGCAGTGGCGACCTGATCAACCTGTTCTTCATAAGCGACGAACCGCAGCAGACCTTCCTGATGGCCCGTTTCGGCCGGACGGGGGAGTCAAAAGTCAGTGACGTCAGCCGCTGGCTCAGCGGTTTTCTCGGGGAAGCTGCCGGGCAGGTGTCTACTCAGGCGACCATGGGCATGTTGCGTACCCTGTTGTCCGGGCCGACGACCGATGCGCAGCTGCTTGGCCGGATGCTTCAGCAGGGGCTGCGCGAAAGCGGGCTGTTTTATGAAGCCCATCTTGCCCGCTGGTTCGGCGGCAGCTACTCGCTTGAAGACATCCTCAAGGAGCCGCAGGGGCGCTTGTCACCCCGCCTGGCACAGCCGGGAACAGAACCGGGCACAGCTGCTGAGGCTCTGGTTCGATCCGCTTCCCGGCCCGGCTCAACGGAAATGATGGCGGCTATTAAAAAGGCCGGTGACACCATGGGGCATGACGGCATCGCCGATCTTCGCTCGCTGCCGATGGTAAATGAGCAGTTGACGGCTCTGCAGAATGGCCAGCTGCTGTTTCGAGGGGATCTCTTTCCCGGGCAGCGCCTTGAGTGGACTGTTGCGGAGAAGGGAGCGGGGCGCAACAAGTCGGGAGGCCGTGAGCGGAGTTGGCTGACCAGTGTAACGATCACCCTGCCGAACCTCGGGCCGGTCACTGCGCTGCTGACACTCGATGGCAGTGCTGTAGCCGTTGCAATCACCGCTGAAAATGACGCTTCAGTCGCAATTATGGAAACCGGCCGGGCGCGTCTGATTGAGCAGCTGGAAGGTGCGGGGCTTACCCCGGCTGCGCTGAAAATCAGCCATGCCGCAGCGTAGTGATCATGAGCGCCGGGCTGCGGCGCTGTCATACAAACAGGGGTACTATGCCCCGGTTGTCGTTGCCCGTGGCAAAGGTGTGATCGCCGAGGCGATAATCGCCTGTGCCCGTGAGGCCGGGGTGTATGTCCACGAGTCACCGGATCTGGTCAGGCTGCTGCTCCAGGTTGATAATGATCAGTTCATTCCGCCGGAGTTGTATCGAGCGGTTGCAGAAGTGCTTGTGTGGCTGCACCACCTGGAGAATAAACAAAATCCTATGGAATGAGGAGGGATGCATGCAGATAAAGTTTGGTACAGATGGCTGGCGCGGTGTTATCGCCCGTGATTTTACCTTTGAAAATCTCTCTCAGGTGGCGCAGGCCACCATGGATTACCTGAATCGCGAGGGTCTGGGGAATAAAGGGCTGATAATCGGCTATGACCGGCGCTTTCTGTCGCGTGACTTTGCCCGGCGTGTCGCTGAAATTGCAGTTGGCAATGATATCAGCGTCCGCTTGACGGAAGAGTTTGCTCCGACCCCGGCAGTGTCGTGGGCCGTGCATGAGACCGGCGCTGGTGCCGGTGTGATGATTACTGCCAGCCATAATCCGCCCGAGTATAACGGTTTCAAGATCAAGGAGGCGTTTGGCGGTTCAGCGCTCCCCTCAACAACCAAAATACTTGAAGAAATCGTTGCCTACAACAGTGAAAACGGTCGTCGGGTAATTTCAGTCCCCTATGAGGACGCGGTGAAAAAAGGCAGTATTGTCCTTTTTGACCCCAGCGAAGGTTATTTCCATCAGATCAGTCGCTATGTCGATCTTGATCTGATAGCGAAGGCCGGGATCAGAGCGGTTGTCGACCCGATGTATGGCGCCGGCTGCGGCTTTATACCACGCCTTCTTCCCGGAGTTGCCGAAATTCATAGTAATGAAAACCCCTCGTTTGGCGGGCAACCGCCCGAACCGATCGGTCAACACCTCCAGGAATTATCCGCCCTGCTGAAAAAGGGAACGTATCAGGTGGGACTGGCGCTCGATGGCGATGCCGACCGGATCGGCGCAGTTGACGAGAATGGCGTTTTTTTCTCCTCTCACTGCATCTTCACCGTTATTCTGCGCCACCTGATTGAATATAAAAAGATGACCGGAGCAGTTGTCAAAACGGTATCAACAACCCGTATGGTTGATCTGCTGGCGGATAAATTCGGCCTGGAGCTTTTTGAGACCCCGATCGGCTTTAAGCATATCTGTGAGCTGATGCTGAAGCACGATATTCTTATGGGTGGTGAAGAGTCAGGCGGGCTTGGCGTGAAGGGGCATATTCCGGAGCGGGACGGCATCCTGCTCGGCTTACTGCTGCTGGAAGCGATGGCGGTCAGCGGCAAAGGGTTGCGGCAGTTACTCAACGAAACTATGGACGATATCGGGCATTTTTATTATCAACGTATTGACCGCCGTATCGAAGATGACGCCAAGCTGCAGTTGATAGCACAACTACAAGCGCATCCCCCCCAAAGCATTGACGGCCAACGGGTGGCGGCAACCAATTTCAGTGACGGCTTCAAATTTATCTTTGAGAATGGTGACTGGCTGCTGATCCGTCCCTCCGGAACCGAGCCGGTTTTGCGGCTGTACAGTGAAGCGGGGTCCCAGGATCAGGTTGAGCGCTTCCTGCGTCAGGCGATAATGATCGCCGGGCGGTAACATTTAAAGAGGAGGTACCCTATGAAATTCGAGTGGAATAAAGAGCTGGAAACGGGCATCCCCGCACTTGATCTTCAGCATCACGGCATTTTTGATCGTATTGCCAACTTCTTTCAGAAATGTGATGAAAGCGAAGCGGAAAAAGAAATAATAGTCCTTTTCGATTTTCTGGACAGCTACACAAAGAAACATTTCATCTATGAGGAGAACCTGCAGAGCTACAACAACTACCCCGGATTAGCGCAACAGCAGGAGCAACACGCTTTGTTCCTTGCAGAGCTGGCCGAATTCCGGAGAACTCTGGAGACAGCCGGTCCGACCAGAGAACTTTCCCTCAGTATCAAAGGCAAACTCATTCGCTGGCTCAATCATCATATCAAGAACATGGACAAACAATTTGTCGATTTTTTAAAAGCAAAACAGGGCTGAATAATATTTCACGGCAGCTTCTGCCGTACTAATCTTCGCTGTAGACATATACCCACACACCACCGATAATCTGCTTCATCCGGCAGTTACTTCGTATCAATGAGAGCCCGGAATCGTCCAGTTTTTCACCCTTCTGGAGCAGCAGCATCCCGGCTTCATTGCTTACATTCCGTGAAAGCCGCATACCGGAAACAAGCTGACTGGGCGGCACTTCAACTTCCCTGCCTGCCAGCGTTTTCTTGGGGTCAAAATAGAGTGTGCGGGTAATCAGATTAAAGCGCTGGATCAAGTTCGGATCCAGAACAGCCGGGGCGTTCAGGCGGGCCTCCATCATGGCGAATTCGGAGCAGTTATTGCTGACGGAATTTGCCGCCCGCTCGATGACATCAGCAATCGCTAACAATCGGGCCCCGAGCGGAATAGCCTCCCCCTGCAGGCCATCAGGGAAACCGCCACCACCGAAACGCTCATGATGACTGCGCACCATCAGACCGACGTCCTGCAGTTCTTCAATCGACGCAAAGAGGTCCTCCCCTCGCAGCGGATGGGCGTGATATGCCTCCACCTCGTTAGCAGTCATTTCGGATTCGTATTTATCTTCCCGGATCAGATCCTTTACGTTTCCCAGCGTCCCGACATCATGCAGCAGGCCGGCCATTCTGACCTTGGCAACATCCAGGGCCGATAGATTCATCTGACGGGCGGCATCACCGGCCAGCTCGCTGATCGCACGGGCCCGGATACCGAAGCGGTCTTCCATCAATTCAAAAATCCCGGACAGCAGATCCAGAGTCATGGAGTACCCCCGCAGGTCGGAGGTTTTTTCTTCTGCCGACATAAGCGCATCGGTCTTGGCGCGGATGGTCTTGATACTCTGCATCAGTCTGGTTTTCAGGCTGCTGTTCCACTCTGCCAGTTGATCCTGGGCAGCTTTGAGCGCAAGATGGGCTCTGACACGGGCACGCACGACATCGCCGATAACCGGCTTGGTGATAAAATCAACGGCCCCCGCCTGAAAGCCTTTGGTCTCATCACCCGGCTCAAGCAGTGCCGTCACAAAGAGAACCGGTATTTTTTCTGTCACGGCATCGGCCTTGAGCGCCTGGCAGACTTCATAGCCATCCATCTCCGGCATCATGACATCAAGCAGTATCAGGTCAGGCAGCGTTGTCCGGGCGATTTCAAGCGCTTCTTTCCCGCTGGAGGCGGTACTGATGGCGTACTCATTTTTGAGCAATGCTTTCAGGAGCACCACATTGGATGCAAAGTCATCAACGATCAGAATAGTTGCGGGTTTATTATCAGCGTCCATTGTCAGGTATCCTTGTCAGCGACCCGTTGCATGTCATGTGATTGTAGGGAAAAGGAAATCGGACGGCACACTACCACACTTGACGTACACAGGCAAGAGCCCGTGAGTACAGCGATGCCGATAAGTCCGGATACGTTACGCAATCTGAACACCACTGAGCTTGAGCTGACCGCAGCGCTCGTTAAAGACGTGCAGGATGTTTTTTCAACCATGCTGGGTGTTGATGATATTACGCATCTTCCGGCTCAGACTGAATTACCGGATACATGCAGCAGCTACCTGACCGCCATGGTCGGCATGGTCGGGAGATACAACGGTCTGGTCAGTGTCAAACTCCCTCTGCCACTGGCACTTTCATTCACCTCCCTGATGCTGGATATGGAGGTCAGCGAAATCAACGGCGATGTGTATGATGCCATGGGGGAAATTGCCAACATGATTGGCGGCTCTTTCAAGCAGCACCTTTCTCGGGCAGGAGATGATGTCAAACTTTCGACTCCCTCGGTTGTGTGCGGTTCGAGCTACTCTGTTTCGGCAGGCAGCAAAACGGACGTTATCACGCTCGACCTGAAATCGGGCCAGGAGATGTTTGCAATATCGCTCATCGTCGAAAATGAATAATGCCACACGCAATTAAAATATCTGCCGCCTCTTCCCCCTCTCCCCCTGATTGGTCGTCCCTGCATTGTCAGGGAGAATAGATGTAGCCGGCTGCGCTTCCAGCAGGTGATACGGTACTTTCAGATGATGGTTATAAACAAACTCTTTTCCCTTAAAATATTGTTCGGGCTTGGCACCATCCTTGGTTGAGGTCTTTATTCACCTGAGCAATAACCTCTCTTCTCCAGATGGATTCGATCCAGATATGTATAGATCAGCGTCCCTATAATCGCCCCGACAAGATTCGCGATCATATCCTTGAAATCAAAACTGCGTCCGTTATGCATGGTGCGCTAAGTTCCCTACTATTCTTTGATGTTTTTTGCTTGACTCCGTATACACCTGTAGTACTATAAACTACATGAATATTGTCCTTGATGCCTCTACCCTCATTCTGCTTGCAAAAATCGATCTTCTTCGTATCATCTCGGAATGTTACAGCCTTGTAATCCCGGATAAAGTGAGAGAAGAAGCATTGTCGTCTGCTTCGTCCGATGCAATGGTCATCCGTTATCTGCTGGACAGCTCACTCATCAGGACGATGCCCGTACAGAACCGCCTGAACTATGAAAAGTTTGTGGCGGATTTCAGGATACATGCCGGGGAGGCGGAGGCCCTCTGTCTGGCGCTCGAATTATCTGCTCCCGTAGCCGTTGATGACGGACCTGCTATCAAGGCATGCAAGATATTGGGACTACAGTTCATCACTGCTATCCATTTCGTCATCAATTGCGTTCAAACCGAAGCAATAAATCAGGATGTCGCCTTGGAAAAGTTAAAAAAACTCTCAATTGTGGGTAGATATCGGTTGCAAATTATACAAGATGCGGAAAAGCGTATCTGTGGGGGTATATCATGACAGTACTTAGCTTGAGACTTCACGACAGGGAGATGAACAGACTTACAGAGCTGGCGCTTTCGGAGCGGAAAGACAAATCCAGTATTGCAAGGGAACTTATCGATTACGGTTGGGAGTTTGTCATGCTTCGTCAATATCGGATGGGTAAGATTTCTGTGGGCACCCTTGCCGAAAAACTGGAACTGTCCATGTCTGAAGTCATCGATCTTCTGGCGGATTTCGGTATAACTGCGCCACTCGATTTTGGTGATTATCTTCAAGGGCTTAATGTCCTGCCGATATGCCGGGATGGCGGCTTTAATATCCAACAAACCTTGAATAAAACGGGGTGAAGCCACTGCGACGGGCCGTGTCAACGATTTCAGATTTCACGAGGTTCTGCAGGCTTCAGGATAACTCCCCGTTTTTTCTATCTCTCATCCGCCGAAGATACACATCGCCGTCCCGGTGCAGAAATACAGCTTCCGCCCCACGACTCCGCCGGTATCGGCACTTCTTACCCTCAATCCGAGTACTTCGAGAATCTCCAGTGCCCTTGCAACATTCTGCTCTCCAACGGTACGACCGGGCGAACCGCTGTCACCCACATCCAGAACTCTTGCTCCGCCGAAAAGTTTGTTCACCAGATCCCTGCCGGCTCCGTAGCCTGTGACCTTACGATGGAGATGTCTCAGCGCGGTGACAGCTCCATCATGACGATTCCGGGGAGAGCAATTACCTCGTTGGTTGGCAATCGACATCTAAATGGGACATATTTTGAGGTCGCCGTAAACGGTTCCACTTATTACGACGGATCAGAGTACCGCTTGCAAAGTATCTCACATAGTGATACAGTCTTGATATGAGGATATTCAAAAACAAATGGTTCAACCACTGGGCAAGCAAAGAAGGTATTTCAGATGTCGTTTTGCAAAATGCGGCGGCGGAGGTCGCTTCGGGAAAGGTTGACGCTGATCTTGGCGGCTGCTTGTTCAAGAAGCGTTTGCCACGGGCAGGGACAGGAAAACGAGGCGGCTACCGTGTTGTTGTGGGATACAAAAAGCCAAATACGGAAAGAATCGTTTTTCTGTACGCATTTGCCAAGAACGACAAGACCAACATTACCGTGAAGGAAGAAGCCGCTTTAAGTCTTGCCGCGCAATTTTTTGTAGCAACAACAGATAGCCACGTACAAGAGCTTTTAGCGACTGGCTCAATTTGGGAGGTACAATACTATGAGTGAAATACTGAATATTGCACATGAGATGGCTAAAGATTTGTTTAAGGTTGGAGCCATGGACGAAATCACCATGCGAGAAATGGACAAGCTTTGCTTGACGCCAAAGCCCCCCATTCAGGCCGAAGATGTCAGGCGCATCCGCTCTGAGAGTCATGTAAGCCAAGCAGTGTTTGCTGCAATTCTTGGTATTGGCAAGACTACAGTCCAGCAGTGGGAACAAGGGCAGAAGAAACCCAGCGGTCCTGCGCAACGCCTTCTTGATCTTATTGACCGAAAAGGATTAGCCGCACTTGTCTAACACACCTTGAGAAAGAAGAGAACCATAGAGTCGCGTCTCAGCTTCGGACAGTGTAATCGAGTTGAGGACGCGACTTTTTCATTTCTAAAGTACGTAGAACCATCAAGGCTCAGACCCACACATTTGACAAAACCAGATAAACCAACAGCGGGAAAAAGCCCCCGCCGAGCCGGTGTGCTTTATTACGTTGGGCGGAAGTTAGTAGGTCGCGTTTGTTTCATCAACGGAGATCAGGGGACATAGTACTGATAAACAGAAGCAAGTATACATTAGCATCCGTCCAAATTTTACCTCACCCTTACATTCATATTTTCACCCGTTGTAACATTTCAATTGCGCTGGCATCCATCTTCGAAAAGGCGAACCATTTCTTGCCCAAGTCCTTCAGCGATGCGCCAATGTGATAAATGTCATCATCGATAACAAGAAAACGGTCGTGCGATGATTTGAACGTTTTCACTTCGATAGCGGGGTATTGCCGGTTAAATTTTTCGATATCCAGAGCTAATGCTTTGCCGATGTTATTTGTCAGGATTTTGGCGTTTACCGCTGCTTCTCTCTTGGATAACAGAGTCAACACGCTTTCATCGATGTAATTGTCGATCAGAATAATCCGCTGTGTGGCGGAACGAATCAGATCACAGACAAAGGCGTAGGCATCGAAAATTTGTCCATCAAAAAATATGCCTTGCTTTGGTTTGATACTTTTATCTTCAAGTGCGTTGAAAAGCTGCTCAAATTTTTCATCTACTTTAATTTCATGTAGCAGTTGACGTTTTTCGACACCCTCCAGTCGCATAAAGAGATCAGCGTTGTTTGCCAGAAACTGCCGCATTTTCACGAAGGCGTCGATAATTAGAATACTGGTTTGTACGGCTGTTTCGCTGCGTAAAACTGCTGACAACATCGCCACACCCTGTTCGTTGAAAGCATAGGGCAAAGCACTGGAATGTTTCATATTGTTGAACCGGTCACAATTTGTGACCAGTTGATCGGCTTCTGGTCGCGTGAGTTGAAAACGGAATTGTTCGGGAAACCGGGCAATGTTTCTTTTGACCGCCTGGTTCAGGACTTTTGTCTCTACACCGTACAATTCCGCCAGATCCCGATCCAACATCACTTGAACTCCACGGATGGTGAAAATCCGTTTCTCAATTTTCACTACCTGAGCTAATTCATTCATAACTCTACCCTACGCAAAGCAGTTAAAAACCAAATTTCCGAACGTTCGGCAATAGTATTGAAAAATCAAAACATTAGCAATCTGAAAAGAAAACCGCCCCCCCCCGAACCGACACCCTGTTGGGGATCGACCGTGAGATATTCGAGTGCTAGAGATGCGATGAGGCCTTCATCCGGGAACTGACGGTGGCGTCGGTCGCTCTGGCTTCGTTCCGCTTGGTGTGTCGTGGAAAGATTCGCTTCCAAATGGCAGAAATAATCTGTAGGCATTTCGAGAGGTGAGTTGATGCGGCTGAGGAGTGTTTGGGCTGCCGATGCGTTTTTAATTTTCAGCTATAACTCCCCGTTTTTTCTATCTCTCATCCGCCGAAGAGCAGACCGCCACGACCAGCGAGATTTCCAGCAACATGCAGCAGATCACCGAAGTGGTGCAGCAGACATCACAGGGCGCACATGAATCAGCTACGGCAGCGGCGCAGTTAAGTTACAATGCAGAAGAGCTGCAGCGACTGGTGCGGCAGTTTAAGTTGTAAAAATCAGGGGCAAGGAGAAGCAAGGGGCAAATAAAACATAATGCATTAAAACATAATACGGTTGTTCTTGAACTCGTAATTCGCTACAATCCGGCATTATATTTACAGGGAGGCACATTAAAATGCCAGAGCTTGACAGGATAACAGTTCAACCTGATATATGCATGGGACAGCCATGTATTCGTGGCATGAGAATAATGGTTAGCGTAATACTCAAAATGCTTGCTGCTGGTAAAACAACGGCAGAAGTGATTGACGCATATCCAGAAATAGAGTCAGATGACATAAAGCAGGCCATGCAGTATGCAGCTTGGATTGTTTCCGACCAGATTCAATACATGAAAGCTGCCTAGGAAATCTGAATGCAGCCTTTGAAATTTATTGCGGATATGAACATATCGCCACAGACAGTTACTGCTCTTAAACTGCTTGGTTTTTCGATCACAATCAGCGATACATATCATCGCTTACGGAAACTGCCGTTCAAGTTAATCTCAGATAACACCTGAGCCCCTGACATTTCTCAAATTGGTCCTTCCATCTTTTCCACCACCGCCCTGGGGGGCAGGCTGAAAATTCAGCCGGCTGAACGAGCTACCTCATGGCTGCACTCTATGATGGCGTGCCGGGCGACCCTGCCCATCCGAAGCGCACGGCGATTATCCTGAAAAAAGATGACGACGCCTTCACCGTCGTCGAGGCGGGACTATCGGCTGGGCAGATGATCACCGGAATCAGATAGCACGGTAATGGTGACTTTTATTTGAGCGGCATCACTCCACAGTTGCACTGACGGAAAAATCAGTTATAATCCCCCGGGCAGACCACATGACACTCTGAATATCCAGCGGATATCACACACAAAAGGGCAGGTCTTATGGCTAACATTCTGATGGTTGATGATTCATCAACCATGCTCGTCGGACTTACTCTTAAGGAAGGCGCGATCTGATGGATGGTTATGCAATCCTATACGCGACCCTGAAGACGGCTCTGAAGGAGGCGGGCGGAGAATGCGCCATGCTTCTGGGGCAGGAGCTTTCAATCACTCTTTCAGAGTCGTCTTTGACCAGTAAAAGCTCGTACTGCGGCGGGCTCGAAGACATCTGCTTTATCCTGGGAGTACACTCAACAGAATCTTATGAGGGCCAATTCTATCTGGTGTTCTCTGTGCGGGACGCTATTGTTATGAGCAGTATCCTGCTCGGAATTCCCCCGGCGCGAATTCAGGAGAAAAAACGCCTTGCCATCATCGAAAATGATGACATCGATGCTTTTGCCGAGATTGGCAATATGGTTAACGCGGCGCTTAATGCCGCATTCCTGACGAATCTCCCCAACAAAGTCAGCTTTAAGCTGCTTCCCCCCAGGAAATATAATTCGGAAATTGATGAGTCAAGCCCCGAACAGCCCTTTCCTGATGGCGATTATCTGCTGTTCCGCTCAAAACTGGAAATGCCCGACCAGGAGATGGAGCATCTTGATGTGCTTATCCCGACGGGTCTGGGGAACCTGTTTGACCCTCAAGGTGCCGTTGGGGAAGCGACGGGAGAGGAAGAAGCGGTTGATGTTGATGATGTTTCACCCGGCCATGCGGCGAACAGCATTGAAGGTGATGATCCGGAGGCCGACTCTGCTGCAGGTAGTGGCGGTATTGAAAGCATCGTTGTGCTTGAAGACGACACCGATTTGCGCCAGCAGATTGTTGGCCTGCTCGCGTTCACTGGATTCCAGATCGCTGAAGGCACACTGAACGCGGATTTAAAAGAGTTATTTGTCGGTAGAAATGTAAAATTGGCAATAATTGGCTCACAAAATGCCGATGATCGAGAGCTTGCCGTCTGCATTAAAGTACATGCCATGCGCCAGGATTTTCCTCCTCCGATTATCATGAGCGCCGAGTGCTGGACTCGGACAGCCGTCCTGAAAGCTCTTAAATACGGGGCTCGTGATATCATCATCAAGCCCTTCAACGAAGATGAAGTGGTTGCAAAAGTGCGGCGCTACTGCAAATTAGAACCAGTTCAATAATGCGGGTCTGATAATGGCTCAACCTCCGGCTTTACACTATGGAAAAACTCGCCTGCCGCCAGGATATTTCAGTGGTATCCTGCTGCTCACTCTTGCCCTGAATCTATTTCCCGGCTCTGCCGCAGCCTCTGTTTCTAATCATCTCTATCGCATCGATATACGGCCACAAAAGGAATATACCCGCCTTACTATCCGGCTTGCCGAGCCGCCTGAATATTCACTGGCTGCAATACCGGGAAATCGTCTGCGTCTGGTCATACAGGATACCGATGGAATTCTGTTCAAAAAATTCAGACGGTATTCTGACAAAAACATCGGCGGATTGGTGCTCAGTAAACGGGGTGACGGCCTGCTGATTACCTTCCAGATTTCCAAAATGGCCGGATGGCGTGACTTGACCCGCTCGGACATCAGCGCCATAACGCTTGATGTCGGTACTCCATTCAAACCAGGTATGTCTGGCTATTATGTGAAAGCGCGTGAAAAAATCTGGAGCGGTGTTGAGAAGCTGGTGAGGGATTTTGATCCGCCACTGAAATCAGAAATCCCTTTTTCTCCTACTGATCGTCAAATTTTGAAGAGTTTCCTTTCAGAAACAGACCAAAAAGATTTTACCGCCGCAGAATCTGCTCTTTACAAAGGGCGTTTAACTGAAGCAGAAGAGTTGTTCAGCCGTTTTTCGGAACGCCCGACGCAGATTCGCTCGCTATCACTCTATCGACTCGGTGAGACGTGGTATAAGTTGCAGAAGTACCCGCAAGCGTTGGCCGCTTTTCGTGAAGCGGAAAAGCTGTGGCCGGCCTATCTTGGCTTGAATCCGGCAGTCACTTTTTATTATGGTGACAGCATTGCCCGGAATGGAGAGCTGAGCCAGGCTCGAACATTGCTTGCCGGTCTGGTTGCACGTTTAGCTGACAAAACCTACACTCCGGCACTGCTTGTACGTCTTGGCGATATTTTCACCCGCCAGGGTCATGAGCAGGATGGGCGGGCAATCTACCAGAATGTTGTTCACAATTTTAAGGAGACTAAAGCCGGAAAAATGGCATTGATGCGTTTTGCCGACAGCGATTTTCTTCGCTCCAATCCCTGGAATTATCGCTCGATCAGCGCTGTCTACCGCAATGTCTCCCTGCAGAGTGGTGATCTTGATATGCGAGAGGAAGCGCACTTTAAATACGCTCTGCTTGAGTCAATTCATGGTGACGCGGGAGAGTCACTGCAGCTGATTATGTCGTTCCAGCGCAAATTTCCCCGCGGAGTATATGGTGCGGTTGTCAGGACGATCCGCGAGGTTCTGGTTGCTGAAGTGTATCAAGGTACCAGCTGGGATAAAGACCCGGCGGCACTGGTACGCTTTATGGATGAGCAGCTCGATTACCTTGCAGGTTGTATTGCGTACCCCCGTTTTTTGGCGACAGTTACCCGTGCCTATAACGAGGCGGGGCGCCCGATTGAGCTGGTCAAGTTATTGACGGCGCTGGTTGACCACATATGGACTGCTGCTCTGGCGCCTGAGTTGTATATCAGTATTATTGACAATGCTGAACTGATCGGAGACACGGCGACGGCAGAAAGAGTGATTAAAACGTTTCTGAACAAATTCCCGGCAGACCGTCAAGCTCGGGTAATGAATGAGCGTCTCGGTGCACTCTATTTTTCTGCTGAAAAGCATCAACAGGTCAAGGACACACTCCTTAAATTGCTCAATAAGGGGGAGCGCGCCCAGCGCGCCGAGAGCTATTATCAGTTGGGGCGGTCGCTGTGGGCCCTTCAGCTCTATGCACAGGCGGCAAAGTCCATGGAACTTTTCCTGGCATCGCCTTCGGGCCGTGACGCACGTCTTGTTCCTGACGCATACTATGTTGCCGGCTCTGCCAAAGAAAATCTCGGTGATCGCAAAGGCGCTTTAAAACTCTATGAAGCAGCCCTCACGTTGCCGGATAGCAAGCGCAACGAAGAGTTTCTGTACCGAACCGGCCAGATAAACCTCCAGGATGGGAAAGTCCAGCAGGCAAAAATAATTTTCGAGCAGCTTGCCAAAAACGGCAAAGACTCCGACTGGCAGAGACTCGCCCGCCAGTCACTGCTGTCGCTCGAAACAAAAACCTCCCCCCCGTAGCAATACGCCAACGCTGGTCATTATTTTGACTTAGTCAAAATAATGGCATGCCCCTTACGCCATTATCAGCGCAATGCCCCGCCTCGCCTGCTCCTAACGCAAGCATGATCTCGATTTATAAAAATAATTTCTAATATGGCATGGTATTTGCTGGTACTCGGTTCCCGGCCCGGTACGTATTTTTGTCGGTATGTTAAATAGTTACATTTTGCGCTTCGAAAGGAGTCACGTATGCAAATTGAAGGCATTTTCAGTAACACCATCAACCTGTTGGGCAAAAGTGTTGACCTGAGAGCTAAAAATCAGAATCTGATCGCCTCAAATATAGCTAATGCAGATACGCCGAACTATATACCTAAAAATCTCGCTTTTGACGATCAGCTGCAGAGTGCTCTGAAAAACAGTTCAAACGGCCAGCGCTCTCATACAGCGCCGCATGAAAGACATATACCGGTGCGTGGCGCAGGATCATCTTTGCACTCCGTTACCGGGAAAATTGTCGAAACACCTGCGAAAACACCAGGCAAAGACGGTAACGCGGTGGAACTTGAAAATGAAATGGGAAAAATGTCTGAAAATCAGATCATGTTTAACGCATCGGTTCAATTGCTGACAAAAAAATTCGAAGGACTGCGGTCTGCCATAAGGGAGGGCAAATAAATGGACTTTTTCACTGCAATGGATGTTAGTTCATCGGCTCTTTCTGCCGGGCGAACCAGGATGAATCTTATTTCAAGCAACCTTGCCAATGCCAATACGACAAGGACTCCGGAGGGTGGTCCATACAAACGGAAAGATGCTGTTTTTGCCGCGACTCCGGTGGAAAAACGCTTTGACCGTGCCCTTGACGCTGCCACCGCTCAGCAGGTGCGTAAAGTTGCAGTAAATGAAATTGTTGAAGACCAGAGTCCGCCGCGTCTGCAGTATGACCCGGGGCATCCTGACGCGAATGCGCAAGGGTATGTTGCCATGCCAAACGTCAATACGGTCGAGGAAATGGCGGATATGATCGGTGCGACACGCGCCTATGAAGCAAATGTTACTGCTGTTCAGGCAGCAAAAAGCATGGCGTTAAAAACGCTCGAAATTGGCCGGTAGCAATAAAACAGGCGCAGCATAAAAACTCACGAGGGTACGATTATGTCAATTACAGGTATTGCAGGCATTGAGAGCGGATTTGGGATATCGAAAGCTTTTCCGGAACTGAGCAAGATCAGTTCTTCTTCTACAGCTGATGGGGCCGGCAAGTTTTTCAGTGAGCTTGTGTCAAAAGTTAACGACATACAGGTACAGTCAGATAAAGCAATCCAGGGACTGGCGAGCGGAGAGAACAAAAATCTTCATGAAGTTATGATAGCCGTTGAAAAGTCGAGCATTGCGTTTCAGTTTATGTCTCAGGTACGCAATAAAGCGCTTGAGGCGTATCAGGAAGTTATGCGTATGCAGGTATAGGAACGCATGAACGTAGCACCGGGTAAGAGCAACCATTCGGAAGGAGGATAGACGCTGCCATGCCAGAAGGAATCCGAAGACTTATAGAGCCTTTTCTTGCGCTGTCTCCGAGCAAACAGATGCTGATAGCTGCTGTGGCCTTCATCTCAGCCGTTGCCTTTGCTGTGCTGATATTCGTTGCCAACCGCACTGAATTCCGCCCGCTTTTTACCAACCTGACCTCAGAAGACGCCGGAGAAATTGTTAAAAAACTGAAAGATGCCAAGACACCCTACGAGATTACGGCAGATGGCAAGGGCATTCTTGTGCCGTCTGACAAAGTATACGAACTACGCCTGACACTTGCTTCTGAAGGTATTCCACAGGG
Organism: Desulfuromonadales bacterium; assembly: GCA_013349405.1. GTDB lineage: Bacteria > Desulfobacterota > Desulfuromonadia > Geobacterales > Pseudopelobacteraceae > JACRCG01. Next base: position 14,768 of record DUZS01000015.1, on the reverse strand, counting down.
TGGTGGCGTCGGCTTTGAAATTTTTGACCGGAAGAATTTCGGCATGACCGAGTTCGTGCAGAAACTGAATTATCAGCGGGCGCTTCAGGGTGAGTTATCGCGAACGATTGCGCAGTTGACCGGAGTCGAACAGGCGCGGGTGCACCTGGTCATTCCGGAAAAATCCCTGTTCAAGGACAACGAAAAACCTGCCACCGCTTCAATCGTCCTCAAAATGAAATCAAACCGTGCGCTCAAGGATTCCGAAGTACAAGGAGTTGTCCATCTGGTGTCGTCTTCAATCGAGGGGATGGACCCGGAGCATGTAACCGTTCTTGACAGTCGCGGTAAAATCCTCAGCAAAGGGGGAAGCAGCGACCCAACGACACGTATGACCTCGGCTATGCAGGAAGCTCAGCGGATGTATGAAAAAAACAGTGAAGAGCGGCTTCAATCGCTGCTTGACAGAATAGTCGGCGGCGGTAAGTCTGTCGCACGTGTCACCGCGACATTCGACTTTAAGCAGGTTGAACGGCTTGAGGAAAAATTTGATCCTGAATCAATTGCTGTGCGCAGTGAGCAGCGTACGGAAGAGAAAGGCTCATCAACAATCAGCAGTTCAGGAGTGCCGGGAGTCCAGACAAATCTCGGGCGTAACGCTCCTGCGGGTGGTGCCACTTCTGGTGGTGGTTCCAAAAATGATGAAACACTCAACTATGAAGTAAGCCGTTCAACGGCAAAAATTATCGAGCCGGTGGGAGCCCTCAGTAAAATATCAATCGCTGTGCTGGTTGATGGCAAATATGAAGCACCGGCAGCAGTCAAGGAAGGTCAGGTTGCAAAGGCTAAATATTCACCCCGCTCGCCGGAAGAGCTTCAGAAAATTGAAACATTGGTGAAAAGTGCTATCGGCTTTAACCAGGAGCGCGGAGACCAGCTGAGTGTCCAAAATATACCGTTCCAGGAGACCGGCGAATCCGGAGCGACAGAAACTGCTGTGTGGTGGTCCAATCCGTTCTATATGTCCCTCGCGAAAAATCTGATGATCGGTATCAGCTTTCTATTGCTGATCATGTTTGTAATCCGCCCGCTTCTTACCACGCTTCGTATGGGCAAACCCCCCATACTTGAAAGTTTCGAAGGCATAGGACCTGGTGGTGAGCAATTGGCTGGAGCCGCTGAGCAGGGAGCACTTACCTCGCATGCAACTGAGCAGCAGCATTTGATTGAACAGGTGATGAAAGACCCCTACCAGGTTGCCCAGATCCTTCAAGGCTGGGTCGCCGAGGACCGCTAGGGTTGGTACGCTCACATTGACAGCAGGAAGAGGGATGACATGACAGGTTCAGATAAAGCCGCCATATTGCTGCTCTACCTTGGCAATGAAGCAACAGCGAAGGTTTTCGAGCATCTTGATGACACTGAAATAAAAAAAATCAGTAAAAGCATGTGTGGTCTCGGGCACATCTCCCGGGAAACCATCACGAATGTTGTTAATGAGTTTAATGACGTCATTGGCCCCGGGGCAGGCATGTTCTCCCACGGCGATGAATTTGTGCAGAAGCTTCTTGAAAACACCCTTGGGGCTGAAAAAGCCGGGACACTGATGTCCGAGCTACAAGTCTCCAGTTATGTCAATATCTCTGATATTATGGCAAATATTGATGCTAAAACTCTTGCCAACTTTCTTTCGCAGGAACACCCTCAGACTATTGCCGTCATCCTTGCCAAGCTTAAATCAAAGCAGACATCTGAAATTATCAGCCTTCTTCCAGCCGAGCTCCAGGCTGAAGTCGTGCTCCGGATAGCAGATGTTGATCAGATATCCCCTGAAATCATCAGAGAGCTTGACGAAGCCATGAAGCGTGAACTCAAGTCCATGGGAGCGTCACAACGCTTTAATATCGGCGGGGTTGATAAGGTCGTCGATATGTTCAACTACTTTGACCGCACCAAGGAAAAACAGATCCTTGATAAACTTGATGTCATGAGTCCTCCGTTATCCGAAGTGATTCGTAAGCATCTCTTTACCTTTGAGGATGTTTTCGCTCTCGACGATCGCAGTATTCAGTCGGTAATGCGCGAAGTGTCCAATGATACCTTGACCCTGGCGATGAAAACGTCTCCCGACGAGGTCAAGGAAAAGATTTTCAGAAACATCTCCAGCCGTGCGGCGGATATGATTAAGGAGGACCTTGAGGTTATGGGGCCGGTACGCCTTTCGGATGTCGAAAAAGCGCAGGGCGAAATCATCAAAATTGTCCGTAAGATGGAGGAAGAGGGGAAAGTTGTGCTCAGTGGCAGCAAGGGGAGTGACGATGTCCTCGTCTAAAGTCATAAAATTGGCTGACAACCAAAATTCAGGGCTAGCAGAGTACAGCTTCAGAATTATGAAAGAGAGTGACGCAGTTCCCCCTGGAATTCAAAATGCCGAAAGTTCGGGTGGTTTTGTCCCGCTTGACATAATCGGTTCAAAAGAAGAGGTGGTTGAGGTTGAGCCTGTTGAAGAAGGCCCTCCTCTTGTTGAAATTACTGAGGGAGAGCTTGATCAGCGCATCAGTGACGCATTCAATAACGGCCTGAAAGAGGGGAAGGATCTTGCTGAACGGGGTCTGATAAATGTTTTCCGGGCGTTACGCGCCTCAAGTGAGACTATACACAATTTGCGAGATAAAATATTCCGGGAGTCCGAGGACGAAATAATCAACCTGATCATGCTTGTCGCGCGTAAGGTGATAGTCAATGAAGTAAGCCAAGATCGTTCAATTCTGGCCGGCGTAGTCCAAACCGCTATAGCCGATCTGTCTTCGCGCCAGGAGATTACCGTGCGCATAAATCCGGATGACTATCAGCTGGTTACATCGGGACGTGACGAATTGCTCCTCAAGGAGCTGCTTAATGAACACCTGACAATTAAGTCGGACCCTTCCGTTGCGGCGGGTTTCTGCCTTGTTGACACCGAGATGGGGACTATTGATGCTTCTCTCGATGGACAGCTGGAGCAGATATACCGAAGCCTTCTTGAACAACGAACCACAGTTGTTGAAGAACAGTGATGCGCTATGCCTGAGATAAAAATAAATCTTAAAAAATACCGCGCGACACTTGCGGCAACAAAGCCGATCAGGCTCCATGGCAAAGTGACCCAGGTTGTTGGTCTGGTCATTGAAGGGTACTGTCCGGATACTTCCGTCGGCGCTATTTGTGAGATTAAACCACTGGAAGGGGAGCCGATTCCGGCTGAGGTCGTCGGTTTTCGCAATAACAAGACGCTGCTGATGCCGCTTGGCGAACTGCGCGGGGTCGGCCTTGACAGTCTGATTTCGGTGCGGCGCGACAACGCCACTCTGGGGGTGGGACCACACATGCTGGGGCGAGTTGTCGACGGCCTGGGCAAGCCGATTGACGATAAAGGGCCGATTCATGTTGAGGAAGAGTATCCGATCTATGCCTTGCCGGTAAACCCGATGTCCCGCCCGCCGATCCGCAAACCGCTGGATCTCGGTATTCGCAGTATAAACGGCCTGCTTACCTGCGGTCAGGGACAACGGGTCGGCATAATGGCCGGATCCGGTGTTGGTAAATCAACCCTGCTCGGGATGATCGCACGCTACACTGAAGCTGATGTGAACGTCATTGCCCTTATCGGCGAGCGTGGCCGCGAACTTCGCGAATTTATTGAAAAGGATCTGCAGGAGCAGGGGCTGAAAAAATCTGTTGTGGTCGTAGCGACGTCTGATCAGCCTCCTCTTGTGAGGATGCGCGGTGCGTACATAGCGACAACAATAGCGGAATATTTTAAAAATCAGGGCAAAAAAGTTCTGTTGATGATGGATTCAGCAACCCGTTTCGCTATGGCGATGCGCGAGGTTGGGCTTGCCATAGGCGAGCCGCCGACGACCAAAGGCTATACGCCGTCTGTCTTTGCCGCGCTGCCGAAATTACTTGAACGGACCGGCAATTTTCCTGAAGGAAGTATCACCGCTCTTTATACAGTCCTCGTTGAAGGCGACGATTTCAATGAGCCCATTTCCGACGCCATGCGGAGTATCCTGGATGGGCACATTGTACTATCGCGAGACCTGGCAGCACGGGCCATCTATCCGCCAATCGATATTCTTGCCAGCGCCAGCCGAGTCATGACCGATGTGGCTTCGGATGAACACCTGAAAGTAGCTTCCCGGTTCAAAGAGGTGCTCGCGACATACCGCCAGTCGGAGGATCTGATAAATATCGGGGCCTATAAAAAAGGGAGCAATCGTGGCATAGATTATGCTGTAGATCATATCGAGCAAATGCAGCAATTTATGAAACAGGCGGTTCATAATCCGGTCATGCTGGAAGAAGCGGTACAGGATTTAAAGGTAATGTTTGAATCCTGATTTCAGCGATTTTCGGGGAGTCAGTTACGATGGCGGTGAAAACATTCGAGCTGGAGCAGGTGCTCATCTATCGACGCGAAATGGAAAAGCTGCGTAAACAGGAGTTTGCAGTAGCAAAACAGGTGCTTGAGCAGGCTAATGAGGAACTGAAACGGGAAGAGGAGCTGGTTGAACTGTTATCAGCGGAATACCGGCGGTGCCAGCAGGATATAGGATGTATTGATGACATGCGGCTCTATCTGGATTTTTTTTCCCGGAAGCGCGAAGAGATCAAGCAGTATGGCGAACGGATAGAAGAGCTTGACCTGGTTATGAATGAAAAACGGTCTGACTTGATGGAAGCAAGTAAGGATAAGAAAGTGCTTGAATCATTGAAAGAGAAAAAAGCTGTTGAGTTTCGTCAGGTGATTGCAACCAAGGAGCGGAACTTTCTCGACGAACTATCCATTCAAAAGAAGGATAAAGCAACGTGATTCAGAAGAAACAGATAACACTGTTCTTGGTGGCGGGTGCCGTTGTTGTGACTCCGTATGTTATGCCCGCCCTTTTTGCCACTGCTGCCGTTCAGAATGAAACTGCGGCAAAGGCTCCTGCCGAGGCGGGCAGAGAGAGCGCCCCGGCGAGTCCGCAGCCGATTAATGCGACGAGAGCCGCTCGCGAAGAAAAAGCCCTTCAGGATGCCCGGCGTCAGCAGTTGGCCGAGAAAGAGGCTGCCCTTGCGGCAAAAGAACAGGAACTGAAAAAACTGAGCGATAAACTTGAAGCTCAGGTAAAAGCTCTTGAAGAGAGCAAGAAAAGACTTGACGATACCGTAAAGGCACAGTCTGAAGCACAGAAGAAACTACAGGATGAAAAGATCACTAAAATGGTTAAGCTGTTTAAAACCATGAAGAGTGAACAGTCCGCCAGGATGATCGATTCACTGAAAGAAGATATGGCGCTTATTCTCTTGAGCAGGCTGGATACCAAGAGTGTTGCAAAGCTGGCACCGTTTATCAGCCAGCCACGTCTCATAAAGTGGGTGAGCGACAATATGCAGGTGAAATAATTTCAATTTTATGGACAAAAACAGGGTCCACTCCATAAAAAATCCATCAAGAAAGGAGGTGAAAACTAATGACTAATGGACAGATGAACATAGCTTCAATGCCGACAGCGATGCCGTTTATCGCTCGAGAAGCACCGGCGGCTGCTGCTGTGACAACTGAGGGTACGCCGCACGCTGGCTTTGCCAAACTGTTGGGCGAACGGCAATTGTCGGCGGAAAAGAATACTCCTGCGGAGCCGGAGCAACCGGAACAGGAGCAGGCTGAGAAAAGTGGAGATCCGGTTTTCTCTGATGTCGCATCACAAGTGGCTCTGGCCGCGTACATACAACCCGTTATACCGGCGACAGACAACAAGCAGATACCACTTCCTGTTGACATGCAGCAGAACGCAACCATGGCTACAGAACCGTCAGCCGTCATAACTGAATCAGCAGTAACAGCCGCAGCACTTCTTCCTGATGACATGTTACAGAATGTAGCACTGGCACCAGCACCGGTTGATGCGCAGAAGCAGCAGCAACCTGAAATTACCCGGACCGCGGTGGGTGACCTACTGACGGCCAAAACAGAATCAGCATCAGCAGTGCCGACAACGGTGGTGGCAGGGTCGCTTACCTCTTCTCCTGCGCTCCCGGTGGCAGTTGGGCCGGAAACCCAAAAACCTGAACCTCTCCTGAGTACAGCCAGTGCAGCAGGTACCACTGTTGCTGCGGGTAAAGCCTCCACTGAAACGCTCACTATCAGACAACGTCTCAACTCTGAACGGCAAATGGAGAAGGCTCTTGACGTGAGTACAGCCAAAGAAACTGCGTTAACGCGACACATGGAGACTTCTGGCACTGAATCTGCGGTGGATTCGGAAACTTCAAGTAATTTCGACGGCCAGGAACAGCCTGATGGTGCCTTTGACAATTCGGCGACATCACAGAATATGCCGGGGCAGCTGGTAGTGGAACAGCAGAAGGTATCCGCAGCAGCGACAAAGCCGGCACCGCTCGAACCGCTCCGGCAGGACATTCCGGCTCAGGTTATGCCTCAGGTTAAGGAGCGTCTCGATCAGCACGAATTAAAAGCGGGGAAAGAGCAGATAACGTTGACTCTATCGCCCGACACTCTTGGCGAAATCAAAATGAACCTGAATCTCCAGGGGGGAAAGCTTTCGCTAGAAATTGTAACCGAGAACAGGGCCGTGCGTGACGCAATCATGCAGCATGCCGATACGCTCAAGGAATCACTGGCGCGCCAAAACATAACGATGGAATCTTTTGATGTTACCACCGGAGGAAAAGGTTCCGGAAATCAGGGGCAGAATCAGAATGCCTGGCGTGAACTGATGCAGCAACAGCAGCAACAGCAACAGCAACAGCAGTATTGGACAGCGCCGCGCGGTTATGGCGTCGTACAGGCGGAGCTCCCGTCCGGACCGGCAGTACAACAACAGAGACGCCAAGGGCAGTCGATGCTCGATATTCACTATTGAGAGTGAGGTGAGAACAATGGTAAGCACAGTAACAGCAACAACGGATGCAGCTTCGGCACAAGCGGCCATGAAAAAATCGCTGGGAATGAACAAGGATGATTTCATGAAGTTGTTTATTGCCCAACTGCAGTACCAGGATCCTATGAAACCGCAAGACCCGAGTGCCATGCTGGATCAGCTTTCGCAGCTGTCTCTGGTTGAGCAGTCGTATAACAGCAATACGTCATTGAATAACCTGCTCAAGGCACAAAATAACTCCATCAGCCTGACAGCGGTTTCTTTCATTGGTAAAGATGTCAAAGCGAATGGTAATGCCGCATCGTTTGACGGCAGCACGCCATCTACCCTGGAATTTAGCCTTTCGCTCCCGTCAGCAGCTACTCAGCTCGCAGTTGTCGACGCATCGGGTAAAGTGGTACGGACCACCGAGCTCGGGGCAAATACAGCGGGTGACAAAGTATTCTCCTGGGATGGCCGTGATACGAGCGGTGCATTACTTCCCGCCGGAGCATACACATTTATGGTTCGCGCCACTGATGCCAGCGGCAAAACTCTCCCGGCAACCACATACACCACAGGAAGAGTTGATGGTGTCAATCTCTCCGGCAGCACACCGCAGCTGTCTATCGGCGCTACTTCCGTGGCGTTAAGTGATGTCATCAGTATGGGGGTGTAACAAACAATGGTAGATCAGATTTTTATTCCAAATCCGGTTCAACCGGGCAGGCCCGCCCGCCCGCAACAACAGAAACCGGTATCAGGCCAGACCGTTAATTCACCGTTTGCTCAGGTTCTGGATCAAAAACTTCCAGCACAGGGGGTCAAATTTTCTCAGCATGCCCAGGATCGACTTCGGGCGCGAAATATTACGTTTTCACCCGCAGAACTCGCAAATCTCGAAGGAGCGGTAACCAGCGTGGCTCAAAAAGGGGGCAAGGAGTCTCTGGTGATGATGGGCGATGCGGCACTGGTTGTCAGTGTCAGGAATCGCACGGTAGTAACCGCTCTTGATAAGACGCAGATGCGGGGCAACGTCTTTACCAACATTGATTCAGCAGTCATTATTTAGCTTAGTTGTACCGGGCCGGCCCTCCTTGAGGAAGCCCTGAAGCGCTGTCCGACTGACACGCTTCACCCACACTCAAAAAAAAGAAACAGGAGGCAACACCATGAGTCTTACATCTACGATGTTTACCGGAGTCAGTGGCTTACTTAACCAGGCAGAAGGAATGAGTGTTATCGGCAACAATATTGCCAACGTCAATACTATCGGTTTCAAAGGATCCCGGATGCTGTTCTCGGATGTCCTGTCAACGACGATCGGCAACGTCGCTGTCGGTCAGATCGGCCATGGCGTGCAGATTCAGAAAGTGGATACCATCTTTTCCCAAAGTTCGATGGAAACAACAACATCACCAACGGACCTCTTCATTCAGGGTAAAGAGTTCTTTGCCGTAGCAGCGCCGGGAACAACTGCAAACGCAGCGGTACCTGCTACCGGCGCCTATTATACCCGTGCCGGTTCCTTCCGTGTGGACAATACCGGCAGGAACCTGATCACTCCTGACAACTTTAACGTACTTGATTCTCAAAGTAAGCCGATTGTGTTTACGCCAACCTATACCCCCCCGGCAACCGTTCCGCCAACCGTCCCCCCCATTGTGCTCGATTTTCAGAAAGTAATCAGTGTCAGCACCAAGGGGGAAATGAGTCTCCTTTACGCTGATTCAAGAGGCAACAGCGCAACCGTATTCTATGATGGCAACGGTGCACCTCCCGTTTTGACCGTCCCGACAGTATTCGTAGGCACAGCGAATATACCCAATCCTCCCGGCTTGGTAAAAGTTGGCGGTTCACTCTACCGTGAATCCGGTGTTGTTGTCGGTGGCTCGGGAACACCGGTTATAGGCGGCCCGAACGGCTCAACCGAACAGATTATCTCCAGCAACCTTGAGTTGAGCAACGTCGACCTTGCCAGTGAATTCGTCAAGATGATCCAGACGCAGCGGGCATATTCAGCCAATTCAAAAACGATCACGACCTCGGATGAAATGATGCAGGAAGTTCTGAATATCAAGCGTTAATTCTTCTGTTTTCCAGGTAATGCAGGCGGGGGGGTGTTCCGATAAATCGGGACATGCCTCCGTCCCCGTTTAAATAGTTGCAAAAACTATGAAATCGTTTTACATAGTGCATCTACAATTTAATCCATTGAATTCATTATCCATTCGCGGAGGATGATATGGCCAAAGAAGAGCAGGTTCCGGCAGAAGCAGAAGTCGAAGACGACGGCGGCAAAAAAAAGAAGCTCATCATTATTGGCGCAGCGGTGGCTGTTGCTCTGATTATTGGTGTTGTTGCCTTTATGATGCTTGGTAAAGGGGATAAAAAGGTGCAGAAAGAGGGTGAAGTCGCCCAGGCAGAAGGCGGCCATGGTGCCGCCGCTCCCGCCGCTGCAGGCGGTCATGGCGCAGCGGCTGCAGGCGGCCATGGTGCTCCTGCAGCAGGAGCAGCTGCGGGGCCTTCTGCAAATATATTCCCGCTGGATCCATTCATCGTAAATATTTATGACGGCCAGGAATTGCGCTATCTCAAGGTCAAAATTGAACTTGAAATGGTCAGTCCCGCCATAAAAACGGAACTGGATGCTCGACTGGCTTCTATTCGTGATTCATTGCTGATTTTGCTCAGCGCAAAAACACTTCAGGATATTCAGGATGTTCAGGGAAAAAATACGCTTAAAGATGAAATAATGACGGCAATAAATAAGAACATCCCTCCCGGCAAGATAGCGAAGGTCTATTTCACTGATTTCGTGGTCCAGTAGACACTGAATGGCTGCCATGGAAAAAATACTTACAAAAGCTGAAATTGAGGCCCTGCTTAATGCCGTATTTGAGGGCCGGATTGAACCGGAGAAGGAGCTCACAAAGGCAGAGGGTGCTGTACTCAAGTATGACCTGATCAATGCGGATGCTCAAAAGGGTTCAACCCCGAATTTAGATATTATTTACGACAGTTTTCTCCGTACCTACCGGGTCAATTTTTCAAACCGCCTGCGTAAATCAGTTGATATAAAAAAAATCGGGGCCCGTTCCTATAAATTTGATGATTTCCTTCAGACACTTCCTACACCTGTCTGCATGGGTATTTTCAAGATTGAACCACTTAAGGGTGCCGCCCTTATATCCCTTGACAATAACCTGGTCGTATCTCTGGTTGACACTCTTCTCGGCGGCACCGGCAGTACAAAAGCTCCGGCTGCCAATCGTCTCTTTACCTTGATTGAACTGAAATTGATGGAAAAGCTGGTTATTGATCTCCTGGTGGATTTTGAAAAAGCCTGGGCTCCCCTCTGTCAGACCCGCATGAGCCTGTTACGCATGGAAACCAATCCGCGTCTGCTCAATATAGTCCCGCCGGAATACCAGATCGTAACCATGGCTCTCAAAATTCAGGCGGGTGATATCTCCGGAAATATGATGTTTGCCGTGCCGTATATGACCGTCGATCCTATTCGGGACAAGCTCAAAACCGGTATGCAATTCGATTTGATGGCGGTCGATCCACTCTGGTCATCCCGGCTTTCTAATGAAATTCTTGAAGCCCCGCTGGAAGCTTCCGTCGAGATGGGCAACGCTCTTATCACACTGCGCGAACTGCTCGATCTTGCTCCGGGAGATACTATCGTACTTGATAAGGGCTGTTCAAGTGACATGTTAGTCAAAGTCGAGGGAATACCAAAATATTTCGGCATACCGGGTATCAAGCATGGTAACAAAGCCGTTCAGATCAGTAAGATTTGTAATGAGAGGGGGCAGTAGTGAGTGATATACCTGAAGCAAATGAAACCACGCTTGACAAGAAAAATCTCGACTTTATCCTCGATATTCCGTTACAGGTAAGTGTGGAACTGGGGAGAACCAAGCTGCTGGTCAAGGATATTCTGCAGTTGAATCAAGGTGCCGTAGTCGAATTAACCAAACTGGCTGGTGAACCGCTGGATATTTTTGTCAATTCCAAACTGGTTGCGCGCGGCGAAGCGGTTGTTGTCAACGAGAAGTTCGGTGTGCGTCTCATTGATATTATTGCACCAAATGAGCGGGTGGAGAAAATTCTGTGAAACGTGCGGCTTCCGCACTTCTCGTTATCCTTCCTTCCATTGTGTCCGCTGCCGAAAGTTCCGTGCCGGAATTCAGTTTTCTGGCAAGTTTTCTGCAAATGATTGCGGCCCTGGCCCTTGTTGTCGGCCTTATTCTCATCACATGGCATTTTTCAAGCAAATTGATGAAAGGTTTGCCAATCGGGCAGCAGCTGCATTCAAAGCATATTCGTCTTGTCGAAACACGCTATTTCGGGCCGAAGAAGGCCCTGCTGCTAATTGAAGTCGGTGGCGAGTACCTGCTGCTCTCCAGTAGCGAGAGCGGTCTTACTCTTGTTAAACAGATTGACATGCTTGAAGATGTCGAAATTATTGAAGAGAAGCCGGAGCAAAGCAGTTTCGCAGCACTACTGACACGCTTGAGACAGACATCATGACATCCAACCTGACAAACAGGCAGATCACAAAACGCGCCTTGATTTTCAGCCTGACCGCCCTGCTGCTGACGGCCGGAGCAGTGGCGTATTCTGCACCTGTGCCGTTTCCGTCGGTCAGCATCGGGGTCGGCACCGCCACAAAACCGAATGATGTTGCCGTGACGATGCAGATCTTCCTGCTCTTGACAATCATGTCGCTTGCTCCGGGCCTGTTGATCATGACCACATCGTTTACCCGGATTTCGGTGGTGCTGTCGTTTCTGCGTACGGCCATGGGTACTCAGGCTGCCCCTTCAAACCAGATTATTCTGGCGTTATCGATGTTTTTGACATTTTTCATCATGACGCCGGTCTGGCAGCAGATCAACAAGGACGCCTATCAGCCATGGAAGGCGCAGTTGATCAGCCAGGAGCAGGCAATGGAGAGGGCGGTCAGGCCGGTACGCATGTTTATGCTGTCCCAGACCCGTGAAAAAGATCTGGCACTCTTTGTGAGCCTCTCAAAGCTGCAGAGACCAAAGAATGCTGAAGATATTCCGACCTTGACCATCATCCCGGCTTTTATGATTTCTGAACTGCGCACGGCGTTTCAGATCGGATTTCTGATCTATATTCCTTTTATCGTTGTTGATATGGTCGTGGCGTCAGTCCTGATGTCGATGGGGATGATGATGCTACCGCCGGTCATGATTTCGCTCCCGTTCAAAATACTGCTCTTTGTGCTTGTTGATGGCTGGGGGCTGGTTATCAGCTCGCTGGTTAAAAGCTTTGGCTAGGTGATTTAATGACTCCCGAACTTGTCGTACAACTCGCCCGGCGCAGCTTTGAAGCCACTTTATTACTGGCTGCTCCGCTCCTGATCGCCAGTTTGATTGTCGGCCTCATCATCAGTATCTTTCAGGCCGTCACCTCAATTAACGAAGCGACACTTGCTTTCGCTCCGAAAATCATTGCCGTCATGATTGCCATGATCATTTTCTTCCCCTGGATGATGAGCTACATGAGTGACTTTACCCGTGAAATCTACTCGTTTATTGCCACTATGAGGCGTTAGCCTCCCATGTTTCCGCTCCTCCCCTTTCCGTCACCCCGAGAAGTCATATTTTATATGCTGGTCGTAAGTCGCGTGGCCGGGATTTTTGCCGCTCTTCCGGTTTTCGGCGGGAAAGTTGTGCCGACCCGCATAAAAGCGCTCATCGTTCTCATGATCGCACTCGTCTGCTTCCCGACGCTTTCAGTGGCCCTGCCTCAAATGCCTTCGGATGTTTTCACCCTCGCCTTGCTGGCCTTTAGCGAAGTAATGATCGGCCTGACGCTGGCATTCATAACTCAAATCATTTTTGCGGCGGTTGAATTCAGCGGCCAGATCATCGGCATGCAGATGGGGCTCACCATTTCATCAATACTTGATCCCTCCCGGGGGACGCAAACCCAGATCATGTCCGTTGTCCAGACGCTGTTTGCGACACTCATGTTTCTGTCTCTTAATATTCACCACCTGTTTATCCGGGCAATTATGGACAGCTTTAAAGTCATTCCGCTCGGCGGGTGGCGTTTGAGTGGCGAGCTGGTGAATTTTCTCGTTATGCGTACGGCTGATATTTTTATCATTGGCATCCGCCTGGCTGCCCCGGTTATGGTGGCACTGCTCCTTACCACAGTAGCGCTTGGCATCATGGCCCGTGCTTTTCCACAGATGAATATTTTCATGATCAGTCTGCCGCTCAACGTCGGACTCGGCCTGGTGATTCTCGGCATGACTCTGACAATATTTTTCCATGTTCTGGAGGTGTCCTTCGGACAATTATCGGCGCAAATAGCCGCACTCTTTCGCCTCATGGCAAAGGGGGGATGACCTACGGCTGACGATTCAGATAAACACTCAAAAACCGAACAGCCGACCGGCAAGCGGCTGGAGAAGTCACGGGAAGACAGTCCGCCGCCAATGAGCCAGATGCTGACGTCGTCACTCACGCTGCTCACCGGTATCATCAGCCTCTATATGTTCGGCAGTTTCATGATGGATGGCCTCAAACAGAGTACGTCAACAATTCTGTCAACGTTGGGCAACTTCCAGATGACCGAGGCAAATCTGCATGTGATGGTTGTCAAGCTGTTCGGTACTATTGCGCTGCTGCTTGCCCCCCTCATCGTAACAATCATAGCTACGGCGGTGGTTTCCAAGCTTATTCAGGACAACGGCAGATTTGAATTTCAGACATCACGCCTGAAATTAAGCTTCAACAAACTGAATCCGTTGAGCGGCTTCGGCAGGCTTTTTAATAAGGATGCCCTGGTTGAGATGCTTAAGTCGCTGCTCAAACTGGTGGTCGTTGCCTGGATCGCATACGGTGTCGTGCGCGATGAAATGCAGAATATCACCTTTCTTGCAGAAGCTGATATTCAAACTATATTCAACTTTGTCGGCCACATTGCATTCAAGATCGTCATTCATACCTGTGGCATCATGATCGTTCTCGGCCTGCTGGACCTGCTGTATGTTAAATGGCAGTATATTGAAAAACTGAAAATGACCAAGCAGGAGGTCAAGGACGAGCATAAGGAATCAGAAGGTAACCCGGAAATAAAAGGGAAAATCAAGAAGATGCAGTACCAGATGGCACACCGCCGCATGACTAAAATAATACCGCTGGCCGATGTTGTCATTACCAACCCGACTCACTTTGCCGTTGCGCTGAAATATGATCGTCAGAAGATGGTCGCTCCGGTCGTACTCGGTAAAGGCATGGATATTATGGCGGAGGCGATCAAAAAAATTGCCCGTGAACACAGCATTACCCTTGTGGAAAACCGCTTCCTGGCTCGTGAACTGTATGACCAGGTCAAAGAAAACGAGCCGATTCCGGAAGCCCTCTATGCCGCCGTTGCCGAGGTACTGGCGTACGTTTATAAACTGAAGGGGAAGGTGTGACGCACGATTTTTATATTGATTAACTGCGTCTTTACTGATAAAAGCAACCCGAGCTGTTATAAAATAAGAAAAATTAAATAAATCCCGGCTTGATCCTTGCCGCTTTCCACATTTCCCTTCTTACAGGAGCCACTCCATGAAGAAAACCTGTTGCACCCTGCTCTGCGCAGCTTCTCTTGCTGCAGCGCCGTACGGCGTCCTGGCGGCAGATATCACCGTTGACTCCAGTACCCTGCTCGGCATCGGCAAGCGCGACGTTTCCGGTGGCGCGAATGAGACCCTTGCCCCCGCCACCCAGTTTCTTGGCCTGACCGCCGACAAACTGGCTGACGGCAACCTGTCCCTGCACCTCTACGGCTGGGGACGTGCCGACCTCGCCGACAACAGTTTCAATAACAATACCAGTG
>DUZS01000014.1 GCA_013349405.1 Desulfuromonadales bacterium | reverse complement strand
CATGAAAGATCTGATAGAAGCCTGAAGAAAACGAAGCCGCCGACCTCGGAAAAAACCAAGTCGGCGGACTGTTATCACAACATTTTTAAAGTGCCACATTTACTACATTTTCACGGAACCGCTGACATAAAGCCGCAGTGAGGTAATCTGCTATGGCAGTAAAATTCAAGAATTTAACCCGCCCCAATATGAGGGCACTTGTTAGCGGTGGACGCATTGAAGAGCATGGAATAGTTTTCACTCGACTGGTAAACGGGGATGGAAGTTTTGCAGTAAATGTAATGGTAGACGGGGAAAGAA
This sequence comes from Desulfuromonadales bacterium, assembly GCA_013349405.1. GTDB lineage: Bacteria > Desulfobacterota > Desulfuromonadia > Geobacterales > Pseudopelobacteraceae > JACRCG01. The sequence continues at coordinate 82,489 of DUZS01000014.1, read as the reverse complement.
TCCATAGGGCTATCGGCAAAGAGTCTGAAGGGGTCACACGGGAACAGGCTGAAGACTTCATTGCTAAACTCAGAACAGACGCAAGGGAAGGACGGCTAAACCTCCCCAAAGGCCGTAAGCTAGCACTTGGATTCAAGGAAGCTGCTGAATCTTACCTGAAGAAGCTGAAGGAAGAGGGCGGCAAGGATATAAAGGCCAAAACCCGCCGTCTCAATCAGCATCTAATACCTTTCTTTGGCAATATGCCATTATCGAAGATCGAAACGGGGGACGTAAACCGCTACAAGGAACAACGTTCAAAGGAATTTGCCGTGCCCGGTGGTGAGAAGAACAAACCGCTTGATAGCGCGAAGCTGAAGATAACGAGCAATGGTACAATCAACCGGGAATTAGCGGCTCTTTCCCACCTCTTCAATCAGGCGATTGAATGGAAATGGATTCCGTATAGACCGGCTAAAATTATCTTACTCAAAGAAGAGGAGGGGAACAATATTTCATTAAGCATTGAACAGGTAGCGCAAATAAAAGAACTGGCATTGCATGATAAAAATCCACTTGCAGATATATTTGTCAAGATAGGTCTTGATACTGGAATGAGGAAAAGTGAAATTCTAACAATCAAAGTTGAAAACATAGATACGGAAAACAGAGTAATATATGTACCTTATTTAAAAGGAGCAACAAAGACGGGAGCAAGAGTCCAGCCGATTACAAGTAAACTTGCAACGTATCTTAAAACTGAACTGGAAAAAATACCAACAGGACAGGTATGGCTGTTTCCTTCATCTAAATCTAAGACAGGCCATCTTGTAAATATAGACAAAGCGTTTAACAGGGTTGCTAAGGCAGCAGGGTTTGAGCCATCAGAAATCAACCGCCACACAATGAGACATACGGTTGTATCTCACTTAGTAAACAACAGAACCCCGCTTACAACAGTCATGAAAATCTCAGGGCACAAAACACTTGCAATGGTTCTGAAATATGCTCATGCGAATCAGGAGAACATACAAGAGGAAATGGATAGGCTGGAAAAGAGGTTTGATATTGCTGCTTAGAAAGTTTGACCTGATTACACCAAAACTACACAGACAAACAAAAAGGCTTCCGGTCAGTATCGGAAGCCTTCTCATTTATGCTTGTGATTCTAGGTATTTAAGTGGTGCCCAGGGACGGAATCGAACCGCCGACACGAGGATTTTCAATCCTCTGCTCTACCGACTGAGCTACCTGGGCACAAAAAAACTAGTGAAACTTAGTACGGCAATCGTCGTTAAAAATTTCTATCATAAACATCTTACTAAAACACTACCTAAAGCCAAACTTTTTATGTGATCTTTATTATTTTCTTCAGCTAAATATCGCGATCAGTAGGCCCTGTGTGCTGCAATTAAGTTTTTGGAAGCTACTATAAAAAGCCTTCCTTGTCAATCCAAAAACATCCCAAAATTGTGCTTTTCTTCTGATGCGCAATATATAGCTTCACCGATTTGTGCAGTACCCTGAATTGAAAAGGTGGTGCTGTTACCACCCGGCGGAGTCTGCGCGATGAGTAGCAGGCACTGTTCAATGTGGTAAATTCACACTTGCCTGATTCTCATCAGACACCCCATCCCTCCCTTTTTTTCTGGTTTTATGGTAAATTTGACGTATCACGATTTTTTCCCCTTTTCCTCCTTCCTGCGCCACGGAGGCCAAAGAACCCACCTGCCGCAGTCAGAACCCATATAGTTGCCGTCACCACTATTTCACTTGCTGTGAGCATCTTCCGCTCCCCTCCCCTACATAAAAAATCTGCACTTCACACTGTAGGCAGCGCAAAATCTGCCCCGGCAAACTGGATTGCGGCCGGATCGGCGGCACGTGGTGGCGATACGGCATGAACCCCACTGCACTCAGGGCAGGCTTGAACGAACGTTTCCAGTAGGAAACCGGTGCCGCATCCCTGACATGTTGCCGTCAGTCCGCCATTTGGCACGGATGAAACGGCAATGGCTCCACCGTGCGCTTTGAGAACAAATTCGACAAGATCCCTGCCGGTTGCAAATGGTCCTGATCCTGATTTGCTGCCTGAGCCACAATCACACATAAATCTACTCCTCTTGAGTATGTATTGAGTTTTTCCTGCTCAAGGCATACCACTGCCGAGTTCTGCATTGCATGACGTATGTCAAATTATTTCATATTACATATGGAATCTAGATGATAAAGCGAACGTCATGTTTGTCCCATCTTTATGGTAATGGGGATAAACGTCGTGGATTAAGCTAAAAATAATCACAAACTTGACTTCCGTCAAACAACACAATAAATAATCGGTCTATATTACATACATTCAAGATCGAGATTGCTGAAAAAACAGATAAAAGGAGAAACAAAAAATGAGCATGTTTTGTAATCAATGCGAGCAGGCAGCAAGTGGAACCGGCTGTAACATTTCCGGAGTATGCGGCAAGAATCCTCAAGTAGCAAACCTGCAAGATCACCTTTTGTACGGACTTAAAAGTCTGGCACTGTATGCCGACAAGCTCGGCCGTAATGCCGAGATCGACCGGTTCACTATCGAGGCGCTCTTCAGCACCGTCACCAATGTTGACTTCGAAGCAGCCCGTATTGGTGACCTGATCACACGATGCTATGAGCTGAAAGAAAAAGCTAAAGCAACTGCGGGCGTGACTATTTCCGGTCCGGTAGCTGATTGGCATCCGGCTGCCGATCTGGCTGGAATGACTACGCAGGGTGAAGCTCACGGCATAAATACTCAACATATTAACGAAGACATCCGTTCCGTCATTGAGATCCTTATGTACGGCCTGAAGGGCATGGCCGCCTATATGGATCATGCCATGATACTGGGCAAGACAGACGACGAAGTTATGGCCTTCTTCCAGAAAGCACTGGCAGCAACAACCGATTCAAATCTGGGCCTGATGGATTATGTTGGCCTCTCCATGGAATGTGGTAAGCAGAATCTGACTGTCATGGGCCTTTTGAATACTGCCCACACCGACGCATATGGTCATCCGGTACCGACACCGGTTCAACTGGGTACCAAATCCGGCAAAGCAATTCTGGTCACCGGTCACGACCTGAAGATGATGGAAGAGATCCTCAAGCAGACCGAAGGCACGGGTATCAATGTCTATACCCATGGTGAAATGCTTCCGGCTCACGGCTATCCCGGCCTCAAAAAATACAGCCACCTGGTGGGCAACTACGGCGGCGCATGGCAGGATCAGGCCAAAGAATTCGCAAATTTCCCCGGTGCCATTATCTTTAACACCAACTGCATCCAGAAACCGGCTGACTCATATATCGACCGTCTCTACACCTGGGGTCTGGTAGCATGGCCCGGTGTCAAACATATCGAAGGCTGGGATTTCAGCCCGGTTATCGACAAGGCTTTGGAATGCCCGGCCCTGCCCGAAAATCCAGGCCAGGAAATTCTGACCGGTTTTGGTCACAACGCTGTACTTGGTGTTGCCGACAAGGTCATTGCTGCAGTCAAGTCCGGTGCCATTAAACACTTCTTTCTCGTAGGCGGTTGCGACGGCGCCAAGTCGGGCCGTAACTACTACACTGAGTTTGCCGAAAAAGCTCCCAAGGACACTGTAATCCTCACCCTGGCCTGCGGCAAGTACCGCTTCAACAAGCTAGAGTTCGGAGATATCGGTGGTATTCCCCGCCTGCTGGATATCGGGCAGTGCAACGACGCCTATTCGGCTATCCAGATTGCCGTTGCCCTGGCAGGCGCTTTCGAGTGCGGCGTCAACGACCTGCCACTTTCAATGATCCTCTCATGGTACGAGCAGAAGGCGGTAGTCATCCTCCTGACCCTGTTCCATCTCGGCATCAAGAACATCAAGCTTGGACCGACTCTCCCGGCCTTCATAACACCGAATGTGCTTAACTTCCTGGTTGAGAATTTTAATATTGCACCGATTACGACTGCCGAGGCAGACCTCAAGGCAATTTTGGGGTAACTGAACTTTATATGACTGCAACAAACCAGAAAAGCCTCGCAACCGCGAGGCTTTTCTGGTTTGTAATATCATCGTCAATAACGGCGGCGTGGCTATCGTGATGAGCGACAATTAGAACTCCCGACCGTAAAAGTAGCGGATTGAAATATAATTTCATTACGTTCCTATTTAAAGAGTCGATTCTTGGATTTTTTATGGATACAATTTTACTGACACAAGCTACAATAGTTACCATTTTCTATATCTACGACAGAAGAAACTGAAAAATTGGCTCCATAATAATTGTTGTATTTGCCAGTAGCTTGGTTGCAACTGTCACCAAGAAACAGTAGGAGTTACTTGAGCCAACGGGATTGGTAACTCAGCAAATGCGGGGGAATTAGGTGATAACGCCGGATTACACATTCTGCTTGATTTTTCAAATGGTGAATCACAAGAATATTTAATTGAACAAGCAAGAGTATATCAGGTAAAAGTATACCCTACTCGCCATCTATGACATCAACAAGAGAGCGTAATGGAAAACCTAATACTGGTTGGGTTTAGCGGAAATTGTTTAGGCTGCTCTTGACCTCCTATGAAACCATTTTTACCCATACCCTTACTAGGCGCATTTTCCATGATGGCCTGCGCTTTTCTCTGGAGCGTGGCAGGTCTTTTCATAAAAATCCTGGAGTGGAATCCATTCCTGATTGCAGGCATGAGAAGTCTGATCGCTTTTTTCTTTCTTCTGATGATCGTCCGAACTGTCCGTTTGGCATGGTCGTGGCCTCTTGTAGGGGCCGCACTGGCCAATGCTGCCACAATGCTGCTCTTTGTCGCAGCCAACAAAACCACTACGGCAGCCAACGCCATAATTTTGCAATACCTGGCCCCGGCCTTTACTGCAATATTAGGTGTCATCATCCTAAAGGAGAATATTCGTCGGGAGCAGCTAATAGCTCTGATGCTGACTCCTGTCGGTATGGCCCTGTTATTTCTGGATCGATTATCCGCTGGTCAAATGTTTGGTAACCTGCTGGCACTAACATCAGCATGTACTTTTTCACTGATGTTCATATTAACCCGCATGCAGAAGGAGGGTAATCCGTTGCAGTCATTCATGGCCTCCCATGCTATTACCGCCCTGATCGCTCTGACTATTGCCGCTTTCCTACCAATTCCCCGGTTCACTCCCGAAGCAGTCGGCAGCATCCTGATACTCGGTGTTTTCCAAATAGGCTTGGCTGCCGTCTTTTTTTCCTATGGCATCAAGCGCGTTTCGGCGGTTACAGCAAACTTGATCGCATTGATAGAGCCTGTGTTTAACCCGGTGTGGGTCTTTCTGCTACTTAGAGAAGCGCCATCAGCACAGGCTATACTTGGAGGCTCCATCATTATCGGTTCTGTAACAGCGGCCAGTCTGATCAGCGGATGGCGCGCAAAGAGTAATGAAACCTTGTAAAGTCTGAGGAACACCGCTGAGAAATGGACGACGCCTATCAAAGACTGGAAGTCAGCACTGAATCAATTCAGCATCATATTTGAAGAGAGGATGCCACATCATTAGAATATGTAGCTCTTAATTTTATTCCAGATTTATGATTGAAATTTGTCGGAATAACGATATAGTTCCTTCATCAATACTGTTTCAAGAGGTGCCTCTGGTGGCAACATTATTGCGCAGACAGGCATAATCAACGCATCTTTTTACAGTAACTTTGATGGATCTCTACAAACCGACGTTGCGGATTTTGCGTGCGCCGGTTTTTTGTTTACACCGGGAGGACTCGATGAATTCTAAGCCACCAAAATTAGCCCAGGAACTCCGTCAGCATGCCGAAGCGAGGTACAAGGCACATATACCCGAAGCCTCAAAAATACCTTCTCCCGGTGAGACCGAACAACTCCTCTATGAACTGCGGGTTCACCAGATCGAATTGGAGATGCAGAATGAAGAACTGCGACGCAACCTCACCGAGCGCAAAAAGGTGGAATTTCATATCGAACAGCAATTGGTTTTTGCCAAGGCATTAAACGAAATTGCTGAAACAATTATTTCTAACGACAATCCTGAAGATATTTTAGAAAGAGCAAACTGCATTATTGGGGAAACACTGCAATTAGATCGGGCGCTCATTTACGATGTCTCGTTTGAGAATAATTGCATTACCGGACTGTGCGAATGGTTGAAGTTGAAGCATCCGAAAATTACGCCTACTAAAAATGTATATCCTCTTGATATGTTTATAAATCCCTTCACGGAAATCAAGAAAACTCAAAAGCACCTTGAAAGTCAATGTGATAGAGTGAATGAGCACTTTATCAAAGACGGATCAGGGAAAATTCTGCATGAGCAGATGAATATCAAAAGTTTGATCTGGTATCCGTTTGCCTTTAATGAACAGGGATACCATGTCTTTACCCTGAATCAAATCCTGGAACAAAGACAATGGACTCGGGAAGAAATCGGTTTTCTTGAATCTGTGGCAAAACAGGTAAATCTGGCTTTGATTAAAATAAAATTCCTCGAAGAGAGGAAAAATTCAGAGGAGGTGCTAAAAAAGGCGAACGATGATCTGGAGAAGCATGTGGAGGAGCGGACGAAGGAACTTGCCGCTGCCTACAGGGCACATGCCGAACAGGCGGATTTTTCATTGCGAATATTCAACTCGTCTGATGCCAATATGGCAGTAGTTGATGGCAGTGGGATTATTCTGGAAGTTAACGAGGCATGGCGGCATTTTACACAGGAAAATATGGGTGTTGACGAAAGCAGATGGAACGTGGGCGCAAACTACTTCGTCAAATATGACGCCAAGTGGGGGGATGTCGAACAGGCTGAGGAAGCGTTCGATGGCATTCGCAAAGTGCAGAACGGTGAACTGTCTCATTTCAGTCTGGAATATCCCTGTCAAGGTTCAGGAAATGTGCAGCGTTGGTTCCTGCTCAAAGTGCTACCGTTGCAGGCTGCCGAAGGTTCCTTGCTGATATCGCACACCAATATTACCTCGCGCAAGAAAATGGAAAATATGCTCAAATTGGCTTCAGATCAATGGCGTATGACATTTGACACAGTGCCTGATCCGGTAGCCATCATTGCACCTGACTATTCGGTAGTGAAAGCAAATCGAGCTTTTAAAGAATTAGTCGGTAAAAACTATCCGGAGTTAGTCGGCAGGAAGTGCTTCAGCCTGGTCCATGGCTGTGACATCCCGGCTTCCGGGTGTCCGCTCTCCATGACACTCAATGACTATCAGGAGCATATTGTAGAGGTGTATGAACCAAAGCTGGACAAGCATCTCCATGTCAGCGCAACACCTTTTGTGGATGAAGACGGTATGTTCGCCGGAGCAGTGCATGTTATCCATGATATCACCACACGCAAGCAGGCTGAATTGGTCTTGAGGGAGTCGGAGGAGCGTTACAGGGCTCTGTTTAACGGAGCAGTAGACGGCATAATTATTTTGTCAACTGATGGAAATCTGATCGAGGTTAGCGAATCGTTTGCCCGCATGCACGGTTACACGTTGCCTGAAATACGACAATTTAGTCTATTAGACCTGGATACACCTGAAACAGCCCGCTTGATTCCGGAACGGATGAGTAGACTGTTAGCCGGCGAAGCCCTGACATTTGAAGTTGAGCACTACCATAAGGATGGTCACATTTTTCCACTGGAAGTGTCTGCCACTCTGATAAGTTACAAAGGGGGACGATATGTTCAGAGTTTTTGCCGTGACATAAGCGAACGCAAAAAGGCAGAAGAGGCTCTCCAAGAAGCTCACGCACAGTTGTCGCAAATGACCGCTGCCATTCCCGGTGTCGTTTACCAGTTTATGTATACGGCTACCGGGGAATGGAAGTTTATCTACGCCAGCAATGGTCTTAAAGATCTTTACGAAATAGATCCTGAAGCGGCGCTGCAGGATTGCAATATCGTAACCAGGTGCATTGTTCCAGAGGATAGGGTCTCACATCGGGAGTCCGTGGAAAACGCCTCCCGCACCCTGACTCTCTGGGTGCATGAACATCGAATTCATACACCGGGTGGCAAGTTCAAATGGGTGAAAGGTCAGGCTATGCCTCAGCAAAAAGAGGACGGCTCTGTTCTTTGGAACGGCATTCTTACCGATATTACAGAACGCAAACAGGAAGAGCAGAAGTTAATCGATGCGATGAACTACATCCAGACCCTCTTTAACACTTCACCTGTAGTCTTGTCACCTACAAATCCAATGGGGATGCACTCTCGGCCAACGATGCGATGGCTCGTATCGTTGGAACATCGATCGAGAATCTGTTGAAGCAGAATTTCCGGCACATCGAATCATGGCGGCGCTTTGGACTGCTTGAAGTTGCGGAACGTGCCCTTACGTCAGGCACAGAGCAGCGCAATGATATACATCTCCTATCTACCTACGGGAACGACGTATATCTCGATTGTCTCTTTCTTCCGTTCATGTACAGCGGGGAGCAGCATCTGATGGTTATGGCGATGGATATTACCGATCGTAAGCAGGTGGAGTACGCTCTCATGCAAGAGAAGGCCTTCTTACGTGCTCTCATTGACGCTGCCTCTGATTATATTTACTTCAAAGACCGCAACGGCTTCTACCTTGGTTGCAATAAGTCGAGTCAAAACCTCATCGGGCTCTCTGAACAAGAGCAGATCGGAAAGTCTGATATCGACATCTTCAGTAAGGAAGAGGCAGAGCACATTTTAAAGAAAGATCAGGAGATTCTGAAAAGTGGCGTTGCGATTCGTATCGAGGAGTGGGTTTCGTCTTCAACGGTTGGCAGAGTATTGCTGGAAACAACAAAGGCTCCCATATTCGACAACCACGGACAGCCTATCGGTTTGGTGGGAATTTCACGCGACATCACCGAACGCAAACAGATGGAAGAGGATTTACTACAGGCCAAAGCCGACGCCGAATCCGCCAACCGCGCAAAAAGCGTGTTCCTTGCCAACATGAGCCACGAACTCCGCAACCCCATGAACGGCATCCTCGGTATGACTCAACTACTGGAGATGACTGAACCAACCGAAGATCAACGGGAGTATGTGGCTGCCCTCAAGCTGTCCGGCAAGAATCTCCTCTCCCTTATCAACGATATCCTTGATCTTTCCAAGATTGAGGCCGGAAAGATAACTATCGAACCGGTCGAATTCAGCCTGCGGCACTGTTTCAACGATGTTGCCCTGATGCAAAAATCCGTCATCTTTGCAAAGGGGCTTACACTTGCGTCGGAGGTGTCCGAAGACATCCCTCAATTCATGATGGGAGACCAGCTCCGGGTCAAGCAGATACTTCACAACCTGATGGGGAACGCTGTCAAGTTCACCTCACAGGGGGGTATCATCATCTCGGCGCAACTCCTCGAACGGCAGGATTCTTCTCTGCTTGTTGAGTTGGCGGTACGAGACAGCGGCATCGGCATCTCGCCTGAAGCGCTTGACAAGATATTCATACCTTTTGAACAGGAAGACGGCTCCATCACCCGCACCTATGGAGGCACCGGGCTCGGCCTGACGATCAGTCGCAGCCTGACGGAACTGATGGGCGGAAGCATTACCGTTGCAAGCACTTCAGGGGAAGGCAGTTGTTTCAAAGTGACCCTACCGTTCACCGCAGTCGAAGAGCGTGTCGCCCCCCACGAGATTCCCCAAAAAGCAAATGCCAGTTGGGATGGTCCACCGCTACGGATACTGCTTGTAGAGAACGACCAGGTAAACATCCTCTTTGGGACCGCACTGCTCCGAAAACTGGGGCACGAAGTTATTGTTGCAGCAGATGGCAGGGAATGTCTTACCGTTCTGGAAAAAGGCGGGCTTGATATTGTGCTGATGGACATCAATATGCCGGATATGAACGGCGAAGAGGCCCTGCGCGAAATTCGCAGGATTGAACTTGAAACTCATCTCCATCAGAAGGTGATTGCCCTGACGGCCTACTCGCTGCGGGGCGACAAGGAGCGTTTCCTCGATGAAGGTTTTGATGGCTATGTTTCCAAGCCGATGGCCGTCAGTGAACTTATGCTAGAGATGAAGAGGGTCGTGGGTGCAGTAAAGATCAAAGGAGCGGGAAACCATGAGTGACCGACACACGATACTTGTTGTTGATGATGATCCAAGCAATATTAAAGTCATTACAGCTGCACTCAAAGACGAGTTTGACATCGTATCAGCACTTAACGGTCACGACGCTATTGATCAGCTCAAAGCGCATAGACCCGACCTGATTCTTCTCGACGTGATGATGCCGGACATGAGTGGCTTCGATGTCTGCTGCATCATTAAGTCTGATGTTGGGTTTGCGGATATTCCGGTGATATTCCTGACGGCTGTGGATACCCAGGAGGGGGAACTTCAGGGGCTTGAAGTCGGCGGCATTGATTATCTGACAAAACCGGTGAATCTAGCACTGCTCAAACTGCGGGTTCGCAACCATCTGCTTTTGAAGAAACAACAGGATCTGCTAAAGCAAAAGAATGCTGAGCTTGAAGCGGCGCTGGAACGGGTCAAACAACTGGAGGGGATTATCCCGATATGCTCGTACTGCAAAAAAATCAGGGATGACCAGCAGACCTGGCAGCAACTGGAAACCTATATCAGCAATCATTCAGAGGCTGTGTTCAGTCACGGTATGTGTCCTGAATGTGCTACAGAACAGATGAAAATAATTGCAAAGATGAAGGTTGTGTAAACCATATAACTTTGAGCATTTGCGAGAAGTGCCGTAGGACTTTGTAGAGGGGACAAAGTCGCCAATGCATGATGGTAAATTCTACAAATATCCTACTGAATGAGTAATGAAACCTTGTAAAGTCTAATTCGGACTCTGCCATGCCATGGTCGCATGAATAAGGAAAAGAAAATTGCTAATCCCTTATTTCCATATTGATTCCTTTACCAAAAAAGTCTTTGCGGGTAACCCTGCCGGTGTTTGCGTTCTGGAGAGTTGGCTGGATGATGCGACACTGCTTGGCATTGCAGCAGAAAATGGCCTTGCTGAGACTGCCTTTATTGTTGGGGGTAATGGAGTATATGGTATTCGCTGGTTTACACCGGATATTGAAATGGATCTTTGTGGACACGCTACACTTGCCGCAGCACATGTGGTTGCTAACTATCTGGACAAAGTTAAGGAAATCAAGTTTAAGTATGCAACTGATGAGCTAAACGTTCAGATCGAGGATGGTCTGATTACGATGATGTTTCCGAGGGCGAGCCGGTCACAGCCGTTCCTCCTCAACGGCTACTTGACTCGCTCAATATCAGACCAAAAGAGGTTCTCAAGTCGAGGGACTTTATATTCGTATATGACAAGGAAGATGACGTAAGAAATATACAGGTTACTCGACAAAAGAATGTTATGACTGCAAAGCAGCTATCCAAACGACAGGGGGATCTCCTCTGCAGGAATGACGAAAATAGTGTCTTCATTTCCGGCAATGCTGTCACATACAAGACAGGGCATATATTGCTGAGTCAGGAAACATGAGGGTACACTGGCAGGTATGCAATGGTGCGATGGAAAAAGAAAGACTAGGGCTGATACCTTAGGCTCACTCCAGGCTTTGGCGACGAGACATGGAGGAACGGACTTATATGACCGGAACAAGCACAATGCAGCAGATCGTAGATTTTATCCTGGAACTGGACAAACTGAAGGGCGTAACACGCAAAAATAAGCCGCTGGGGCTCGATCGTTATGAAAATTCCGCCGAGCATAGCTGGCAGATCGCCCTCCTGGCATTTTCCTTGGAGAAGTATGCGATGACTGCTATTGATATCAACCGTGTGATCGCCATGCTGCTGGTACATGATATCGGCGAGATCGATACCGGGGACACGATCGTCTTCGCGGAAGACGGCTGGGAAGAGCGCAAAAAGGCGGAGCTGGCGGCAGTGACGAGAATTTTCGGCATACTGCCTGAACCGCGACGCACCGACTTCATGGAGTTGTGGCTGGAATTCGAGCACGCCGAAACCCCTGAAGCGCGCTTTGCCCATGCTGCGGACCGGGCTATCCCCGCATTACTCAATCTTGCCAACCAGGGACAAAGCTGGCGGGAGAACGGCATCAGCCATGAACGGGTAGTAAACCGTATTGGTCCGCCAATCAAGTCCGGTTGTCCTGCGCTGTGGGAATATCTGGAAGCCCGCATTGAAGAAGTGCGCCAAAAGGGATGGTTCGGCGCTGAGTGAGTGTTTCATCAGACCCGGTCCAGAGGAAAACGGGGACGGATTTGTTTTTCAAGAGCAGGAACCGATTTCCAACCAGAAAATAAGACCGGTCAAGCCGGTCAATTTCCACACGTTGGACACTAACGAAGACAGGAAAGTTCGATGTTCGATATTCACCATTATTCAAGTTTTTTAATTACGATCTTGATTTTCCAACTCGTTCCAGGCGCGGGGACGATTGCGATTTTAAATCGAAATCTACCTCACAAAATAAGGAGTAATTCTATGTATCTCCCATCGCATTTTGAAGAATCTCGATCAGATGTTTTGCACGGATTGATTCGTTCTCATCCACTTGCCACAGTAGTTACCTTATCGAAGGACGGGATCAACGCAAATCACATCCCATTGCTTATATCTCCCGAATCCGGTCAATTCGGCGTATTGCGCGGCCATATTGCCCGCTCGAATTCAATGTGGAGTGATCTTGTGCAAGATGTTGATGCTTTAGCCATTTTCCAGGGGCCGGACAGTTACATATCTCCATCCTGGTATCCCACAAAACAAGAGCACGGCAAGGTCGTGCCGACATGGAACTACGCTGTTGTGCACGCCTACGGTTCTCTTCGAATTATTGATAATGTGGAATGGGTGAGAAACTTGGTAGAATCACTTACCAACCAGCAAGAAGCAGGTTTCTCGAAGCCGTGGGCCGTTTCAGATGCTCCGAGCGATTACACCGACCGTCTCATCGAATCAATCGTTGGCTTTGAAATAGTTATATCCAAGCTTACGGGAAAATGGAAAGTCAGCCAAAACCAACCAGCGCAGAACCAAGAAGGAGTGGTGAAGGGTCTAAAGGATCGTGGAAACAACAGTTCTTTGGAAATGGCTACTTTGATAGAAGAAAAACTAACGTAACCTATGAACACACAACAAAAGAAAATGTTTACCGAAATACAGGACAAGAGTCTGTTTGAACAGGCTCAGAAACACGCCTTTCAGTATCTGGATGAAGCTTTTCAGCGCACTATTTTTCCAACCGAAGATGCCTTGGAGAAACTGAGCATATTTGATGAAGATATGCCGCAGAACCAGTCTGAAGGCAGAGAAGTGATTGAGCTTCTTCATCAGTACGGCAGCCCGGCAACCGTACCGGCAATCGGTGGACGTTATTTCGGCTTTGTAACGGGGAGCTCACTGCCCACTGGTCTTGCAGCCAAACATTTGGCGACCTACTGGGACCAGAATTCTGCAATGTATGTGATGTCGCCTCTGGCATCCAAGCTGGAAAGTGTGGTTGAATCATGGCTCAAGTCGATATTTCATCTGCCGGATACGACGGTTGCAGGCTTTGTCAGTGGGACCTCCAGTGCCAACCTGTGCGGCTTAGCGGCAGCCCGCAATCGCTTGTTGAGAAATCAGCACTGGGACGTCAACTCCAACGGCCTTTTTGGCGCACCGAATATTAGGGCTGTTGCAGGTTGTCAGGCACATTCTACTGTCATCAAGGCAATTGGACTGCTTGGTTTTGGCCAGAATTCGATTGAATTTGTCGAGGTTGATGATCAAGGACGCATCATTCCCGATCTTATTCCAGAACTGGATAACCGGACACTGCTCATACTGCAGGCTGGCAATGTCAATTCGGGTTCGTTTGACGATTTCTCCCGGATTTGTGAAAAAGCAAGAAATGCCGGCGCCTGGATTCACATCGATGGAGCCTTTGGTCTGTGGGCCGGAGCCGCAGAACAGCTCAAGCACCTCACACAAGGAATGGAATTCGCCCATTCATGGGCAGTTGATGGGCATAAGACACTAAACACGCCTTACGATTGCGGCATCATCATGTGTGCCGACCGGGAGGCATTGACTGAAGCCCTGCACATGACGGGAAGCTATATTGTTGTCAGCAAGGACCGGGACGGCATGTTCTACACTCCCGAAATGTCAAGGCGTGCACGAATCGTCGAACTATGGGCCACGCTCAAATACCTTGGAGCATCAGGCATTGATCAGATGATTACGACGATGCATGAGCGAGCCGTGCAGTTCGCAGATGAAATCAGCGCACTCGACGGTTTTACGGTCTTGAACCAGGTCGTTTTCAATCAGGTGGTGGTTTGCTGTGATTCGGACGAAATTACAAATAAAGTGCTTGAGAAAATTCAAGCACTCAGAGAATGTTGGGTTGGTGGTTCGGTGTGGCAGGGCAGACGAGTGATCCGGGTCAGTGTTTGTTCGTGGGCAACAACATCCAATGACATTGCCACGTCGGTTCGGTCGTTTGCAAAAGCACAAGCTATGCTTGAAATAATTGCCTGACAATTGGCGGCACTCGGCCCGGCAGCATTAAATTATTTGCCCGAAGAAGGTCGCTCTTATGCGCATCGCCACCAACAAAATATTTCTTCTCTCTCTTAGTATTCTGTCAGTGTTCCCGATATCGGCGCACGCCATTCCTGCCATTACTTGTCATTGTTTTACTGACCGCTCCTATGAACCGACTCGTCCTGCAGCGGCTGACCCCTATTTTTTGGCTACAACTCAAAACTCCTTCTTTGCAACCGTATTCAATACCGATAAGAAGTCTATCGTGATGAAGAAACAACAAGGCACTTCTCCCGATGATCTTTGGATTGCCTACTGGGTCGCCTCGAAATCAGGATCATCAGCTAATAGCCTGTTGCAAGCCAAGTCGAAGAGCGATTCATGGAAGAATGTAATTGTTCCACTGAGGCTATCATCGAAAATTTTGGGATCAGGATTTTCAGGAGCACTCAACACTGATGGATCAGCGAGCCAATTGTCAAAAGCGGTGGTTGATGAGATCTTTTTCCAGAACCAATTGCTCGGTGAGTGGGATTTGGACAGCTTGCGGAAAGCTGGTGCCACCAATCAGGAATTGATTATCGTCACCGTTATAGCTACGAAGATGAAACAACCAGCAAAGCAGTTCTACCTTGAAGTCAAGTCCGGAGCTAAAACGTGGGGCGCACTTCTGTCAGCAGCAAAGATTGATACGAAAAATATGCAGCAGGAAATGGTCAGTATCCTGAAATTACGCCCTCAGTAGTTCATAAATAGATTTACTATTCTCACATTTGTTTCCTTCCACCAGAAATGAATCCAGTTTATTGACCCACATCAAACTAATCTGCCAATTATTGCGCTAAGCTTCATTCACAACAAAGTGAAGGGAGCATGTAATGGAATTCAAAAACGGACTTGGTGATAAAGCAATACAGGATGTCATGCAGACCTACCCGGAGATAGGTGAAATACTTGCCCGCTACGACATAGGCTGCACCGCGTGCAAAGTAGGCATCTGCCTTCTGAAGGATGTGGTTTCAATCCATGGCTTGTCTAAAGAAGATGAAGCAAAAATCGAGCTGGAAATAAACCAGCAATTATCAGTAAAAGGGGAATAATCATGGGAAATTTGGGATGTGGCTGCTCCGGCAGCATGGCAAAGGTAATTGAAAGACCGGCTAATTCAGAAGTAAACACCACAAAGGCTGTTTCTGAGCTGAGGCAGTGGCCGGTGCAACTGCACCTGGTGCCGCCTTCCGCACCGTACTTCAAGAATGCGGATATACTTGTGTGCGCGGACTGTGTGGCATTTGCCATGGGGAGCATGCATCAGGATCTGTTGAAAGATAAGGCACTGGCAATCGCCTGCCCAAAACTGGACGACACTTCCAGCTATGTGGACAAACTGGCTACAATTTTTTCAACCAACGAAACACCACGTGTCACCGTGGCAATAATGGAAGTTCCCTGCTGTCGCGGATTAGACATTATGGTTAAAGAAGCGATCCAGAAAAGCGGCAGAGACATCCCGCTGGAAACCGTGATTGTTGGCATCGATGGTAACAGGAGAAGCTGATGAAAACAGATATTACCCAGGCATTGGTAGCTGAACACCGCCTGATTCTGCGGATGATTGCACTGCTGGAGAGAAATGCTCCCCGTACGGCTGCCGGTGACTATACCAACTGGCAGTTTTATCTCGATGGTGTTGATTTTATCCGCAATTTTGCCGACCGGTTTCATCATGCAAAAGAGGAGGATATCCTTTTCTCGGCCCTGGTCACGAACGGTATGCCACGAGAGAACAGCCCGGTTGCTGCCATGCTTATGGAACACGATCAGGGGCGAGCGTATGTGTTGGCCATGGAGTCAGCCGTTCAAAAAACGTTGGACGGCCTTTCTGGGCAAGAGTGTGTCATTGCCGAAAATGCCCTGGCCTATGCTGCGCTTCTCCGGGAGCACATCGCCAAAGAGGATGACATACTCTATCCGCTCGCTGAACGAGTTATTCCCGAAGCCATGCGCGCGGAAATTGTGAATGGATATCATCGTGCTGAGACCCAAGCCGATGCAGGTTTTATTAAACATTACACGAAACTTATTGAAACATACGAGCTGCAGTAACACTCTGTTGCCGTTGTTTTTCTTCATGGCACACATGAATCGTGCAATTTTCTGCACTATTATTCTGATACTTTCTCTCTGGCGGTGGTGGTAATTTTGAGTATCCCCTGTGGACAGTCGTGACCGCCCACAGGGCTTGGGAATGTACTGGCAAATCAGCAGCTCAAATATTCAATCCCCCAGTTTGAATAACCGTTAACTAAGATCCTTCCTGTCAAAGTTAAGCAGCAGGGATTTTGGGGATCGGCGGCATATTGGCAGCAGTAAATTTACCGCCGTTGATATCATTGATCCTGCAGGAAAAAATCACCGAACTGGTGGTTTTATTCACAACTATAAGGGTACCGTTGGAATGAATGAATCCGACTGATGTAAACAAGGCCTGAAGAGATTCATTGCTGGCATTGAGAAGCCCGGTACTCTCGTCAAAGGTAATACCGAAGCCGTTGAAAAGCGGCTTGAGGTTTGACCCGAGAGCGGCAAAGATTTTTGGCATACTATCGCCCACTTTTTTAAGCTTTTCCTGCTCAAAACTGTTAAAAACCGTCTCTGCTGTATCTCCTTCGGCTGCACCAGATACAGCTACTTCTGTTAACGGGTTAATATTAACGACTCCCGTTCCATTTACCACGGTATGCAGTGTATGGCTTATACCACCGGAAAGGCCGGTTGCTTCTATGGTAAATGGCGCCTTCAATCCGGAAACATCAATGGAATAGCCACCATCTGCGCGGGTAGTGGCAATAATTTGCCTGCTCGGAACGGATGAATCCCTGATTGTCACCATGCCGGCCAAAGGGTGGCCCATAGTGGCTTCGCCGGTTATAATACTTTCAACTCCCGACCCGTTGCCAACAACACAACCTGAGAGAAGAAAACTGACCCCTGCTATCAATAGACAAAACAGACTGCTGTTTTTCCGCATGTTCGCTCCTTTTTCCTACGCTATTTTGTTACTGTTCATACTTAAGAGAAGACAATTCTCCTTCAGTTCAAATCCATAATTCGGGCTGTCTGCATTCTGAAATCAACTCGACGTATCACCCCCTTATTTTTCTGTACCAACGTGCCCGATCCACAAAAAAGCCGGGTCGCTGAAATATAGTAATATTTCGGCAACCCGGCTGTCTTCTGGAGACCCTATAGGTTTTCCGCCCCATCCTCACGGATGGTTTAGTATTATCGTCTACCACTACCTGTATGTACCGCTCTGGCAACAAAAAAGCCGAATCGCGAATATCTGGAGATATTTTGGCGACCCGGCTGTCTCAAGGAGACCCTATGGGCTTTCCGTCCTATCCTTACGGATAGTTTAGTATTTTCATTATCAACACTGTAAGCATTTCTTTATGCTTTGAGTGTTGTTTACTTTTTTATAAAAACAAAGTCAAGGAAAAAACACCGTTTTTGACTTGGGTCAAAGTTATTTATACCAGCAGGCGTGATAAATGATTACGCATAATTTGTATGACTTTTTGAGGCAGGCGCATTCTGACAACACAAGCACCTTTATAATCCGGAGTGCGTAATAAACCAAAACAGAGAACGTAATCCCATATAAAACAATGCCTCATTTCCAAATCACGGAAGGAGAAGACCGTATGGCACATTCATGTAGGCTCCTGAATTGTTTAACCTCGCTGCTGGTTCTGTTCTCAACCGCACTTCCTGTCCTGGCAGATCAGGGAAAAGATCTGTTCGACAAACAGTGCGCCGGGTGCCACACCATAGGAGGCGGAGATGGTGGTGGCCCCGACCTGAAAGGAGTGGTCGCAAAACGACCTCATGAGTGGCTCGAATCGGTTATAAGTGAACCGAACAAGCTGACGGCGAGCAAAGACCCGACCCAGGCCGAACTGGTGAAAAAATACGGTTACGAGATGCCGAATCTGGGTATCGGCCATGACGATACCCGAAAAATTATGGCCTATCTCGCTGCTGCCGGTGCTGCCGATAGTGGTGCTGTTGCCGCTTCGTCAACTCCTGCGCCGCCATCAGAAAAAGTTGAAACGGTCGTAACCCCGGAGTTGATCGCCCAGGGCAAGGCACTCTTCACCGGGAGCATACGCCTGACGAAAGGCGGCGCACCCTGCCTCTCCTGTCACTCCATTACCTATCCGGGCATTGACGGCGGTAACCTCTCCATTGCAGATCTGAGCAAATCCTACCAGAAGATGGGCGATACCGGAATGAAAGGCGCGCTCAAAGCGCTCAAATTTCCGACCATGAAGAAAATCTATGCCGACCGACCACTGACCGACGAAGAGATCGCTGCACTAATGGCTCTGTTTAAGGATTCCGCTACCCAAAAGGGGGGTGGCGGCTGTCCAGTGCCGTTTTCCGTGATGGGCGGCGGTCTGTTTGTCCTGTTATTACTTGGATTGACTCTCTACAAAAGGAGGATCAGATAATGTCGAACGAACGGATCAAGGATGACCATAGCCCATGCGACCGGGGGTGGGAGGAGTTTTACCGGAACCGGTGGCAGTACGACAAAGTGGTACGCAGCGCCCACGGGGTCAACTGTACCGGTGCCTGCAGCTGGATGGTACATGTAAAAGACGGCATTGTCGGCTGGGAACTGCAGGCCAATGACTATCCACAGTTCAACGGCGACCTCCCCAACCACGAGCCACGCGGATGCCCGCGCGGAATCAGTTTTTCCTGGTACCTCTACTCCCCGTTGCGGGTCAAACACCCGTATATGCGCGGCGCGTTGATCGATCTCTGGCGCCAGGCCCGCGCAGTTCATGACGATCCGGTCACGGCGTGGAAGAGTATCGTCGAGAACCCCGAGTCACGCGAGAGTTATGTCAGCAAGCGAGGCATGGGCGGGTTCCGGCGCTCTTCGTGGGATGAGGCGAATGAGCTGATCGCCGCATCCTCACTCTACACGGCCAAAAAACATGGGCCTGACCGGGTAATCGGATTTTCTCCGATCCCGGCCATGTCGATGATCAGTTATGCGGCCGGCACCCGTTTTCTCCAGCTGTTCGGCGGCGTTGCCATGAGTTTCTACGACTGGTACTGCGACCTGCCACCGGCATCGCCGCAGGTCTGGGGTGAGCAGACCGACGTTAATGAATCGGCTGACTGGTATAACGCTTCCTACATCGTCCTCTGCGGTTCCAACGTGCCGATGACCCGCACCCCGGATGCCCACTTTATGACCGAGGCCCGCTACCGTGGCACCAAAGTAGTGGTCATGTCACCGGATTACAACATGGCCTGTAAGTTCGCCGATGCCTGGATGCCGGTCGAGCAGGGTCATGACGGCGCCTTCTGGATGGCGGTCAACCATGTCATACTGACCGAGTTCTACGCCAATCGCGAGGTCCCCTTCTTTACCGACTATGTGCGTAAGTACACTGATCTGCCGTTTCTGGTCAAACTGTCCGTGAAGGATGGTGCCCTGCGGCAGGGAGAATTCCTGCGGGCATCAGAACTGGAACGAGCCGGTGAAGTAGAGAATGCCGACTGGACCATGTGTGTCGGCGACAGTGCCGGGAATGTCCGCATTCCGCACGGCAGCGTCGGTTCCCGCTGGAGCAAACAGGAGGGGAACTGGAACCTCGACATGGTGGATCTTGTGGACGGCGAAGATATCGACTGCGCCATGACGTTCTTCGGCCAGGAAACCAGCGCGGTCCGCTTTACCTTTGAGGCTGACGGTGATGTTGTCAGGAATGTCCCGATCCGCCGCGTTATGACGAAGGATGGCGAAGTGATCGTCGCCACTGTGTTCGATCTCATGATGGCCCAGTTTGGCGTTTCACGGGGACTTGACGGAGATTATCCAAAAAACTATCAGGATGATAAACCGTTTACCCCGGCCTGGCAGGAGAAATATACCGGCATAGCAGCCGACACACTGATCACGATGGCCCGTGAATGGGCGCTGAACGGCGAGCAGAGCAGCGGTCGCAACATGATCATCGTCGGCGCCGGTATCAATCACTGGTACCACAACGACCTGATCTACCGCGCTGCCATCACCGCCCTCATTCTGACCGGCAGCGTCGGCAGGAACGGCGGCGGACTCGGCCATTATGTCGGCCAGGAGAAGGTTGTCCCGCTGGCCCCCTGGACCACCATCGCGATGGCCCAGGACTGGACCAAGGCGTCACGGCTGCAGAATACGCCGAGCTTCTGGTATATGCACTCCGACCAGTGGCGTTATGACCGCAATTTTGTCGACTATTTCAAGCCGGAGACCGGCGAGAATATGCCGATGCATACCGCCGACTTCAACGCCAAGGCGGTTCGGCTCGGTTGGCTCCCCTTCTCCCCCCATTTCAACGAGAGCCCGATCCGCCTGATCGAGCAGGCCACTGCGGCCGGCGCCACGACCGACGACGAGATCCGTGCCTGGCTGATCAAGCGCCTCAAGAGCGGCGAGACCCGTTTCGCGATCGAGGATCCGGACGGTGAGGGAAACTCCCCCAAGGTCTGGTTCATCTGGCGCGGTAATGCCATCTCTTCCAGCGCCAAGGGGCACGAATTTTTCCTCAAGCATGTTATCGGCGCTCCCAACAGCAGCTTTACCGCCCACGAGGCAGCCAAGGGGCAGGTCAAGGATATCGTCTGGCACGAAAAAGCCCCGACCGGCAAAATGGATCTGGTGGTTGACCTGAACTTCCGGATGGATACTTCGACCCTCTACTCCGATATCGTTCTGCCGGCCGCGACCTGGTACGAAAAATCGGACTTGAATACCACCGACATGCATTCATTTGTCAACTGCATGGACGCCGCCGTCGATCCCGCCTGGGAATCCAAATCAGACTGGAAAATTTTCGCGGGTATTGCAGAAAAGGTCAGTCAGTTGGCTCCAAAGCACTTTCCTGTGCCGTTCAAGGACATCATTGCCGCGCCGCTGCTCCACGACACACCGGGCGAAATCGCCCAGCGGAGTGTCAAGGACTGGAAGCTGGGCGAGTGTGAGGCTATTCCGGGCAAGACCATGCCGAACCTCCCTATTGTTGAGCGTGACTACATCAACCTCTTCAACCGTTTCATGTCGCTCGGCCCGCATATCGGCCACCTCCATGCTCACGGGGTGAATTTTGAAGCGGAAGACGTTCACGAAAAACTCCTCACAGAGATGCCGACCCGTTCATGGGGAGGCAAAACCTGCATCGACCTGGAGGACGCGCGTATCGTGGCCGACGTGCTGATGGCTTTTGCCCCGGAGACCAATGGCGAACTGGCACACCGCGCCTATCAGAATCTGGAGAAGCGCGTCGGCAAGCCGCTCAGCCAGATTTCGGCAGGTAACCGCGACTTCCGTATCAGCTGGGAAGATATCACCCAGAAACCGCAGCGTTTTATCAGCACCCCTGTCTGGAGCGGTCTGGTCAACGAGAATCGCCCCTACTCGCCATACACTCTGAACGTTGAGCATGGTGTGCCCTGGCGGACTCTCACCGGACGGCAGTCCCTCTACCTCGACCATCCCTATTACGGCGAGTTCAACGAAGGGTTACCGACCTTCAAAGCCAAACTCAACCCGGCGCTCCTGGATGAAACCGAGGGTGAAACCGGCCTGATCCTGAACTTTTTGACTCCGCACGGCAAGTGGGGCATTCACTCCACCTACACCGACAACCTGCGGATGCTCACCCTTTCGCGGGGCGGTCCGGTCGTCTGGCTCAACCATGAGGATGCGGCCAGCGCCGGGATCGAAGATAATGAGGCAATTGAGGTCTTTAACGCCAATGGCGTCGTCACCAGCCGAGCCTGTGTTTCGTCACGCATTCCCCGTGGTGCAGCGGTCATGTATCACGCCCCGGAGCGGACACTGAACGTCAAAAAGTCCAGGAAGAGCGGCAAACGTGGCGGTGTGCACAACAGCCTGTCACGAATCCGCCTGAAACCGACTCTGATGCTCGGAGGGTATGCACAATTCAGTTACTACTTCAACTACTGGGGGCCGACCGGAGTTAACCGGGATAGCTACGTGGTTGTCAGAAAGTTGAGGGGGTGAAGCGATGAACGTCAGAGCACAACTGGTAATGGTATTCAATCTTGACAAATGCATTGGTTGCCACGCCTGCAGCATCTCCTGCAAGAACATCTGGACAGACAGGAAAGGCGCCGAATACATGTGGTGGAATAATGTGGAGACCAAACCCGGCGTCGGTTATCCCAAAAAATGGGAAAATCAGGACAAGTTCAAGGGGGGATGGGTTCGCGAAAATGGCAAACTGAAGTTGCGTGCTCTCGGCAAAGGTCCGACGCTCCTCAACATGTTCTTCCAGCCCGATATGCCGAAGCTGGACGATTATTACGAGCCGTTCGATTTTGACTACAGCAATCTTTATAAAGCACCTCCCGGCAGCGACCAGCCGGTGGCCGAAGCATTTTCGCAAGTCTCCGGTGAGCGGATGGAAGAGATTACCAACGGTCCAAACTGGGACGACGACCTCTCCGGTTCGCAGGTATACGCCGTCAATGACGTCAATCTTAAAGACAGTTCCCTTGTCTCAGATTACGGCCGCATGTTCATGCACTATCTCCCCCGTATCTGTAATCACTGCCTGAATCCGGCCTGCGTCGCTTCCTGCCCGTCGCGGGCGCTCTACAAACGGGGCGAGGACGGTGTCGTGCTGGTGGATCAGGACGTCTGCAAAGGGTGGCGCTTCTGTACCAGCGCCTGCCCGTACAAAAAAGTCTATTTCAACTGGCAGAGCGGCAAGGCGGAGAAATGCATCTTCTGTTTTCCGCGCACCGAGAGCGGACAGTGCAACGCCTGCGCCCACAGCTGCGTCGGCCGGATCCGCCACGTCGGCGTGCTGCTCTACGACGCCGATCGGGTGGAAGAAGCGTTGCTCAAACCGGATGATCAGCTGGTAGCGGCTCACCGCGACGTGATCCTTGATCCGCGCGATCCGCAGGTTCGTGAATCCGCCCGCAAGAATGGCGTTACCGATCAGTGGCTGGAAGCGGCCGAAAAGTCGCCGGTCTACGCGCTGGTGAAGGAGTTCGCCGTGGCTCTGCCGCTGCACCCGGAATTCCGGACCATGCCGATGGCCTACTATATTCCGTCGCTCTCCCCGGTAATTTCCAGCGGTGGCGATCTTCATGAACTGGCCGACCATGGCACGTTCCCGCTTCTCGAAAAGATGCGTGCGCCGATCAGTTTCCTGGCCAGTCTTCTTTCCGGAGGCAATGAGGAGATAGTTGCCGCAATACTGCGCAAACAGATCGCCCTGCGGCTTTTCAAGCGTGCGGGCAACCTTGGTCAGCCTATTGAAGAGTCTATTTTAAAAAATGCGGGACTCGATGAAGCGGGTGCCAACAAGCTGTACCGTCTCTTCACCATCGCCCCCTATCGTGAGCGGTTCATCATTCCGACCCAGCAGCGGGAGGAACAGGATCCGCAACAGCGTAAGGGAACCAGCGGCTTCGGTATCCTCAAGAAGACAAGGGGGCCGAAATGACTATCGCCGCCAGCTACGATGCCCTCGCCCGACTGCTCGACTATCCGGCGGGCAAAGAACAGCTGCAGACCGATTATGCCGTTGTCAGCGACTTTCTGAACCGGCAGCGGCTGAGCAGTTCCATCGCCTCCTTTGCCGACTTTGCCGCCACCTCTTCCGAGGCGGAGCTTGAGGAGGAGTACGTCGCCAGCTTTGACTTCAATCCGGCCACCGCCCCGTACCTGGGACATCACCTCTTCGGTGACAACCAGAAGAAGGGGAGCTATATGATCATGCTGAAACAGGAATATGAGCGGTGCGGCTACACCCCTGCCGGTGTGGAACTTCCCGATCATCTTTCGGTGCTGCTCGGTTTTCTGGCTCATCTGGCACGACAGGATACCGGCGGATTACGTCAACCGTTCATTATCAAGTGTGTATTGCCCGGGGTGGAGCGCTACCACGCTGCCTTTGACACCACGCATAATTCCCACTGGAAAGTGCTGGTTGAAGCAGCATTGCTGCTTTGTACAGAGGATTGTAAGGAGGTACACTCATGTTAAACAGCTTTATTTTTGTCGTCATGCCGTATGCCGCTCTGGCGTTATTGATCTTTGTAACTCCCTATCGTTTCTACTCCAATCGCCTGACCTGGTCGGCCTACTCCACGCAGTTTCTGGAGCGTAACGTCCTCTTCTGGGGCATCAATCCCTGGCACTACGGCATCCTGCCGGTGCTCGCAGCCCATTTCCTGGGGGTTATTGCCCCCGGTCCGATGAAGGCGCTTCTCGGCAATCAGAACAACCTGATCATCTTCGAAAGCATCGGTCTCGCACTCGGACTCTTCGCTGTTTTTGGCTGTCTGGCACTGCTGCTGCGCCGCGTTAACACACCGCTTTTGAAGCAGGTCACCTACGCCTCAGACTGGGTGCTGCTTTATCTGCTGGCCGCCCAGAGCCTTACCGGCGTCTACGTCGCAACGTTCATGCGCTGGGGTTCCCAGTGGTACCTCCATTCGGTGGTCCCCTATTTCTGGTCGCTCGCGACATTCAATCCGCAGATCGAATATATGGCCGACTTCCCGCTGGTCTTCAAGCTGCACGCAGCCTGTGCCTTCCTGATTGTTGCCCTGCTGCCGTTCACCAAACTGGTGCACATGCTCTACGTCCCGGCCCGCTTCCTGATGGACCCGCCGATCCTCTATCGCTGGCGGTCGAAATAAATCGAATCAGGAAAGGACCCACACATGCTGGAAGTCGCAACGTGGAAATCACATAAAAATCTTTTTCTCAACACTCTGGCATTTACCGTCTGCTTTGCCGCCTGGATGTTCAACGGCGTGTTGGTGACGTTTCTGGTAGACAACCAGGTCTTCAACTGGGGGCCGGTCCAGATCGGCTGGCTGTTCGGCATTCCGGTTCTGACCGGCTCAATTTTCCGCCTGCCGGCCGGCATGCTGACTGACAAATTCGGGGGTAAACCGGTCTACGGATCGCTCCTGATTCTCTGCGCTATCCCGATGTACCTGCTTTCCAAAGCCGACAGTTTTACCTCATTTGCCCTCTGCAGTTTCGGCTTCGGCATGGTCGGAGTCAGTTTTTCCATCGGTATCGCCTTCAGCTCGGTCTGGTATCCGCGCGAGCGGCAGGGAACGGCACTCGGTATTTTCGGCGCCGGCAACGCCGGGGCGGCTCTGACGACACTGCTGGCCCCGACCATGCTCAACAAACTGACACATAACGGCGCCAACATTGAGGGATGGCGTGATCTGCCGGTCTATTACGCACTGATCCTGGCAACAATGGGCATCATTTTCTTTATTTTCAGCGACAACAGAAAACCGGCCAGTTCCGGCAAGACCTTCATCCAGATGTTGACACCACTCAAGCATATGCGCGTCTGGCGCTTCGGACTCTACTATTTCCTGGTATTCGGCTGCTTTGTTGCCTTTTCCCAATGGCTCGTCCCCTATTTTGTCAATGTCTATTATCTGCCGCTCGTCACCGCCGGTCTGTTCGCCTCGATGTTCAGCCTTCCCTCCGGAGTAATCCGGGCCCTCGGGGGATGGATGTCAGACAAGTTCGGCGGCCGCCGGATCATGTACTGGGTCCTGGGTAGTTCGACGGTCATCAGTGTGATGGTGATGATACCTAAAATGGAAATTCAATCTCCCGGACGCGGGGTCATGGCCAAACGGGCCGGAGTCGTACAGACGGTGGCGGATGGTTCCATTGTGGTTAAAGAGGTCAAAATAACCTCTGAAGTTATCGGCGACCAGACCTACCGGCTGAAAGCAAAACCGGAGGTTATGAAAAATATCGATGATCAGATCCTCGTACTTCCCGGAAAGCTGACCTGGCAGGAACCGGTAGTAAAGCCGGGACAAGCGGTCAAGAAAAAGGAGCTGTTGGCCAAGGGGGTGACCAGGATTTATTTTCAGGCCAATGTCTGGATTTTCGCCGTGCTGGTTCTGCTGCTCGGCACCATCTGGGGAATTGGTAAGGCGGCTGTCTACAAGCTGATCCCGGACTACTTCCCGGAAGAAGTTGGGGTAGTCGGCGGCATGGTGGGGGTGCTCGGAGGGTTGGGAGGTTTCGTCTGTCCGATCGTGTTCGGTTACCTGCTTGAATGGACCGGGCTCTGGACCAGCTGCTGGATATTCATGCTGTTCCTGTCGGTCGCCTGCCTGCTTTCACTGCACTATGTAGTCGGAAAGATGATGAAGGAAAAACATCCTCAAACCATGCGGGTGTTTGAGGGATAAACCACTAAAGCTGAACGGGGAGATAATGATGGCCAGATTACCACGATGGGAACCGGAAGATCCGAAATTCTGGGAAGAGACCGGCAGCGCAGTCGCATGGCGCACATGCGCGTTAACAACGTTTTCGCTGGTATTTTCGTTCGCGACTTGGTTTGTCATGAGCGCGGTGGTTGTCAGGATGCCTGCCATAGGCTTCAAGTTCACCACTATGGAGTACTTCTGGCTCGCGGCGATTCCGGGGTTTGCCTCCGGCATCCTGCGACTGATTCATTCAAACTTTATCCCGGTGCTCGGAACCAGACCGGTCGTGAGCGTCTCTACCATCATCAAGGTAATTCCGATGATCTGGCTCGGCTTCGCGATTCAGGACACTGGCACCTCCTGGGCAACATTCATGGTCATCGGGTTCCTTACCGGCATGGGAGGTGGGGACTTTTCCTCATTCATGCCGTCTACGAGCATCTTTTTCCCAAAGAGGCTTCAGGGGCTCGCAATGGGGATACAGGCAGGACTGGGCAACTTCGGGGTGAGTATTGTCCAGTTTGTAGCGCCGTGGATAATAGGTTTTGCTGCTCTCGGAGCAATGGTCGGCGGTCCGCAGACCTTCACAAAGGTTGATGTTCTCAAGGACGTAGCGGTTACGAAAAATGCTGACGGCGTGGTCACAAACGTGGTGGCAAAAAGACCCGACCTTGTTGCCGCAACGGTCATTACAAGAGATGGTGATGTAATTAAGGATGTGGTGATTAATGAGACGGCAACCACCAAAAACATGAAGGTGGAGCTGAAGAAAAATGAAGCAGGTCTGATTACCGGTGTGACCGTAAAGAAGGTGATAAAAAAGGATATATATTTACAGAACGCGCTGTTTGTCTGGGTTCCGTTCCTTATTATTGCCTTCATTCTCTGCTCACTCTTTTTGAGAAGCGTTACTCTCCCCGCGAGAGGTTTTAAGGGGCAGTTTGAAATCCTGAGCACTCTGAACAGAGCTCGAACGCATACGTGGAACTGCACCATAACCTATATCACTTCATTTGGTTCGTTCTCCGGGTATGCGGCCGCGTTTCCGATGATGATCAAGACCATCTACGGCGGCTTTGACGGTGCACCGGATCCATTAGCGTATGCCTATCTCGGCCCGCTCATCGGTGGACTGATCCGTGCTCTGACCGGTCCTGTGTTCGACAAATGGGGCGGCAGCAAAGGGATGCACTGGACAACGCTGGGGCAGATCGCCGGTTGTCTGGCTCTTGCATTCGGAGGATTCCTGACGCCCACCGGTCTTGAGCAGTTCCAGGGTTTTGTCTGGATCATGCTCTTTATATTCCTGATGACAGGCACAAATAACGCCGCAACGTTCCGCCAATACCCGATCGTGTTCGCCTATTCGCCCGCCAAGGGTGCTCAAATGCTCGGCTGGACCGGTGCCTGGGCGGCATTCGGACCGTTTATCTGGACTTCGTTTATCGGCGGCGCCATAACCACGTTCGGCAGCGCCATTCCGTTCTTTGTGGGTGTATCCGTTTTTTATGCATACTCCTGGTTCATCAATTACTATTACTACACCCGCAGAGGAGCCGAGCGTTTTGACTACGGCAACTCAGGCGGCACCTGGTGGGATAAACTCTCCGAGAGCGAGAAGCAGGAGATGAAGCGCATAGACTTGCGCGCAAAATGATGGTAACTCTGCTGTGGTGAAAATGGACATTGCTGTCAATTTAATAGGCATAATCTACGGATTCATCCTGATCCTTACTGCTTTTGTTCGCAACAAGGCACTGGAACCAATGCGTGTAGATGTCCTGTTTATGCCGCAACCGACTGAAAAGACCAGACCGGTAAATCTGATATTCGGCATCCTCGTGGCGGGGTATGGCATCTATTCGTTGTTCTTAAAAGCAAATCCCCCCTGACCCCCCTTCAAAAAGGGGGGGACTTAAGAGCCTCCCCCTTTTTGAAGGGGGATTGAGGGGGATTTGCCGTAAAAGTGGCAAACTCACAGAAAATATAAAGGAGAAACTACATGAACACCATGTCATTTACCTCGTTGGCCGAGCAGATAGTCAGAGAAAACAGTGATGCAATAATGTTTGCCGACCATGAAGGTGCCATACGGCTCTGGAATAAAGGGGCCGAGGCGATGTTTGGTTATTCCGCCGCCGAAGCAGAAGGCAACAGCCTCGATCTGATCATTCCCGAAAACCTGCGCGGCAGGCATTGGGAGGGGTATCACAAAGTCATGGCAAGCGGAGAGACCCGTTATGGCACGGAACTCCTCTCGGCTCCCGGCATCCGCAAGGACGGCACCCGGCTTTCCCTGGAATTCAGCATGGTAATCGTGCGGGGTGAAGATGGAGCGGTACTCGGCACCGGAGCGATTATCAGAGACATCACGGCCCGCTTCCAGAAGGATAAGGCTTTGAAGGAACGTCTCAAACTTTTGGAAGAAAAACAGGCATGAGTATTTCCCGCAAGGATTTTTTCAGGCAGGGGTTCTCTTCTCTTGGGAAGGCAGCGTTCGAAATCGCTGATACGATCAAGGGGCATCTTCCTGCACTGCCGGTTATGACTCAGATGGTAACACCCCCACCGTCCGAAGCGCGTCCTGACCTCGTTGCAGAGGCATTTAATGACCGATGTCTTGCCCGCAACAACAGCTGTTCCGCCTGCGTCGAGAGTTGCAAGCCGAAGGCTATCAAACTCAACCCGGGTGTCGGAATCAGGATTAACCCGCAGTTCTGTAATGGCTGTGGAGACTGTGAGTATGTCTGTCCGGTTGAACCAAAAGCAGTTTTTCTTGCTCCTCGTGACTTAAACATTGAAAAACCCGATAACCCTTACACCAATAAGGCGGCTTAAGCCGCTATTCCCAGAGGAGGTAAAACATGAAGAAAAAACTGGTTGTTGCGGGATTCCTTGCGGTATCCCTGGTTGCGGCGGGTGGACTCTACATCCAGAGCGCCGACGCCTTAGCCAAGAAACAGATCAAAGCACCGGCAAAAAAGAAGGTTACAGAGGTAAAGGTAGCTCAATGTTTCGAGTGTCATGACAAAGAGATCAAACAGTTCCACACCACCGGCAAACACGCCAAGGTGAACTGCGCCTACTGTCACGACGGCCTTGAGAAGCACCTTAAGAATCCGGGCCCCGATACCCGTCCGGCCACCGATGTTTCCTGGGAAGGCTGCGGTCAGTGCCATCAGGATCAGTACAACTCCTTTCAGAAAGAAACCCACCACCGACCGGCCCGCGACGAAAAATCACAGTTGACCGGACGCTCCCCCAACCCTTACTGGGACAAACTCATGATGGGTCACGGCTTCACCAAGGAACACAATACCACCCGCGGCCACGACAAGATGCTGATCGACCAGTTTGTTGTTGATCGATCCTTCGGCGGTCGCTTCCAGGGTAAAAACGGCTGGCAGTATATCCTCGAACAGGGCAAGGTATTCGACGTTCTTGTTGACAAATTCCCCGGTGATAACGAGCACAAGCCCCGCATACCGCAGAGTGCCGCTGCCGCCAATCCGACCTGCCTTCAGTGCAAAACCCAGGATAATATCCTGAAGTGGGGCTACCTGGGCGATCCCGAGGCACTCAAGAAAGGCGCCACCTTCGCCCGCACCTCCAACGTGGTGGATGTTGCGCGCAGCACTGCGCAAGGTTTCAACTGTATCTACTGCCATGACCCGCATGGCGCCAAACCGCGTATCGTTCGTGACGCCCTTATTCAGGCGCTGACCCGCCCTGAAGGTGACACCCTCTGGCACAAGGATCCGAACCACACCAAATTTACCGTCCATACTATGGGACTGCGCGGTTTTGACCGTAAGATTGCCATTCTTGAAAAATATGACACAAAGCTTCAGTGCGGCCAGTGCCACGTGGAATACAACTGTAACGACGGCTATGACCCGAAAAATCCCGATACCTCTAAAAAAACAGTTGGCTATGATAGTCCATTGACCAACCATTTCCCTTTCAAGGATGCCCTCGGCCTCTATGAACACTACAAGAACCAGGTCGGCTTCCTCGACTTCAAGCACACCTTGACCGGCGGCCTCCTCTGGAAAGCCCAGCACCCCGAGGCCGAGACCTATTACAACTCCAAGCACGGCAAAAAAGGGATCGGCTGCGACGCCTGTCATATGCCCAAGGTGAAGGACGCCAAGGGTAAGGTATTCACCTCCCATTTCGCCGTAACCCCGAAAGTTCAGCTCAAGGAGACCTGTCTCAAGTGCCACCCTGAGTGGACCGAAGATGAGGCCAAATATGCCATCGACTCCGTTCGCGCTCACTTTAAAGGCAAGATGCGCAAGGCCGAATTCTGGCTGAGCGACCTTATTGACAAGATCGTCGAAGCGAAGAAGGCCGGGATAAGCGCCGACACCATCAAGCAGGCCCAGGATAAACACCTCAAGGCTCATATTCTCTGGGAATACTGGACGGCAGAGAACTCTGACGGTTTCCACAACCCGGATCTGGCCCGGGAATCGCTGACCAAATCGGTTGATGAGTCCATGGCCGGCATCAAGCTGCTGAATGAAGCCATGGCGGCAGCCAAGAATGGTGAAGTGAAGAAATAAGCAGAACTGCAGTTGTCGCGAAAACAGCCCCGTTCCGAAGAGCGGGGCTGTTTGTGTTTCTGCTACAGCTTGTTATGCAACTTCTCATTTGTACGGGAGACTCTCCTGCTTCAGAACTGCCTCTCCTTCATCCTTCCAGACTCGATATAAAAGTTCCATCTGTGATATAAAGCAACCATGACAGGCAAGCTCTCCTCGCGCAGCTGCCTCCAACAGTGCAGCAACCCGTTCGGCACCCGGCTCGTCATCCCGAAGCGCCAATAAGGCCGAAGTATCCAGTACATACCTCTTCAAACCTCCAAATCCCTTTCAGCGTCTCGTTCCGCCACCAATCGCGCTGCGGAGCCCCCCTTACCGCTGCCACGAAACGCCGCCAACAACTGAGTAGGTGTCTGTGAATCAGCAGCATTTTTCCTCTGCATAAGCGCCTCATATTCCTGTGGTGAAAACAGGTATGCCACCGGTCTGCCACGCCGGGTGATCGAAACAGGTTCGCGCTGGGCACTATCAAGCAACATGCCAAAATGATTCTGGGCTTCAACTGAAGTCATTGTCCTCATAACACATCCCCCTTTATTAAATAGCTAATACGTCTATTATAGCTACATTTATTCACTTCATCAATGTTTTCAGCGCCTGCTTCAACAACCCTTCCACAGAAATACCGCCTGTTGCATCCAATCCAGCCATGGCCTTGCGCACGAACGGTTCTTTATAACCGAGATTGAGCAGCGCGGAAATGACATCTTCCGCCACATCACCGGCAGGAATCTGCCTGGCGTCAACAGCAGGAAGCGATGATATATCGAGTTTCCCTACCTTGTCTTTCAGCTCCAGCACAAGGCGTTCCGCCGTTTTCTTGCCGATACCGGGGATGGTTGACAGTTTGTTGAGATCGCCCTGCGTCAGAGCCTGGGCAAGCGGGCCGGGTTGAATGTTGGAGAGGATATCCCGCGCCAGCTTGGGGCCGACACCTGAGACGGATATCAGCAGTTGGAAGAAGGACTTTTCGAGACGGGTACGGAAGCCGTAGAGCAGGATTGCGTCCTCCCTGACGCTGGTGTGGATGTGCAGGGAAGCGGCTCCCCCCTCTTCCGGGAGTTCATAGTAGGTGGAAAAGGGGATGTGTACCCGATAGCCGACACCATGCACGTCGAGAATAATATGGTCGGGTGTTTTGTGGGCGATCAGGCCGGTCAATAGGGCAATCATAACTTCATGTCTCTCCAGGATGTTTTTTGCTGTTTGAGAGCGGCTCTGCCACCAGATTTCTGATTGAGGGCGTATGAATTTATATGGCAGACTGCCACCGCAAGTGCGTCGGAGGCGTCAGCCTGGGCGATCTCCGGGAGGCCGAGTAATATCTTGAGCATCTTCTGCACCTGTTCCTTTGCTGCCCGCCCCTGTCCGACGACGGCCTGTTTTACCTGAAGCGCGCTGTATTCGTATACCGGCAGGCCGCAATGAACGGCTGCGACAATAGCTGCTCCGCGCGCCTGCCCCAGTTTGAGGGCACTCTGCGGATTGGTTGCAAAAAAGATGTTCTCGACCGCCACCTGGTCCGGGTGATATGTGGCAATTACCTCAAGGAGCCCGTCGAAAATTTTTTTCAGCCGACCGGGAAAATCCGCCGCTGTATCGGTAAAAATTGCGCCATTATCAATATGGACCAGACGGTTACCCATCTGTTCCACAATGCCGTAGCCGGTAATACGCGAGCCGGGGTCTATGCCGAGAACGATCATGCTGCTCCTTATTCCAATTCTAAATCAAGGCGCTCTCTTTGTTGGCTCGTCTTCGGCTCCTCAACATACTGGTTGTATGCCTTCGTCGCCTCAATCCTCGCCGCCTTGATATCACTCTTGATTGAGAATTGGTATTACATTTCATCGGGAGACCGTAACGCCAATCCGCCCGCAAATATCCGCCACCCTGCAGGTCGAACAACGTGGCGACACCGGATGACAGTGATTCTGGCCAAATGCGACCAGCAGGTCGTTGATCTCAATCCAATACTCTGCGGGAAGCACGTTTCTCAGTACTTTTTCCGTATCATCAGGAGTTTTTGTCGAAATATAGCCGAGGCGGTTGCAGATGCGGTGGACGTGGGTATCAACGCATATCCCCGGCTTACCGAAACCGAGCGTCACCACCAGATTGGCCGTTTTACGCCCTACCCCTTTGAAGCGGAGCAGTTCATCAATACTGTCAGGCACAATGCCATGATATTTTCCCACAAGTTCCTGTGACAGAACAGCTATCTGGGCAGCCTTGGTGCGATAGAATCCGGCCGGATAGATCAACCCGGAGATCTCCTCCACCGACAGCAGCACCATTTCTTCCGGAGTTTCTGCCCGCGCAAAAATCCGTGCCGATGCCTGTGCGGTAACATCATCTTTGGTGCGCAGCGAGATAATGCAGGAGATCAAGACTTTGAAGGGACTGCCGTTGCATTGGGCAACGATCGTAACGGCTGGTGTCTGCCAGGTTTTGTACTCCTCACGCAGCACAGCAATTACGCTATGAATATCCTGGGGTTTCATTGGCGGAATAGTAGCGTATGCCGCCGCTATCTGCAATAGCGGTTTTACTTTTTTATCAGGGCGCGCTACTATGCGCGTCATGAATATAGACCTGCATATACATTCCAGCTTTTCCGACGGCGCTTTCACGCCAGGCGAGCTTATTGCCATTGCCGCACAACTGGATATTCGGGTTATCGCCATTGCCGATCACGACTCCGTGGCCGGGATCGAAGAGGCGATGCTTGCCGGTTCCGGCGCCAGTGTCACGGTACTGCCGGCTGTAGAGCTTTCCGTACAGTTTAAAGAGTGGCAGGATGTCCATCTGCTCGGCTACGGCATCAACTTCAGGGACAAACAGTTTCTGCTCAATCTTGACGGCTTCAGGCGGCGCCGCAAAGGGAGAAACGGTGAAATTCTTGAGCGCGTGAACGACTGCCTGCGTGCAGAGGGGCGCAGCAGCCTGGAGCTTGAGCATGTCCTTGCTTTTGCCCGCGGTTCAATCGGTCGGCCTCATATTGCCCGGGCTCTTCTGGAACGTGGCTACGCAGATACGGTGGAAGATGCATTCCGGCGCTATCTTGTCCCGTGCAATATTCCCAAAACCTATTGGCCGATGGCAGATGCCATAGCTGAAATTCATCGTATCGGCGGAGTCGCCGTACTCGCGCACCCGACCAGTATCGCCAAAAATCCGGCGACACTTGGTCCTGTTATAGCTGAACTTCAACTGCTCGGCCTTGATGGTATTGAGGTTTATAATAATATGGGCTGGCCGCTTGAGATTGAATTTTTGCGGCGTACCGCGCTGGAGTCGGGACTGCTGATAACGGCAGGTTCTGATTTTCACGGCATTGAAGAGGGGCTTGAAATCGGCAGGGGGCGGGAAGGAATGTGCTTTGACAGTGCCCTGCTCGCCCCGCTGTATGAACGGATTAAGTATTACGGCGGGAAATTCACCGGTATACTGGAACATTTAAATCTAACCCCCCTCAGTCCCCCCTTACCTAAGGGGGGAAGCTTTAAGGTCTCCCCTTAGATAAGGGGAGATTTAGAGGGGTTAAATGCGGAAATACACTGGTATGAGGCCACCGGCATTGGCCGTAAAGAGTTAAAAATTAAACAGATTTTGGAGTAACAACACATGAAAAAAACCGCTGATCCTCATTTTGTCATCTGCCTTGATACCGCCGGATATGATGTGTCTCTGGTTCCCCGCAAACTGTATGAGTTGTTGCCAGATCCGGTGTCATCGGCCCATGGATTGTACCGCATAGTCGATGAATCAGGAGAAGGCTACTGTTATCCCGCTTCACTGTTCATTCCAGCTGTTCTTCCCAAACAGACTGAAGAAAGACTGCGTTCCGTCGGTTAATTAAGAAGAGGGGCTGGAAATCGGCAGGGGGCGAGAAGGAGTGTGCTTTGACATTGCCCTGCTCGCCCCGCTGTATGAACGGATTGAGTATTACAGCGGGAAATTCACCGGTATACTGGAACATTTAAATCTAACCCCCCTCAGTCCCCCTTTACCTAAGGGGGGAAGCTTTAAGGTCTCCCCTTAGATAAGGGGAGATTTAGAGGGGTTAATTGCGGAAATGCACGAAATTATAAGTGTTACACGGTACTGGCATGAGACAGTTTTCTGCGTATTAAAATCTACCATTCTCAAACGGATA
This sequence comes from Desulfuromonadales bacterium, assembly GCA_013349405.1. Lineage (GTDB taxonomy): Bacteria > Desulfobacterota > Desulfuromonadia > Geobacterales > Pseudopelobacteraceae > JACRCG01. The sequence goes on along the minus strand of DUZS01000014.1, from coordinate 46,924 downwards.
CGCTGTTACGCTATCTGCCATAACTTTATCTGCAGTTACCAGCACATCCGCGCCAATTTCTCTGGCAATCAAGGGATACATGGTGTCACGTAAGCGCACGGGGCTATTTCCCGTTCCCTGCGAAGGTATGCAACATTTCAATCCACGTTTTACACCACCCGAATTACTCACAAACTTCCTGACTTCCTGAAAAAAATTCACTATAAATTAAACAGCATAAAATTTTCTGCCACTTTTCTGTAAGAAAAAAATGCCGTATATCGTCTGTTTGCAAGGTTTTTGCTTTGTTAAGCCACGATGTGAAGATGCTGTTTTTCGGAACATTACATAGTACATAAAAAACGGTTAAAAAGCTTAACGCCATAGAAACTGTATTTGGTTTATGTAATTACGTGGTTGTAAAATTTAGTTGAAAATTTAGTTATTGACATTATATTTTTCGCATTTATAATAGCGTTACAGTGAAGTTATGCTACATGCGGAAGGAGAATTGGAGATGAAAAATTTATGGATGAAAATGGTGATTGTGGCGGTATTTACTTTGGCAGTGCAGGTCGTCGGTGAGGTGAAAGTGGAAGCGGGATCGTTGGTTGGTCGCAGACTACCTGACGTCATTGTCGCACCGCTTGGCACCCCTTGCTATTCTGGTTACACCTGTGCACCAGTGAATGGCATGACCGTCATGACGAAAGGCCATGACTGGCTTCTGAAATTACTCTTCTTCAGGTGATATGGCTCCATCTTTCAAGTTGCTGATGTTATTAGCAGAATTGCGTTTGATAATGTCAGGCTGCGGTTTTCTTGATTAAATCCCATTGCAGGGGTACGGCCACGGTCTGCCCCTCTTTTTTTTGCGGTGAAATTGCGGAGGGTTTTATGTCGGCTACTCGATTGCTGCAATTCCTGGTGCTCCCGTTTTTTTTTCTGATTAGCGCTTCTGCAGCCGGTGCGGCGGTTGTGCGTGATGGCACCATCGGCCCGAACTCCACGATACAGCCCAGCGGCCCGGATTACCTGATACCGGCATCCCATGGCGTTCAGGCAGGAAAGAACCTTTTCCACAGTTTTGCCTCATTCAGTATTGGCACGGGTGAAACAGTCACGTTTACCCCCGACGGAAGTACCGGCCCGATCAGTAACATCATATCGCGAGTAACCGGTGGAACAGTATCAAGCATAGATGGCCTGCTCAGCAGTTCTCAAATTACCGGCGCCAACTTTTATCTGCTCAATCCTTCCGGCATATTGATCGGCCCGAATGCCAGTCTGGATGTTGGCGGAAGTTTCCATCTCAGTACGGCGGATTACCTCAAATTCGACAATAACGAACTGTTCCATGCAAATCCTGCCGCCAATTCAGTTCTTTCTGTTGCGGAACCATCGGCTTTTGGTTTTCTTGCCGCCAATCCCGCATCAATCAGCGGTGACACCGCCTACCTGACCGTACCTGAGGGGAAAACCATATCTCTCATTGGTGGTGACATCTCCTACAAAGGCGACCCGAACGCGCCATATTACATCCTTGATGCCCCCGGAGGCAGGATCAATATTATCGGTGTGGCATCTCCCGGAGAAGTAAACCTTGGCCTTGCAGATTCCGGTATATCTTCGTTTACCCGTTTGGGCAATGTGACGCTGAACGATTACGGCTTTCTTGTCGTTGAAGGACGTGCGCACGATGCAGGTGGAGCCCCTCTCCAGCCGGCGGGAAGCGTTTATATCCGGGGAAACGAAATAATGCTTAAAGATTCAGGGATCTACGCATACGGCAATCCGGCGGGAAGCGTTGATATCCGGGGAAGTTCGCTGAAACTGGATAATTATTCTATTTTTGCATACAGCTTTGGCGATGTCGACCATCCGGGAACTTCTTTTCGTGCAAATCTTACGCAGAACATGAGCATGCTCAACGCATCTTCAATTGAGTCGAAAACCTACGGATCGGGACGCGCCGGGGACATCATCTTGTCGGCTCGCTCAATGACGCTTGGCGATGAGACACCGGGCGGCGGGCCCACTGCTGATGCGGGGCTGTACGGAGCAATATCGTCGGAATCTGCCGTGGGGGCAACAGGGAATGGCGGCAACATCTCCGTTCAGGTTGCCGGAGAGATGATCGTAAGGAATGGATTTTTTGCTTCCGCAGCCTCTCTTGGCCGGGGGAACGCTGGGAATATTACGCTGGATGCTGATTCGCTGAAGTTCTATGATCAGGGGAATATTTCGTCGAATGCGTATGGTTACGGACGAGGCGGGGTTGTGGAGGTGAATGCCAGAGATATTTCTATATCAGCCAGACAGCAGTCGGCGGTTGTGAACAGCCGCCAGATTACCGGAATCGGTGCACAGACATATGGGTTAGACGGAACTGTTCACGGCGGGAAAGTGCTTGTGAATACCGATTCTCTGCAACTGCAGGATGGCGGGAGGATCGAGACCGTGACACGCAGGGCCGGCACGGGCGCTGATATCGTCATTAATGCAAAACACGTCACGGTTGACGGTTTTGTCGCTGATGAGACCGGCCCGCCGCCACCGTATTCTCTAACCTCAATTGACGCGCGTGTTGCCGGTGCCAAAGCGGAAGGAACCGGCGGGAGCATAACCATACAAAGCGACAGCATCACACTTTCAAACGCCGGGGCCATCAGGAGCGGACTCTATGCCGATGCCACCGGCAACGCCGGCAGCATCTCCATAAACGCCAAAACCATCGACATAACCTCCCGTGGTCAAATCTACGCCGATTCATTCCGTGGTACCGGCAACTCCGGTGATATCAGCGTTACCGCGAATTCCATGAACATCACCGGTGCCAATAACGTCCCGCGACCTGCCCCGCTTGATTTCGACTTCACCGGACTCTCCACCACCACCAACGCCGGAACCGGTGGCAAGATAACCGTTGCTCTGGCCGGTAATCTGACAGCCACCGAAGGGGGCGGCATCAAAGCTGATACCAGAGGCAAAGGCAGCGGCGGAGCGATCGATATCAGCGCCCTCAATGTCAATTTACGTGACACCGGAACTGCCATCAATGCCTTGTCGACAGCTGCAGGCAATGCCGGTAATATCAACGTGACGGCTGCCAACCTGATCCAGCTGCGCAACGCCTCCATCACTTCCGAAGCGCTTTCCGCCAACGGCGGCGAAATATCTCTCAATGCGCTCGACAAAATCAACCTGATAAACAGTGTCATTACCGCAAAAGTGCAGGGAGACGCCCAGACTGTCGGCGGCAAGATATTTATTGATCCGCACTTTGTCGTGATGAAAAATTCCACCATTGATGCGACCGCTGTTGATGGCAGAGGGGGCACGATCCGCCTTGTTGCCGACACCTTTCTGGCCGACCCGCAGAGCAGCGTAACCGCCTACTCGCAAAAAGGGATCAGCGGCACCGTGGATATCCAGGCGCCGGTCAGCAGCATCAGCGGGCTTGTCAGTCCACTCTCCTCAGATTATGTCAGTGCGGCGACATTGCTGCGTGAGCGCTGCATAGCCCGTATTCGTGAAGGTAAATACAGCAGCTTCGTGATTGGCGGTCGTGACGGCCTCCCGCTTGAACCGGGCAATATGCTGCCCGGCTTTTTGTTCTGATCTGACTCTGGTTTGATATGAAATATAGACAGGGGGCTCTATGACACTGGTTGCATATCTGACAGATGCCAGAGTTCGTCGCACAAAGTTACTTTTAATTGCCGCTTGTTCTCTCCTGGCTACAGCTGCCACTCTCCCGTCACCCGCCTGCTCCCAGGGGTTGCCGCTGCTTGATTTCTCAGGGCGAACCGGTGACAAACGCCCGGAACTGCTTGATGAGAAATTAGAACCGGCACCGGCACCACTTGCACTGCCGGCACCATCGACATCACCGGCACCGGCTCCAAAAAAAACGTCCGACGACCTGCTCAAAAGTGTCCTGGTGAAGAAGATCGAAGTCACCGGCAGCACAGTCTTTACTGCTGAAGAGCTTGCCAAAGTAACCGCCCCCTACGAAAACCGCACCCTGTCCATGGAAGAACTCGAATCCGTCCGCCGTGACATAACGCTGCTCTATGTCAACAAAGGCTACATAAACTCCGGGGCGGTTCTGCCTGATCAGACCGTTTCTGCAGGTGTCATTACCTTCAAGGTTATTGAAGGCAGACTCTCGCATATCGAAGTTGTCGGCAACAAATGGTTCGGTTCCTCCTACATTCGGGATCGGGTGGCACGCGGCGCCGACTCTCCGGTGAACATCATTCCACTTCAGGATCGCCTCCAGTTACTGCAGCAGGATGCCCGGATTCAGCGGGTTCACGCTGAACTTCGCCCCGGCGGCCAGCCGGGAGAGGGTAATCTCACCGTACGGGTCGAAGAGAAACCGCCGTTTTCCGTCTGGGCTGCCTTCAACAATTATCAATCACCGTCGAACGGCGCTGAACGGGTGATCACAACAGTGTCGCACCAGAACCTGTCCGGTCACGGCGATGTCCTCAGCCTCACCTACGGCCATTCCGAAGGGCTCAGGATGATGCTTGACGCCTGGTACTCGCTGCCGCTGAATTCCTACGACACCACGCTGCTGCTCCGCTACCGCGCCAACGACACCAAAGTCGTTGACAAGGTGTTTGTCCCGCTGGATATCAAAAGCGAAACGGATACCTTCGAGATCACTCTCCGCCAACCGCTCTATCGGACGCTGAATCAGGAATTTGCCCTGTCACTCGGGCTGGAGCGTGAAAACAGCACGACATCGCTGTCGGGGGAATGGTTCAACTTCTCACCCGGCGTGCAAGAAGGACATGCCCGTGTCGTACCGCTCCGCTTTTCCCAGGAGTGGACCTATCGGAGCCAGCAGCAGGTTATCGCTGCCCGGTCGCGCTTTTCCTACGGCCTTGACCTCATGGGCGCGACAAATAATTCCGCTCTGCCGGGCGATCTTCCCACCGGTAAATTTTTCGCCTGGCTCGGACAGCTGCAGTGGGCCCGTATTCTTGATGTTGCCGATATTCAGCTGATCTCCCGCCTCGACGTGCAACGCTCGAATGACCCGCTGCTCCCTGCCGAACAGATGGGTGTTGGCGGCAGGTATACGGTTCGCGGCTATCGGGAAAACTCCCTGGTACGGGATGAGGCGCTCGTTGCGTCAGTCGAGGCACGCATTCCGCTCATACAGAACCGCGCCTGGGCCGATTACCTGCAGGTGGCGCCTTTTTTTGATTACGGCAGCGCCAGGAATGTTGGTGCCACCTCAAGTGGATCCACCGATGTATCCAGCTGCGGCCTTGGCTTAAGATGGGGAGCGACGCCGCTCAAGGGCGCTTTCGAGCTGAAGCTGGAAGCGGAAGTATATGCCGGAGCACGCTTGAAGACAGTTGCCCACACACACGATGATCTCCAGGACGAGGGGATTCACTTTCAGATTGCCGTTTCGGGCAACTTCTAGCCGATTGTCGCAAGGAGAGGACATGAATATCACGGTGCCCAGAATTGATTCCCCCGGTTTTTTTGCACGTCTTGCCCGACTCTCAGCGGCCTGCCTTGCCGCTGTTGCCCTCTTTTCCGCCGCTCCGGCATCTAGCGCCGAGAGCCCGATGGTTCCGGCGGAACTTGCTGAGGGCGCTGCATCTCTGCGGAGCGGCGGCTTCGGGGCTTCTATCCCGCAACTTGAAGCGGCACTGCAGCGTCTCGACGCGAAAAATGGTGCCGGCAGGTGTGACGCGCTCCTGATGCTGGCTCAGGCGCTGCAGGTGACCGGTCAGTACCGCAAAGCCCTTGAGCATCTGAATACAGCAGATCTGCTGGCGAAAGAGCTGCGCGACAAACGCCGGACCGCCTCTGTTGCCGGCGCCATCGGCAATGTTCATATCGGCCTTGGCAATGCGGAGCAGGCGGGAAAATCACTTGATGAGGCGCTTGCTCTGGCCCGGGAGGCCGGGGCGGATGATCTGACTGCGGCAATCCAGAATAACCGCGGCAATCTGCTGATCTCGCAGAAAAAGAACGATGAAGCGCGTGTCGCATACCGGGAGAGCGCCGCCCTGGCGGAAAAGTCGGGGAATGCTGCTCGTGCCGCTGCGGCAACGGTAAACGGGGCAACAGCAGCCTTCAGAGGCGATAATTACAGCGAAGCACTGGCTCTGCTGCAAAAAGCCGGAAGCTACAAACAGCCAACAGATGGCTCCGCTGCCGTCAGCTACACCAGAATAAACGCCGGCCTGCTTTATACTGAGCTCAGCAGAAAAATTCCTGATCAGGCGGAACCTCTTGCCACTCAGGCGTATGCTGAATTCAATGCCGCGCTTGCCGCCGCGAAAAATGCGGGGGATCTCCGCACCGAATCTTACGCCTATGGCTATATGGGAAAACTGTACGAGAACAATCGTCGTTTTGAAGAAGCTCTGGAGCTTACGCGGCGGGCACAGTTTGCCGCTCAGCAGGTGAATGCGAGCGAAGCGCTCTACCGCTGGCACTGGCAGGCCGGGCGCATCCATGCGAGCGCGGGGCGGATCGACACGGCCCTCGTTTCATATCGTCATGCGCTCCGCTATCTCCAGGCAATTCGTGAAGAGCTCTCCTCCTGCTATGCAAATCCGGAGTCATCGTATCAAAAAACGGCGAGCGTTGTCTGTACCGAACTGGTCGACCTCCTCCTGCAGCGGGCCTCCCAGCTCAAGCCGGGAGAGTCGCAGGAACCATACCTGATCGAGGCACGCGACACGCTGGAAACGTTGAAGGTGTTCGAACTGCGCGACTACTTCCGGGACGACTGTATTGATGCTGCCACTGCTGTGGGAAAAAAACTTGAAGCGGTTTCCGGCAGAGCTGCTGTTGTCTATCCGGTCTTTCTCCCGAACCGGGTGGAGCTTCTGGTCAGCTTTTCAGGTGGACTCAAGCGCTTTACCGTCCCGGTCGGTGTCGATGAATTAAACAGAGAGATTACGGCGTTCCGCCGGAAACTGGTCAAGCGGACCACCGGGGAATATCTGCCGCATGCCCAGAAGCTCTATGACTGGTTAATTCGCCCGCTGGAAGCCGATCTGGATGCGATGAAGCCGGAAACGCTTGTTTTTGTGCCGGCGGGACAGCTGCGAACGGTACCGATGGCGGCGCTGCACGACGGCGCCCGGTTTCTTATCAACAGGTACCCGATTGCCATTACTCCGGGGCTCAGTCTTACTGATCCGCGCCCGGTACAGCGTGACCACGCGCGCATGCTGTCACTGGGATTGACCGAAGCCCGGCAGGGATTTGTCGGCCTGCCCTATGTTTCAGATGAACTTTCCGCAATCAATAAGCTGTTTACCGGGCACACTCTGATTAACATCCAGTTCAGTCTTGCCAACGTGGAAAAAGAGTTGAAAAAGGAGCAGTTCAGCATCGTCCATATCGCCTCTCATGGCCATTTCGGCGGTGATGTTGACTCTACCTTTATTCTGGCTTTTGACGAAAAATTCACCATGGATCGTTTCGGCGAGTATGTCGGTCTGTTCCGTTTCAGGGAAGAGCCGCTCGATCTACTGACGCTCAGTGCCTGTGAAACGGCCGCCGGTGACGACCGGGCCGCCCTCGGCCTTGCTGGTGTAGCGGTGCGGGCCGGAGCCCGGAGTGCGCTTGCAACGCTCTGGCACATTAATGATCCGGCATCATTTGAGTTGATTACAGAGTTTTACACACAACTGCAAAAACCATCCATCTCCCGGGCAGCGGCATTGCAGGCGGCACAGCTGAAGCTGCTTGATGACATACGCTACGATCACCCCGGTTATTGGGCTCCGTTTCTGCTGATAAACAACTGGTTGTAACAGACTCTGCTGCCGCGTAGTGAGACTGCACTCATTCTTTAAAAAACCGTATGCCGTTGTCACGCTTGGAGCTCTCATAGCTTTTCTTGTCACCTTCGGACTCCGCCGGGGCGGTCAGCTCGAGTTTCTTGAACTTACGGCATACGACCAGTTTGTGTTGGTTACACCGAAAATTCGCGCCGAAGATTCAAGAATAACCGTTATTGAAGTCACGGAAGCCGATATACAAGCCATCGGCAAGTGGCCGCTCACTGATGCTGTTATTGCCCGGGGTGTCGCGATTCTGGCAGCTGCGAAGCCACGGGCGATCGGTATTGATATCTATCGCGATATTCAAGTCCCCCCCGGAACTGATGCGTACAACCGGATGTTCCGCGACAATCCGCTCATTATCGGAATCATGACCGTCGGCGATACTGGAGTTGCCCCACCCGCCGTTATCAAGGGCACTCCGCAAGCAGCTTTTGGTGACATCGTAATTGATCCCGGCGGCGTTGTCCGGCGTGGTTTACTTTTTCTTGATGATGGCGCAACCTCCTATACATCGCTCGCCCTTACCCTGGCGACACTCTATCTGGAGCCGGAAGGGATATCACTGCAGCCGGATTCGCTCAATCCGCAGCATATAAAACTGGGCAGAACAACCATCGTGCCGCTGGAAGAAAATGACGGCGGCTACCGAAAGGCTGATGCCGGCGGTTACCAGCTTCTGCTTGATTTCAAGAGTACCGGCGTTCCGCTGCGCACCTATACATATTCTGATCTGCTCTCTGGAAAGATCCCCACCTCGGCGATTGCAGACCGGATCATCCTGATCGGGGTTAACTCCCAGAGTGTCAAAGACCACTTTTTCACCCCACTGAGCAGAGGCGGAGAGGAACAGCTGCTGAGCGGTATTCAGCTGCACGGGCAGATCACCAGTCAGTTACTCCGTTTTGCTCTTGACGGTGCAGAGCCGTTTAAAGTACCGACGGAAACGCAAAAATCGATCTGGATGCTACTCTGGGGAGTTGCCGGCGCGGTTATCGGGTTCCGCACCCATTCCGCACGGCGGTTTGCGTTGTTTATTGTCACCGGTATGCTCTGTCTGACAGGTTTTGATTACCTGGCCTTTATACAGAGCTGGTGGCTGCCGCTTGTTCCGCCGGGGCTGTCTTTTTTTGCCTCTGCGGGGATGGTCAATGCCTACATCACCGGTATGGAGAAGAAAGAGCGGGCGATGCTGATGCAGCTCTTTTCCAAATCGGTCTCGAAAGAGATTGCCGACATGATCTGGGAGCAGCGGGATGATTTTCTCGATAACGGCCGCCCCCGTTCCCGTAAGTTGACCGCCACCATATTCTTTTCCGACATCAGAGGATTCACCTCCGTATCGGAAAAGATGGATCCACAGGAGTTGCTCGACTGGCTGAACACCTACATGGAGTTAATGATCCGGTTAGTCCTGAAGCATGGTGGCGTCATCGACAATTTCGTGGGTGATGCCATCAAGGCCGATTTTGGCGTGCCGCTGCCGCGCAGAACTGACAAGGAGATTCAGGCTGACGCCATCAACGCGGTAACATGCGCTCTTGCCATGGAAAAGGAGATGTTTCACCTCAATAAGATGTGGGGTGAAAAAGGGCTGCCGGGCATGGCCATCCGGGTCGGCATTTTTTCTGGACAGGTGGTGGCAGGACTTCTGGGCAGCAACCAACGGTTAAAATTCACTACAATCGGCGATACGGTCAATATCGCCTCCCGACTGGAGAGTTTTGACAAGGATTTTGCCGGGGATGCCGTCTGTCGAATTTTGATCGGCAGTACGACATTGGATCTTCTTGGCGGCCGGTTTCTGACCGAAAAAATCGGCGAAGCGAGTCTGAAGGGGAAAGAAGAGACAATCACTATTCACCGGGTTCTGGGGGAAAATCTCTCCGGCCCGGATATCAGCTAACCGGAGGTAACAACAATGTACATACTGGAGAAAGCAGCATTGATCGGGATCATGGCGGTACTCCCGTTGAGCGCGTGGGGTGCTGAAGATAAAAATCCTCAGAATAAGCCGGCAGCAGGGCAGGTTACCGCTGCTCCTGTTGTCTCGTCACCAGCAAAAGTCGTCTACAAACCGCCTCTGCGAGGCACCCCGGCAGGACGGGTCGGCGGAGGCACGCGCGGTGCCACAGAGCGGGAATCGTTTTCCCTTCTGGTGCTGGCTCCCGACCATATCGGGTATACGGTGCGGGAACAGCCCTGTCTTTACTGGTATATTTCGAAGCCGACAACCCTTCCGGTTGAAGTTACGCTTATCGAGCGCAACGGAGTCAAACCTGCTCTGGAAAAGGTCATAAAAGGGCCAGAACATGGGGGGATCCAGTCTGTTTGTCTGGCCGATCACGGGGTGACACTGCGCCGCGATGTCCAGTATAAATGGTTTGTTGGACTGGTGACCGATGCTGACCAGCGGTCAAAGGATATCCTGGCCGGTGGCATCATCTCGCTGATTGCCCCCGCACCGGCACTTACTGAAAAACTGAAGGAAGACGCATCGGGAACAGCAGCGACATCGGCATATGCCGAAGATGGCCTCTGGTATGACGCTCTTGACACTATATCGAGGATGATTAACGCAGCGCCTGAAAGAAAGGACCTGCGCACGCAACGCAATGCTCTACTGGAACAGGTCGGACTTGGAGAAACTACAAAATTTGAAATGAGGTAAGTTGAAGAAAGTGGGCTCCAGGCTCCGGTATTTGTGTCAAAATGAAGCAGCAACTGCCGGGGCATTATTTGGTGTAAAACCTGCATCGACCTTATTTTAAATTCAGACGCCAGACGCAAGTATTCCAGCAAAAACGTGTGGCATGAAGCAGTGTGCTGCGCATTAATATCTAACCACCTCAAACTCATACGCTGTTGCGGCATCTGCCATAACTTTATCTGCAGTCACCAGCACGTCCGCGCCTATTTCTTTCGCAATCACGAGATGCATGGCGTCAAGTGAACGCACGGGAATGTTGCCAAGAATAGACATGAGATTAACGGCACCTGCCGCCAACTCTGCCGGAAAGGGGTGACAGATCAACACCTTCCTCCGCATATCTTCCTGAAAAGTTGCAAATATCTCAGCTTCAAGCATTACGGTAATATCTTTTTCCCGCCGGCGTCTTGCGAGAAGACAACGCATCTCAACAACCGTAAGATCGCTGACTGCGACAGGACCGTTCTCTTGCAAATAGGCTTCAACCTCTTCTGATTGACTTTCGTTGATGTACCACTTTGCCAATGCGCTCGTATCAAAATAGATGATATGACTCATCGCTCGTCTCTATCAGCCCTTACAAGCTGCTCGCTTCCTGTTTTCTGGCGCAGCGATTTTTCCCGGAGAGTGCGGTGTGACGGGATAGAAAGCGGCCTGTTGAAAGGAATGACCTTCGCAATTTCTTTACCTCTTCTGGTAATTGTCACCGTACCTTCCAGATTCAGAATCTGCTCAATAGTTGAGAGTGACTGGCGTGCTTCGCGTATGGAAAGTTTCATAATTGCGATGCCTCCTTATAATCTCTTATGTGACACACCAAAATTTATTGTAGCACATGGAGGAAGGGGCGCAAGCAGAAAACCGGAAGACTGAAGAGATTTTACCACCACGGCACTTTGAAATCTCGAAGGTCTGGATGATATTTATTTCTTCTTTAAAGCAGTGCATGCCAGGTTCTGAGGTAGTTCCATGCGCACCCAAAAATGGACCCTACATCGACCTTATTTTAAATTCACTCGCCATGTTCTTCTGCAGGACACCGGCCTGCCGCAAGGATTCCAGAAAAATTTTGCGATCCAGATTGTTCAAATCATTGGGATTTATCCGATTGTGGCCGTTGCCGCCATCGCGACGATCTTCCAGTTGGTGACGAATGCGCAGTGACTGCAGAAATGAAAATGCGTCGACCCAGGCGTTGATCTCGCTTTTCGAGTATTTACAAATCTCTCCGGCGGCAAGCAGACGTTGCTTGGTATTGACGCAGGTGACTCCTTTGGCAAAGGCAAAAACCCGGGCAGCTTCGACAAAGAGAGAGACACCATTATTTTTGATGTCGATGGTATTGGGATGATCCTTGTCGGTGCCTACCACAAAATCACGAAAAAAACCGATTGGCGGGGTGTGCAACAGGGCGTTTTCAGTCAAGAGATGGAGAAAACGCGGCTTGCCGATGCAAATTTTTGTCAACCAGGTGCGAAGACGGTCAGAAAGTCCGGAGTCACCGTAGAGGTGACGGAAATCAAAGAAAATTTTGGAGTTGAGGAGTGCCTCTGGTGTCGGAACAGTACTCCACTCTTCAAAACGTTTCTGCCATTCCTTGAAGCTCAAACAACACTCAGGATTACTCGCCATGATGTTACCCTTGCAGAGCGGAAACCCGATGAAATCAAGCGCCTGATTGAATCTTTTAGCCACCGGCAGAAGCAGCTTGCGCACGCTCTCCGGGTACATGCCGGCCGGAGCCTCAAAGATGATGGCGTTGTCCTGATCGGTGGAGAAGGTCTGTTCAAAGCGTCCTTCGCTGCCGAGAGCTATCCAGGCAAGACGAATCCCCTGCAGATTGACACCGGCAAGCTCAAGGTTAAGCACTCGCTCGATGACACGATCGTTGAGAGTGGTAATGATCCGGGTCAGATGGTCGGAGGTGACCCCCTGAATGATCATGTTCTCGCACAGCAATTCGATATCAGCGGTCAAGCGTTTGAGCTTGACCAGATCTGCCGCGGTTGCTATCTCAGCGTTGATCTGACTCAGGCTGACCCGCTGCAGATTGAACAGGTCCCGCTCGGTGACAATACCTGCCAGACGTTCCCTGTCAACCAGAACAACATGGTGGATAGACTCCTCAGCCAGTAACAGTGCGGCTTCGTAACCGTGAGCGGACACCGGCAGACAGAGTGGTGAAGCGGTCATTACCTCACCTACCGGGATATTGAGATCTCCACCCGGCACCACCACCTTGCGCAGCAGGTCGCGCATGGTGAATATCCCGGCAGGGCGATACTCGGCATCCACAACTACGGCATAATCAAGATCCTGTTCGTCCATCTTCGTCACGACACTGCGCACGGCATCACCCGGTTCAGCAGTCAGGGTATTGGGACGCATCAGAATGGAGAGCGGGACATTCAGGCGCTGATGTTCCTCACTCTGGTGGGAAAAGTGCAGCCGGTAGACCCGCCGTGTCTGCTCAAGAAAGCCGGCGGCACGGTAGCGACAGAAATCAGCAAAGATGGTGCTCAGCTCTTTCAACTGATGAAAGTCGTCCCGGGAGAGCCGATAACAGACGGTATCCATGGTGGTTCTAAACGTCGAAAAGACCGGGCGTCCCTCTTCCATCGCTTCCAACGGAAAACATTCACCTTCTTCCAGTTCGGCCAGCACATTGGGCTCTTCGTTGGCGTTACCCATGGCTTCAAGCTGCACACTCCCCTGAAAGATGAAGAAGAGATTTTCACAGGGTACGCCAGGTTTAAGAATCACGGTATCCTGCAGCAGCTCAACTTTCTCAATGCGTTCGGCAAGCCAGTGCACATGTTCCTTTGTCATGCGATCGAACGGACGCCGACGCTGAAGTTCACTAATCAATTTTTGCGTAGCTCTCATACTCTCCTCTTTTATTCCAAAGAAAATTTCAACACATGTGTGGGCTGAATAGAAAAGCATTTTATTTTATCTGATTACTATGTCAATATAAAAATAATTTTACGCCTGCTTGAACATCAGACCATTCGAGGGAATTATGAAACTCAGAATACTCGGCTGCTGTGGTTCCAGTTACCCGGGCCAGCAATCTCCGGCGTTTCTTATCGATGATAATGTGCTTGTTGACGCCGGGACTGTTTCTGCGGCGCTTAACGGAGAGGAGCAGGCCCTCATCGAGGCCGTCTTGATAACTCACCCGCACCTCGACCATGTCAAGGGGCTTGCCGGCCTTGTTGAAAATCTGCTGATTAACGGCAGCAACAGGTCCATTCATGTGTACGGCATGGCAGCGGTCCTCGATATCTTGAAGAAACATCTCTTCAACGGCTTGATCTGGCCCGATTTCGGAGTTATTCCGAACGAAGCAGCGCCAATCATCCGCTGGGAACCGCTTGAACCATGCACGAGCAGAATGGTGTGCGGTTACAGCGTGTTTCCGATACCGGTCAGTCATTCTGTACCGGCCAGCGGCTTCCTGATCAGCTCCCAGAGCAGCAGATTGCTCTTTACCGGTGATACCGGTCCCACGCACCTACTATGGCGCTATGCAACAGAGCTCTCGATGCTGGTCGTAGAGGTATCTTTTCCCAATTCGCTGGAAGAGCTCGCGCTCCGTTCCGGACACCTTACGCCACATCTGCTTGAGACAGAACTTGCCAAACTTCCTGATACGCCGCGACGCATAGTAGTGATGCACCTGAAGTCAATCTATCGCCGGCAGATAATTGCCGAACTTGCCAGCCTCGCTCAACACCGGATTGAAGTCATGGAAGACGGGACAGTGTACCAGCTCTGATGTACGTGAGGCTTCAAGATGGATGCTAAACTCCGGTCAGGCTCGAGGATTGCGGTGGTCGGCGGTGGACCGGCAGGTTCACTGTTCAGTTTCTTTCTCCAGAATATGGCCGCAAAAGCAGATATTTCACTGCACCTGGATATATACGAGCCGAAGCAGTTCTCGGCTTTCGGCCCTGCAGGCTGCAACATGTGCGGCGGTATCATTTCCGAATCGCTGGTCCAGCTGCTGGCTTTTGAAGGGATTTCCCTTCCTGCAACGGTCGTGCAGCGTGGTATTGACTCATATATCATGCATACTGATGTCGGACGCATCAAGATTGACCCTCCCGGTCATGAAAAGCGGATCGCAGCCATTCACCGGGGTGGAGGACCGCGCGGCAGCATACATGCACAGTGGGAGAGTTTTGACGGCTATCTCCTTGGCCTTGCTACTGAAAGAGGGGCGGTAACCCGTCAGACGCGCGTTGAAGGGATTGAATGGATCGGCGGCAAACCATGCCTGAAAACCGTCGAGGGGTTGTCTGAGCCGTATGACCTCGTGACGGTTGCTTCGGGGATCAACACCGCTTTCCTCAAGTCACTGACTGCGCCCCCGCTTAATTTTAAACTGCCAAAGACGACAAAAACCTATATTTCCGACTTTCACCTCGGTCAGGAAGCGATTGATCTTTTCCTGGGCTCTTCAATGCATGTATTCCTTCTTGACCTGCCACGCCTTGAGTTCGCAGCTATCATTCCCAAGGGAGAATTCGTAACGGTATGCCTGCTTGGTGAAAATATCGACCAGAAACTGATTGATGCGTTTTTTGAGGATCCTGAAGTACGGATCTGCTTTCCTGCCGGGTGGCATCCGCCGGCAAACTCCTGCCGCTGTTCTCCGGCCATAAGCATCGACGGGGCGCCGACCCCGTACGGTGACAGGATTGTTTTTATCGGCGACGCCGGCGTAAACCGGCTTTACAAGGACGGTATCGGCGGCTCATACCGCACAGCAAAAGCGGCGGCGCGGACAGCTATATTCACCGGGGTATCTGCGGCAGCCTTTGCCGACTCTTTCGAGCCGGTCTGCAGGAAACTGTCACGGGACAATGCCATCGGCAGGATCATCTTCCTGGTCACCAAGGTGATTCAGAAGGTCAGTGTTGCCCGGCAGGCGGTACTCGCCATGACATTCAGGGAGCAGAGCCACCCTGAAAAAGAAGCGCGCATGAGCGGCGTCCTCTGGGACACATTTACCGGAAGCGCTCCCTATACGGACGTATTTCTGCGTACCCTGCACCCCGTCTTCCTTCTGCGCCTGTTTTATTCAGCGCTTTCGGGGGTGATCCCACAGCTGCAAAAAGAACATTGCGTTTCAGGGAGGTCGGTTATGAAGATGGGAGAGCTCGGGAAGACATACAAACAGGGAGAGATACTCTTCACTGAAGGGGAAGCAGGCGATGCCATGTTTGTCGTACTCTCGGGCACAGTTGAAGTTGTTAAAGGAACCGGCGACGGGGAAGTCAGATTGGCAGAATTCGGTTCAGGTGAAATTTTCGGGGAGATGGCCATGTTCGGCAGGAATAAACGCTCAGCAACGGTGAGAGCAGTGGGAGAGACCAGGGTCATAACCATAGACAGAAAAATGTTCATGGAGAAGATCCATCAGGACCCTTCTCTGGCAATGAGAATCATGGAAAAGATGTCGGAGCGCATCAGAACACTGAATGACAGCCTGACCAGCGCAGCGTCATCACGCCAACAGACTTGATACCCACCCTGTTGTGTTATATGGTGAATAAAAAGTGGTTTCTGGCGGTTAATTTTTATGAAAAATGGGCAGATTAATGTTCTTGTGGCCTGGCCGGGAAGTTATATCGGTCGGCGCCTTACCCGGGAGCTTCTCAGGCATGACTCCGTTCACCTCAGGCTTATCGTCAAGGAAACACAGTGGGTAGATGAGTTTGGCAATCACGCCGTAGAAATAGTTGAAAGTTCCACCATGAATGACAATGCTCTCATGGAAGCGCTCACGGGAATAGATATTGCCTACTTCCCGCTGCGCTTTTTTGGCACTGACAGCGAATTCGGCGAAATCAGCAGAGCCATTGCCCAGAGATTCCTTGATGCCTGTATAACGGCGAGGGTTAAAAGGATTGTCTACCTCGGTTTTCCGAGTCGCGGCAATAGCGGAAATGACTTTATCGACACAATGGAAGATGTGGGACAGATTCTCTGCTCAGCCCCTGACAAGATTCAGACGATCTGGCTGAGGGCAGGGTTCATTATAGGATCGGGCAGCGTACTGTTTGAAGTTTTACATAATCTGGTGCAAAAGTGTCCACTCCTGATTGTCCCGCGCTGGATGGAAAAAAAAGTGAGCGTCATCGGCATCGCCGACCTCCTTGCATACCTGGTGCAGGCGAAGGATCTTCCTGTTCAGGAGACATTCATGGCGGATATCGGCCCGCAGTCCCTCAGCGTTCGGGAGATGCTTCAGGTCACCTCAGAGGTCATGGGGCTCAAGCGGTTTTTTGTGCCGCTCCCCGTTGAAGCGCGGTGGCTCTGTTCCTTCGGACTGATGTTCACATCGCCCTTCTCTTTCGCGTTTTCCTCGTTCCTGATCGGGATACTGCAGAAAGCTGAACCCGTACCGCTTCAGGGGGGGCAGGAAAATGCACAGCACTATTTTCAGGACATAGCGCCGCTTCATTTAGAGACGGTTGTAGAAAAGGCCATTGCCGCCATCGGAAACGAGCAGGTGGTGAGCAGATGGACCGACAGTCTCGCAGGTTCGTCCTGTGCGTATGACGAACAGGATCTCAGCAACTCTCTCTTCAGGGATATCAAGTGTAAAAATTTCGGAGACACGCCGAAGCAGAGGATATTCCAAGCATTTACTTCAATCGGAGGACGTCAGGGATGGTTTTCCTTTGACATCCTGTGGCGGATCAGAGGGGTTCTTGACAAGCTTTCCGGAGGCTTCGGCACCTCGCTCGGCAGGAGGGTGGAATCGGAACTACGGGTAGGCGATCTCCTTGACGTCTGGAAGGTCATCGACCTTCAGGAGGATCGGAGACTGCTTCTTGAAGCCCATATGAAAGTTTTTGGAAAGGCATGGCTTGAATTCAGGATCGAGGGGAACACCCTCATCCAGACCGCATACCACTATCCGAGCGGGTTAATGGGAAGAGTGTACTGGTACTCCATGCTGCCATTCCATGTGTTCATCTTCAACGATATGATAGAGAGCATCATCCGGCGTGCTCGCACGCCGGACTGACTGGAAGATCGACGCTACATCGTTTCCTTGTAAGCTTTATAGTCAACCACATGAATATCTTCCTTGATCGACGTTACTCCTTTTACTGATTTGACTATCGCAACAGCTGCGGTTTTCTGGGCTTCAGACATTATGTAGCCGCTGATTGAGGCGGTGCCCTTCGTGACTTCAATGGTAAAGGGGCGATAATCCTCCAGAACAGGGGCATTGAGGAGTGCTGTATCAATCTTTTTGGCCAGAATAACATTGTCAATAACTTCAACAGCTGATTTTTCCGACTCTTTTATGGCCGGCTCTTTGACTGAAGCAACAATGCATTCCAGAATGGTCGCCGCTGAAAGACGTGATGTATTAAAAACGAGATCGTAGTGATTGGGGTCATGCCAGTCGCGATCAAAATAGAAATGAATAAACCCGCCTCTCTGGAGGTCGCTGCGGCGAATCAGTGATCGAGCCATATCCGGGTCGATCCATTCCCGTTCGGCAAACCGCTCCACCCGTTCTTCAAAATCGGCAATAAAACGGAGGCGGATGACGTTTCTGCAACCGGTCAGCAAATCCTGCCCGCCCCGTCCGTAAATAACAACATTACCTTTACGGGCAAGGTCAAGGATAATCAGTTCGAGCACATTAAGGGCTGCGGCACGCTTGCGATCTTCTGCGGTAACGTAGGAGGGCGGCTTCTCATCTACCATCTGCAGTATTTCGGTGGTCAGACCGTATTTTGCTGCAAGCGATTTGATTTTAGGCCCGTCAATAAGGGTGTACTTGAGCCTCTGAGCAACGTCTGAAGCAATCTTGTAGGCACCAGTGCCCATTTCGCGAGATACGGTGATAATTGCCATGTACCAGCCTCCAGTAAATCGAATCAATTTTCAACGCTTATATCATGTAATATTTTTGTATACAAGTCGATCGTGAAAATGTGGATAATTATTATTTCAGCCACATCGCACCCAAGGCGGCTTTCTTCGCCTGCCGCCAGAGCCACCGGCTATTCCAGTTCAACGTTTACCGTTACAACCAACCTGCGCAGCGCGCCATGCTCCCCTATTGTCAATGGTATCCGGATTGTTCCACCTTCTGCAACAACCTCGTGCGGCAGCAGAGCGACGTGCAAAGATGGCACGGCGTCGTCCTTGACCGCTGCAGAGGGCTCATCACAGAGTGCCACCCGATCAAGAATCAGTCGGGACAGTATCGTCAAAGCCTCCAGCACCCCTTCACCGCTTGCTGCGTCAGCCCGGCAGGTTGAAAGCGCAGAAAGATCGAGTGCCGCTGCAATCTGTGCGGCCTCATCCGGCAGGATTTCCCGTGTAGAGCTGGTAAGCTGGAGCACAGCAGGCGTTTCATGGAGGCCGACACCGTATGCAGAGAGAAAATCCCGCAATTGTGAGACGCTTTCACTGGCTTCAGCGCTATTGGTAAGGGCCGGATCAAGTAAAATCATGATGCCGTCAGTACCCTTTAGTGTCATTTTCCAGGTTGCCGGGTTAGTAACTGTTCCGGTGAGTGTGTAGATGTGCAGGCGCAGGTGATATCCGTTTGGCAGGGCGCTTTCAAACGGACTAAAATCAAAAAACATCAGCTCGTCAGCGCCGGCAGGGACACATTTAAATTCCCCGCGCAGAAAAGGTTTTATCCGCGAATATATATAGGCAAGCACAGTGTTCTTGCCGCTTTGCGCAGGGCCAAAATAGACGATTTTAGCATTGATCTCTTTTTTTGCGTGATTAATCAGTGCCATAACAGGCTCCCCGCCTACCTTTTTTTGACTAACAGAAGCCGTTTTGCCAAGGTCGAAATAACAGTCGCGATATTTTTGCTTTTCGCAAAATAGGCCAGATCCTTAACATCCATACTGCTCAAATATCTGCTGGCATTCTGAACCGGCGTCCGGTTGTTCTCGATCAGAGCTTTTCGTATTTTATAGACTTTAATCCATTCCTTATTGGCACAGATCAGCCGCATGATCTCATCATTCTGAATCCCGGATTTAACAAGTGTCAGAATTTCCGCCTCGGTGATACGGGGATTTTTAATAACGCTTCCTGAAACCAGCTTGTTTGAGTCCTTGACAAGAATGGAGCGCCACTCCTTATCACCGGAAAGCGCCATTTTTATTTTTTCGCCAATCCCCATCTGCTGAGCCATTTTATATTTACTGAGAAACTGCTCGTCCTCTTCATTGACCGGATCCTGGTCTTCGGACTCAGTATCCGGATCCAATTGATCGTATGGCACTTCAATGTCATCATCTTCTGGTGGCAGGGAACGTTCGATAACCGGGGATGAAGCGGGGTAATTGTGACAGAGGGTACGGAGGGCGTTAAGCATGAGCGGATGTGGATCTGGTGACTCTACAAAATCAGTAATTATCTCCGCAGGTACGTTTGCCAAAGAGGCGAGTGCTGCCGTTTTAACGGTCGGATCAGCATCTTTGGACAGGCAGAACAAAAGCATTAAGCGATCTGTCGCGGTCATGTTCTCCGCTGCAGTGCATCCGGCGAACTTGACCGCCAATGGCGTCCCCGCCCGGACGTAAGCCGCCACGGACGGGGATAAGGTTAAGGTAACTTTTTCTGACATTCGTGTGCTTATGGCTGAGAAACAGTTGCTTTCAAACCGGAACTTTGTAATTTGCTCCGGGCGGCATCAGCGGCTTTTTTGCTGGCAAACGGACCGACTGTAAGCGTCTGTGATGGTATGGCAAGATCCATATGCTTGAGAGTTGTCGCAAAGCCGACCGCCTTCAGGCGCTCTTTTTCGGAGTCGGCTGCTTCACTTTTGAGATATGATCCGGCATATACAGCCAGTTTACCACCCTGATCAATAACAAAGGCATCTGATGTATGGCGTTGCAATTTTTCAAGGGCTGCCTGTGCTGAAGCCCGATCATTGAATTCAGATAAAAGCAGACGATTCATAGCAGTTATTTTACGACTGCCCGGTTTGACAACAGGTTCAAGCCCTGACTTTCGCACCCGGCCTAAATCAGCCGACAGAGCCTCCTCCAAAACGTAGTCCCCGACAATGATCGACCATGAACCTCCCGACACAGGTTTTGCATGTACGTCAACTCTTGCTTTAGACGCGCTGCTCACTGCGTTTTTTTTCACTGTATCCTTTTCAGAAACGCTTTTTCTCTCCGATTGCACCGCTTTTTTTGTCTCGACCTTTGCGTCAGCACCCGTACTCTGCTTTTTGTCAGCAGTGGAAATCGGCAGCGGCCTCTTTTCAGCAGGCGTTACTTCTGCACTCTTTTTACTTTCTTCTTTTGCTTTCAGTGGCGGAGGCGTCGCAGCTGCCTTGGCAGACGGAGTAGCAGCAGGCAGAGCAACCGGCCTGGCAGGTGCAGAGGGGGCTGCAACCGGCTTGACCACTGGAGCGGCAGCTGAAACAACGGCTTTCGGTGCTTCGCTCGCGGCGGCAGGTTGTCCTTTTGGTTGTGCAGGCATACCATCCCGGGGAGGCAATGGGATTTTGACAATCTGTACCGGAGCAGCAGGGGCCTCAACAGCTTTTTGCACTTCCTGCGGCTTGATAAGTCCGGTAAAAAAGTAGAGATACGTAAAACCGCTGATCAGAATCAGCAGCAGGAGTACCAGCGCCCTTTGTTTCTTTTTCTCAGCGGGCACTTCCTGCTGAGTGATGCCTGAATCATTGCTGAATTTAACATCCATGAGAAACCTCCGGAACCGTTATTATTTCTTTTCCGCCAGTGATTCAGCCACTATTTTCTGGGAAAGGTGAGAAGGCACCTCTTCGTAATGAGAAAATTCCGTACTGAACATGCCCCTGTCGCTGGTCATCGACTTAAGGTCGTTGGAATAGGCGAGAACTTCTGACATCGGAACAATCGCACGGATAATCTGTGAATTCGCTTTCGGCTCTACACCGACAACCTTGCCGCGTCGGGAGTTGAGATCGCCGATAACATCACCCATATTATCATCCGGAACGGTTATTTTCATGTTCACGATAGGTTCGAGCAGAACCGGCTTGCACTGTTCCATTGCTTTTTTGAAGGCCATGGAACCGGCTACCTTGAATGCCATCTCTGAAGAGTCGACGGTATGAAAAGAGCCGTCGTAGAGGGCAACTCTAAAGTCGACCACCGGATAACCGGCGAGAAAGCCTTCGACGCTGGCTTCCTGAATCCCTTTGTCAACAGCCGGTATATACTGGCGTGGGATGACCCCGCCAACAACTTTGTCGTCAAAAACATAGCCCTCGCCACGACCGGTCGGAGACATTTCAATCCAGCAGTCACCGTACTGGCCGCGTCCTCCCGACTGCTTTTTGTATTTCCCCTGTACCTTGGCCGTACCGCGAATCGTCTCAAAATAGGGCACTTTCGGCGTCTTAAGGAGAACTTCAACGCCAAATTTACGCTTCATTTTTTCAACAATGACTTCCAGATGAACCTGCCCCATTCCGGAAATAATAAACTCTTTCGTCTGGATGTCTCGATGTGACTCCAAGGTAGGCTCTTCTTCGATCATGCGGTGCAGAGCGTTGTGGATCTTGTCTTCATCCGCTTTTGTCTTCGGCTCTATAGCATACGAAATAACTGGTAACAGCTGTTTTGCCGGTTCAAAGACGATCGGCTTGGCGGGATCACAGAGCGTGTCGCCGGTTACGGTTTCCTTAAGCTTGGCTACAGCAACGATGTCACCGGCAACCGCCTGTTTGATCGGATGCTGTTTTTTCCCCTCCAGCTCATAAATCTGGCCGATGCGCTCTTCAACCCCTTTCGTCGAGTTGAATATTGTTGAATCAGAGTTAAGCACTCCGGAGTATACCCGGAAAATGGTAATTTTGCCGGTATACGGGTCGGAAGTGGTCTTAAAGACGAGTGCCGAGAAGGGTTCCTTCTCATCCGGAGCGCGTTCGATAATCTCTTCCGTCTTTGGATGAATACCAGCCGCCTTGGTTCGATCCAGCGGTGATGGCAGGTAAGCGCAGACGGCATCGAGCAGGTGGGCAACGCCGATGTTTGACGTTGCCGCACCACAGAGTACCGGGGTAAAGGTATTGCGCATCGTACCGACTCGCAAACCGTCTATGATCTCATCAACAGTGAGATCGCCATTTTCAAGGTATTTTTCTGTGAGAGCGTCGTACGCCTCGGCAACCGTCTCAACCATCTGTTCGCGCAGGCGCGCAGCTTCTTCGGCATACTCGGCAGGGATTGCGCCTTCACTGTATTTCCCTGAGCCGTCTTTGGCATAAAAGCAGGCTTTCATCGTTATCAGATCGATTATCCCTTCAAAGGCTGCTTCAAGTCCAATCGGCATCTGAATAGCGACTCCGCGGGCTCCCAGCATTTTCTCCATATCGTCAATGGCCCGCAGAAAGCTGGCCCTTTCACGATCGAGCTTATTGACAAAAGCGATGCGCGGTATTTCAAAATCATTGGCCCAGCTCCAGATTTCCTCTGTCTGCGCTTTGACTCCGGAAATTGCCGAAAGAATAACGACCGCGCAGTCGAGAGTTCGCATACAGGCACGGGTGTCAGCAATAAAGTTGCCGTAACCGGGGGTGTCGACAATATGAATGGAATGTCCCTGCCATTCACAATGATCAAGCGCTGAAGTGATGGAAATTTTCCGTTTGATCTCTTCAGGCTCAAAGTCCATCGTCGATGTACCATCATCAACGCGGCCAAGCCGGTCGATCATCCCGGTGTCAAACAGGATCGCCTCCGAAAGTGATGTTTTGCCGGCACCACCGTGCGCGACGATGCCCAAGTTACGGATCCTGCTGGTTTCGAACTGTCCCATAAAACTGCCTCCTTGCCTGCAAAATGGATTTCACTGCCTTCTCAACTGTATCTGTGTACGCCGGAAAAGCGTTACTGCGTTGATAACCAATCAGCGGTTTCGATCATAAAGTATGCGTAAACCCTCAAGCGTCAGGTTATTATCAACCTCATCAATTGTCTTTGACTCAGGAGCGATTAAAGAAGCGAGGCCGCCGGTGGCAATGACCCGGAATTGCTCATCGGATTCAGAGCGGATACGCTCCACAATCCCATCGACCAGACCGACGTAGCCGAAAAAAATTCCGGCCTGCATCGAGTTGACGGTATTTTTTGCTATGACGTGAGGAGGCTTGATTATATCTATTCTCGGCAGTTTACTGGCCCGCTGAAAGAGTGCATCCACGGAAATGGCAAGGCCGGGGGCTATGGCGCCGCCGCAGTATTCTCCCCTGCCGTTGACATAATCAAAGGTTGTCGCTGTGCCAAAATCAATAATAACCAGAGGGCAGGCATGTTTTGCAAAGCCGGCGACAGCGTTGACAAGCCGGTCTGACCCGACTTCACGCGGATTATCGTAGTGAATGACCATTCCGGTTTTAATTCCCATGCCGACGACAAAGGGTGTCAGATTAAAAAAATCGCGGCAGATCGCTGCCATCACGCCGGTCAAAGGAGGAACAACCGAGGATATAATCGAGGCTTTGACCCCGGAAAAGGTGATCCCCGCCTGATCAAACAGGCTGTGGAGCAGCACCGCATATTCGTCCGAGGTTCGAGATTTGTCGCTCGAAAGCCGCCAGCTGCGAAGCAGCAGTGCGCCATCATACACACCGAGCACTATGTTGCTGTTACCAACGTCAATAACGAGAAGCATTCAGATAACCCTCACATCGCCACAGGTAATGCGGTGCAGCACCATATCGTCAGACCTGAGCAGCAGAGAGCCATCCGCATCAATGCCGGCAAACATACCGCCGCTACACTCTGTGCCGGAATCGCTGACGACAACCTGACGCCCGTTGGCATTGCAGCGGCGCTGCCACTCTTCGCGGACCGGTCCGAAGCCATGAACCAGAAAACCGCTGTAGAGCCGATCGAGTTCGCTCAGCATCGCAGCGGTGAAGCGTGACCTGTCGACACCCCTGCCCGATTCAATAAGCAGGGAAGTTGCCGGATGGCGCAGGTCGTCAGGGAACTGTCCGGCGGCCATATTCAGGTTAACACCTATGCCAAGGATGACAAAATTGATGCCGTCGGTTTCCGCACTCATTTCATTGAGCAGGCCCGCAACTTTCTTACCGGAGATCAGAAGATCATTGGGCCATTTTATTTCAGGGGTCAGGTCTGTTGTCTGCTCAATAGCCCGGGCAACTGCCACCGCAGAGAGAAAAGTCAGTTGCGGTGCTTCATGCGGCATGATTGCGGGGCGTAACACTACCGAGCAGTAGAGATTGACACCGGCAGGCGACGACCAGACTCTGCCGCGCCGTCCCTTGCCGCCGGTCTGGGCATCTGCAAGAACAACCGTCCCCTCGGCGGCCCCGTCTTCAGCACGTCGAAAGGCGTCGGCATTGGTCGAGGCGGTCAGTTGCACAAGCTCAAGATGACGGCCGATTATTGTGCTGTTAAGTTGAGCTGTCACTTCATGCGGATTGATGACATCAGGTGATGTAACAAGCCGATAGCCGCGTGACGGCACCGCCTCAATACAATAACCGCCATTTCTTAATGCAGTAATATGTTTCCAGACGGCGGTCCGAGACACTCCAAGTTCTCTGCTCAGGAGTTCACCGGATATATAGCCGGCTTCCGTACGGAACAGGCGCAGTATGGTGCCAGCTTTGGTGTGCATCCATTACCTCGGTTCAGGTGTAAAAGTGCTGCGTGACTAGTCGAGCAGCATCGAGATATCCATCGCCCGTGGCGAATGCGTCAATGCACCGACTGAAATAATATCTACTCCGGTCTCAGCGATTGCCCGCACACGCTCAAGGTTGACACCGCCAGATGCCTCCACATGAGCCCGCCCGCCAATGGTGACAACGGCAGTTCGCATGTCATCAAGGCTCATGTTATCGAGCATAATGATGTCGGCTCCGGCCAGGAGAGCCTCATCAACCTGTGCGAGAGTTTCGGTCTCAATCTCAATTTTCAACGTGTGCGGGATATAGGCACGGGCACGGCGGATCGCTTCAGTGATGCTCCCGGCTGCGACAATATGGTTTTCCTTGATAAGCACGCCGTCATAGAGTCCGGTACGGTGATTTATCCCGCCACCGATCCGTACGGCGTATTTTTCAAGCTGCCGCAGACCAGGCGTCGTTTTGCGAGTGTCCACAATCCGGGCTTTTGTTCCGGAAACCGCTTCGACAAAACAGGCTGTCAGAGTCGCAATACCGCACATTCTCTGGAGCAGGTTGAGTGCTACCCGCTCACCCATTAAGAGCTGAGCGGCCTCTCCATGGACTGTTGCCAGCAGAGCCCCGGACGATGCTTTTTCACCATCATCCAGGCAGGCTTTGAAACGGATATCGGGATCAAGTATGGTGAAAACCCGGGCGGCAGTAGCAATGCCGGCAACAACCAGAGGCTCTTTCGCAATCAACCGTGCAGAGGCGCGCCGTTCTCCGGGGACAACGGCAAGAGTGGTTATGTCACCGGTATGGATGTCTTCAAGGAGAGCCTGTTCAATCAGGCGGTCAATCATTATCATTATTGTCACCCGGTCGCAAAAATATGTTGATCTATACCACAGCGTATGGAGCGTATCAACCATGTATTACAGGAAGCACCCGCTTGTGTAAACATTTGACACATATCGTAAATTGCATTAGTTTTAATGCCGTTGTACAAATGAGTTATTGGAGGCTTAATGTTCCTTCTTCCCAAGGGCAGTCCATTATTTGAGAATCTCGCCGTTGCAAAACTCAAACTGCCAGATATTTTATCGAAGTTAAGTAACGGCTCTTTCACGGGATATGCAAATTTTGTCTTTCAAGTCGATACGGCAATCCTGGTTTTTGAATCCGGAAAACTCCTCAGCGTTCTTTTTGAAGATAAAAACGGTATGCGCGAATCCGGATTTCAGGCTCTCTCTGCTCTGGCTGAATTGATGGTCGGGACAGGGAGCGGAGCTCTGAACGTCTATAAGCTTTCTAAAGATCTCACCATGTGTATTCATGCCCTGATGGAAGGAGAAACCCTCTGCAAAGCCCAGGACCTCAAACTTATAGACATAAACGCCCTTCTGAAAAAAATCAAAGATGACCGTATGAATGGCTGCCTGCGCATCTATACTGATGAGCACTCAGCCATGATTTTTTATAAAGACGGTGCTCCTCTCGGTTTTTTTCATGATGGAGCAAATGACATTGAAACATCGCCTGTTGAATCACAAAAAATAGCCGGCCTGCCGGGCGCAAAAATTGACCTGTTCTCAACACAAAGCTCTGATGAGTTGATGGGAGCAAACCTGCTTGAATTCACCAACATCCAAAAAATATGGGACAGCTGTGTTGCTCTGCACAAAGCGATCATCGATAAATCAAATACCGAGCGCGTGGAGCGCGATAGAAAAATTCTGGCGCAGCAGCTTGCTGAATTGGAAGAGATCGTGAAATCTATTGTCATCGAGTATGTCGGCAGTGTTGGTCGAGGTATAGTTGACAAGGAGATTTCCAACAACGGTGGGAACACATGCCTCGGTGATGCCGATAGAACGAAGAAGTTCATGGCTGGAGTAGAGCGTGCGGCAAAACTTCTTGTCAGCGGAACAAACAATAAGGTAATGATGGAAAAACTTTCTTCTGCGCTGACTGTTTCTGCAACCGGGTTTTAATTTTTGCGCTACATAGAGGGGGGATAACATAATGAAATTTTTAGAAATGGTGGCTCAATTAAACACCTTTGACCTTATTCAAATAATTTCCTGGGGTTTGGCGGGAGCAATCAGTTTTTACTTCAGTATTGGCAACGCTCGCGTCTGGACAAGTATCTCAATTGGATTCTTTTTGATCTTTGTCAGTCAGGCGTACGGCATTAACCCGTGGTCGCACTACCATAAACTTACCGCCTTTCATTATATCGTCGGTACAATGGCAATTATGACTATTACCCACGGGTTCCTTGAGTATTATGTTTTCTGCCGTACCTTTGAAATATCGGGGAACAAACTCATTGTTTACCTGATTACAATTGGTTTTCTTGCTGCATCCGCCGTCTTCCTGTTAATCAATCCGACCCCGAGCCCCAATACAATCAGAAATATTAAAATGGTTGAAAATGCCATCTGGGTTTTTCTCAGCATAATTAATATTGAGCTCATCAGGAAAATCTACAGTTCAATACGTGACTCCGATATATCGAAAGGTTTTATTGCCTTTGGAATCGTCTTCATATGTATTTTTGTTTGGAGGGGAACCGACTTGTATCTGCAGGTATTCCAGTGGGACCAAGACTGGCAGGACATTATCGCTCTTATGACCGAAGAAAATTCTGATCTTGAAGATTACAAGGGGCGGGTTCAATTCTCACGAGAGGTCGTTCGCTATGCAGGTGTTGTATCCGGCCTTTCAGTCGGCGGCGTATTCACTTACCTGTATACATTACTGAAATAGCGTAACATATCATGTTTACTCCCTGTTTTTTGCAGTTTGGTGCATTTTCCTTCGGATTAACGAGGGCTGTTGCATGAAACAAAAGCCATTTATAAGCTTACTGGTGCCAGTCGGACTGGCCTTGCTTTCAGGCTGTGGCAGTGGAGGCGGATCCGCACCTGGAACCGTCACAAGCGCCCTGCATGAATCCCGGTCATGCATAGGCTGCCATGAAAACTCTAACTGGAAAACACCCGGCAGCGGGCAGCCAGTTGTTGCCGAATGGAACGCATCGACGCATAACAGTACGACTGATGGTGCCGGGTGCCAGGATTGTCACGGCAGTGGTTACCTGCATCCTGCATCCTGTAATAAATGCCACTCAGCAGCAGTGACAGCTGTCAATCCACTGCAAAATCCCGATGCCAGTGATATGTGCGCCATTTGCCACGACAGGGTAAATCCACGCGTTGGAAAATCTGATGGATATAATTCGCTACTTACTGCTAACGGAGTTCCAACCGGCAGCACAACCCGTTTTACCCACTTCAGTTCCGGTATGCGCACTAATTATGTATCCAGCAATAACCGACGGCACTGCCGAAATTGCCACAATCCCCATGATAATTCATTTGGGAGGGAGCAACGTAAAGCGTGGAGCGAATCCGGACATGGCAACACGCGCGGCCTGGCGCGAATACTGCTGGATGGCAAGACCCGTGGCACCAATGTCCCGCTGAACCTGAATGAAGGCAATAATAACTACTGCGTACGCTGCCACACAACTGCCGGCTTCATCAATTTTCTTGCCGGAGATACCTTTACCAACGTCAATGCCCTTCCTGACATCGGTGCTGACGGCCTTCCTGACCCAAGCGGCTTTAGAAGTAACGCCCCTGAATACACTACCCCCAGAACGGGCACCAATGCAGGTAAAATCGTCAATGGCGCAGGCCAGGTTTTTACCTACAAAGATTCCTCCCGCGAAGCCACCAACTGCAATGCCTGCCATCTTGATGTTCGCGCTTCCGGTTCCAGCGCGTACAGTGGCGCGCTGCGTCCGGTTGCGCTGAAAACCGGCGTGAAGATCCATTACCCCTACTCTTCTATCGGCTACAAAACTGTAACGCCGGTTCTCTATGATACTCTCGGTAATTCAAACCTCTGTTTGACCTGCCACTCAGGTCGAGCCACCGGTAAAACCATCAGGGAACCGGGTTTGATCGCGAGTATCGTCGCTGATAAAAAACCAGCGGTGCCAAGCATTCACGACTTTGCCGGCGGTGCTGTGCTCGAAGCTGAAAAGAGCGCCTTTCTTTTCTACACCAGCCCTGCCAGGTACAAGACCTTCCCTGCCCACCGTGCACTCAATGCCGATGGTAACGGCCCCTGCATTACCTGCCACATGCCGAGGATTTCGTCCTCATCAGCAGCTGGCGGCGTGAACCATTCACACGTATTCAGACCGGTATCATGGGTGCAGGACGATCTCAACCAGGATATCACCGATATCATCAGCAACGCGACTGTCTGCTCAGAATGCCACAACGGTTCCCTTCAAGCGGTGCTCACCCCGGCTTTAATGAACCAGCAGCTGCGTAAGGGCATTCGCGTTTCACTGCTGATCCTGGCCAGGTTACTCCCTGCCTCCAGCAACTGGATCGGCCCTAATACGAACATCACGCCCAATGTTACTTATGGCACCACCCTGGTGCCGAGACTGGGGAATATGCCGGCGGCCGTCTATACCATGGGAGCCAGCTACAACTATGGTTTCCTCTTCAACGAACCGAGCTCCTACAACCACAGCCCGATCCTGGCCCGGCAGCTGATCTATGACTCGATCGACTGGCTGAAAAACGGCCCGGACGGATTCGGCGCAAACCCTGCCAGTGTCTATGCAGCCATCAAGAGTGTACCCATTCCGTCAGGCAACCAGGCAGCAACTCCACCGGTACCGCCTGGTTTTCTCTGGACAAAAGTGGACGTCATCTATGGAGAGATAAACGGCATCAGTGTAAACAAAAACTATGCTGCCTACACCGCTGAGGCTGACAGAAATGCGGCTTTTTTCTGGCTGTGCAAGGACTATGTCGACGGTTCCAATGTTTGCAACAGATGGTGACCAATAAAATTCCGGTACGTGCTGCAAGGAGGATTTCGTTCATGAGTAATAAACGCAGGCTGTTCTCTGGCATCTTTGTATTTTACGCGTTTCAACTGATTACAGTTGGCGACGTCCTCGCCATTCCCGCCTTCAGCCGTGCCCACAAGGTTGAGTGCACGACCTGCCACACCATAGCACCTGAATTGAATGAGTACGGTGAGGCATTTCTCAAGAATTCCTACGTGTATGTCGGCAAGGCAAAAAGTGCAGGAGAGAAGGCACCCGCAGCGCCGCTTGCTGCGAGGATACCGTCAACAGGCTCTTCTCGGGGTCCCGCTGTCAAGGTCATGGGCGAGGGTGATGCCGATCAACTCATGAAACTTAAAGCCGGCGCCCTGGTTAGCGACGCTGGAGACCAGGCCTCAACGAAGGCAGATACGGAGAGTGCATTCGCAGTTGACAATCCGGACAACTTGAAACCCGAAGGGCTTGTACTGGCAGGCATTCCGGAAATTGTGCCGATTTCATTTACCGGAGCGATCAACTATGCCTTTGGAGACGAACGCAACATAAATAACGGTAATGAATTTGATTACTCTGCCCGGGTATTCAAGCTGCTCGCAGCCGGAAACTTCCGTGAAAAGGTTGGCTTTTTTGTTACGTATAGTGCCTATAGTGAACAGCCGCCCGGTGGGACCTACAACACGAGCGTGATTCCGTCAAACAACAAAACTGATATTAACGAGATGTTTTTACAGCTGCGTAATTTCCTTGATACCCCGCTTAATTTCAAAATCGGCCGAATGCAACCCAAACTGGGACTTTGGAAGAGCAGCAACAAACTGTCAGTCACAAACAATTATCTGCCGTACTCCTATACCGTTGGCCAGGAATCTGTTTTCAAAGTCGACCAGCCACAGGACGTTATTGAACTGAATAGCGTGTTTGCCAGGAGGTTATTTTTTGCAGGCGGGGTCGTTAACCGCAAGGGGCAAAACACCAAGGAAGGGTATGGTCATGTCTCCTGCAAGATTGGCGGGGCAGATTATCTGGGGGACGAGGCTGACATTGACCTCTCCAAGGACGAGAGTATCCTCGACTTTCTCGCCGTTACGATAGGTAGTTACGCGTATTTCGGCGAGAATGGTCCCAGCGTCAGTGCCACGCCACGCAACAGCTATGAGAGGTATGGCATTGATGCAGAACTGCAATACAAGATCTTTAAATTGCGTATCCTCGGAGGATGGGGGAGCGACAGCAATGTAAACCCGACTCAAACTGCCGCCACACCGAAAGTTATTTCAAAAGCAGGTACCCTTGAGGGTGAGTTTGCTCTCCGGGCAAACCTGATGACAGCTGCACGCTTTGATTATCTGCAAGAATTGAGCGGCTATGATACACTTTTCACAAACAGGCACGTCCGGCGTTACGTTTGGATAGTCGCGTATGCGCCATTGCAAAATGTCAAACTGTCTACTGAATTTAAATATGAAATCGCGCAGGATGTTATTAACAGAATTGGAACGGTAGGGGCAACGTTCAGTTTTTAGGTTACTGATACTGACATTATTAATCAACTCTGCTATACTTCAAAAATTATTGATACTGTTTTAAGGAGCATCTATGAAAAAAGTTGTGTTACTGCCACTACTAATAGTGTTATCAATCTATTCGATCGCAGAAGCACGGGTCAAAGTTACCGGACATGGTGCAAAAATGAATTTTAGCGATGAAAGTATTCCGGAAATTCACAAACCTGCTTTTGATCTCTTGCAGGTAAAATGTATTAAATGTCATACGCTGGAACGCACTGTGATAGCAGTTCAAACAGGTATAGCGCCTATAACCGGGCAGCCGTTTAATAAGCAGGGTGTTAAAGCGTATGGCATAAAAATGCTTCGTAAACCGAATTCGGAAATGAATAAAAAGGAAATACGGGATATTGTCGTACTTCTCAATTTTCTTCTGGACGAAAACACCAAATAGCGTTGAACATATGACGATTCTGCTGTTACTGGCGTCAAAAGCAATGAAAGGCCATGCTCTGCAGCATGGCCTTTCTTGTAAGTGTTCGACTGAAATGGAGGCGCGTGTCGGATTCGAACCGACGTTAACGGTTTTGCAGACCGGCTCCTAGCCTCTTGGATAACGCGCCGCGTGTCAATTCAAGTGATCCTTATAGCGAATATCATCAATCGCTGTCAACCTCTAATTTCTCTATTTAAATTTTATTGCAAAACCGGTTGCCCGGTATTCTGTTACAGGGAAGATCCCGCTTGTTGTTGAACGACCGGTGACCTCCGGCAGCATGACAGCATCTGCGCCCAATTTTACCGCCTCCTGACGCACTGCAGACAAACCCCATGCGGTAATGTCAGCCGCAATGGCATAGTCCGTGCCGTATACCTCTCGAGTCACCTGGATTCTGCCAAGCTTTACATACGGCCGGATCAACTCATCTTGTGAGAGAATGGGCAGTTCGTCAGATTGAGGGCTATGGCGGAAGGTGCTGCATCCCGCTGATACGGCACCCAGTATCAACAAAACTATCAGCAATATTGATGGCTTAATAGATATAAGCATATCGGAAAGATCCTTTTTCAAATTAAATTCTCTCTGGACAGGTTGCGTTGCGCATGATAGAGTCTCTCTCTTTTTTAGGCAATAGAAAATTCAGCCATAATACCATTAAAAGGAGCAGGGGCAATGTCTGGTCACAATAAGTGGAGTACCATCAAACATAAAAAAGGTGCTGCCGATGTCAAGCGAGGTAAGCTTTTTTCCAAGTTTATAAAGGAAATTTCAGTAGCTGCAAAACTGGGGGGGGGCGATCCTGCTGCGAATCCCCGCTTACGGACCGCTGTTGATAAGGCTAAAGCAGAAAACATGCCCAAGGAAAATATTGAGCGCGCGATTAAAAAAGGTGCCGGCGGAATGGAAGGTGTCACGTACGAAGAAATCGTCTATGAAGGCTATGGCCCGGGCGGTTCCGCAGTTCTTGTAGAGGTTCTGACAGATAATCGTAACAGGTCAGTTTCTGATATTCGGAGCATTTTTTCCAAGAGTAACGGTAATATGGGAGAGGCTGGCTGCGTTTCCTGGATATTCAGCAAAAAAGGATTGATCGGCTTTGACAAGACTGTTGATTTCGATCAGCTTTTTGAAGCAGCTCTGGAAGCAGGCGCCGAGGATGTTTCCGAGCAGGATGACTGCTTTGAGGTTACATCTGAACCGGCTTGTTTTATTGAGGTGCGCGAGGCGCTGGCAGCAAAAGGTTTCAAACATACAAACGCCGAAGTCACTATGATTCCTCAGACACAGGTCAAGCTCGAAGGGAAGCAAGCTGAAAGCATGCTTAAATTAATGGATAAACTGGAAGACAATGATGATGTCCAGAATGTCTATGCAAACTTTGACATTTCTGAAGAGGAGATGGAAAAGCTGATGTAACTTCAACGGGGCCCTGCGGGGCCCGTTACTGTTCAAGGGGAGTGGTAACGATGAATGAAATAGCGACCTTTGCTGCCGGCTGTTTTTGGGGCGTGGAAGATGCTTTTCTGGCGCAGCGCGGAGTTATTGCCACCCGGGTTGGTTATTGTGGAGGGCGTACCGATAACCCGACGTACCATGATGTCTGCAGCCACGATACCGGCCACGCGGAGGCGGTCGAAGTAACTTTTGACCCGCACCAGGTCTCCTATAACGATCTCCTGAAACTGTTCTGGGAGTGCCACGACCCGACGCAGGTTAACAGACAGGGGCCCGATTTTGGAGAACAATATCGATCGGTGATATTCTGCCACTCTGATGAACAATTTTCCTCCGCGTCTGCGTCCCGGGACGAGTTGGCAGCCAGTAACAGATTACGCAGATCAATTGCGACGCACATAGTTCCTGCCGCTTTTTTCTGGGAAGCCGAGGCATACCACCAGAAATATCATCAGAAAAATGGCGGGGGATGCGGCTTTTAACATAAAAAAACCGGCCGGAAGATTGTCTCCCGGCCGGTTAATTCTCTGCTTCAAATTATGCATTTATGCCGCTTCTAATTCCACTTCCACAGGTTCGTTACTTCCCGTTTCTTTTTCAGCACTTTCTTTCGGTGTCAGAGATTCCGCCACCAGGCGTAAATTACGGTAGTGAGCAATTCCGGTTCCTGCCGGTATCAGTCGTCCCATAATAACATTCTCTTTGAGTCCCCGCAGATAATCAATCTTTCCTTCTATTGCAGCCTGAGTCAGGACCTTCGTTGTTTCCTGGAAGGATGCTGCTGAAATGAATGACTCTGTTGAGAGTGATGCTTTTGTAATGCCAAGCAGCAGCGGCTCGGCAACAGCCGGGCGCTTACCGTCACGGAACGCCTTTTCGTTTTCCTGTTCAAAGACATACCGCTCAATCTGGTCATCTATAAGGAGATTGGTGTCGCCTGTATCCTTGATGCGCACACGACGCAGCATCTGACGAACGATAACCTCAATATGCTTGTCATTGATCTTAACGCCCTGGAGGCGATAAACTTCCTGAACTTCATCAACGAGATATTTGGCAAGTTCCTTAACACCAAGAACCCGTAAAATATCATGAGGATTGGATGAGCCATCCATAAGCGGTTCACCGGCGCGAACATGATCGCCTTCGTGAACACTGATATGCTTGCCTTTCGGAATCAAATACTCCTTCGGCTCGCCCAGTTCCGGTGTGATAATGACTTTACGTTTGCCTTTGGCGTCTTTACCATAGGTTACGCGGCCATCAATTTCGGTAATAACGGCAAAGTCCTTTGGTTTACGCGCTTCGAAAAGCTCGGCAACCCGCGGCAGACCTCCGGTAATATCCTTTGTTTTTGTGGTTTCGCGCGGAATCTTGGCGATAATATCACCTGCGCTGATAACGGTATCGTCAGTAACCGATATGTTTGCCCCTGCCGGCAGGAAGTACCTGCCAATGGTGCCGCCACCTTCTCCGGTTGCATCTTTAATCGCAATGCGCGGTCGCTTGTCAGTATCTTTTGTCTCGATGATAACTTTACGGGAGAGCCCGGTGACATCATCGAGCTGCTCTTCCATCGTCACGCCTTCAAGGATGTCGGCAAATTTGACCCGGCCGGCAACTTCGGTAAGAATCGGCATGGTGTAGGGATCCCATTCCGCAAGTGTTGCACCCTGCTTAACCGCACCACCCGGGGCAATCTTGATCTTGGCACCATAGACAACGGTATATTTTTCGCGCTCACGACCTGTTTCATCAACAACAGATATCTCACCGTTACGGTTCATAACAATGTGGTGACCTTCATTGTTGATAACAGTATTGACGTTGATATAGTTGATCACACCATCGGCACGGGCTTCAAGAGAAGTCTGCTCGGCATGACGGGATGCGGTGCCGCCGATGTGGAAGGTACGCATGGTAAGCTGTGTTCCCGGCTCACCAATTGACTGGGCAGCGATAACGCCGACAGCCTCACCCATGTTGACACTATGACCACGGGCAAGGTCACGCCCATAACACTTGGCACAAATGCCGCGACGACTCTGGCAGGTAAGTACGGATCTGATTTTAACCTTCTCAATACCGGCATCTTCAACACGCTTAACCAGATATTCATCAATTTCCTGATTCATTTCGATCAGGATTTCATCCGTCAGTGGATCATGGATGTCATCAAGTGCCACTCGTCCAAGGATGCGATCACCGATCGGTTCGATGATTTCTCCCCCTTCTGTCAGAGATGATACCGTAAGACCGTCCAACGTACCGCAATCAGTTTCGGTAATGATTGCATCCTGCGCCACGTCAACCAGACGACGGGTCAGGTAACCGGAGTTGGCTGTTTTAAGAGCCGTATCGGCAAGACCTTTACGGGCGCCGTGTGTTGAGATGAAATACTGAAGAACGGTCAAGCCTTCACGGAAGTTTGCCGTAATCGGGGTTTCGATGATCTCGCCGGAAGGCTTGGCCATCAAACCACGCATACCGGCAAGCTGACGAATCTGCTGTGCCGAACCACGGGCACCGGAATCAGCCATCATGTGTATGGCATTGAATGACGATGTTTCGACTCTGCTGCCATCACGTGCCGTAACAACTACTTTTGAAAGATTGTCAAGCATCTCGTTGGCAATCTCTTCTGTTGCTTTAGCCCAGATATCGATGACTTTGTTGTAGCGCTCGCCGTCGGTAATAAGACCTTCAGTGTACTGATTCTGTATTTCGGTGACCTCTTCATTGGCCTTTTCAATGATCGCCGGCTTACCTTCCGGAATAACCATGTCATCAAGACAGATAGAGATACCGGCCAGATTAGCGTACTTGAAGCCGATTTCTTTGAGGCGGTCTGCTAAAAGTACCGTTTCCTTGCTGTCAGACAGGCGGTAGCAGGTATCGACAAGGTTTGACAGCTCTTTCTTGGTCATAACCTTGTTTATTGCCGAAAAAGGGACTGCAGCCGGGAGAACGTCACGCAACAGAATACGCCCCGGAGTTGTGTCTACCAGCTGGGCTTTTTCATCAGTAGCCAGGTTTTTCATACGGACTTTAATCAATGCCTGCATGTCAACTTCACCGGCATCAAAAGCAATGCGGACCTCTTCAGGTGAAGAGAAACAACCGGATGCATTTACGCCTGCCAGAAGTGCTTCCTCCGTCGGACGGAAGTATTCACCTTTCACATTGATTCTGTCACGGGTCATGTAGTACGCGCCGAGTACCATATCCTGAGACGGTACGATAATCGGTTTGCCGTTCGCCGGCGAGAGAATATTGTTCGTTGACATCATCAGAACGCGCGCCTCTACCTGACTCTCAATCGAGAGCGGCAGATGGACGGCCATCTGGTCACCGTCGAAGTCGGCGTTGAAGGCGGTACAGACGAGAGGATGCAGCTGAATCGCCTTACCCTCGATCAGGACCGGCTCAAACGCCTGGATACCCAAACGGTGCAGGGTCGGAGCACGGTTAAGCATTACCGGGTGCTCTTTGATAACCTCTTCAAGAACGTCCCACACTTCCGGACGCTCTTTTTCAACCATTTTCTTCGCGCTTTTGATGGTGGTAACCAGTCCACGCTCTTCCAGCTTGTTGTAGATAAACGGCTTGAACAGTTCCAGCGCCATTTTTTTCGGCAGCCCGCACTGATGCAGTTTCAGCTCCGGGCCGACAACGATAACTGAACGACCGGAGTAATCAACACGTTTACCGAGCAGGTTCTGCCGGAACCGTCCCGACTTTCCTTTCAGCATGTCGGAAAGCGATTTCAGCGGGCGTTTGTTCGGACCGGCAATAGCACGACCGCGACGACCATTGTCAAAGAGTGCATCGACAGCTTCCTGCAGCATGCGTTTTTCGTTGCGTATAATGACTTCCGGAGCCTGCAGCTCACAAAGACGTTTCAGGCGGTTATTCCGGTTGATAACGCGACGGTAGAGATCGTTCAGATCGGACGTTGCAAAACGGCCGCCATCAAGCGGCACCAGAGGGCGTAACTCCGGTGGAAGTACCGGGATACATTCAAGAATCATCCATTCCGGCTTATTGCCGGAGTGGCGGAAGGCTTCAACAATTTTGAGACGCTTTGCGGTCTTTTTACGTTTTGCTTCACTGGTTGATTCAACCATTTCGGTGCGGAGAGATACGGCGAGATCCTCAAGTTTGAGAGCCCGCAGACACTCACGGATCGCTTCAGCGCCCATACCGCCGGAAAATGCATCAGAGCCGTATTCCTGCTGCTTCTGAATATACTTGTCTTCAGACATTACTTCGCAAAACTGCAGCGGAGTGTTCTTGGGATCACTGATAACGAACCCTTCAAAATAGAGAACTTTTTCCAGGTCTTTCAGAGTTATGTCGAGCAGGTTGCCGATTCGTGACGGTAACGATTTTAAAAACCAGATATGGGCAACCGGCGTAGCCAGGTCGATATGCCCCAGGCGTTCACGACGAACTTTCGAAGGAATAACTTCAACACCGCATTTTTCACAGATAATGCCTCTGTGTTTCATGCGTTTGTACTTACCGCAGTTGCATTCATAATCTTTTGTCGGGCCGAATATCTTGGCACAGAAAAGACCATCCCGCTCCGGTTTGAACGTACGATAGTTAATTGTTTCCGGCTTTTTTACTTCGCCATGAGAACGCTCCCGGATCTTATCGGGAGATGAAATCGAAATGCGTATAGCTGAAAAGTGGAGTGGATCTTTAGGTTTATCAAAAAAGCTGAAATAATCTTCCACGCTGCTCTCCTCCGTTAGTCTGAAGCCGCACGTCTGATTAGACAGACACCGGCCAGGAAATCATTACTGTTCTTCTTCACCTTCAAGTAAATCAACATCAAGGCAGAGGGACTGAAGTTCCTTGATAAGTACGTTGAATGACTCGGGTAGACCGGGTTCAAGGGTGTGTTTGCCCTTGACGATTGACTCATACATACGGGTTCGGCCGGAAACATCATCCGACTTGACAGTCAGGAATTCCTGAAGGGCGTGCGCCGCACCGTATGCTTCCATTGCCCAGACTTCCATCTCGCCGAGCCTTTGGCCGCCGAACTGTGCCTTACCGCCGAGTGGCTGCTGCGTCACGAGACTGTATGGCCCGATTGAACGGGCATGGATCTTGTCATCGACAAGATGATGGAGTTTCAGTACGTACATAACTCCGACGGTGACCTTGTTATCAAATGGTTCGCCGGTCCGGCCATCAAACAGGGTGACCTGTCCTGATGAATGTAAATTGGCTTTCCCGAGCATTGCCTTGATCTGCGCTTCACTTGCGCCTTCAAATACAGGGGAGGCCATGGCAACACCGCGCTGCAGACGACGGGCAACTTTCAGCAATTCCGTCCGGTCGAGGCCGTCAATAAAAGCCCCCACTTCATCATCACCGTAGACATCTTTCAGATAATTTTTCAGGTTTTCTTCAGAGGTCTGCTTCTCAAGCATATCCTCTATTTTCCAGCCAATACCTTTTGCCGCCCATCCCAGATGGGTTTCCAGAATCTGGCCGACGTTCATACGCGATGGTACGCCAAGAGGATTCAGAACGATTTCAACCGGTCGTCCGTCTTCCATGTACGGCATATCTTCTTCCGGCAGAATACGGGAGACAACACCCTTATTACCGTGACGACCGGCCATCTTATCACCGACCTGCAGTTTACGTTTAATGGAAATGTAAATTTTAACCATCTTGATGACACCCGGAGGCAGGTCATCACCACGCTTAAGCTTTTGAATCTTATCTTCAAAAACGTTGTGAATCAGGTCAATCTGACGACTGAGTGTTTCAAGAATCTGATGAACCTTGTCATCAGTTTCGTTGTCGTCACTCACCGAAATCGTACTCCAGACCGTACTTGCGAGGCTTTGCAGCGACTCTTCAGTAATCTGTTTTCCTTTGGCGAGAACAATATTACCTTTACTGTCTTCAAGCTTGACAGCCAGCGTTTTACCGATCAAGAGACGTTTGAGCTTACTGATGGCTGAATCACGGATGATGCGGATCTCATCCTGCTCATCCTTACGCAGTTTGTCCTCTTCAGCTTTTTCGATCAATTCGGTGCGGGAATCCTTGTCATTGCCCTTGCGGGAAAAAATCTTTGCACCGATAACCGTTCCTTCGACGCCGGGAGGCACGGTAAGTGAGGTATCACGGACATCTCCGGCTTTTTCACCGAAAATAGCCCGCAGCAATTTCTCTTCGGGAGAAAGCTGAGTTTCACCTTTTGGCGTAATCTTACCGACGAGAATATCCCCCGGTTTTACTTCGGCACCGATACGTATGATGCCCGACTCATCGAGGTCCTTGAGGGTCTCTTCGCCAAGATTCGGGATGTCGGATGTTATTTCTTCCTTGCCGAGCTTTGTATCACGGGCGACACATTCAAATTCTTCAATATGAATGGAAGTATACCGATCATCTTTAATTAGTTTTTCAGAGATGAGAATCGAATCCTCGTAGTTGTAGCCGCCCCACGGCATGAAGGCGACAACAATATTCTGCCCAAGAGCCAGTTCACCCATGTCTGTTGACGGACCATCAGCAATTACGGCACCGCGCTTGACTTTATCACCTACCTTGACTACCGGTTTGTTATTAATGCAGGTGTTCTGGTTCGAGCGCGCAAACTTGATGAGGTTGTAAATATCAACGCCGGTACCGTTTTCATCAATTTCATTTTCGTCAATCTTAACAACAATGCGTGCCGCATCAACAGACTCTACTTCACCGTTATGTTTGGCTATAACCGAAACACCGGAGTCTCGCGCAACAATACGTTCCATACCGGTTCCAACAAGCGGGGAATCGGCACGCAGCAGTGGTACCGCCTGACGCTGCATGTTAGAGCCCATCAAAGCACGGTTGGCGTCGTCGTTCTCAAGGAATGGAATCAGTGCAGCCGCAACAGATACAAGCTGTATTGGGGCGACATCCATAAGTGCAATTTCGTCACGGTGCACGAGAATAAATTCACCGCTTTTACGCGCAGAGTTGTAATCATTGATAAAGCGACCATCGGCATCAATTTCAGCATTCGCCTGAGCGATAGCGTGGCCTTCTTCCTCCAGAGCAGAGAAGAAGCGGACATCTTTCGTAACTTTACCATCCTGAACTATACGATACGGCGTTTCAACAAAGCCATGATCATTGATGCGGGCATACGTTGACAGGGATGCGATAAGCCCGATGTTCGGCCCCTCAGGAGTCTCAATAGGGCATACCCGCCCATAATGTGTCGGATGAACGTCACGAACCTCAAAACCGGCACGTTCACGGGTCAAACCGCCTGGTCCAAGTGCCGATAGACGGCGTTTGTGGGTCACTTCAGAAAGAGGATTGGTCTGATCCATAAACTGCGACAATTGTGAGGAACCGAAGAATTCTTTCACCACAGCCGATACCGGTTTGGAGTTGATCAAGTCATGAGGCATGAGGTTTTCGACCTCTTGCAGGCTCATTCTCTCCTTGATGGCACGCTCCATACGGACAAGGCCGATGCGATACTGGTTTTCCAACAGTTCACCAACAGCGCGAACCCGACGATTACCGAGATGATCAATATCATCTATGGAACCCCGCCCGTTCTTAAGCTCAATCAGATACCGGACTATTTCAAGAATATCATTTTTGACTGCGATTTTAATATCGGAGCTGTACAGATCCTCAAAAACCATTCTGTTGCGGCGCAGAGTCTCAATTAAACGACGATTTTCGTCAAAGCCGCTTTGATCAATTGCTTCGGTCA
Organism: Desulfuromonadales bacterium; assembly: GCA_013349405.1. GTDB lineage: Bacteria > Desulfobacterota > Desulfuromonadia > Geobacterales > Pseudopelobacteraceae > JACRCG01. The sequence continues at coordinate 5,644 of DUZS01000014.1, read as the reverse complement.
GCTTGATTGTTGCTTTTGACAGCCCGAACGTTGCAAAGAGTTCTTTCTGGAAAAAATCATTATCCCGAATAATGTTGTTGAACTCCTGCAGCAATTGATCCCGGAGTTTGTCTGATACAGTCTGGCCCTCTTCCATCTTTTTCAGTGCTTTGACAAGATCGGAAGGAAGTTTCGTCATAAGATACTGTGAAAAAGAATCTTTCGAGCCTGACAGTTTGGCTGCCAAAGAATCAAAGCTGGTCACATCTTCACTGCTTAACATACAGGGAGCGTTTAATACCATACAGTTCTGCCAGACTTTGAGACCAAGTTTATAATTAAGCTTCAGTCGTCCAACGGCTGACAGATCGTAGCGCTCCGGGTTGAAAAACAGGTTGTCAAAGAGTGCCAGAGAACTTTTGAGAGTTGGTGGGTCACCTGGACGGAGACGCCGGTAAATTTCGATAAGACCTTCATCGCTCGTGCTGATTTTATCAATCAGCAGCGTGTCGCGGAAAGAAGATGTGATGTGCAGATTATCAATAAACAGGGTCTTAAAGCTGATGACGCCGCGTGCTTTAACCTCATTAAAAAGATCGAGAGTAATCTCATTATTGCATTCAACAATGATTTCGCCGGTAGTCGGATCAACTATATCGGATGATGCGTAGCGGCCGATAATATCCTCTACGGTAGCAGGGACCGTCTTAATGCCCCGTTCCTGCATTTTTTTGATAGATGATTTGGTGTATTTACGGTTTGCCTTAACAAGGACCTCACCAGTAGCAGGGTCTGCTATGTCAACAACAGTCTTTTGCAGAGTGAGCAGTTCAGAGTCAATACTTTTGGTAATAGCATCAGAACCGATACAGAACTCTTCACTTTTGTAATAGTAGTTGAGGAGTTGCTCAACTGAGTATCCCAGTGCCTTGAGCAGAACGGTTGCGGGCATTTTTCTGCGGCGGTCAATCCGGACATACAATATATCTTTATGGTCAAACTCGAAATCAAGCCAGGATCCGCGATACGGAATCACACGGGCAGAGTAGAGTACCTTGCCGCTTGAGTGAGTCTTACCTTTATCATGATCAAAGAAAACACCGGGTGAACGATGCAACTGACTGACAATAACCCGTTCCGTGCCGTTGATTATAAAGGTGCCGTTATCAGTCATAAGCGGAATTTCGCCGAAGTAAACCTCCTGCTCTTTTATATCCTTGATTGCCTTTACAGTAGAATCTTTACCGGCATCCCAGATAACGAGACGTACTTTAACCTTCATGGGGGCCGCATAGGTCATACCGCGCTGATGACATTCTTCCACGTCATACTTCGGCTTGTTAAGTGCGTATGAAACGTATTCGAGCGAGGCACTTTCACTGAAATCCTTGATTGGAAAAACACTCTTGAAGACGGCTTCAAGCCCGGTATTCAAACGTGCTTCAGCAGACACTTCCTGCTGCAGAAAGCGGCGATAGGAATCTTTCTGAATATCAATCAGATTAGGAATTTCGATTATGTTCTTTATCTTGGCAAAGTTTTTACGCAAGAGGTGATTATTGGCAATAGAATAAGCCATGGCTTCTCCTTTGGCGGGTATCGTAACTGGATCCAGACATAAATCGTAACATGCTGGAATATCAGAAGTAAGTAATTAAAGCATGCCGAAACAGCACAAGCCAAGGCCGCACTGGGCGACCTTGGCTCTCATAAAGACAACAATTCCAGCTGTTATTTGATAGCTGCTTCTGCGCCGGCTTCAATAAGCTGCTTCAGTGCTTCGTCAGCTTCTGCTTTGGACACACCGGTTTTAACAGTGCTTGGTGCGCCATCAACAACATCTTTTGCCTCTTTCAGGCCGAGACTGGTCAATGCACGGACAACCTTGATAACGTTGATTTTGTTTGCGCCACAAGCTTTCAGAAGAACATCGAACTCGGTCTGCTCTTCCACTGCCTCGGCAGCAGCAGCAGGGCCGGCAGCAGCAACAGCAACAGGAGCAGCGGCAGAGACACCGAATTTCTCTTCAAGTTCTTTAACAAGTTCAGCGAGATCAAGCACAGTCATTTTTTCGATAAAGCTGATTACATCTTCTTTAGTGATAGCCATTGGGTAAATCCTCCGAATATTATTTTGTAGAATATGGTTATTTAACTACGGGTCAGTGTGCTGATTTTTGGACACGAATTGCGTCGAGTACACGTACAAGCGAGCCAGGCAGCGCGGCAAGCACACCAACAAAGTTGGTTGCAGGTGCCTGCATGGATCCGAGCATCTTGGCGATGAGAACCTCGCGAGAGGGCAGATCTGCCAATGCTTGAATCTGCTTAACGTCAAGCAGTTTTCCGCTGAGTACCGCTGCTTTAAGTACGAATTTACCTTGCGGGTCTTTGGCAAACTTATGCAGTACTTTTGCTGCGCCAGCCGGATCGTCATAGCTGATCGCTACAGCGGTCGGACCGGCAAGAAACGGGCTGATACATTCGATATCAGTGCCTTTTGCAGCAAGGTCAAACAAAGTATTCTTAAATACCTTGTACTCAACTGACGCGGCACGAAGCTCATTCCTGAGTGTAGTTGCCTGCCCCACATTCATCCCACGGAAATCTGCGAGAAAAACAGCTTTAGCGCGTGTCAGTCGCTCATGCATCTCGGTGACGAGTTCTTGTTTGTTGTTTTTATTCAAGCGACATCCTCCTTTCTTTTGGTATATGAGGCAGAGCCCCGGCCAAAGTCAGGATCGCAATAAATTGCGGTACCCAAGTCTCGGCAGGTCCTTTGTGAGAATTATGCGTTGGCTCAACGCGCCTGCTGTCTTTGACTTTGGCTAAATCGATACTGATTAAATCTGGGCAGTTACATCACTGATATCGAGATTGATGCCGGCTCCCATAGTTGAGGAGAGCGAAATCTTTTTAATATAAGTGCCTTTTGCAGCAGACGGTTTTGCTTTGATAAGCGCTTCAACAAGTGCAAGTAAATTGCCTTTGAGCATATCAGCAGCAAAAGAGACCTTACCGACCGGTGCATGAATAATTCCGGCTTTTTCAACACGGAATTCAACTTTACCGGCTTTTGATTCCTTTACTGCTCTGCCAACTTCAAAAGTCACCGTACCGACTTTCGGGTTAGGCATAAGGCCACGAGGTCCGAGAAGCTTACCGATCTTGCCGACAACACCCATCATATCCGGTGTTGCAATAGCCGTATCAAAGCCGAACCATCCGCCCTGAATTTTAGCAACCAGATCATCGCCTCCAACAAAATCGGCGCCGGCGTCAAGAGCTTCCTTCTCTTTCTCCCCTTTTGCAAAAACGAGAACGCGGACTTCCTTGCCAAGTCCGTTCGGCAGAACAACCGCACCCCGAACCATCTGATCTGCATGACGTGGATCAACACCAAGCTTGACAGCAACATCGACAGTCTCATCAAATTTTGCATAAGCGGTCTGTTTTACAACGTCCAGAGCAGTTACAAGTTGATACACCTTGTTTCTGTCAATTTTTGACATTGCTTCAGAATGTTTCTTTGCGCTTTTTGACATGTTACAACCTCTCTAAAGATCTTGATTAATAGATAGCGTGCTGTTTAGACAATATCAACGCCCATCGAACGGGCAGTGCCTTCAATAGTTCTCATGGCTGCTTCAAGAGAAGCGGCATTAAGGTCAGGCATTTTCTTTTTAGCAATCTCTTCGACCTGGGCCTTGGTCAGTTTGCCTACTTTTGTCTTGTTAGGAACAGCAGAGCCGCTCTTAAGGTCGAGTGCCTTTTTTATCAAAACCGGTGCTGGTGGTGTCTTTGTAATAAATGTGAACGACCTGTCAGCATACACCGTAATGACAACAGGAGTAATTGTGCCCTCATCGCCCTGAGTTTTTGCATTAAATGCCTTACAGAACTCCATGATATTGACACCATGCTGTCCCAGTGCCGGTCCGATTGGCGGCGAGGGGTTGGCTTTACCTGCCGGTACCTGTAATTTGATGTAGCCGGTTATTTTCTTTGCCATAAAAGTGCTCCTTTATATACTGCTGTATGCCTGTCATCCTCACGCGAATGACTGAATTATTAATTATTAATTTTTTTCGACCTGCATGAATTCGAGTTCAACAGGGGTGGCACGGCCGAAAATCGTTACCGTTACGCGCAACTTTCCCTTGTCAGGCTTAACATCTTCAACCACCCCGGAAAAATTAAGGAAAGGTCCGTCAATAACACGCACCGTCTCACCAACTTCAAATAACACTTTAGGTCGTGGTTTTTCAGCGCCTTCTTCCATACGGCGGGTAATTTTATGTACTTCTTCATCAGCAATGGGGAATGGTGTGTTACCACCGACAAAGCCGGTGACTTTTGCAGTTTCCTTGACAAGGTGCCACGTCTCGTCAGTCAACTCCATTTTTACCAGAATATAACCAGGGAAAAATTTTCGCGAAGAGGTCTTTTTCTCTCCTTTTTTTAGTTCGACTACCGTCTCACATGGAATAAGGATTTCATCAAAAAAACATTCCATTCCCTCATTCTTGATAGATTCGAGCAGATTAAGACGGACTTTATTTTCAAAGCTTGAATATGTATGTATACCATACCATTTCATGGTCATTAGCTGGATTCCTTTATCCTAGTATCAAACGCAACAGCTTGGCCAGAATAAGATCGCAGGCACCAAGATAAAACGAAATCAGCACGACAATAAAAATAACGACGCCGGTTGTTGCCATTGTCTCTTTGCGTGATGGCCACGTGACTTTTTCAAGTTCAAGCTTTACTGATTCAAAAAAAGCAGTGATTTTTTGCACACTACACTCCTGGCAGGTAATTAAATCGATGCCGTATTTTATTGAAGACTAAAAAACAACTGCACATGGAAGGCGATTGACTTATGGCAGGCCAGGAGGGATTCGAACCCCCAACATCCGGTTTTGGAGACCGGCGCTCTACCAGTTAGAGCTACTGGCCTGTATCCGTGCGTCAAACGGTCAGCTACTTTGTTTCCTTGTGCGGCGTGTGCTTGCGGCAGAAGCGACAAAACTTGCTGAATTCAAGCTTTCCTGGAGTTAATTTCTTGTTTTTTGTTGTCGTGTAATTTCTTTGTTTACACACTGTACAGCCAAGCGTGATTATATCTCTCATTAAAGCGCTTCCTTTTGTATGAAATCTGCTGGCCATGACCGCAGTCATGCCCACATACCATCATTTTAATTCACTATTTTATTCAATAATTGAAGCAACAACGCCTGCACCGACAGTACGGCCGCCTTCACGGATCGCAAAACGGAGGCCGTCGTCCATGGCAATAGGGGTGATCAGGTTGATTGTCATTGCAACGTTGTCACCGGGCATAACCATTTCAATGCCGGCAGGAAGCTCTGCAATGCCGGTTACGTCAGTGGTACGGAAGTAGAACTGAGGACGGTAGCCGTTGAAGAACGGAGTATGACGTCCACCCTCTTCCTTGGTGAGGATGTATGCTTCTGCTTTGAATTTGGTGTGCGGGGTGATTGAACCCGGCTTGGCAAGTACCTGGCCGCGCTCGATATCTTCACGCTTGACACCGCGAAGCAGTGCGCCGATGTTGTCGCCGGCACGTCCTTCATCGAGCAGCTTCCGGAACATTTCTACTCCGGTTACGGTTGTTTTGATAGTGGCTTTGATACCGACAA
>DUZS01000013.1 GCA_013349405.1 Desulfuromonadales bacterium | reverse complement strand
AAATTTACTTCTGGCAATGTTAATTGCTTTGATACTCACAATTCACTTACATCAACTGCTATTCGGTTTTCAAAGACCAGAGGTGCACCCGAAAACTCTCGGCGCTGCAACCAGACGAGCAACATACTCAAATCAATACCGACTGTCAATAACTTTTTTTCTTATCGACAATCTTTTTTTGAAACAGCCGACTTTTGGAAAAAACAAACCAAAGACCAAACAGCCGTTCAAAAGGGACGAAACTTCTATCATACATAATCTCAGCATGTCAAATGGAAAAATGACCCCATTGAAGAAACCATTGCCGTAATAGATGGCGGCATGATATACGAGCAACATATCAGAATCACTGGAGCCACCCCTGTGGTTTTTTATTTTCGCGAGAAGGACCCTGTCAGAAATGAAACATCACCCAACAAAATATCAACCGAAAGGAGTTACGATCCTTCACGAGGACAGGGACATTATCGTCGTGGAAAAACCGGGCGGCCTGCTGACAATCGGAACAGAGCGCGACAAAATACGTACAGCTCATACGATTCTTAACGAGTATGTCCGCAAAGGTGACCCACGCTCCCGCAACCGGGTCTACATCGTCCACCGCCTTGACCGCGAGACCTCCGGCATTCTGATCTTTGCCAGGAGTGAAGCGGCCAAGACATTCCTGCAGGGGCAGTGGCAGGAGACCGACAAACGCTACCTTACGGTTGTGCATGGCTCACTGACACAAAAAACGGGCACTATCAGCAGCTACCTGGCTGAAAACAGCGCGTTTACGGTCTATTCGACGCCGGATCAAACCGCCGGGAAATTGTCCCGTACCGAGTACACCGTCCTGAAAGAGGTCAAGGGTTTCAGCCTGCTCGAGATTAAGCTGCTGACCGGTCGCAAACACCAGATACGGGTGCATCTGTCGGAGCAGGGCCATCCGGTCGTAGGGGATAAAAAGTACGGTAAGGGGAACGACGCATTTGCCACTCTGGCGCTTCATGCCCGGTCGATCTCCTTCACGCACCCGGTCAACGGCAGACGGATGTTCTTTGAAACCGGCGTTCCGGAGTTTTTTACCCGCCTGATCGGCACCATCGAAGTGCCGGCAGCAGACATGACTCATGGATAAGACCGCCATCATTCAACTCATAACGGAGCAGCTCACCAGTGATCTGGCTGTCCAGTTCAAAGCGGCCATTACGGCCCATGAAGCGTCTACCGATTCAGAAAATATCCCTGACAACAAGTATGAAACACTTGCGCTTGAGGCTTCATACGTTGCCCAGGGGCAGGCTAACCGGGCTCAGGAGATCAAGCGGGCGCTGGAAACCTATAAACAGTTGACGCTCCGGCAGTTTGACGATGACAGCTCCATTCGCCTCACCGCGCTGGTCTCTCTTGCCGGTGACGATGCGGCAAACAGAACTGTCTTTATCGGCCCGTTGGAGGGTGGCATGAAAATTATCGACCATTTGACCGGGACAGAGATCGTGGTTATTACCCCCGCTTCACCATTGGGGAAAAATCTGATCGGGAAAACGGTCGGGGATATGGTCATGATCGGCATTGACGGAAAGAATTTTGAAATAATCACTGTCTGCTGACACGACCGGAGAAGACGTGAAAGGCAATACATAATGGCTCAACCCTGGAAAACCATTGACACTATCTCAACCGACGAAGGAATCCTCGAACTGCGCCAGCGCGGCGAGCGGGACTTCTTAATTACCATCGGCTCGCAGATACTGATGAACAGCCTGTCAAACAGGTCAGAAGTGGTGCTTGGACAGCTCGGCTGCGGCCATTTGAAGGAGAGCAGTAATCCGCAGGTGCTGGTGGGCGGTCTGGGCATGGGATTTACGCTCAGGGCGGTGCTTGACAGCCTGCCTCTTTCGGCTCGCGTTATCGTGGCTGAGCTGAACCCGACTATTCTCGAATGGTGCCGGGGACCACTGGCGGCACTTACGGAGAACGCCGTGGGCGACCCGCGCGTCACCGTGGAGATCGGTGACGTGGCCCGTCGCATCCGCATGACCGCCGAGGCTGGCGGCAAATCACGCTTCGACGCCATTGTTCTTGATCTGTACCGTGGCCCCCATGCAAAAACGGATCAGAAAGATGACCCTCTCTACGGCAGTCGCGCCCTCGAAAACACACGGGCAGCACTCAAACCATGCGGCGTTGTTGCCGTCTGGGGAGAAAACTATGATGAAAATTTCGACAAACGCCTGCAGGGCGCCGGTTTTACCGTAACAACCAACCGCCCCGGCCGGGGAGGTCTCCGTCATGCCGTCTTCCTGGGTCGCCTGAACCAATCAAAAAAAGCACCCTGACGACGATTCATCAGAGTGCTTTCAATGTACCAAAAACGGATCACACCTCCCTTTATACCAATTCTAAATCGGAACTACCACGCGCAGCAGACGTTCTGCTCCCGTGCGGCCTTGGTCTCATCGAGCCGTGAAATCGGCATCGTCAGCGGCGCATCATGAAGCGCCTGCGGATTGCTTTCAGCGGTTCTGGCCGCTTCAATCATCACTTCTATAAAGGCGTCCATAGTCGCTTTACTCTCCGTTTCGGTCGGCTCAATCATGATTGCTTCCTTGACGATCATCGGAAAATAAACCGTCGGTGGATGATAGCCCCTGTCGATCAGAAATTTGGCAATATCGATGGCATGAACGCCATGTTCCAGCTGTTTTGATGCGGAAAAGACGACCTCATGCATGCAGGTCATATCGTAGGGGAGGTCGTAATACCCTTTGAGTTTCTCCTTGATGTAATTGGCATTCAGCACTGCCTGTTCCGACACCTCTATCAACCCTTCACGGCCGAGCATGATGATGTAGGCGTACGCCTTGGCCATCACCCCGAAGTTGCCGAAAAAGTTGGCCGTGCGACCGATTGTTCCCGGGTTGGCTGTTTCCAGGAGCAGCTTGCCGCCACCATCCATGACAATGCGCGGTTGCGGCAGAAAAGGGATCAGTGCCTTTTTAACGCCTACCGGCCCGGATCCGGGACCGCCCCCGCCATGAGGGGTGCCGAAGGTTTTGTGCAGATTGACGTGAATGACGTCGAAACCGACATCGCCCGGCTTCACCTTGCCCATAATGGCATTCAGGTTGGCGCCGTCGTAGTACATCAGCGCATCAAAACGGTGAGCAATATCGCTGATCTCCTTGATATGCGGGTTGAACAGTCCGAGAGTGTTGGGACAGGTCATCATGACCGCCGCCACTTCATCACTCATCGCTTTTTTGAACAGATCCAGATCCATATCGCCATACGGCGCAGTCGGCACGGTGATAATCTCGTACCCCGCTATCGCCGCCGAGGCGGGATTGGTCCCGTGTGATGAATCAGGGACAACCACATACTTCTTTTTGGCTTTGTTCCCCTTTGCCGCGTGGTAGGCGGCAATCAGCATGATACCGGTCATTTCGCCATGAGCGCCGGCCAGCGGCTGGGTGGTGACCTCGTCCATGCCGGTGATATCGGCCAGCAGTTGCCCCAGGTCATAGAGCATCCCGAGCGTTCCCTGGCAGAACTCGACACCGCCCGGCAGAAGTGCCGTCATCGGATGGAACGGGGCAAACAGGGCGGCCGAGTTCTCCAGCACCTTGGCGTTATACTTCATGGTGCAGGAACCGAGCGGGTAGAAGTTGGTGTCCACCGAAAAGTTGCGGCGGGACAGGTTGGTAAAATGCCGCACCAGGTCGAGCTCGGAAACTTCCGCCAGACCGGCTTTTTCCGCTCGCAGCAGAGTACCCGGGAGCGCAGAAGCAGTCGGGACATCAGATGCCGGCAGTTTGACGCCGCGACGACCGGGGGTGGATTGTTCGTAGATCAGTTGCATAGCGCCACCTCCAGCTCTTTGACAAACAGCTCTATCTCCTTCTTCGTCCGCTTCTCAGTCACCGTCACCACCAGACAATTCTCCAACCCATCGTAATACTGCCCCAACGGTACACCGGCAGCAATACCCTTTTCAAGCTGCCCGGCAACGACGTCAGCGGCATGTTTCGGCAGGACCAAAGTAAATTCGTTGAAGGTAACGGAAGATTGGAGCAGGGACACGCCAGGAATACCGACACATAAAGACTTGGCGTATTCTGCCTTGTCCCGGTTCAGACGGGCCAGGTCGGTAAGCCCTTCTTTACCGATTGAGGAGAGGAAGATCAAGCCGCGCAGAGCGCAGAGTCCCTGATTACTACAGATATTCGAAGTTGCCTTGTGGCGTTTGATATGCTGTTCGCGAGCCTGCAGCGTCAGGACAAAGCCGCGTTTACCGTTCCGGTCCACGGTTTCGCCGACAATACGACCCGGCATGTTGCGGATATATTTCTTTGTGGCAGCGATGAAACCGAAGGAGGGGCCGCCGAAAGAGAGAGGATTACCGAGGCTCTGACCGTCACCGACAGCGATATCAATACCGATCTCGCCGGGTGACTTCAGGATGCCGAGCGATATCGGATAGACCGAGCCGATCAATAATGCACCGACGCCATGAACCTGCTCCGACAGAGCGCTGAAATCTTCGATACTGCCAAAGAAGTTGGGGTTCTGCACCAGCACGGCAGCGACACTGTCATCAAGTACAGCAGCAAGCGCACTCCGGTTGAGCAGGCCGTCCAGAGGAGCAATCTCGACGATATCTACATCCAGATTAAAGAGATAGGTTTTCAGCACCTCCCGGGAGAATGGGCTGACACAGCCATCCAGAATTATTTTGTTCCGGCCGGTCACGCGCAGCGCCATCATCGCCGCTTCAGCGCATGCGGTGCCGCCGTCGTAGAGCGAGGCGTTAGAGACATCCAGCCCGGTCAGGCGACAGATGGCGGTCTGATATTCGAATAACGCCTGCAGTGTTCCCTGGGAGCATTCCGGCTGATAGGGGGTGTAGGCGGTGTAAAACTCGGAGCGATTGGCGAGATGGTCCACAACAGAGGGAATGATGTGATCATAAAATCCGCCGCCGATGAAGTGGGTCATCCCCTGGCTGTTTTCTCCGGCAATCTCCTGCATCCTGCTGAATGTTTCAAATTCGGACATGCCGGGAGGGATGTTAAACGTCTTGGCCCTAAGTGCAGCCGGGATTGGTGCGAAAAGTTCTTCAACACTGGCCACGCCGATAACGGAGAGCATTTCTGCAATCTCCTCCGGTGTATGGGGACAGTAATGGCTGTCGTTCATGGTATATTTCTCCCTACAAAGTTTTCAGGTAATCGTTATATTGATCCTGCGTCATGAGATTTTTAAGCTCTGCTGTATCGGCGATTTCAATCTGAGCCATCCAGGCTGCATCTTCAGCGCTTTCGTTGACGACCTCAGGGGCGGTCTCCAGCGCATCATTTACCTTGGTTACCTTGCCGGACAGCGGTGAAAAAATATCGCTGGCCGCCTTGACCGATTCGATGCTGCCGAGCACACCGAACTGTGTGACGGTCGCGCCGATCTTCGGCAGTTCCACGAAGGTGATATCACCCAGTTCATGCGCAGCGTGATCGCTGATGCCTATAGTTCCTACGTTTCCCGCTACTTTTACCCACTCGTGTTCTTTGGTGAAATACATGCTCATTTTTTCATTCCTCCTTTATTGGCATACCAAATCCTCCCCCGCCAGGGGGGAGGGGACTTTTAAGCAACTGCGAACTTGAGTTTATTACGCACGCACCGAACCATCCTTGAAAAACGGCAACTCACAGACCGTCGCTTCCATGCTGACCCTCTCGTGGCTGATAGTCAGCGGCGTACCGATTGCAACATTTTCCAGCGAGACAAAGCCGATACCAATGCCCCTGCCAAGAATCGGCGAAAAGACACCGCTGGTCACATTTCCGACGACCTTCCCTGCTGAGCAGATAGCATAATGGTGTCGCGGCGAACGCCGACCGTTGACCTCAAAGGCAATTTTCTCACGGGTAACACCCTGCTCTTTCAATTTCAGCAGTGCTTCCTTACCGATAAAGGTTTTGTCGAAATTGACAAACGCCTCCAGACCCGCCTCCAGAGGCGTCGTTTCCTCATCAATATCACTGCCGTACAGTGAATAGCCGACTTCAAGACGCAGCACGTCGCGTGCGCCGAGTCCGGCCGGTTTGACCCGTTCGTCCGTCAGCAGCAGATCCCACAACCCGCAGACTTTTTCCGCCGGGATGAATATTTCATACCCCAACTCACCGGTATAGCCGGTGCGGCTGACTATCGTCTCGACTCCGAGGATATTCATCGTGACAAATTTGAAATAGGGGATTGTGGCGACCTCCTCCCCGAAGAATGCAACCATAACGTCGCGCGACAGCGGCCCCTGAAGATCGAGCTTGCCGGTGGCAGCGGTAATGTCGGTGAACAGGCCTCCCTTCAGGCGCCCCTTGATAACGGCAAAGTCCTTGGGTGCCGTGGCGGCATTAACCACGATCATGACCTTGTCTCCAGCCAGGCGAAACACGATCAGGTCGTCGATAATGCCCCCCTGCTCGTTGAGCAGGAAGCCGTAGCGTGAGCGACCGAGCGGAATCGATTTTACCGAAAAAGTGAAGACATCCTCCAGGCCGCCGCTCTCAAAATCACCCTGAAAAATGAACTCGCCCATATGGCAGATATCAAAGAGTGAAGCCCTGGTGCGGCACCAGCTATGTTCTGCGATAATGCCCTCATATTGAATAGGCATGTCCCACCCGCCAAACGGGGCCATCAGGGCATGAAGGTTACGATGCCTGCTGCAGATCGGTGTTGCCTGAAGGTGTTCATCCATTTTTACGGGTACTCCTCGCTATGAAATTATATGGGGCTGAGCTGGGGATACTTTTTATTACGGGCTGAAAAATGTGGTGGCATGGTAGTGCAAATATACCTGCCACGCAACCTGAAAAACCGCTCAATTTTTTATATGTGTAAGAGCGCTTGAAATATCCATCCGGAAGAGTACAATCCGGGGCACAAACCTTTTTTCCTACAATTGCTCAGGAGGATTACATGGACAGACGAACGTTTATCAAGGCTACCGGCAGTGCAGTATTACTCGGCCCTGTTCTGGTTACAGATGTTTTCGCGGCCAATGAGCAGCCTCTGGTAGCTGTTGCGGAAGGCACCGATTACCCTGCAATTACCCGGAAGGCCATCAACGCAGTCGGCGGAATGAGCAGGTTTGTCAAGCCGGGCGATGTCGTCGTGGTAAAGCCAAATATGGGGTGGGATCGCTCCAGCGATCTTGCCGCTAATACCCACCCGCTGGTGGTACGGGCGGTCGTGGAGGAGTGTCTGGCGGCGGGGGCAAAAAAGGTCAAAGTGTTTGATAACACCTGCAATGACTCGCGTCGCTGCTATGTCAACAGCGGCATTGAGGGCGCCCTGAAAGGCATGAAGGGTGTCGAGTGCAAGCAGATTGAAACGGAGCGGTTCAAAAAAGTCACGCTGAATGGCCAGTTTCTCAAAGAATGGGAACTGTATGATGAAGCGCTTTCGGCGAATGTCTATATCAATGTTCCGGTAGCGAAGCACCACGGACTCTCCAAACTGACGCTTGGATTGAAGAATATTATGGGCATCATGGGGGGCAGTCGTGGCTATATCCACCGCACTATCGATGTCGCTCTAGCAGATCTCAACGCACATTTCAAGAGTCATCTTACCATCATCGATGCGACCCGCATTCTGACCGCCCACGGCCCGCAGGGTGGCAATATCGCCGACGTCAAGGTGCTTAACAAGGTCATCGCCTCCACCGATATCGTCGCAGCAGACGCCTATGCGACAACGCTGTTCGGCATGAAACCGGCCGATATTCCGGTGACTGTTGCCGCCTACAAACGGGGCCTCGGCGAAATGAACCTCGATAAAATCAAGGTTGTCAAGGCGTAGACGGTGAAACCCACGCCTGCCCGCATATGCCAGCTACTCTTCCTTGCTCTCTTTCTGCTCCTGTTCGTTCAGACCGAGTACCGTGGCCGCGATGAGATCAATGCAGCGGTCAATTCGTTCTTTCGCGCCAACCCCCTGGTCCTGATCAGCTACCTGCTGGCAGCAAAATCATGGACATGGCTGTTATTTCCGGCGCTGCTGATGGCTGTGGCGACGCTTTTACTCGGACGTTTTTTCTGCGGCTGGATCTGTCCACTCGGTACCATCCTCGATCTGGTGACCACGCGCATCAAAAAGAGTGTGCCAATCCGTGCGCTCAAGGGCACCACCAAATACTGGCTGCTGCTGCCGCTGCTCTCAGCATCACTGGTCAACCTCAACTTGAGCGGCTTGCTCGATCCGATCGCCATTCTGCTGCGCGGCCTGACATTTTTTCTTTATCCGTTGCTCGGCAGCGCCGCCAGGGAGTGGTGGGTCGGTCTGTACCGGATCATTGGCGAACGGCGTGATGCCGTCGCGCCGGCCTACGCGCTGATCCGTGACAATCTGCTCCCCTTTCGCGACACGATGTATCCCCTGGCGCTCCTTTCTGCCGCCACCCTTCTCGGCATTATCGCCCTGGAACGGTATGAAACCCGCAACTGGTGCCGAAACCTCTGCCCGCTCGGCACACTGCTCGGCTGGCTGGGACGCTTTTCCCTGTTCGAGCGGACACCGGGCGGATTGTGCAGTGACTGCGGGCAGTGCCGCGAGCTTTGTCCGACCGGCTTTGATCAGGACACGCTGCGCAAAGAGGAATGTACCCTCTGCATGGCGTGCCACCGGGGCTGTCCCCACGACAGGATATCATTCCGCCTCCGAAAATCAGTGAGTGTCACCGGGCCGCTCCTTCCGGAGCGGCGATTGCTGCTCGGAGGCTTTGCGGGAGGCCTGCTGCTGGCCGTGCCGACGCGTTTCCGTCCTCCCGAAAAAGAGTCGCGACTGCTGCGACCTCCAGGGGTACAGAACGAGAATGATTTTCTAAAAAAATGCGTCCGCTGTGGCGAATGCATGAAGGTCTGCCTGAAAAACGCCCTTTATCCGGCGACCTATCAAGCCGGACTGGAGGGCATTTTCACCCCTCAGGTCATTCCGCGACTCGGCTATTGCGAGTACAACTGCACCCTCTGCGGCCAGGTCTGCCCGACCGGAGCTATCCCGGCTCTTCCGCTGGAGGCAAAAAAACGGGAAGTAATCGGCAAGGCGGTGTTCGATAAAAACCACTGTCTCCCGTTTGCCCGCAAGATCGACTGCATCGTCTGTGAAGAGCACTGCCCGATTCCGGATAAAGCGATCCGCTCCCGTTCCGTCACGGTGGTCGGGCTTGACGGTCTGCCGCGAACCGTTAAAGAGCCGTATCTCGTTGAGGAGATCTGCAACGGCTGCGGCATCTGCGAAAATGTCTGCCCACTGGAGACCAAGGCCGGTATCGAGGTCTTTGCCGTAAATAATCGCACGCCGATCCCTCCGACGGCAGGCAAACCGGAACAACAAAATAACGGAGGTTATGGACAATGAGCTTCATCCTCGCCCTTGACCAGGGAACAACCAGTTCCCGTGCCCTCGTGTTTGACCATGATGGCACCGTTCGCGGCCTTGCTCAGAAAGAGTTCCGCCAGATATTTCCCGCACCCGGCCTCGTTGAACATGACGCGGAGGAGATCTGGGCCTCACAGCTTGGTGTGGCCATCGAGGCCGTTGCCCGTGCCGGTGCAGCCGCCGCTGACATTGCCGCCATCGGCATCACCAACCAGCGTGAAACAACAGTCGTCTGGGACCGCCGGAGCGGAAAACCGATCCACAATGCGATTGTCTGGCAGGACCGGCGCACCGCTGGCGAGTGTGATCTTCTCAGGCGCCAGGGGCATGAGCCGCTCTTTCGCGCCCGAACCGGACTGCTGCTCGACCCCTATTTCTCCGGCACCAAGCTGGCCTGGATTCTTGATCACGTTCCGGGCGCTCGCACGAGGGCAGAAGCGGGAGAACTGGCCTTCGGTACGATCGATTCCTGGCTCGTCTGGAACCTGACCGGAGGAGAGCGGCACCTGACTGACGCCAGCAACGCTTCACGGACGCTGCTGTTCAATATCCACACCGGAGCCTGGGATCCGGAGCTTCTGGAACTGTTGAGGATCCCGGCAGCAGTTCTCCCTGAAGTAGTCGACTCCAGCGCTGTCTACGGTGAGACCGCAGCCCGTTTTTTCGCGTCACGGATACCGATTGCCGGCATCGCCGGTGACCAGCAGGCGGCGCTGTTCGGCCAGCTCTGCGATCGCCCCGGCATGGTCAAGAACACCTACGGCACCGGCTGTTTCATGCTGATGCATACCGGCGGGCGTCCGGTTACCTCCGGGCAGAATCTCATCTCCACCGTCGCCTGCCGGCTCGACGGGGAGACTGAATACGCCCTTGAAGGGAGCGTTTTCTCCGCCGGTGCGGCAGTGCAGTGGCTGCGTGATGGCCTCGGCATCATCCGTTCCTCAGGTGAGGTCGAAGCTCTGGCCGCATCGGTGCCCGACAACGGCGGCGTCTACCTCGTTCCCGCCTTTACCGGCCTCGGCGCCCCGCAGTGGGATCCGTACGCTCGCGGCGCCATACTAGGCATCACGCGTGGCACTACGGCGGCGCACCTTGCCCGGGCCACTCTGGAAAGCATCGCCTTTCAGAGTGCCGATCTACTCGAAGCGATGGAAAAGGACTCCGGCACTCCGCTGACCGAACTGCGGGTGGATGGCGGAGCCACTGACAATGATCTGCTGATGCAGTTTCAGGCAGATCTCCTCGGCGTTCCGGTCGTGCGGCCACAGGTGCGGGAGACGACCGCACTCGGAGCAGCCTACCTGGCCGGTCTGGCAATCGGCTATTGGCGTGATCGCGCTGAGATCGGCCGGTTCTGGAAGGTGGAACGGACCTTTACTCCGGCCATGGAGCGAAGTGAGGCGGCAGAGCTGCGCAATTGCTGGAGCAGAGCACTTGAGCGGGCAAAAGGGTGGGCAACCCCATGAAACTGTATCTATCTTATATGTAAGTATTTATTATAGATCCGGCAAAATTATTGGCAAAATTATTGATTGACTAACCACACTATACCGTGTAGACAGGATTAAAATTTTGGTACACGAAAATACTAAACCATCCGCGAGGATGGGACGGAAAGCCTACAGGGTCTCTTGGAGACAGCCGGGTTGCCGAATTACCGTACTGGTGTCGACGACCCGGTTTTTTATTTGTGGTACACGAAAATACTAAACCATCCGTGAGGATGGGACGGAAAGCCTACAGGGTCTCTTAGAGACAGCCGGGTCGCCGAATTACTGCACAGGTATCGACGACCCGCTTTTTTGTCTTATAGAGGGACTTATGTCTAACACATGCTACAGCCGTTGCACATTATCTGCGCTTATATTTTATGTCATCATAACGAGCCTTCTCGTCGGGCAAACAATCTGTTTTGCAGAGACTGTGACACTTTCATGGGACGCAAACAGTGAGCCCGATCTGGGCGGTTACAAGGTGTACTATACAGCGGACTCCTCCTCGCTCCCTTTTGACGGCGTCGGTGCTGTCGAAGGCACCTCTCCTGTCGATGTTCACAATCTGACCACAGCGACCATCAGCGGTCTTGATCCCAACCGGACGTACTATGTTGCCGTTACCGCCTATGACACATCAGGGCTTGAAAGTCCCTATTCCAATGTAGTTGCAGTCCTTGAAGCGGTCCCTCCCTCTATCTCTCTCACCTCTCCCGCCGCTAATACAGACGTAAGCGGCACCGTAGCGATTACAGCCAGCGCCAGTGATAACGTCGGAGTGAGCATGGTAGAGTTTTACCGTAACGGCGCGCTCCTGTTTGCAAGCAACACGGCCCCTTATGCGTTCAGCTGGAACACGACTTCTTTTGTCAACGGTAACTGCACCTTGATGGCCATCGCCCGAGACAGTGCCGGCAACTTCGCACAATCCTCCTCCGTATCTGTGACGGTGAACAATCCGATTCCGGATGTTACCGCCCCGACGGTGACCACCTTTTCCCTGCCGTCCACCGCCGCAGCACTGACTGTTCCGGTCACCGGAATTAGCGCCAGCGACGCCATCGGTGTCACCGGCTACCTGATCAGCGAAAGCGCCACAACACCGGCGGCAACTGCACCCGGTTGGTCTGTCACCGCACCGACAAGCTTCACTTTCTCCGGAGAAGGCAGCAAGACCGCCTACGCCTGGGCCAAAGATGCCGCCGGCAACGTCTCCGGCAGCCGTTCTGCCGCAACCACCATTATCCTGCCGGTCACAGGCGGTACTACGTTATCCGATGCCCTGCTCGCACTTCAGATCGGCTCCGGAAAAGTAACACCGACTGCGGAGCAGGTAGCTCGGCTTGATGTGGCTCCCGTTATAAATGGCATATCAGTGCCGAATGGCGTTGTCGACACGGGTGACGCCATCGTCCTGCTCTCTAAAATTGTTGGCAAGCCGGTCTTGTAACTTATTTGCAGACAATGATTTGCAGACATGATTGCCTTCAATAGGTTCGTGTGATAAAGTCCTTCCGCTGACGAAAAAGGTATGAAGGCACGTAAAAACATGACCCTCCCCCTAAAAATAGACAAAACTCTGCGGGAACGGCGTCGTATCAACCGACTGCTGGATTTTCTCAAGCGGGACGACCTGACCGGTGAGCAGATGGAGCGCATCGGCAGGCGGCTGCAGAAATCCGGCAAACGGGCGCTTTCTCCACTGGTTCGCAAACTCTGGCGTGAGCAGAACGGCACCGCCCTGTATCGTTATACCTGCATGCTTGATTTCTTTGACGCCTCAGCTTGGATGGATCAGCTGATCCAGATCACGTTGCAGCGCAAGGATCTGGAAGAGGATGGCAAACTGGCCCTCCTCGATCTGCTTCACGAAAGCGGTATTGATGTCACCGCCCCCCCCTTCGCCGCCATGACAGGCTATGGCTCCCCCACTCTTGAAGGTTTTGTCGATGACTGCCTGGGTGATAATGAGCGCGGACTTGTCCGGTTTATCGACAGTTTTCTCGATGTTGCCGACGAATTTCGCGTAAAAATGATGCAGCGCCTTTCTGAAAAGGCCTCAGCCGAAGCGGTGGCGCTGCTGGAAATACTGCTCTCCTTCGAAAAGCAGGAAATCGCATGCGCAGCGATCAAAGCTTTGGGACGGGCACGGTGCGGCTATGCCCTTGATGTCCTGCAACGCGCCGAAATACGCCTTGCGGGGGATCTTACCGACCTGATCCGACGAAATATCCTGCGCCTCTCATTCACCGGCATCCGTGAGGCGCTCGAACTGCCGCAGACTCTTCAGCAACCGCTCCCGTTTCATGAAGTATATGCCGGCCCCGTGGACTTTTACGGCTCACGAACCCTCTGGTTCTCATGGCAGCTTGATGACCATGCCTTCGCTGCGATGCTGATTCTGACCGGCGAGAGTGACGGTCTGCTGAACGCGATCAGCTATCGCATGAAGGATGAAAAGGAGTATAGCCACATATTAAAAGATGTGGCCGGCGGCGAAATGCTCATGCCGGTCGATTCAGTGTATGCTCTTGCTTCACTCCGTGACGCACTCCACCGCAGCCGCGAAGGGGGTTTTTACCTCCCGCCCGATTTCTACGTTGATATGCGCCTCTTCCGCCCCGATGTTCTCAGGCCGGAAGTGTATATTCCCCGGTTCAAGCTCACATATCTTGAAGATATTGTTGAAAAAATTCCGGGATACGTTGCCACCAGCAACGACCTGCTTGATGAACCTGGCCTTGAAGGGTGGGTCCTAACCGAAACGGCACTCTATGATGTTGCTGATCGCTTCACTGCGTTAGAAACGGACGGCGAACCGGACTCCGTAGCGCCGGAGGCCCTGGAAGTGGAGATATCACTCTGCTGTGACACGCTGATAGCACCGAGGCGTGCCGATATCATCAAGCGGCTGCTGCTGACCGCCGATTACCTTCAGCAGATCGAAAGTGACGAGAGCGCCGTCCAAAAAACCCTGGCGACGGCATTAAGTCTGGTCGGCAATTTTCTACCCGATGCTCGTCACCCTTTCGTGCGGCGTTTAATTCTGGACAGTGTCGACGCTGCCCGGCAGACATTGGCGGAAGGATATGATCCGCGTCTGGAGGAGGGATTTGATGACGATGACTTCGATGAATGAGGAGGTAATGAGCAGAACGAGAGAGATCGAACGGATCGCCGTTATCGGTGGCGGCAGCTGGGGTACCGCGTTAGCCGGTCGTCTGGCGGCTAACGGCAATGATACGGTGCTCTGGGCATATGAGCCGGAACTCGTGGCGGAAATTAATGCACGCCGTACCAATTCGCTCTATCTCCCCGGAATCAACCTGCACCCGACTCTCGCCTGCACGGGAGACCTGGAGGAAGCCGTACGCGGACGCAGCATTGTGCTGCTGGTAACGCCGGTTCAGGTGATGCGCGGTGTGCTGAAACAGCTGGCCCCCCATATTACCCATGACGCGATTATTGCCAATGCCTCAAAAGGGATTGAACTGGAAACCCTCCAGACGGTGTCCCTCATATGCGGAGAGTTGCTCGGTGACGATGCGCTGGCCCGGTATGTCGCACTCTCCGGGCCGACCTTTGCCCGCGAAGTCGCTCAGGAACTTCCCTCACTGATAGTCGCTGCGTCACGGAATGCCACTGCAGCCGGGCGGGTTCAGGCCGCTTTCAGCTGCCCCTGCCTCCGGGTCTATACCAATAGTGATGTTATCGGTGTCGAACTGGGCGGGGCCGTTAAAAACGTTATCGCCATTGCCGCCGGAATCTGCGACGGCCTCGGCTTCGGCCACAACGCCCGAGCCGCCCTGATTACACGCGGCCTTGCAGAAATGAACCGTCTCGGACAGACCATGGGGGCGCAAAGCACGACCTTTTCGGGATTAGCCGGCATGGGAGATCTGGTGTTAACCTGCACCGGTGATCTTTCCCGCAACCGTACCGTCGGCTTCAAGCTTGGTCAGGGAATGATGCTGACCGATATTCTTGCCGAGATGCGTATGGTCGCAGAAGGGGTCAAGAGCGCCGCGTCCGTTTATCAGCTCTCCCGTAAGCGTGGCGCCGAAATGCCGATCGTGGAGAAGACCTACCAGATTCTGCACGAGAACAAACCGGCGCGGCAGGCGGTCATTGAACTGATGGCCCGTGACTTGAAGGCAGAAGGGTAGCAGGATAACCAATTTGTGATCGAAATCCATGAAGCTGACATAAAAATCGAATTTTACCGCGGCTCCGGTCCGGGGGGACAGCACCGCAATACCACTGATTCAGCGGTACGAATCCGCCACCTGCCGACCGGAATCGTGGCTCAGGCTTCGGAGAATCGCAGCCAGTTCCAAAACCGTGCAGTTGCCATGGAACGACTGCGCCATGCTTTGGCACGTCGTGAGCGCATTATCAAAAAACGTATCGCCACTCGTGTGCCGAAAAGAACAAAAGAAAATCGCCTCACAGAAAAACGCATCGTGTCAGAAAAAAAACGCTTCCGTACCTCTTTGGATTAAGGCGATGATTCGCGCGTACCTCTACCTGGCGGTTTTTATCCCTCTGACACTCCTGTTTTCGGTCAGCTCCGTTCTTTCGACGCTTTTTGACGGGAGTGGACGCGTTCATGCCTGGCACGCCCGCACCTGGGCACGGTTGATGCTGGCGCTGAACGGGGTCAAGGTAACGGTCAGCGGCAGTGAACTGCTCCCGGAAGGAGCGGTGATCTTTATGAGCAACCATCAGAGCAACTTTGATATTTTAGCTCTTCTGGCGGCTATGCCGCGACGCTTTTACTGGATTGCCAAGAAGGAACTCTTCGAAATTCCGCTGTTCGGCCATGCCATGCGCCGTGGCGGCTATATCCCCCTCGATCGCGGCGATGGCCGTAAAGCGCTGCAGAGTCTTGATGAGGCCGCAGCGGCGATTAATCAGGGCAAGAGCGTCGTCCTGTTTCCCGAGGGGACCCGCACAACGGACGGCACCCTGCTGCCGTTCAAACGCGGCGGGTTCATACTTGCGCGTAAAGCAGACGTACCGGTCATTCCGGTTACGATCAACGGCAGCGGGCGGGTAAATCCGGCCAACCGGATCAGGCTGTTCAGCGGCAATATCAGCATCACATTGCATCCTCCGGTCGCGTTCCCTTCCGAACTCCGCAGGAGTGAAGCAGAAAGCTGGATGATGGAGCAGGTACGAAAACAGATTGAATCCGTTCTGGAGCATTGAATGACTATCGGTTATCAGTATATTGTACTGATTATCGCCGGTTTGGCCGGCATGATCTGGGGATTTCCAGCGGCTCATCGCTTGAAAAAACCCTTTGACATCGCGGCAGCGGTTGTCGTCCTGTGCGGAGTTGTCTCGTGTGCGTTAGGCGTTCTGCTCACCTTTATTCCCGGTTTTTTCCAGGGCAGGTAATTTCATGAACGAACAGCTGAAAAACATCATCGCCAATGGCATCGTTATCTGCCTGATCAGCATGCTCCTTTTCCTTGCAGGAACCTGGTGGCGCATGAGCAGTCAGTTCAGCCGGGGCGAAGAAGCCTATCGCAAGGGCGATTTTACCGGCGCGGTGGCCGGATACGAATCCGCTCTGCACATGTATATCCCCTACCACCCGACCATTGAAATGGCTGCAGAAAAGCTCTGGCTGATCGGTGAAACCAATGAACGTCTCGGCGATGTAAACCGCGCCCTGATTGCCTATCGCTCCCTGCGCAGTTCGTTCTACGCCGACCACTGGCTGGTCACACCCGGTATGAGCTGGATCGAAAAATGCGATAAGAAAATTGCCGCGCTGGTACCCCTGCAACAGGAAAGATAAGCTATGGATGGAGCAGAATCATATTCAGCACTGCAGATAGTCGCCCTCGGCGGTTTGGGCGAAATCGGCATGAACATGATGGCCTACCAGTATGGTGACGATATTATGATCGTCGATTGCGGCCTGATGTTTCCCACCCCCGACATGCTCGGCATCGACTATGTCATCCCTGACATCACCTGGCTGCGGGAGCGTTCGGAACAGGTACGGGCGATCTGTCTTACGCACGGTCACGAAGACCACATCGGCGCCCTCCCCTTTGTCCTGCAGGAACTCAATGTTCCGGTCTACGGCACTGCCCTGACACTCGGTCTCGTTACCGCCAAACTGGAGGAGTACAAACTGGACGGCGCCGTCGAGCTGATAATCGTAGTACCTCGCGAAACCGTGGCAATCGGCTCGTTTCAGGTCGAGTTCCTGCGCGTGGCCCATTCTATTGTTGATGGCTGTGCTCTGGCAATAACCTGTCCGGAAGGGGTTGTCATTCATACCGGCGATTTCAAAATTGATCACACCCCGGTAGACGGCCAGCTGACCGATCTGGCCAGCCTGTCGCGCTACGGCGAAGCGGGTGTTCTGGCACTGTTGTCGGACTCCACCAATGTCGAGCGCGAAGGGTACACGCTCTCGGAAAAATATGTCGGTGAAGCGTTCGGCGATATTTTCCCGAAATGCACGGGCCGTATCATTGTCGCGGCATTCTCCAGCAGCATCCACCGTGTCCAACAGGTTGTCGATGTCGCCACACGCTGCGGCCGCAAGATCCTCCTTAATGGCCGTTCGATGCTGAAAAATGTTCAGATCGCCCGGGATTTAGGCTATCTGACGATTGCCGACGAAGATCTCATGGATCTGCGCGAACTACCTCATCTGCCCCCGGAACAGGTCTGCATCATCTCCACCGGCAGCCAGGGGGAGCCGATGAGCGCTCTGACCCGCATCGCCATGGACGATCATAAACAGATCAAACTCGAAAAAGGTGATACCGTTATCCTCTCCTCCCGCGTCATTCCGGGCAATGAGCGTACCATCTCGGAACTGATCAATCATCTCTACCGCCGCGGCGCCGAAGTTTTTCATGAACGGGTCTCCGAGGTGCATGTTTCCGGGCACGCCAGCCAGGAAGAGTTGAAATTGATGCTCAACACCGTGCAGCCGCGCTTTTTCATTCCGATTCACGGAGAATACCGTCATCTGATCAAACATATCCAACTGGCCCGTAAAGTCGGCATCCCTGAGGAACGCTGCATCCTCGCGACCAATGGACAAATCGTTTCCTTTTATTCGGACACCGCCGCGATTGTCGAGCATATCGAATCAGGCAGGGTTTTTGTCGACGGTAAAGGGGTGGGTGATGTCGGCAGGATGGTGCTGCGGGACCGCAAGCATCTCTCGGAAGACGGTATGATCGTCGTTATCATCGGACTGAATATGACCACGGGGGCTGTTATATACGGCCCTGATATTGTGTCGCGCGGTTTTGTCTTCGAGGATGAAAGTCAGGAATATCTGGAAGATGCCCGCAAGGTTGTGGCGTTCGCGCTGGAGGAGATTAACACCGAAATGCGCTGCGATGCTGAAGAGGTGAAAACAGTCGTCCGTCAGGCGTTGCGGCGCTTCTGCAAAAAGACCATCGAGCGACGACCGGTGATACTACCGGTGATTATGGAGATGTAGCCGGTATCTCAAATACGCTCATCATTCTACCTGATTCGTTCTAATCCACCGCAAAAGCTTAAACAATCCCTTCTCCCTGAGGGAGAGGGTTACCCCTGTGGTGTGTTATGGCAGGAACCAAGGGTTATGAAGAGTCAGCCCTTCAATATGAAGAAAGTCCTTGGTGTTTCTAGTGGCAAGCGGCATGGTGCGATTCAGGGCTATCGCGGCAATCTGGGCATCTTCGGTTGTGATTGAAAAACCTGAGCGGCGGCGGTTTGCAACAAGGTAAGCATAGTGATGGGAGCAAGATTCATCGAACGGGAGGCAGTTGCCAAAAAAATCTTCCCGGAACATTTTCTCGGCAGCTTCCGCAAGCGCCTGACGGCGTTTGCCGGCAGGCAGAAGTGCAACACCAAGCATTATTTCCGCCTGTGTAATTGCAGTCGTATAAAAAATCACCGAAGTTTGACGCGCAAACCACTCCAGCACGACAGGATCTGGCTGCGACCGCATCAATTCTGACAGCACATTGGTATCCAGTATAATGCCACCCATAATCAAATATCCATGTCCGGGGGAGTACGTACTTCCTGACGTGACGGGATCGACAGGGTATCCATATTCAAAGCAGCAAAGCGCTGATGAACACGAACAGCAAAATCAGACTGAGCTGCGGACGGCAAGAGAACCTGACGCAGAATATTGCGCACCTCAGCTTCCATCGAGCAGCCATGCTGTGCCGATTGCAGACGAAGTTTGGTTTTCAATGATTCATCAATATTTCTAACAGTAATACTAGCCATTTGAGTGCCTCCAGTGATTGCAGTGACATCAATGTACTCAATGATTGGAAATGTGGCAAGCAAGAAACTGATTGGTGTGATGACCTAACTTGACAAGACGCATGTCATGCGCATAATGTAACATCCAGGAGGTGCGCTATGCAAAAATCTCGAATCAACCTTACTCTTGACGCCGACTTAATTGACTTTATCAAAGAATATGCTGAAACCCAGCGAACAACGGTTTCCGAGGTCTTTACCCAATTCGCTCTAAAGCTGAAGCGGGTTAAGGAAAATGACCCTACTGAAACGATACTGGCAGACCCTGATTTTTCTGATTCACTTCTAAGCACAATTGAACGAGTTAAAGCAGGTACCGTCAGTTGGCTCAGTTATGATGAGGTTTTTAAATGAATCTTGTTTTTAGTGATGATTTTGCTGCCTCTCTCAAAAAACACAGTTCAATAAAAGAAGCTGTCCGAAAAAAAGTGACTATGATCTGCGAAAGTCCAGTGGCTCTGGGTGAACCGCTCAAAGGAAACTTTCGTGGTTTCTACAGTTGCTCAGTCAAACGCAATTTCCTGATTATTTTCCTTTACTGCGCAACCTGCCGAAAGAAGGGAGACGATGCCATTGTCCTCTGTGCAGACTGTCCTGACAGTCTTGACGACACCATCAAGTTCATTGCCCTTGGTCCCCACGATACAGCTTATTGGGGGTGACATTTTCTGAAAGTTTCATAAAACCGTGTGTGTTCCCAGAACTCCCTCGTAACAATGAGCCTCAAATAATGCGACACGTAACACTCCCTCATTTCCGAAATTATGTCCCCAGAACTCTACAGCCCCCCCCCAAAGCTTGGTAGAACGGCTGCACCGGATGGCCTATGAATAAATTCTATTTTTGGTTGCAATTATAGTTGCTTTAATAAATTGAGTATGATAGTAACCGTCGCCTGCTTTAATTAGAATTGTTCGGCCGACCTGCAAGGGAAGAAATTTTTTAATGGTCAGAGCATCATCACCATATTACTGTTTATATCTGCTTGAATTACACGCTATCTGTGCTGAGCACAGAATTTTATGTTAAAGGAGAAAATATGTTAAAAAGAATGGCAGTAATTGTGACAGGTCTTATGTTGACGGCTTCTCTGGCGTTAGCTGCAACGCCAGCGGTCCCGGTATTCAATCTGGGTGCCAAGTCGACAAAGGTGGCAGATGGCTTTATGGATGATATTAACGACAATAGGCAGCTTGTTGTTGATGGAAATAATGTCTATGTTGCGTTCAATGGTACAAACGGCGAAGCAAGGATTGTGCGGAGTACAGATGGAGGCTTAACCTGGGGAGTGCCGGCTCTCTTGTCAGCAACCGGTACACAGCCACGCATAGTAAAAGTCAAAGATCCACTTTATACCGGCAAGAACCTTATTGTTGCCACATGGGCCGATACAGAAGGACTCATGTACTCATTTTTTGCTGATCGCCCTGCCGGGGCGGGTTGGAGTGCTCCCGTCGTCATCGCAGGCACACAAACAGTGGATCCGTGGATAACCAAGATTGTCGCAGCGCCCAATGGCAGCCTCCATCTGTTTTTTGGTGCCTCTGACGGCTTGAACTATACATCAGCAAATTCTGCAGAGTCAACCTTTGGGACTCCTGTTGTTCTGCCGTGGGGGGCTGACTGGAATAATTTTGCCATCGCGATTGACGGGAGTAATAACATTTATGCAGTAGATTATGTAGGCAACAGCGTTACATTTCACAAAAAATCTTTTGGCAGCTCAACCTGGTCAAGTGTACCGATCTCGCCAAATGCGAGTGATAATGTTTCGATAGCCGTTTATGACGCAAATAATATCTATATAGCCTACAAAGAATCTACGCCAACATCATTAAGCATTTGGGTTGCCGTAACAACTAATGGCGGCAAGACCTGGACCAAGCGACCGGTTACACCTAATGCGACGGTATATGGCACGTATCCATCCATCACGGTCAATTCCAGCAAGGTAATCACGGTTGTCGGCCATTATGTCAACTGGGGACCTGACGGACGTATAACTGTTAATAAGAGTTCCGATAATGGTGCCACCTGGAGCGCTAATGTCAATGTGGTTGGAACCGCACATAGCGGAGCTGTTCTTGACGCAAGCGGCAAAGTTTGTATCGTGTCTTCGATGTACGGTTCAACAGAAACGGATGCGAATTTTTTTGCGGGGACGCCAACAGATTGGAATCAATCAAAGGCAATATATTTCAGCAGAGAAAAATAATCCGATGCTTGTCTTTTTCCGGACCCGTTTCGGCGGGTCCGGTAGTCACTTTACAAGGTGTCTGTTGTATGCGACCAGCCATATTCTACGTTGATTCCGTATTTCTGCTCTGCGCAGTTGCTGCCAGTCAGGCTGCAGGTGATCCTCAGCAGCAGTTTGCAGAGGAGCGTCGCCGACTTACACGTCCAGCTATTGTTGCGAATGTACAGCCACAATCTTCAGTAAAGCCGTATTCAACAACCCAGCGGGAGCGGGAACTGGATCAGTTGCAAAAAACTGTTGTTGGCAGAAGTCCGGCCAACGGTGTGATGGATTCACTTCAAACTGTGAACATTGACCGGCTTAAGGTACAGTCGGTTGCGCCGCCGGAATACCAGTACGAGGCTCTTCAGACTCTGAATATTCATGAAAGCGACTTCCTGGTCTCAAAAGAAGAGATGAATATAAATCCGACAGAAACTGCAGTTGCAGATATGCAGGCTGATATACCTGTCGAAGACGTTGCTCCGATTGAAACGGCTCCGGTGGAGATGACCGAGGACGACACATCGGCAGAAGAGAAGGCAGTTCAGGTAGCAACTGGGCACACGATGTTTCGAATTATAGAAGAAGAAAGCAGAGTTGTTGTGATGCAGGGAGAGACACCGTAATTCCGGGGAAATTATCCCCAATTTAATAATGCT
The DNA here is from genome assembly GCA_013349405.1 of Desulfuromonadales bacterium. Classification (GTDB taxonomy): domain Bacteria; phylum Desulfobacterota; class Desulfuromonadia; order Geobacterales; family Pseudopelobacteraceae; genus JACRCG01. The sequence goes on along the minus strand of DUZS01000013.1, from coordinate 64,895 downwards.
AACCCCCTAACCGCCCATTCGTAATTCTGCCAATCTCCACAAGCGCCATCACAATTAACGGACTGCTGGCATTGCAAAGCTGCACATGCAGCCAGTTCTTCAGGTTATTCCAAAACCCGCCCGGTATTCTGTCTGCATCAAAACTGCCTCCAATAGCTCCCTGTAAAAACCTGCCCGTTTTTTTAGAGATCGGGGGCAATTCTGGGGTCATCCATATTAATTGGCAAATATGTATCCAGTCCCCGCCCCCCCAGGTTGTTTACTTTTATTCCGACACAGCGGCGATTGTCGAGCATATCGAATCAGGCCGATTTTTTGTCGATGGCAAAGGGGTGGGTGACGTCGGCAGGATGGTGCTGCGGGACCGCAAGCATCGTCAACATCGGGCTTAATATGACGACCGGCGCCATTATTTACTGCCCTGATATTGTGTCGCGCGGTTTTGTCTTCGAGGATGAAAGTCAGGAATATATGGAAGATGCGCACAAAGTGGTGGCGTTTGAACTGGATGAAATCAACACCGAAATGCGCTGCGATTCTGACGAGGTGAAGACCACTGTCCACCAGGCGCTGCGGCGCTTCTGCAAAAAGACCATCGAGCGGCGACCGGTGATACTACCGGTGATTATGGAGATGTAATTTCCTGTTTACGTGAAAAAACAAAAAGGATAGAATTTGTCCAGTTGTTATTTACAAACGTATTCGAGGAGGTCTTCACCATGAAACGGATCGCGCGTGCACTGATAGCTCTTACTGCTCTGACACTTTCACCATTGACTGCATTTGCAGCCACCACAACGGACATCACCTGGTATGGCCATTCTGCCTTCAAAATCACGACACCGACCGGCAAGGTTCTGCTGATCGATCCCTGGCTCGCTAATCCGGCCAACCCCAAAGGAAAAGAGCTGCTGGCCGGTCTCGATAAGGCTGATCAGATCCTGTTGACCCACGCCCACGGCGACCATATTGGCAATACCGTTGAGATTGCCAAAAAAACCGGTGCCAAGCTGGTAGCCAGCAATGACCTGATGAAAGCATTGGTCAAGTATGCTGATTTCCCGGCTAAACAGGCTGCCCCATCCGGTGCCGGCAACGCAGGTGGAACGGTGATACTTCTTGAGGGTGAGGTGAAAGTGACTTTTACCCATGCGGTGCATAGCTCCTCACTGGAATATGAAGATAAGGCAGGTCCGCCAAAAAGCATAGCCTACGCAGGTAATCCAGGAGGGTTTGTTATTGCTGTTGCGGGTGGCCCAACGATCTATCATACCGGTGATACCGATCTGTTCAGCGACATGAAGCTGATAGGTAACGTAGCCAATGTGGACGTTATGCTGACCTGCATCGGAGATAAAATGACAATGGGACCGGAGAGCGCAGCTGCCGCAGTCGAACTGGTCAACCCGAAGATGGTCATCCCGATGCATTTTGGCACATACGCTGCCCTGACCGGCACTCCGGAGGCGTTTGAGCAGGCGTTGAAAAAGCGCAACCTCAAGACCGTTTTCAAGCGGATGCAGGTGAATGAAACGTTCAGCTGGAAGCCGTAACTCTTTCTGATTCAAGCACCAGCGATTTGACATGGTCCGGATGGGTCGTGGAAAAGTGAAAAGGGCGGCGCCTCTGAATGGCACCGCCCTTTTGTGTTGTTTGTGAGGTAAAGCGATCAATTGCGTGACTATGCTTCCCTGTTCATCCGACGCTTGCCGTATACTGCCATTCCGAGCATGCCGATTCCGAGGAGCATCATGGTACCGGGTTCCGGGACGGGGGCTGCAATATTTATGTCACATCCGGTTGCAATTGCTTCAACAGACATTACAATAAAATCGCCACCTGCCCAGTTGATATCAAGACCAAGAATTCCATCTTTTTGGAAATCTGCAATAACATCAGCAGAATGGGCACCATTCACCGTAGTTGCAGTTGAAAAAGGATTATTGCTATTGGTGTCTGGATTTATTTTAGGAGTGTTCCACTTTAGTGAGCTAAGAGTATATTTATCATTTTTATTTTTTGCATCTTCCACGGTAACGATGAATTCTAAACTGCTTAGGGTGTCCACTCCGGGAATAAAACCAGGGAGACTTGAAAACGTAGCAGTGGCCTTATCTCCTTTGCTATCCAACGTAACATCAGGAGTAAAATCATACACAGATGTCCAAGATGTTACGATTCCATTTTTGCAGTCGCCATTACTACAACTCTCATCATGACGAGTCCATTCAGTCGCACCAGCCGTAACAACCATCCCAGCCACTATTAAACCAACCGCCAAAACTGCTGCCAATAATGTCGATTTCATTTTCTTTTCCTCCATACTTTTTTTATGCGATCCGCAAATCGCTCGTTTAATTCGTTAGTGCCATTTTTATTAGCAATGGCTGTGCCAAAATTGTAAATATTTAATATTATTTAAAAAAAATTTCTGCTTCCAACGGTGGCTACATTTATGTAAGAAATTCCGACAGGGACTTGGAGCCTATCTCATATAAACCACCGGTGAAAATCGTGGATATCTGATTTGGCACAGCAATATTCAAACATACATTTCCTCTTAAACCCCTGTGGGCGGGCTTCCGGGGCCATTATCACACTCCGCTTTTGAAGGGTGGTTTTGTGTACGACTTGGTGTCGGATTTCTTTGCAATGCACTTTTGGTATGTCCTGAGGGAAGGCAGCATTTGCCAAAGCTTCATTCAGCCCAACCTGGGCGAGTCGGAACCGATATGGTTTTACCAAAAAAACTTTTTGTTTTTGCTGTTATCCGCTTTTATCTTTTTTATCCCTTTCCAATACCGCGCCTGGCTGCACAATTAGCTTGCATATACATCGTGACTACATATAATGCTCTATTATAAGGTTTAAGGAGCGGCATAATGAATCTATTTGAGTCAATCACATTTTGGAATCCCTGGTGGCAAAACGAGAGTGACTGGCTTCAGGCTGTTGAACGTGAAGACATTGACCTTATCCGAGAGTTGCTGAAGCGGAAAGAAATACTCACCATCACCGGTGTCCGTCGTTCCGGAAAAACGACTATCCTGCATCTGCTTGTTCAAGGTCTCCTGAATGAAGGCGTTCCTCCGCGCAACATACTCCACCTGAATCTGGAAGACCCGGCCTTTACCGGCATCTCAATTCTAACTCTGTACGAGAAGTATCTTGAGCTGATGAATCCTGACGAAAGCCTGTACCTTTTCCTCGATGAAATACAGGAAGCGGGCCAGTGGCAGAGAGATCTTCGCAAACTGTATGACGGACCACGAAACATCAAGATGGTCATCACCGGATCAAATTCTTCCCTGCTCAAAGGTGATTACGCCACCCTCCTGACAGGACGGACTCTGACAGCAGAAATATTCCCCTTCTCGTTCCGTGAGGCGCTTATTGCATCCGGCTGGAATAAGGGGTTTGAGCGACATGTCCTATTGGCCAACAAACCAAAACTGCTGCATCAGTTTAATGAATACTTGAAAGAGGGCGGTTTCCCCGAGGTCGTTCGCGAACCGAATAAAAAGCTTAAGACACTTCTACTCAAGGAATACTATAACTCTATCCTGACCAGAGACGTGCTGCGCCGCTATCCGATACGCCAGACAGCCCGCTATGAAGCTGCCGCGCATTATCTCATCAGTAATGCCACCTCTCCCTTCAGCCCAAAAGGGTTATCACCGATTCTTGGTACGGCTCAGCATACGCTTGAGGAGTATCTGGGTTACCTGGAAGACGTGTATCTCTTTTTAACAGTCAAACATTTTTCCTATTCGGTGCGGCAGCAACTAACCTACCCGCGCAAGATATACAGTATCGACACCGGCTTCATACAGTCTGTCTCATTCAAATTTTCGGAAGACATCGGCAAGCTACTGGAAAACCTTGTGCTGACCGAGCTTAAGCGGCGCGGCGGTGAGTGCTATTACTGGAAAGGCAAAAAAGAATGCGATTTTCTGATCATGGAAAACAGTAAGGTCACAACTGCCATCCAGGTTACCGCTGCCATGAACGATCAGACTACGAGAAAACGGGAGATCGCCGGCGTAATGGAGGCGATGACAGAGTTTGGCCTGTCGGAAGGTTATATCCTCACGCTTGAGGGAGAGGAAACCGTGCGGGAAAATGGCTGCACAATCCATGTACTTCCTGTGTGGCGGTGGTGCCTTATCGCTTCGGCATAAACGTTAAACTCACGTAACACCATCACGACTGTCAGGAAAATGTATCTCTCCCTGTTGCTTGAATAACACTGTTGACAGCACTATTGATAGTGTGGTTAGGTTTTCCGTACTCAAAATTAAAGGAGTTCCGCCATGTCCTTCCGCACCATCGAATGGCTTGATGACGCCGTTGTCATGATCGACCAGACCCGTCTGCCGGGGGAAGAGGTTTACAACACCTACACCGACTTTCAATCGGTTGCCGAAGCGATCAGGGGGATGGTCATCCGTGGGGCGCCCGCCATCGGCGTAGCCGCCGCCATGGGGGTTGCCCTTGGAGCGCGGTCGATCATCGCCGATACCCATGAATCCTTCTACCGCCAGCTCGATAACGTCTGCGACGTCCTGGGGCGCACCCGCCCGACGGCGGTCAACCTTTTCTGGGGACTGGAACGGATGAAGCGGGTCGCGGAAGCGCATCGCGATAAAAAACTCGACAAGATCCGTGACGCGCTGAAAAAAGAGGCGATCCGGATTGAGCAGGAGGATCTGACCATTTGTAAAAACATCGGCAAATGGGGCGCCACGTTGATTCCCGAAGGTGCTACGGTTCTGACCCACTGCAATGCCGGGGGGCTCGCGACAGCCGGGTACGGCACCGCGCTCGGCGTTATCCGTGCCGCTCACGAAGCGGGTAAAAAGATCCAGGTCTTTGCCGACGAGACCCGACCCTGGCTGCAGGGGGCACGTCTGACCGCCTGGGAGCTGATGAAGTCGGGGATTCCGACAACACTGATTTCAGACAATATGGCCGGTTTTTTCATGAATCGTGGCGAGATTACCTGCTGCGTCGTTGGCGCCGACCGGATCGCCGCCAATGGTGATACCGCGAACAAGATCGGCACCTACACTGTTGCGGTGCTAGCAAAAGAGAATAATATCCCCTTTTACGTCGCCGCACCGGTTTCAACGCTCGATCTCTCTCTTGCCGATGGCAGCAGGATCCCGATCGAGGAGCGCCCCTTCAGCGAGGTGACCCATATCAAGGGGATTGCCATTGCGCCGGAGGGGGTCCGGGTCCGCAATCCGGCGTTCGATGTCACTCCGGCCCGGTATATCAACGCAATCATTACCGAAAACGGCATTGTCAAAGGTGATTACTGCAACGGTCTGCGCAAAGTATCAGGAATCTGACATGCACATTGATCGGTATTCTCTCGACTTCCTTCGTATTCTCGCCCTCCCCGATGCAGATCACCGGCTCCCCGAGCTGGCCCTGTTTCTCAAGTCACACGGGTATCAGTACGGCAGCCGGGCAGCTGAAAACATTCTGCTGCTCCGGAACGTATTCACCGTAGAAACACTCCACCGCATCGTTATCTCTGCGTTAAAAAGCCCCTCTCCTGATCAGGCTCTCAACTCATTTGAGCGGTTGACCGGCGTCATCTCTCCCGAAGACCTGCACAAACTGGCGGAGCGTAAAAAACGCCTTGCCCACTGTATTATGCTCTGCGGTTCCTCACCGTTTCTCGTCAACTTCATGTACAAATCCCCCGATATCGTACGCTGGCTGTTTCTTGAAAACGGCATCGATCATTGCCGTTCTGCCGAAGATATGTACGCTGCAGTAGCGGCAACAGTAAACGAATCAACCGACTTTGCGGCGCTGCAGAAGGCGCTGCGCTGTTTCAAACGGCGTGAAATTATGCGCATTGCCGCACGGGACTTGAATGGACTGGCTCCGCTTGAAGAGGTGATGCGGGAGCTTGCCGACCTGGCCTCGGCTACACTGCAGGTCGCCTATCAGGTCTGTCGGCGCTGCCTGATACGCGACCACGGTGCCCCGGAACTGGCGGGGGACAACGCGTCGCTCTTTGAAGCGGAGATGACCGTCATCGGTATGGGCAAACTGGGGGGACGGGAGCTCAATTTTTCTTCCGATATAGATATCATCTACTTCTATGAGTCGGATCAAGGGGAGACTGCGGGCGTAGAAAACAGTTCCGGCGGCAGAAAAGGGGTCATCTCGCTCCATGCCTTCTTCAACAAGCTGGGAGAGATGATCAGCAAGGCGTTGTCCCAGGTAACCGAGGACGGTTTCGTCTTTCGCGTCGATGTCGGACTCCGCCCCGAAGGGAAATCGGGCGATATGGCGGTGTCGCTCCGCTCTGCTGAAATCTATTATGAATCGTGGGGGCAGTCATGGGAGCGCACCGCCATGCTGAAGGCGCGGCCGGTTGCCGGTTCGCTGGCGCTCGGTGAGCAGCTTCTCAAAACGCTGCAGCCGTTTATCTATCGAAAATATCTCGATTACAACCTGATCGAGGATATGAAACAGATGAAGCAGAAAATTGATGCATCGCTGGCCCGTTCCCGTGAAAGCGAAATAAATCTCAAACTCGGGCGGGGCGGGATTCGTGAAATCGAATTTTTCATCCAGGCTCTGCAGCTCGTCTATGCCGGTAAAAACCCGAAACTGCGCGAGCGTAATTCACTGCGCGCCCTCGACACACTTCTCGCTGCCAATCTGCTTGGCGCGGATGACCACCTCAAGCTCCGTGATGCCTATCGTTTTCTCCGTTCAGTCGAACACCGTATTCAGGTAGTGCAGGAACGCCAGACTCACAATCTGCCGCCCAAGGAGGAGGAGATGCTCGCGCTGTCACGGCGGAGCGGCTATCTGCGCAGTAACGGCCTGGAGCGTTTTCGCGCGGTACTGGAAGAGCACCGCAGTTTTGTATCATTCATCTACGGCACCCTCTTCCATTCCCGCGACGCAAAGCTGGAGCAGGACATTCACCCGCAGGTGCTTTTTCTTCTCGATCCCAAAGCGGATGCCGATCTGGTCAAGGATATGCTGGCCGAACGGCACTTTGAAGATGTCGATCGGGCCTACGAAAACCTGATTTCGCTGCGGAGAGGTCCGGCGAGAGGGAATCTGACCGAACGGAGTCGGCGCATCCTGGAAAAAATCGCTCCGCTGCTGGTGCAGGAACTTTTTGATTCATACGACCCGGACCTGGCACTTACCAATCTGGAACGCTTCATGACAGTCATTGCCACCCGCTCTTCCTATTATGCCCTGCTGGCGGAGAACAGAGCCACGATCAAACTGCTAGCATCACTGTTCGGCATGTCTGAATTCCTCTCAAAAATATTGATCAGCCATCCGGAGCTGCTTGACAGCCTCGTTTCGCGCAGCGGCTCATCCATTATTAAAACAAAGGAAATGATGTTGGAGGAATTGGACGCGCTGCTTGAGCAGAGCGACTATTTTGAGGACCACCTGAACATACTGCGACGGTACCGCAATGAGGAATTTCTGCGCATCGGCCTGAACGATATTCATGGTCGTTTACTGCAGGGGGAAGTGACTGAGCAGCTGAGTCTGCTCGGTGAGGTCTGTCTCGTTGCAGCATTTCAGCTGGCAGTTGCGGAACTGGGACGCTTTGGCCGCCCGATCTGGCACCGGGAAGGGTCTGCTGTCCAGGCAAATCTGGCGATTGTCGCCATGGGTAAGCTCGGCGGTGGCGAACTCAACTACCACTCGGACCTCGATATCATCTTCGTCTACGATCATCAGGGGACAACCGACGGTGAAAAACAGATTTCAAATCACGAATATTTTGCCAAGCTGGCCCAAAAAATAATCTCGATCCTGACCATGCAGACCCGTGAAGGATTCGTTTACAAGATCGATACCCGCTTGCGGCCGTCAGGGAATTCCGGCCCGCTCGTTACCTCGCTCGATTCATTTCTTGAGTATCACCGCAAGGAAGCCCAGGTCTGGGAACGTCAGGCGCTTACCAAAGCCCGCGTGGTACTTGGTGATGAGGCATTGGCCGACCAGCTTCACGATATTATCCACTACACTATTTATGGTACGACCATTGACGAAGAGGGGAGGCGGGAGATCCGGCGTCTGCGCATGCGCATGGAGAACGAGCTGGCCCGTGAGTCCGATGGCAACTACAACATAAAAACCGGTCGCGGCGGCATGGTGGATGTAGAATTTGCCGTGCAATATCTGCAACTGAAAGAAGGGTGCCACTCTCCCGAGTTGCGGAGCCCCAGTACCGTCGTCGCCCTGAAAGAAATCAGTACACTCGGCCTGATCCCGGAGGGGGGCGCCGAGACGCTGTTGGCCGGTTACAAATTTCTCCGCAAACTCGAAAACCGCCTGCGCATCATCCATGACTATTCGGCCAATGACCTCTCCGGAACGAGAGTCTACCTGAACAAACTGGCGCGCCGCATGGGCTACGATCCCACATTGAAGAATCCGGGCGCCGCCCTGATATGTGATTACGAGGAGATAACCGGCAAAATACGCGATGTGTTTGACCGGTTGTTTGTGGTTGCGGGAGAATGAGGTTTCACCAGAACATCAGAACATACAGAACTACGGTTACTGCTATCAGCAGCTGGTTGCTCCGCAGCAGAAACTGCGGCAGCGACTCCCGCCGGACGAGCTTGCCAAGCAGGTAATTGGCTGCGGCTCCTCCGAGAATAGAGATGATCGGGAACACGATCTGCAACGTGCCCAACTCCGGGGTCACCCACTCTGCGGGAATGAAGCGGTCGAGAGAAAGATTCTGCAGTGCCCACACGCCAAGCTGATTGCCATGATGAACAAATTCATAGAAATAGAGATTGAAGAGTCCGGCAAACGCCATAAAAAGATACGGATAGCCGGATATCTGCAAATTTTTGCGCCAGTTGCCGCTGAACGGAAACCCCGCTGCCATGGCGGCGGCAGCCAGAAACAGGGAGACGATCAGTAACAGGACGGCAGTGTCATGAAGCAGGGCCGGGAGATCCGGCACTACCCTGCCGAGCAGGCGCCCCGCTGCACTCCATTCGGCTCCCCTGACGGCAAGCACCATGGCGACCATGAGCAGGGCGCTGATACTGACGCTCCACTCCCATTTTCCGCGCGCGATCATCTGTTGCCAGGGCATACGGAGGTTCAGCCGCGCTGAGTGATGCTGACAGCTTTTGACACAGGCGAGACAAAGGACGCATTCTCTCGTGAGCGCCGCTGACGACGGATGCAGTCCCATCGGGCAGTTATTATCCTTGATACAATCAAGCGTCTGGCACTGGGTCGAGCAGACGTTGGGATTGCTCCCGATTTCAAGGATCGACAGGGAAGCCGTGGTGCCGAGCATGCTCCCCAGGGGGCAGAGATGCTTGCACCAGGAACGGCTGCCGTACAGCAGCGTCGTCACCACCGCGCCGCCGAGGACTGACAGCAGCAGCAGAGCGGTTGCACGCGGGGTGGTAAACATATGAGTCAGATGCTCCACCGCAACAATCAGCGCAAAGCCGATAACTCCGCACCAGACCCCGTATCTGCTCAAAAATACCGGAACCGGGCTGAAGCGGGAGCGAAACGACGAGACGCCGTCGGATATAACCGGAAGCGGGCAGTACGCGCACCAGCTTCGTGACGTGAAGGCGATTGAGAAGATCAGAAACGGCCACCAGACCGACCAGACGATCAGATTGGCAACATTCTGTTTTTCGGGCCCGATCAGGGTAACTATCATCAGAAAAAGTATAAACGGCACGGAGACCATTTTCAGCCCGAGAGGAACCCACCTGTTTCTGACCAGAGCGTCGAGTCGCGCGCTCTTGAGCAGGTTGAATTTGCCGGTCATGGCAAACTTTGGAAGATTCAGGAAAATATGGTCGGCATCAATTTTCTCCTGTTGCGAGCTGGCAACAGCTCTTTCCACCACCTGCCGAAGCTCAAGACTGTTCAGCGGCCATGAGTGATCAAGCAGCATGTTCAAGGCAGCGGTGCTGAACTTTGTGGTCTGTTTACTGAACTTGCGATTATATTCGTCAAGATAGAGCAGGGCTATCGCGTGGATATCCTTCCTCCGTTCCCTGAGCGGTTTGACGGTCACCGTTGCCTCAGCTATCACCCTGCGCAGTGCCGGGTCAAGATCGCCATCGCCTTCGTGGGTGCGACATGTGGCGATGACCCGGACTTTCCCTTTTGCCCCCGTATCCGCCGCCAGAGCATCCAGCAGCTGGATCTGAACCCGCTGCGTCAGTTGATCAATGTTGTCAAGCAGCAGCACTCCGCCGCCGGCAAGATCCAGCAACCCGATCCTGTCGCCCTTGCCGTATTTTCCCGACTCTGCCGTATGCCCGAAAAGCGCGCCCTCCTGTGCCACCTCCTTGTACAGGGAGTCGTTTGGCTGTTCCTGCAGGTTCGCCCTTTCACGCTGGACAGGGGGCGGGTTACCACAGTCGAGATAGAGCATCGGACCCGCCCCACCCTCTCCATAATGATGGATCAGATTGGCGGCCAGCTTTGTCTCCGTTCCTGCTTCACCAAGCACGAGCACATGCTGCCGTTCCCCTGCCAGCTTTTTCAGCGTCGCGTTAAACTCGACCGCCCATTTTGTGCTTCCCGGAAAAGTATCCCGTTCCGGCTTGCTCCGCACTGTCATCAGAGAGGCGATCAGTTCGACCCGTTCGAGATGCTGCGTGTTCTGCAGAACGCCCATGGCACCGAGGCGTTTGGCGAGCAGCCGGAAAAGCGCCCGGTTAAGCCCCGGGCAGGCATCCATCAGTTCGTTGAGATGATCCTGGCCGATCTCGACAACGGTCGTTTCTCCGACTGCTTTCACATTCGCCGAGCGCGGTTCGCCGGTGAGGAGCGCCATCTCGCCGAAAGCCTCCCCCGGGCCGAGTTCGGCAATTGTGTACTCCACCCCCTCATCATTAATCAGCGTGACCGCGGCCGCCCCTTCCAGCAGGATGAACATCGAATAACCCTCATCGCCTCGGAAGATGATGGTCTGACCGGCGGGAAATGTTTTCGACGTGAGTCGGGGAGCAATCTTTATCAGTTCACCTTCCGGAATATCTTTGAAAAGAGTGATTGCGCTGATTTCGGCACTGCTGATAGAAGAGGTTTCCATTAATTAATACTCCGGAGAAATTATGAATGCATGTTTTATTCTTTTCTACATCTAGAATAATATCAGCTCGAACGGGACAGCGTCAATTCAGTTTATCACGTTCATATTTACTTTTTAAAATTATATTTTATTTGAATTAGCTCTATAAGTATATTAATATCCCCAAAGTGGCGGCTAATTGAAATGAACTATTGCTGAATCCGGAGAGGGGAAATTTATGAAAAAAAATATCCACGCATCTTTTCTGATCGAAATTCTGCTGTTTTTCTGTTGTTCGCTCAGCATCATGCTGTTGCCGGACCGTGCCGATGCCCACATGGTTAAGACGAGCATTGCCGCAACTTATCCCAGTTATGTAGGATTTATCCCAAGCATGAACAAGATATATACTGCGTCTAACGGGGGAACCACCGTCGAGGTCATTGACGGTGGGACCAATACCTTATCTGCCACGATACCCATTACCCAGCCGATAGTCGGTCTTTTGGTCAATCCGCACAACAAGAAGATCTACACTCGTCACGCGGGCTTTTCAGGTTTGCCGGGCGTAACGGAGATAGACGGTGGAACGAATGTTGCCACATTTGTCAGCGCTGTGTCGGGCAATGTCACCGGCATAGCGGTGAACACGGTGACCGATTCGGTCTATGTCTCTCGCTCTGGCACGAACTCATTACTAGCTATCAACGGGACAACGATTACGGCAACGGTGCCAGTTGGCAGCACTCCAGTAGCAGTTGCCGTTGATGAAACCAGAAACATGGTGTATGTGGCTAATGGTAACAGCAATACGGTGACAGTAATCAGCGGAGCCAGTGATACGGTGGCTGCCACGGTCACTGTCGGTACATATCCAATTGCATTGGCAGTCAACGAAACAGCCAACAAGGTTTATATCGCAAATTATAACAGCAGCAATGTCAGCGTTATCAACGGTGCAGACCTTACGGCAGCTCCTGTCACCATTACTGCCGGTACCAATCCACAAGTCGTGGCGGTAAATCAGGTCACCAATAAGATTTATGTCGCCGACAACACTGCTCTGACTGTGATCAACGGTGTAGACAATACCACCGCTACCCTTCCGGTCTATGCTGCCAAGCTTGCTATCAATACCAGTGCCAATGTCGTGTATGCGGCCGCGAACCCGCTGATCATCATTGATGGTGCAACAAATACCATCTCACGATTAATGCTCACTGCCAATTCTGTCGCCGTAGATACAGCCAGCACCTTTGCTTATGTGGCAAGCAGCACGACAGTCCAGATCATTGACAGCAATATATATGCTCTCACTGTGGGAGTTGTCGGCGCCGGTGGTGTCAATGGGACGGTAACCGTTATTCCCGTCAACAGCGGCCCGTACCCATCGGGTACCCTCGTTACTATGACCGCCACCCCGCCGCCTGGAACGTACTTCAATACCTGGAACGGTTCTGCCTGTAACGGCAATATTTCCACGGTCTGCATGGTAACCATGGATGCAACCAAAAACATCACCGCCAATTACACTTCAACTCCTCCGGCAATGCAAACCTGGTCCAACAGTTTGGGAACGATAGGCACTGAAGATGTGGCTTCAGTGGTGCAGCAGACTGCCGATGGCGGTTATGTTATGGCCGGCAACTACGGATATAATGGCGGTGTGACACGAAATTACTGGGTCGTGAAAATGAATGCCGATGGCACGGTCGCCTGGCAGAAGCAGTACGGGGGGAAAGATAACTTCAATCAAAAAGCGGATGAATGGGTTGCTTCTATTCAGCAGTTGGGTGACGGCGGCTATATTCTAACGGGACGGGCCAATGTCAATGGCGGGAGTCGCGGTTGGGTGATGCGTCTGGATGCTTCCGGCACGCATATCTGGAACCGGGCTTTTGGCAGTGATACCGCAGTATATGACTCACTTTCTTCAGTAATACAATCAGCAGACGGAGGTTTCATTGCAGCTGGAGGCTCAGGTGGTTCTTTCTGGCTGGTCAAGATTGCCAGTGATGGAACTACCGAGTGGCAGAAGTATCTTGGTGCCGGTGGTTCCGATAAAATAATTCAGACCACGGATGGTGGATACATTATCGGTGGTGGTGATGGAACATCAGCGGTGCTGCACAAGGTCGATGCTGATGGCACAATTGCCTGGAGAGCGGCATTCGGCAAAACAGGGAATACCTATGAAATAGCCTCGGTTGTGCAGAACGCTGATGGCAGCTATACGGTTGCCGGATACTCGAATCCGGCATATTCGGCCGGTAACAATACCTTTATTGCCAAAATTGATGCTGCAGGTGCGATTGTCTGGCAGCAGAGCTATGGTGATACTGCTGTCACTTCCATGAGCAAGACCTTTGATGGTGGATACATAATGGCTGGGTCCACTCCGGTGAACGGCAGTCGTGACGCCCTGCTGATAAAAGTCGATTCAAGCGGGAACTTGCTCTGGAATCACACATATGGCGGTGCCGGATCTATATTTGATTATGGCTCAGCGGTGCAGCCAACCGTTGACGGTGGCTATATTCTGGTCGGTCAGACGCAAATCGGCACCGGAATGTATGTCATTGATGCCTGGCTTATGAAGTTGGACAGTGCAGGACAGATGTCCGGAAATGCGGCAACTGCCATCAGTACGCCGGTGCTTGTGGCTTCTGACCCAGGCCTTACCGCCACAAAAACGATACCGGTCGCCGCAGACTCCAGCGGAAACAAGTTCGCAAAAATCTTTGCCATGACTGTCACGGATACGACTGCCGTGCCAGTGCCAGTTTCGTTTGCCGGGTCAACCTTTTCGGTGAATTTTGCCGTGGCTCCTGCCGGCACCGGCACCCTGACCGGCACTGCCAGCCAGACCGGCATCAGCAGCGGGGGCAGTGCGACGGCAGTCACTGCCAATGCCAATCCCGGCTACAGCTTTGTCAACTGGACCGGCGCGGGCTTTACAACAACTACGACCAATCCGCTGACGGTGACTAATGTCACAGCCAACCTGAATATCGCGGCCAATTTTGCCGACTCTACTCCTCCCACCATCTCCATCGGTGCACCATCAGCCACTCTCACCAAAAGCGGCCCGATCACCTACACCGTCACCTACGCTGATGCCAACTTCAGCGCCGCTACAGTTGCCTCTGGCAATATCAGCCTCAACACCACCGGATCAGCCACTGCTTCAATCGCGGTCACTGGCAGCGGCACCACCCGGACGGTTACCCTTTCGTCCATAACCGGTGACGGCACCCTTGGCATTTCCATTGCGGCCGGCACCGCCAGCGATCTGACCGGCAATCTGGCTCCGGCAGCCGGGCCGAGTGCCACCTTTACTGTGGACAATACGCCGCCCACTGCAGGTGGCTCGGGCGTCCTCCTGTCAACAATTACGTCGGCGACAGGTCCCTATGCCATTACAACCGATGCTTTAAATGTCTACTGGACCTTTGCAGGGCACTATCCATCCTGCGATGGCAGTGTAATGAAAGTGTCCAAGTCTGGCGGTGCCGTCACCACTTTGGCGACCGGACTCTGCACGCCATATTATCTCGCAACTGACGGTATTAATTTATACTGGGCCGAATATGCGGCGTCCGCCATCAAGAAAATCGGGGTAAATGGTGGGGCAATAACAACTATAGCGTCCACTCAGTGGCCGGTCTTTATTGCGACAGATGGCGTCAGAGTCTACTGGACCAATAATTACGCTGTTAATGGTACCGGTGGCAGCGTCAGTGTAAACGGTGGTGCAGTAACAAACTGGGGGCCTGCATCCGGACAATGGGGCAGCGGACCGCTGACGATCGATGCCACGGACGTCTACTGGATATACAGTGTTAATGGTACTCTGAACAAGACACCCAAAGGGGGCAGTTCGTCCACGCAGCTTTTGTCCGGTATCAACGCCGCAATCATGGCCCAGGATGCGAATAATATTTACTGGACCCAACAGGAAGCTCCGGGGACATTAAAAGTAATCCCTAAAAGCGGCGGATCACCGACAATACTTGCCTCTGGGCTGAACACGCCGGGTGGGGTTGCTGTTGATTCTGTTGGCGGCTATATCTATTGGTTGGAGCAGGGGACTGCCGGCAACAACTACACTGACGGCACGGTCAAGATGATGCCTCTAGGTGGTGGGCCCATAACAACCCTTGCCTCCGGCATGCACGATCCGTATACCGTTACCTTAGACGCTTCTGGAACGTATTTCAATGAAGTGGGTACAGCACCAAACTATACTGATGGCGTGGTCAGGAAACTTGAAACAGTGGCTATCAAAATAAACGGGGGAGCCTCTTTAACCAACTCTCAAAATGTAACCCTCACACTGTCGGCCGTTGACGCCAGTGGTGTAGCCCAGATGCAGTTCAGTAACGACGGTGCGACCTTCGATGCACCGGTGCCCTTTGCTGCATCGGCGCCCTGGACACTATCTGCCGGTGATGGCAGTAAAACGGTTTATGTCAAGTTCATTGACGTTGTCGGTAATGCCTCCAGTCCGTTTACCGCATCCATCTATCTTGATACCTCAGCTCCCTCAAGTGACAACACCCTCACCGCAACCCCCGGTAACGGCCAGGTTTCTCTTTCCTGGACCGCAGCATCTGACAACGTGGGTGTTACCGGCTACAAGCTGGTGTTTGACACCGCAAACGCACTTGCAGCAACGTGTACTAACGGAACCCTGATTGACATTTCCGGTGGTCAACCGGTTGTTCATACAAGCCTGACCAGCGGAGTTACTTACTACTACCGCGTCTGTGCCACGGATGCAGCCGGTAACTGGTCTGTTGGAGCTACGGTCACTGCTACTCCTGCATCTTCGGACAGCACCGCCCCTACGGGAACTATTGCAATAAATCCTGCGGCAACCTACACAAACGTATTAACGATAAATTTGACTATTTCCTGCAATGATGCCGGCAGCGGTTGCAGCCAGATGCAGTTCTCCAATAATGGCACTAGCTGGTCAACCCCTGAAGCTGTTGCGACGAGCAAATCCGATTGGGCGCTTTCCGCAGGTGACGAACTTAAAACCGTTTCGGTTATGTTCCAGGATGCCGTCGGCAACTGGTCAATTCCCTACAGCGCCACAATCACACTCGACACAACTCCTCCCGCACCCCCTGTTTCCGGGGCGCGATCCGTTTTCACCATCGCCTCCGGACTTATGGATCCACGGGGCGTCGTTGTTGATGCTGATGGCGTCTACTTCGGCGAAGCGGGCAGTAATAACGACGTGGTTAACTATAGCAACACCGATGGCAGAATCAGAAAAGTCGGCAAATATGGCGGAAACGTTACCACGCTTGCTACCGGACTGACCTATCCGGCGGTTGTTGCATCGGATAAGGCCGCTGTTTACTGGTCGTATTCCGATGGGACTAATTCCGGAAGTTACCTGAAATCGGTCGCCAAAACCGGTGGTGCGATAACGACTCTTGTTACCGGAATGAACGGTAGTTTGATGAATGCGGCAGTCGATGCCACGAACATCTATTGGCTGGAAACGGGAACCCCTTACTCCGGTTGGAGTGGTACTAATGATAGTGCCGTAAACAAAATTGCCAAAGACGGTACGGGAACAAAAGTTTCTTTGGTGTCAAATGTCAAAATCGGTTACGGATCAATTGCTATTGATTCCTCGTATGTCTATTGGGCAGGCTATATGGGCAGCAATGTCGGCAAAATTGGTCAGGATGGCAGCAACCCGGTTACCCTGGCAACAGGCGATTACCCCACCACCATAAAAGTTGATGCCACGAACGTCTATTGGCTTACCGGGGGCGGCACTATCAGTAAAATGAACAAAGATGGATCGGGGCAACAGTATCTAACTTCAGCACCATCTTGGAATAACGGTTCTATGACGATAGATGACACCAATGTGTACTGGATGGAATCCGGGTATACAGCACTGAAGTCGATTCCAAAAACCGGGGGCACTGTCACGACACTCCTTACCGGCTTGCCGGGGGTTGGTATAGTTGCGGATGCCACGGGGATTTATTGGTCAGAACGGGGTACTTTGGCAAACAATTATACCGACGGATCGATAAAAAAACTGGGCTACCCTTCGGCTATAGTAATAAACAGCGGCGCCGCCACTGCCATCAGCCAGGGTGTGACGTTGACACTTGCGGCGCAGGATGCCAATGGCGTGGCGAATATGCAGTTCAGTAATGACGGCACGACCTTCGATGCAGCCGTAACCTATGCGACTTCCGCCGCATGGAATCTTGCTGCCGGAGTCGGAGTGAAGACGGTTTATGTAAAATTCCAGGATATTGCCGGCAACTGGTCGGCGCCATATAGTGCATCAACACTTTACACAACCGCGCCCGGCGCACCAACTTCCGTAACTGCAGCGGCTGGCAACACCCAGACTACGGTAAGCTTTTCCGCACCAGCCGACGGCGGCAGCCCCATCACCGGTTATACCGTCGTGTCCGCTCCAGCTGGCGGTACAGACAGTAACGCCGGAACAACCGGCCTGAGCCATATCATCACCGGCCTTGCAAATGGCACCACCTACACATTTACCGTTACCGCCACTAACACAGTTGGTGCCGGACTAGCCTCCGCTGCATCCAACAGCGTAACTCCTTCCATTCCACCACCCGCCGCACCGATCATCGGCACAGCCACCCCAGGCAACTCACAGGCGACCATCACTTGGAATCCAGTCAGCGGCGCAACCTATTACAATATCTATCGTTCTACAACAAGCGGCGTTCAGGGGACGCTTGTTGGATCAAGCACCACCACCTCTTACATCGACACTACTGCGGTGAACGGAACGACTTATTATTACACCGTAACAGCTTCAGACAGCACTCAGCGTGTGTATGTGGCAAACGAAGTTAGCTTTAACACATCGGTCATAGATACTGCTACCAACACAGTCTCAGCGACAATCAATGCTACTGGGAATGATCCGACTAACGTAGCGATCAATTCGCAGACAAACAGGGCATACGTGACAAATGTCTATGGTAATAGCGTGGATGTCATAAATACGAATACTAATACCGTTGTAGCGACTATCACCGGATTGTCCGGTCCAAATGGCGTTGCGGTAAACCCGCTGACAAACAGGGCATATGTTACCAACGGGACCCCTAATACGGTGTCGGTTATAGACACTACCAGCAATACCATTATTGCGACCATCAGTGGTATGTCCGCTGTAGCGTCCATAACTGTAAATCCGCTGACAAACAGGGCATATGTGACAAGCTGGGGTGGCAGCACAGTGTATGTTATTAATACAACTGACAACACTGTTGTAGCCAATGTTGGCGTGGGGCTTCAGTCTGCGCGTGTAGCGGTCAATCCTCAGACAAGCAGGGCGTATGTGACAAACTATTCTGATAATACAATTTCGGTCGTTGATATTACTAACAATACCGTTGTGACGACTATCACTGGAGTAACTACTCCTAGCGGAATAGCCGTAGATCCGCAGACAAACAGGGTGTATGTGACCAATCTGAGTGGCAATACGGTATCGGTAATAGATGCGACGAGTAATGCCGTTGTCAAGACTATACCTGTAGGCTCACTCCCATCTTCAATTGTCGTAATTCCGCAGATTAACAGGGCGTATGTGCCAGGTCAGGGTGGGGGTGTATCGGTCATTGATACTACTACCAATACCGTCGTGACGACGGTCACTGTCGGGACACTTCCCTTGGGCCTGGATGTATATACCGTGGTAAACGGTGGAGAGGGCGCATCTTCATCCCAGGTAAGTGTAACCCCTGTTGCACCGGTCACGACTGCCGTGGTTTCCCCGTCAGCAGGGGCGAATGGCACTATCTCACCATCAACGCCGCAAACCATTACTTCAGGCTCTTCGGCTTCATTTACAATAACGTCTAACTCCGGGTATTCTGCAAGTGTCGGCGGCACTTGCGGAGGCTCATTGGTTGGTACCACATTCACTACCAATGCCGTATCCGCGGATTGCACTGTTGTCGCGAGCTTTACTTCAACCGTCCCGCCATCACCTACCGCATCAATAACCAACACACCGGTTACCTATAACAGTTTCGTTCAAACTGCCACGGTGGCCTGCCTTGGTGGTGGTACGGCAACACTGGCAAGTGGCGGAAGCGGTACCAACGCCGGATCGTACCCCGCTACGGTTGACTGTGCGGCAAGCACCAACTACAGCGCAGCATCAGGACTCTCCGCCGGCAACTTCGCCATCAACAAGGCCGATGCCGCAATCTCATGGCCGACCGCCAGCGTCATCACCTACGGACAAACTCTGGCAGCTTCGACCTTGAACGGCGGCACAGCGACCCCGGCAGGTGCATTTGCTTTCACTACACTGACAACCGCACCAACTGCCGGAACTGCCGCACAAAGTGTCACCTTTACACCGAATGACTCGGCCAACTTCAACATTACCACCGGCACGGTGAGCGTCACTGTGAACAAAGCCAACCCGGTCATCACCTGGGCAAACCCGACTGCCATAAATTCCGGCACCGCGTTAAGCGCCACCCAGTTGAACGCAGCTTCAGGTGGAATCGCCGGTACTTTTGCCTATACCCCGCCTTCCGGAACGGTGCTGAACGCCGGAGCCGGGCAGACGCTGTCGGTGACTTTCACGCCGACTGACATTGCCAATTTCAACGGGCAGAGCGCCACAACGGCCATAACGGTAATTTTTGTCGATACCACCGCTCCGGATACAACCTTTACTGCGCCGACAACGGCCCCAACTCGGGCTGTTGCGATAACCCTGAGTGCCACCGACGCAGCCGGCGTGACCGGGTATCTGCTGAAAGACACGGCGGTGCCGCCGCTTGCCACTGATCCTGACTGGATGAATACGCCCCCGACTTCATACACATTCCGTACCTGGGGCAACAACATTTTATATGCGTACGCCAAAGACGCTGCCGGCAATATTTCGGCACCCAAACTGACCGTTGTCTTGATTGGCCCAACCGATGGAATAATTGTTCCTGCCGCACAAAAACTGGAACCAACCTTGGAGGATGCCCTCAGATCGCTCAATTTCGCCATGAAGGTGATGACACCGACACCTGAAGAGTTCGCCGGAGCGAATGTTTCTCCGCTGGTAAATGGCATCCCGCAGCCACCGGGCAATAAAACAATGATAAATTTAGGGGATACCATCGTGACGTTGCGTAGAGTGATCGGATTATGATGAATAGAAAAATTTTGTATTATGGAGGAACAGGGACTATGAAAAAGCTACAAAATGGTATGGTAATGCTGCTTTCCATTGCACTGCTGTCAGCATGCGGCTCCGGCACACAATCATCACCGGCGGTGAACAGCAGAACCATCAAGGCAGTCATTAAATCGGCGGCATTGTCAAACAGCGGTGCAGGAATTGCCGGAATAAATCTGTCGATTACCGTACCAGCCGGCGTCACACCGACGTTCAAAGCCGATGGAAGCGTTGACTCTGCCGCCACAGTGGAGATAACAAGCACCGTACCAGGAAATCAGGCCCTTCCGGGCGCTACGTTCATCCGCGCTACGACAACAGCCCCTGCCGAATTGGCTGTCTACGCGATTGAAGCGGCCGGATTCTCCGCATCCGACACGATTACTATTCACCTGAAGGTAGCAGACGGAACAAAACCGGTAGCCGGTGATTTCAAGTTGCTCACGTTTCAGGCTTTCACTACCATCGGTGCATTAGTCTATGACATGCTTGCCACCGATACCAATGTAATCTCACTTTCTCCGACGCTTACCACTACCATTCAATAAAATGCAGGAGGAACCATGTTCCGAAAACTGATACTACTTGGTACACTTTGTTGTCTTTCAACCTCCGCTTTTGCCACCGAGGCCGATTTTGAAAAGCGTATGGCGCGTGGTGTTGCGGCGCTGGATGGCGATAACGTCGCTCTCGCCCAGGAAGAGTTCCGCGCGGCCCTTGCCGAGCATCCTGCGGACCAGGAAGCGTCTCTCTATCTTGCCATCGCCCTCAACCGGGCCGGTGATCCGGGCGCTGAGTCAGCCCTGAAAGCGGCGCTGAACCGCGAACCGGGAAACCCGCGGATCAACTTTGAATTGGGCACACTCTACTACAAACGCACCATGTATGATGAAGCCGGCGATTACTTCGAGAATCTGCTGGCCAGAAATCCTGATCCCGTGATGAAAACTGCGGCGGAGGCCTATCTTGCCGGCATTCGCAGTCAGAGCGGCGGTAAACGGTGGGGAATTACCCTGATGAGCGGTCTGCAGTATGATTCCAACGTGCCGCTTGTTGCCGACAATGTACAGCTTCCGGTTGGAGTTAATCGGCAGGGCGACACGCGGGCAGTATTCAATCTTGGTCTCAACGGCACAGCGTACCGTGACAGCACGCAGGAATTGAGCGGTCGTTATTCACTCTATCAAACAGTTCATTTCAATCTAACCGACTTCAATCTTACCCAAAACCTCCTTGACGTCAGCTACCGGCGCAAGCTTTCCCCACTCGTACAGGTAAAAATAAGCGGCGGCTTCGAGGCGATTTCTTTGGGCGGCAATCAGTATATGAATGACGTTACTGTGACACCCGGCGCACTGATAACACTCAAGGAAGGCATGGAGACCAAACTTGATTACACCTTTCGTGACTCGACCTTCAAAAATTCAGCTCTCTATCCCACCAACAGCGAACGGAACGGCGTGACCCACGTCCTTTTGCTCAGCCACAACCAACGTATCACTGAAACCGTCAACCTGTGCCTCGGCTACTCATTCGAGCGGGAATTAGCCGATGTCAGTGCCTGGAGTTCGACCGCGCATCGCGGGACGGCAGGAGTTGCTGTTTCTCTGTCGAATAAAGTGCTGCTTGACGTTTCTGCAGATCTGGTCGGCATAGACTATGACGCCATCCAGGCCGGATCAACGGTACTCCGTTCGGATACAACGTTTACCGGTTCTGCCTCTCTCACCTGGCAGGCATATAAACAGGTAGGCGTTTCGGTAGGTTATTACCACACCATAAATTCTTCAAATGTTCCTGAATACGAATACACCAGGGGAATCACCAGCATCCTCTTCCAGGGAAGGTACTGATATGAAATCACTTATTACAGCACTTTGCAGCGGACTTTTTTTTGCCGTCGTAGCTGCACATGCCGAACCGGTGGCATCTGTTGTGGCGGTGCGTGGCAAAGCCACGGTCGAGCGGGGCACACAAAAGCTTGATGCGCAGCCGAAACTCGGGATAGAGCTTCAGGATACTGTTGCAACTCCTGAAGCAGGGAGGGTCAAGCTCCTGTTTATTGACGACAGTGTGTTGACGCTGGCAGAGAAGTCCCGTATGAGTGTCGAGACGTTTATTCACTCACGGACTGATCGGGGTAAGTCCCTGTTTAATCTGCTTGATGGCAAAATGCGCGCCGTCGTGGGAAAAACGAAATTTGAAGTCAAAACCCCAACGGTTGTTGCAGCGGCCAGGGGAACGGTGATCCTTTTTGAAGTCGGCATCCTGAACGGTCAAGCCTTTACCCGAGTGACCTGCCTCGAAGGGATCGTTGATGTACGTAAACTGGAGGATGGGGAAGGAGCGGCAACCGTCAAGCTTTCGCCGGGCGAAACGATTCTTGTTATGGCTGGCCAGCCGATGCCGACGCCCACACAGCTCTCTCCGGCAGAACTGGAAAAGCTGAAGCGTGATACCAGCACCTCCGGCGCAGAAATCAAGCTGCCTGATACGGTGCCGCGCGTAGCTATTTACGGCACTGTCGGAGTAACGCCGATTCCGGTTGTTCCGAAATTCGATCGTCAGCAGCCGCCGCCGCCAAAACCAGGCGCCGTGAACATCGGAGTTAATTTTTAGTACCGAATGAAGAACCGCCCCTTTTATATTGTTGCCCTGATCGCTACTCTGCTGGCTTTCCTCGCACAGTGGCAGGACCCCGCCGTTATCCGTGAACATCTGGAAAGCAAAACCTACGATCTGCGGATGCGTTTGCGGGAACAGCTGCGACCGTCACCCCGTCGGAATGATATCGTCATCGTTGCCATTGATGAAAAAAGCCTTGAAGAATATGGCCGCTGGCCATGGAGCCGAACGGTAACAGCGCGTCTGGTGCAAGCGGTTTCTTCCGGGCACCCCCGTACAATCGGTATCGATATATTTTTCAGTGAGCCGGAGAGCCCCGAAGCAGATGCTGCACTTGCAGCCGCTGTCAAGGCTGCCGGTAATGCCGTGCTGCCGGTGGCTTTTTCCGATGTGGCCAAAGGCACCGCTCCTCCGACTGCGGAACAGAACGATCTGCTCTGGGACGCCGCCTTTATGGAGGTAAAAACAGTTCCGGGCATCCCCTGGAAACAGTGGGCTATTCAGGGAGTGCGGCCACTCCCACCACGACCCGCTATTGCGCATGCTGCTGCCGCACTGGGGCATGTTACGTCACACCCCGATATGGACGGCGTCATGCGCTGGGAGATTATGGCGGTCAACCATGGAGATGACGCCTATCCCTCACTGGCGTTGCAGATTGCTCGCCTGGCCCAGGGATTGCGTCAGGAGGATCTTGGCCTGTATGGTGGGTCAAATATACGCTTCGGAGAGCGTTTTATTCCGACCGACCTGTCAAACCGGGTTCTGATCAACTACTACGGTCCCGAGGGGAGCTTTCCCTATATCAGCGCGGCTGATCTACTGAGCGGCCAGGTTAAAAGTGAGGTTTTGGCCGGTAAGGTTGTGCTGATAGGCACCTCCGCACTGGCAACCTACGATCAAAAAGTGTCACCGTTTTCAGCAGAAATGCCGGGTGTTGAAAAAAATGCCACTGTTGTTGAAAATATTCTCACCAACAGATTCATGCGTAAAAGCCCCGGTGTCGTTGAACTGGCAGTTATACTGTCTACCTCTATTTTGTTATCGCTTCTCTTGCCACGGCTGTCCGCTCGCAACGGCGTTGTCGTCGGCTTTTCGTTCGTGGCAGCGTATATTATCGCCTCAGAAATAGCCTGCCTGGGAGGAATCTGGCTTTCACTGATCTATCCGCTGACAACAATGATGGCTATTGTAACGACACAAACGGTAACTAAGCTTCTGTTCGAAGAAAAGCAGTCTCGTCAAATCAGGGCCATGTTTTCCAGTTATGTCACAGAACGCCTGGTTGACGAGATGATCCGCAACCCGAAAATGGCCCAACTGGGCGGACAGAAGCGTGAAGTAACTGTTCTTTTTTCAGATGTTGTAGAATTTGCCGTCTATTCTGAAAATCATCAACCGGAGGAAGTGGTCGCAATACTCAATGAATACCTGGGAGCGATGACTGATATCGTACTGAAGTGGGAGGGAATTCTCGATAAATTTGTCGGTGATGCGATAGTCGTGTTCTGGGGCGCCCCCATGAAACAGGATGACCATGCCGAGCGGGCGGTGCGGTGTGCCCTGGAGATGCAGAAGCGGCTTGAACAATTACGTCTCAAATGGGAAGCGGAAGGAAGGGCGCCACTCTTTTCCGGAATCGGCCTGAACAGCGGTGAAGCGATTGTCGGTAATATTGGTGCGGAAGGAAAGAAGATGGACTACACCGTTATCGGTGATCATGTCAATCTGGGGGCTCGGGTTGAAGGCCTGACGCGTCGATATAATGCAAAAATTCTGATAACAGAGTATACGCTGGAAAAACTGCGCCCAGGCATTGCTTCCGGGTTGCTCCGGGGAGTCTCGATTCTCGGCCAGGAGCGGGTCATCGTCAAGGGCAAAGATATACCCGTCGGCATTTTTTCTCTCAACCCTCTGGATTCGGAAGCCGAGACGGTCGTAGTTGAGTGTGATCCGGAAAAAGTTGTGCGGCTGACGGAAAAGTGAGAGAGGTGTTACATGGCTACTGATGGAATTTTAGTCCGGGTACTGGGAGATTATGGGCCGTTTTCCGCTATGGGAAAAAGTGTCGGTTATCAGATCAGCATCGGTGACAGCAGCTTTCTTGTCGATTGCGGTTCGCCCCTGTTTCAGCAGATCGGCGGTCATGGACTCAAAGCCATAAGAGGGCTTATTATCACTCATTGCCACGACGACCATAAACGCTGGTTAACCGACCTTGCTCTCTTTAACCTTTATGCGCCTGATATCACCGGTAAACTTCAGGTATTTACCACCGGGACCATCAGCGATGGCTTGCGCACCGCGAGCGGTCCGGCCCTTTATAGCAGCCTCGACAGCGAGGCAAAGCGGGTCATTGATCTTTCCTATGATGATTACATTGATTTTCACACACTCGGCCCCCGGGCAAAATACCGGATTGCCACCCTGGATACCGGTGCCGGCGGCACGAGGCCCGCTGTTGTCGATGCGCAGGGGGCAGCAGTACCCCCCTGGCAGGCAAAAATTGTCATCAGTGCAAAAAACGGCACGGCACGGTTGCTCTTCAAGGATCCGGAGTATGGTGAATGGGTTGAGCCGGAACAGTTCTATCCCTTTTCGTCACCGACGTTTTACGAAGAAGACCGGAATATCTATCGCGATCCGGGCGGGTTCACCATTGAGGCCATAAATGCCCCGGTCTGGCATGGGGTGCCGGGCATCGGTGTGAAATTCCGCACTGCGGGGGAGTCACTGGTCTTCAGCGGTGATACCGCGCATGACATAGAATTGTGGCAGGCGCTCTATAGTGAAAGGCGCCCGCAGCGACTCGGCTGTTCTTCCGACGAGTTTGAAGCGGCATCTGTGCTGTATGGCGACATCAACGATTATATTGAGAGGGCCTGGAGTCGCCAACGCTACGTTGAAGCATTGTCGGCTTTTGAGGATGCGATTGTGATTCATGATATTGCAACGCGCCGGAGCGTTGTTCATACCGACTATCGCCGCCTGAAGTATACGGTATTACAAAAAGAGTCTACGATTCTCACCCACAGCCCCGACAAGATGACCTCTGAGTGGCCTCTCAGCAGGGCTGACAAGTCGTTTTTCATTCAGGGGCGGACCTTCAGTGAGGTGGTCGGTGACAGATTGTGGCCCATGAACGCAGCTGTGTACGACAAGCGGGAAGGAAAATATTACGTCGGCTACCGCAATCCGAACGGAGCAGCAACGGTCTATGAGAACGACGGGATACTCAATCTGGGTGGCGAGTGGCAGTGGGAAAACGGAGAGGAACTTTACCGTGTCGATCTCTACGAGGATGTCGGGGGGAAATACTTTCCGAAACTGACTGATGACAGCGCCTGCTATAAACTACGTCCGGACGGCAGGGTTGAACTGGTTACCTGCGATGAGCTGGGCTCACAGGGAATCGTGGTGGAAAATCTGCGTGAAATGCTTGCGAACGGGTGAGTTGAAGAGCCGGTTCAGTTGCTCGAAACCACATTTTTTTCGTACTCCAGGACCTGACTTAACGCCGCATCAATTTTTGACACATCGACAACGGTGTTGAAACAGGG
This sequence comes from Desulfuromonadales bacterium, assembly GCA_013349405.1. Classification (GTDB taxonomy): domain Bacteria; phylum Desulfobacterota; class Desulfuromonadia; order Geobacterales; family Pseudopelobacteraceae; genus JACRCG01. The sequence goes on along the minus strand of DUZS01000013.1, from coordinate 38,407 downwards.
ACCGAAGGGACGTTCGTTGAGGATGCCGATAACCGGCAGGGGGTAGCAGTCCTTGATCCCGGAGGTCAGATCACGTTCGCAGGCGACTGCAATTACGAGCTTCGGACGTTTTTCAACAATAACTTTACGGGCCAGCGTACCGCCGGTAGCCACCGAGATGTCGATGTTGTATTTGTAACCGACATCGACCAGTCCCTTGATACTGCAGCGCCCGCATTGCAGGCATTTATGGATATCGCCGGTCACTTTTATTTCACAGTCCGATAACTGGATGCAGTGCGGCAGCAGCACGAGAATCCGGTCCGGTCGTACCTTCATCCGCTGCGATGTTACCAGGCTGTTGTTCATGGCGATGAACGACTGGCGGATATTGTCCTTGTCGAGCCCAATCACCCTCCCCACAAATTCTATCACCGGCAGCAGAAACTTGATCACCACAAGACGCATGAAGCGGGTGAGAAAAATATCCTTGCCGAGCGCAGTAGTCAACACCAGCAGACCGGTGCCAAGAATCGCCGCCCCGGAAAGCACCACCATGATTACGCCGACAATATGCGGCAGATTCGGGTGAATGTTGGCCAGGCCACGGTTCGGTATCCACCAGGCGAGGAAAATAACGGCCACGACGATCAGGCAGGTTACCCCCATCAGGGTGACAAAGAGCCGCTTGCGTGGCGGAGTCGCTGCTGTTTTGGGGGTTTCAGTCACTGGTGCTCATCCTCAGTGTGGTCATTGCCGAGCAGGGTGCCTGCGGAGAGGGGAAAGCCGGAGAGAAAGCTGGTGCAGTCGAGACGTTTTTTTCCGGACAGCTGCACTTCCTGTAAAAAGATGCTGCCCGATTGGCAGGCAACCTCAAGGAGGCCTTTTGCCGCCTGCAGCACAGTTCCCGGTTCTCCGGAACCGCTGCCGATGCGGGTGCGGTAGATTTTCAGCACCTGACCGCCTATTGTGGTAGACGCCACCGGCCAGACCGCCAGGCTGCGCACCTGGTTGTGGATCGAACGGGCGTCAGCATGCCAGTTAATGATGCCGTCCTCTTTTTTGAGCATCGACGCATAACAACTGTCGGCGTCATTCTGCGGCTGCGGCACAAGATCACCTGCCGCGCGCCGGTCAAGCGTTTCGGCCAGCAGCTCAGCTCCCATTGTCGCCATGCGGTCATGCAACGAACTGATGTCTTCGTTTTCATCCAGAGCGGTTTTTCGCGCCAGCAGCATATCGCCGGTGTCAAGACCGACATCCATCAGCATGGTGGTAACGCCGGTCTCGGTTTCACCGTTCATGAGGCACCAGTTGAGCGGGGCGGCACCGCGATAGCGGGGCAGCAGCGAGGCATGGACGTTAATGCAGCCGTATGGTGGAATTTCCAGCAGGACTTTCGGCAGTATCTGGCCAAAGGCCACGACAACAATAACATCCGGTTTCAGCTCACGGATGACCTCAACAAACTCCGAATTACGAACTTTGAGCGGCTGATATACGGGGATACCATTTTTTTCGGCCAGTTCCTTGACCGGAGGGGGCATCAACTTCTGACCCCGCCCCTTTGGCCGGTCCGGCTGGGTAACTACGGCCACTATCTGCTCCCCGCGCTCGATCAGCATCTGTAGTGTCGGACAGGCGAATTCAGGTGTTCCCATAAAAATGGTACGCCAGCCGGTCATCTTCTCTCCTCAGCCGCTTTACGGGCTTTGCGCTGAAACAGTTCGCGCTTGAGAGTGGAGAGATGATCGACAAACAGGATTCCGTCAAGGTGGTCGATTTCATGTTGAAAAGCAATTGCGAGGAGATCTTCGGCTTGCCAGGTTCGTTCAGCCCCCTCCAGATCGAGCGCTTTAACGGTCACCCGCGCGCGACGTTTGACATTGGCGGCATAGTCCGGTACGGAGAGGCAGCCCTCCTCTTCATAGGCATCACCTTCAGCATGAACAATCTTTGGATTGATGGCGACAATCAGATCGGGCGGCTCGTTTTTGCCGGATATATCGATAATAATAACACGTTGATGGATGCCGAGCTGCGGAGCGGCTAACCCGACTCCCGGAGCGGCGTACATTGATTCGGCCATATCCTGAACAAGTTCCCGGATCGAATCAGTAATAACTGTTACCGGGGCGGATTTTTTTTTGAGCTCGGGGTTTGGGTAGGTGAGAATGGTGCGGATCATGAGGTAATGTGTCCTTAGTGGAATTTTCAAGGTCTCGATAACACTATTTCACAGTAGTGCTGCAATCAGTTAAAAAAGCTCTTATCCTTTTCATATGCTTCGGTGAAGAGAGCCAAAAGAGTGTCCAGGCGCTGTTCCGTAAGACCGAGTTTCTGTGCCGGTACTGTGTGGAGAAGGTCCAAGCCGTCGTGCGGCTCACGTATGCCGATGCCGGCCTTATGACAGAACATGTCAGCCAGGCCGACCACACAGGTGAGGTTGACCTGAAACATATCCGAATCTTCTCCAAAATCAAAGGAATGATGATTCAAGACCGCATGCATCAGCATGTCGGGAAAGTTCCATTTTTTAATGACCAGCCCGCCGACTTCAGCGTGCGTATAGGGGTATACCTGCCGTTCGGCATCCTCAAAAGAGAGTCCGTCGTTGTAGCATCTCTGCATGACAGCCTGAAACTGGCTGCTGTTCATACTGTTCATGATTATTTTGCCGATATCATGAAAAAGTCCGCCAAGAAAAGCCTCTTCTTCGCTCGCCATACGGGTCTCTTTTGCGATGATGCGTGCTGCCAGTCCGGCCCCGAAGGAGTGCTCCCAGAGCATTTTTTCGGTAAGACCGTAGGGCTGATACACCTGTTTGACAGATGCTGCCACAATCAGGCTCTTTAATGTTCCAAAACCAAGCACAACAATCGCATGCGAAAGGGTTTGTATCTGACGCTGACAGCCGTAATAGGAGGAGTTTGATATTTTAAGTACGCGGGCGGCAACAGCCGGGTCTGAGGCAACCACTTTTGACAGCTCTTCCGCAGTGGCATTTTCACTCTCAATAAGCTGCATGACCTTGGTTGCAACCACCGGAATAGTCGGTAGGTCGCTGGCGGTCATGATCATCACTTCCAGTTCTCTGTTCATTGGTTCCTATGGGTGCAGCAACGTGCCGAGGGCCGCGGATAATGGCTAATCACAAACCGTTATTATCCACAATCGGCCCTAATAATCAAGCGTTTCGGCGGATGAGAACCTAAATTGTTGAAATATTGCCACGTTATGTGTATAATCCCGCCGCACTACAGATATAAAACAAGGAAGCACCCAATTATGAAGATCCTGAAAACATACCTGTTGCTTGCAAGTGCCACGCTTTTTTTGACAGGATTCAGCTGGGGTTTAGGCTCCGATCCCTGCAAAGAAGCGCTCGAAATCGCCGGGACGCTGAACTCCCTGCGTGATGAAGCACTGATGCGCCAAGCAGAGGCAAAAATCACCAGCCAGTGCCCGGATGGCGCTGCTGCCCATTTTGTCAACGCGTTGCAACAGGAGCGGATCAGTAATTTTGATGGTGCAATAGAAGAATATCGCCGCTCTCTGCAGCAGGCCCCCTCATTCGCACGTGCCAGCGGCAATCTCGGCCTGCTCTATGCGCAGAAAGGGATGACTGATGATGCGTCAGTCCAGCTGGCTCGCGGTCTCGCTTCCATTCAAAACCCTTACTATCATAAGGCAATGGCCAGAATCCTGGCTACCCAGAAAGTATATCCGCTCGCCGCCTACCATTATACCGAGGCTGGCCGGGAGCTGACAACGGATGCTTCTATCTTTATCGGCCTGGCGGAGGTTTTCACCGCCCTGAGCCAACCGGATAAGGCACAGCAGGAATATCGGAGGGCGCTCGTCGCCGATCCCGCTTCAGCACCGGCTCATATCGGCATCACAGCGATTTATCTGCAGCGGGGCGAGGTGGACAAGGCTCTTGAACAGCTGAAACGTGGAGAAGTCGCTGCACCGCAAAATCGTGAGATTCACCTGATGCTGGCCGATATCTACAAAAATAAGGGTGATGCCAAACTGACAGATTATCATCTGCTGCTGGGCGGTAAAAGTAAACTCGCCCAAGCCGTCCAGAATCCTGCTACTCAGGATGGCGTGAGCGGAGTTGACAAAGAGATCGGAAGCCTCAAGGCATCAATCAAGGAGCGCCCTGAAGATACGCTTTCATACGAAAAGCTCGGGCATATATACCGGGCTGCCGGAAAGGATGCGGAGGCGATCGATGCCTATCGTGAGGCAGAGCACCGGAACAGCACCAACAGCGACGTGTATCTCAATCTGGGGATACTGTATGAGAAAAAGGGACAGATTGATGAAGCAGCTGTCGCCTACAAACGGGCTATCAGTGTAAATCCGAACGGCGCCGAAGCTCACTTGCGACTGGGTGATATCCGCTTCTCCCGCGGCCTGTTTCAAGACGCGGTGGAGCAGTATTCGGCGTTTCTCAAGGTACGCCCTGAAAGCCCGGATATCCATCTTAAGTTAGGCCGGATATATGCGAAAAGCAAAGAAAGCGAGCTGGCAATTGCTTCATATAACTCCGTGTTGACCTATAGCCCGAACGATGGTGATGCCAATCGGGAAATTGCGGCTCTGTACGCACAGAAAGGGGACAATGAAAAGGCGCTTCTGCACTACAAAAAAGCGCTTGAAATTCAGAAAAACGACAGTGAAGCGCGTACCGCGCTTATTTCGATGTATGTGAAAAACAAGCAGTATGACGAAATCATGATTCTTCTCAAGGAGACGGTCGAACTGAACCCCGATGACCCGGTCAATCACTACAAGCTTGGCTTGATTTATGATTTTAAAAAAGAGTATGAGAGTGCGGCCGGTTCTTATAAAAAAGCTATTGAACTGAAGCCGGACAATGCCCGGGCACTCAATGCACTGGGCCGACTGTACATGAAAACCGGCCGCCTGCCTGAAGCAAAAGAGACCCTCGAAGCAGCAAAAAAAGCTGACCCCTCGATGGAAGAAACCACCGTATTGCTGAATAATATTCGTGATGAGTTCAATCCTGAGCCACGCAAAATAACGAAAGGTAAAAAAGGAAAAACGAAAAAAAGTAAAAAAAGTTCAAAAAGCTCAAAAAGTACCAAATCCGCAGGCGCTGCCAAGACAACGCCCGCGGCTGCCAAAACTGCCCCTGCTGGTGCAAAGGCAACAGCTGTACCTAAGGCAAAACCGTAATCAGCGATTTGTTTGACATCCCGGCATTCCGCGACTGGAAATACATATGACTGCTCCAAGCGGCACAGATTCCTACTTCCCCTACGATATCCAGATTTCCTCTTTCCATTGGCGGTCTCTTGACCTCGGCTCGCTTTCTGACACCATTAAAGAGCGCGGTATCCCTCAGATACAGTTTTTTCGGCAACTGGCTCTCAAACTTAACAGCGGACGGTCTCCCGGTTCCCCGGTTGTCCATGCCGCTGAACTAAACCTGTACGCATCCCTCCAGAAGGCATTACGCTACCTTATCGACGGTGTTGCCCATGCTCCGGAATCGTCTCTGCTCATCAATTCATTGAAGAAAAGCGGCTTTGACCCATCCGGCAGAAGTTTACAGTCAACGGCCCGGCGTTTTGTGGAGTTATTTCCACCCACCCCTGTTCTTATGGAGAATACTGAAGCTGCCGACTGGCTCGCTGACAGCCTGAGCAGTTCCATGCGTACGCATCAGCTGTTGCGGGAAATGCTGCTGCTGCGCCTGGCTTCAGCCAATCCGGCGATTGACAGTTTTCGGGAGCTGGTTGACGACCGTGCTCTGGCCGCATCATCTCATTACTCCACCATCATTCAGATATTTGATCAATCGCTGAAGGATGGGCCGATTCTTGCCGAAAGAGGATGCACCCTGATTGAAGCTCTCATGGCGGCAATCAACGCATCCCCCCATTCACTGGCCGGGCAGGTTGCCTACCTCCGCGAACAGTGGCAGGGTATTCTGCCGCCGGAGCTGCTTCATGACGTGGAAAGAGCTCTTGATATTCTGCAGGAGGAACAGCGTGAGCGTGGCGGCGGTGGAGGTGACCCGGGGCAGGCTCCGGTACTTGATTTCCGCCGCGGTGGGCACTCGATTGGAGACCCTTCCCACAATTCCGGAACCAATGCGGTGTTTCACGGCTTCGACTATCCCGCGTATGAGGCCTTTTCGTCCGATGCCGGCTGGATGTCTCACGTCGTCCTGATGGCCAAGATGGTCTATGTCTGGCTTGACCAGCTCAGTCGCACCTACGGGTATCCGATCACCATGCTCGATCAGGTGCCTGATGCCGAACTCGAACGACTGGCGGCACGGGGCTTTTCCGGACTCTGGCTGATCGGACTCTGGGAGCGCTCTCCGGCATCGCAGCAGATAAAGCAGCTCTGCGGCAACCCGGATGCGATCGCCTCTGCTTATTCACTGTTCGACTACGAAGTGGCAGCAGACCTTGGCGGCTGGGAAGCGCTGGCAAACCTGCGTGAGCGGGCCGGTCGCCGTGGTATCCGCCTTGCCAGTGATATGGTACCGAATCACACCGGCATCTATTCCCGCTGGGTGATCCAGCACCCGGACTGGTTCATTCAGACCGACTACCCCCCCTTCCCCACCTATCACTTCAGTGGAGCAGATCTCTCTTCCGATGCCAACGTCTGTCTGCAGGTTGAAGATGGCTACTGGAACAAGAGCGACGCCGCCGTCGTGTTCAAGCATTATGACCGGAACAGCGGCCGGACGCGCTACATCTACCACGGCAACGATGGCACCAGCATCCCCTGGAACGATACCGCACAGCTCAATTATCTGATCCCCGAACTGCGGGAAGCGGTCATCCAGACCATTCTCCATGTTGCCCGAAATTTCCCGATAATTCGCTTCGATGCCGCCATGACGCTGGCCAAGAAACATTATCAGCGTCTCTGGTTTCCGCTGCGCGGCCTTGGTGGCGGCGTCCCGTCACGCGCCGAACATGGCATGAGCAAAGAAGAGTTTGATGCCGTCTTTCCAGTCGAATTCTGGCGGGAGGTGGTGGACCGTGTGGCGGCAGAGGCACCGGGAACACTGCTGCTGGCTGAGGCGTTCTGGATGATGGAGGGGTATTTTGTCAGGACGCTTGGCATGCATCGCGTCTACAACAGCGCCTTTATGAATATGCTTATGACCGAGGAAAACGCCAAATATCGGACTACCATCAAAAATGTTCTCGAATTCAACCACGAAATCCTCAAGCGGTTTGTTAATTTCATGAATAATCCGGATGAAAAGACCGCCGTCGCCCAGTTTGGTTCTCAGGGTAAATATTTCGGCGCCTGTGTGTTGTTGTCCACCATGCCCGGCTTACCGATGTTTGGTCATGGCCAGATCGAAGGATTCCACGAAAAATACGGCATGGAGTATAAACGCGCCTATTGGGACGAGCAGGTCGATGCCGGTCTGGTGCGTGGCCATGAAATGTGGATTTTCCCGCTGCTGCGCCGCCGCTGGCTCTTTTCCGGATCCGAAAACTTTGTGCTGTACGATTTTTATGCCGGTGACCATGTTGATGAAAACGTTTTTGCCTACTCGAACCGGGTTGATAAACATCGGGCATTGGTGCTCTATCACAACAGTCATACGACGACTGCCGGCTGGATCAAGGAGTCTGTTGCTTTTCTCGGCGCCGGGGAAGGGGAAGGGGGACGACTCGACCGGATATTGCTTGCCGACGCACTGGTTGCCCCTGATGACGACAGTTATCTCGCCTTCTCTGATCAGACCGAGGGGCTTGAGTACCTTCGCTCAACCGCTGAGCTGCGCACCCATGGGTTGTATGTCGAGCTGAAAGAGTATCAATTCCATGTGTTCCTCGATTTCAGGGAAATACATGATGATGCCGATGGCTCATGGCAGCAGTTGTATGCACATCTGAACGGCTCGGGGGTCGATTCACTTGAGGAGGCGCGAAAACAGCTGCAGTTTGGCGAGTTGAACTCTGCATTCCGGTCGCTATTTGAGCTGCAGGCACAAGAGGAAAAATCCTCCGTAACTGCGGAAGTGCTGCAGCAGAGTCTTGACCTGTTTATGCAGGCTGCTGCCGAGAACAAAACGACTGCATCTACCGGTAAAGCCAAACAGACTGCTTCCCGAAAGAAAAGCTCCGCCCTTGCGCGGTACGTCTGCTTCACCGGACTTAGTTCGCACAAAACATCCGCGAGCGCTGCCCGCTCATTCCAGCTCCGCCTCACCGCCGGATTCTCGGATGAGGCTGCCCAATCCCTGCTGCTTGCCTGGTTGGTACTTCGCGAGACCACACTTGATCCTGTCAGCAGGGGACTTGATTATACACTGAGAAAGTTTTTGCGGCGGGATGGCGATCCTGACTTTGGCAGTCGCGCTACCCAGCTGCTCTCCGCACTGCTCGAATGGTGGCGCTCAAACAAACGGAACCCTGCGGTCAGCACTCTGCAACAGATGCAGGGGCTGTTTGAACTCGAAGCGTGTCAGGCATTTTTGCTGCATCATGAAAGCGATGGGGTCGAGTGGTTTAACAAGGAGCGCTTTGAGGAGCTTTTTGAGTGGCTGTCGCTGCTTCTGCTGCTGGAGGGTTGTGCTGCCACCGCTTCTGCCAGAACCATAACGGCAAAGATGGCTGAAGCGGAACACGCGATTAGTTCAGGCGTGAATCTTGCGCGGGATGTCGGCTACCGCAGCAGGCTTTTTGCTGGACGGCCTGAGACGCCTGTCAATCGACGTACATCTAAAGCTAAAAAAACGGTCATCTGATGTGCGCATAATAGTCGCGGTAAACGTAGAAAGGCCGACAGTCTTCTGTCGGCCTTTCTACGTTTACCGTATTACAGAAAGATCAGGCAAACGGATTCCTGATGGTAATCGTCTGATCACGGCGCGGCCCGACCGAAACAAGCACGATAGGGCAGCCGGCCAACTCTTCAAGCCGCTTTACATAGGACTGTGCATTTGCCGGGAGTTCCGCAAAGGTTGTGGCGGCGGTAATATCCTGCTTCCAGCCGGGGAGCTCTTCATAGACCGGTTGGCACTTTTCAAACAGCTCCAACTGCGCCGGAAGGGTTTCGAGCGTTTTGCCGTTACAGGTATAGCCGGTGCAGACCTTGATGGTATCGAATTCCGACAGGACATCGAGTTTGGTCAGGGCAATACCGGTCAAACCGTTTACCCTGACGGCATAGCGGATCACCATGGCATCAAACCAGCCGCAGCGGCGTGGACGCCCGGTCGTTGCGCCAAACTCGGCACCGATCCGGCGGATCTCCTCGCCAACGTCATCAAGCAGTTCGGTCGGAAAAGGGCCGCTGCCGACACGGGTCACATATGCTTTCGATATGCCGATGATTTCATGAATATCGCGCGGGCTGACACCGGAACCGGTACAGGCGCCACCGGAACAGGTTGAAGATGAGGTGACAAACGGGTAAGTGCCGTGGTCGATATCAAGGAGCGTCCCTTGAGCACCTTCAAAAAGCGCCTTTTTACCGGCTTTAAGATCATTGTTGAGGATCAGAGAGGTATCGGCAACGTAGCGGCGGAGCACGTCGGCATAGCCCTGGTACTCGGCGAAAATTTCATCGTAATTGCACGGAGCTTCGCCGAGGAAGTGCTCCAGGAGGAAATTCTTCTCCACCAGAAACTCTTTCAGTTTACGGGCGAAGGTGTCGGAGTCGATCAGATCCATCAAGCGGATGCCACGGCGGCCGATCTTGTCTTCATAGCAGGGGCCGATGCCGCGACCGGTGGTGCCGATCTTCTTGTCGCCGCTTTTTGCTTCACGGGCAATATCAATCCGTTTGTGGTACGGCATGATAATATGCATCGATTCAGACAGCAGGAGACAGGCGTCGTCCTTGATCCGACCGGATTCCTTGAGCTTGGTAATCTCCCTGATGAACACTTCCGGGTCGAGGACGACCCCATTGCCGATAATGCAGCGTTTTCCTTCGTGGAGAATGCCGGAAGGAATCAGGTGCAGGACAATCTTTTCGGTGCCGACCACCAGCGTGTGCCCGGCGTTGTTGCCCCCCTGATAACGGACGACATCATCAGCATATTCGGTATAAATATCAACTACTTTCCCTTTTCCCTCATCACCCCATTGGGCGCCTACAATTACCACGTTTGCCATGTTCAGTTTTCTCCCTGACTTTCTTCGATATGGTTCATGAGTCCCGGTTGGTCAATCATACTGCCCGCAATTGCTACCGTACCGCCGTCAGAGCTGCGGACAGCCTGATATGTGTCAGTATCGGTGCCGATAACAAGCATGCAGCGGATGTTCATTTTCTGTGCGTATTCAAGTGACTGGGCATAGTCGCGCCGAATGATGTCGCGAGCAGTGGTATACCCGATAGATCGGAGACGACGGGCAACCTGTAAGACGTTTTGTCGGTCCCCGCAGGTGTTAAACAGTAAAAAATCTGTGGCGGCGCAGCCATGCAGATCCGGTCGCCGCTCTACCGTCTGCAGAAGATTGAGCAGATTAAAGGTGAAGCCGGTTGCCGGCACATCGAAGCCATAGCCGCTGATGAGGTTGTCGTAACGGCCGCCACTGCAGAGCGGTTCGCCAAAACCGGCGACAAAACCTTCAAAGGTGATCCCGGAGTGATAATCAAGGCCCCGTGTTTCACCAAGATCAATCGAAAGAAGGTCGGTGACCCCATGAATATCCAGAATAGCCAGCACCTGCTGCAAATTATCAAGCGCGGCACGCGAACGGCGATTCGTCACGATTGCGTCTGCTTTTTTCAGGACATCCCGCCCCCCGAACAGACGGGTCAGTGCGCTTATTTCACGGGCAGATTCAGGTGAAACCGGATGTTCTTTGAGGAGGAAAGCAACCGCCGAACTGTCTTTGCGTGACACCGCTTCACGCAGCATCCGCAGCGGCTCGCCAGCAAGTCCGGACGCCTGGAAAACACCCTGACAGAACTCCACCTGGCCAAGATCAATCGTGAAGTCCTGCAATCCCAGTACCTGCATCGCTTCAATCGCCATGACGATCATCTCGGCATCTGCCTCGGGCGAATCGAGCCCGATCAGCTCAACGCCGGTCTGGAACAGTTCACGACTCCGGCCGGCCTGTATCTCTGTCTGGCGCAGGACACGCTCACTGTAACTGAGACGATGCGGGAGAGGCATAGCGGCCATCCGGGTTGCGGCAATGCGTGCTATCTGCGGGGTAATGTCGGGAGGCAATGCCAGCAGTCTGCCAGACTGCCGATCATCAAAACGATATGTTTTGCCCTTGAGCTCATCCCCCATGCCAGTGGAGAGCACATCTTCATATTCAAGTCGCGGCGTAATGACGCGCCTGAAGCCCCATAACTCAAATACGCGCAGCAGCCTGGTTTCAATAGTGCCGATCTTCGCAGCCGCTTCCGGGAGGAAATCACTTATGCCGCGTGGGAGCGCTATGTCGTTGGATGCAAGGGCCATGAATCCTGGATTTGAAACCGGATAGAGTAAAAAGCGAAAGCGGGATTGTCGCAAAATCCGGATGCCATGTCAAAACAAAAGGCTATAGAGTGCTCGAAGTTGCCGGGACAATTTCGTTTCCCGGAGGGGTCGGGGCCACCGGGACCTCCACAGCACCTTTGGGAAGCGGGGCTTTTACCGGTGCTTCGACCGGAGGAACCGGCACTGCAACTGGTGACGCGACCGGTGCTGTCACGCCGGTTGCAGCCGGTTTCAACGGTTCACCGGCTGGCGGCTGATTGCTTTGCGCCTTTTTGTCGGCAGAATACTTGATTAACGAGGTCATCTCATCAAACAATTTTCCGTAGACTTCCGGTTCCTCTGTTTCACGGAACAATAGATCCTTTTTCTTCAATTCCAATGTACGGCGAATTCCGTCAACAGACTTAAAGCGAACCTCGGTACTACGGGACTGATTCGCTTCAGATTCACTGAAGTCAGGATACTGAAGGTTGACAAGCGGGTAGTATGGTGAAACAAACTGCCCCCGGAAATTCGGGAATTCCCACAGCACAGTGCCATCGGGACCAACTATCTGGGCGGTCATCGTCAGGAAATTGTAGTTGGTCTCAAGCGATGACAGCAGGTTACTGGAAAAAATTTTGCTTTTCTGGGTCAAACCGCTCACGGTGACAATCATAAGAGCGTCGAGACGATTTTTTTTGATATAGGCGGCAATTTCATCGTTTTTCCAGAAGTACTTGTTGTACTCAATATTTGCATCATTCCGTTTTTCACGCCGGGCCATCAATACGCTGAAAAGCTGGCGCGGCTCATCCGCAAGCAGCGTCACCGCATAGAAATTGCCCGTTGCCTGGAGCTTGCGCACGAGCAGCGGTTCATTTTTTCGGTTAAGATCCGAGATAACAGCTAGCAAAAGATCCTTTTGCGGATGGATTATATCAGAATCCGCATCCACAAAAGCCGGGGCAATCCCGAGTACCCTGACTTTTTCGGAAAAATATTCTGTCGGAACATTGAAGCGATTCTGGGCACAGCCAAGCAAGGTTACGGCAATAACCAGTACGCTCATGACGAGTCGTTTCATAATAAAACTCCTTGTTCATACATTTTGAGTAGCAACGGTATATCAGAAAACAGGGTTTTTTGCCACTCAATTTGAATTTTGGCAGAATTACTCCCGTACCTGCCCATCGCCGTAAACAATAAATTTGGTCGTGGTCAGATCCTCAAGCCCCATCGGGCCAAAGGAGTGCAGTTTAGTGGTGGATATACCGATTTCGGCGCCCAGACCAAGCTGGCCGCCATCGGAAAAACGGGTCGAAGCGTTGACCATGACGCAGGAGGAGTTGACCTCGCGGATAAAACGCTGGGCGCGACTGTAGTCACTGGTAATAATCGATTCCGTATGCAGTGAGCAGTAGCGGTTGATGTGGTCAATAGCGGCGTCGATGTCATCAACGACCCGGCAGGCAAGAATCAGCTCCAGATATTCGGCATGCCAGTCTTCTTCCGTCGCAGGCACGGCAATAGGCGCCAGATCGCAAAAAACCTGGTCGCCTCGTAATTCCACCCCGAGCGCAGTCAGTGTGGCGGCTATTCGCGGAATAAACCGAGCGGCGACATCCTTGTGGATCAGGAGCGTTTCCAGCGCGTTACAGACGCCCGGGCGCTGGGTCTTGCTGTTGATAATGATCTGCTCCGCCTTGTCGAAATCGGCCGACTGATCGACAAAGATATGGCAGACACCCTTGTAATGCTTGATGACAGGGATGCGCGAGTTTTCCACCACAAAGCGGATCAGGCTTTCGCCACCGCGCGGAATAATCAGATCAATGGACTCTTCCTGCTTGAGCATCTCCAGCACCCCTTCCCGCTCAGTGAACGGAATCAGTGACAATGCCGCTTCCGGGATATGCATCTCCCTCAGCACCCCCTGCAGGATCGCGGCGATAGCCAGATTCGAATTGATCGCTTCGGAGCCGCCCCTCAGTACCACGGCATTGCCGGCCTTGAGGCAGAGCGCGGCGGCATCGGCGGTCACGTTAGGCCGAGACTCGTAAATGATGCCGATTGTGCCGAGCGGAATACGCATCTTACCGACCATAAGCTCGTTCGGTCGCTTCCACATTCTGGTTACTTCACCGACCGGGTCCGGCAGTGCGGCAACCTCGCGCAGAGCGCCGGCGATTCCCTTGATGCGGCTTTCATCAAGCATCAAGCGATCGAGCATGGCTGCGGAAAGACCTTTTTGCTCGCCGGCAATCAGATCCTTTTGATTTTCCGGGATAATTCCTGCCGTCGCACCTTCAAGGGCATCAGCCATCCTCAGCAGCATGCTGTTTTTTGTGGTGGAGGATAACCGTGCCATTTCCAGCGAGGCATTACGGGCATCCTGTGCAATTTTTACGACTTTTTCAGTGATCGTCATAGTCTCTGCTCCAATGATACAATTTTATTTTATTTGAAACCGACCACGGCCAGATTACCGCACGGAATCGAGAAGGAAACGCCTCCTGCTCCCATCCGGTCGAGGACGGTAATGAGTGAACGTTTCAGCATCACCGGCAGTGGCAACAGCCTCAGCCAGTAGCGCAGCGGGTAGCGGTTAACCACCGGCATGAGTGTTACGCTGGTGAAACCTGTCTGTTCCAGAAGATACCGGGCACTCTGCGGCGAAAAGAGCTGGAGGTGTTCGATGTCGAAGATGGGAGATTTTTTGCCGAGCAGCCGCGCCGACAGGGCGCGGCGGTTATGACAGATAAAAAAGGCCGCTCCGCCCGGTTTGATAAGGCGATACACCTCTCTGGCCATTGCCATCGGGTCGTGGAGATGTTCAAGTGTCTGAAAGCATGTCACGAGAGTGAGGCTGTTCGGGGTATAGTCGTCTCCGCGAAAAACCCCTTCCCTGATGAGCGGCTTGATGTCTGGTCGTGCCGTCGCAATGGGAGCCCGGGATGGTTCCACCCCGGCAACCTGAGAAAAGCCGGATTGCACCAGTTGCTCAAGAAAAGCGCCGTCTCCCGCGCCGATGTCGAGAGTGCCGTGGCGATCCGGCAAATGCGCAATAAAGGCTGATAGAATAGCGCCATAAGTTGCGGCTGCGTACTGCGCTTCAACGCCGCTGTCGTAGGCCGCTTCGCTATAGCCCTCAGCCAGATAGCCGGCATCAGGCAGGGGATTGGCGTAGAGCAGGTCACAGGTCGGGCAGTCAATCAGCCGGTAATGCATGTATTCAGGCATTTTGCGCGAGGCAAAGGCATAGCTGTCGAGACGCTCGATGTTGAAGTCTGCCTCGGCAAAAATGGCGCCGGTGTCCGATGACCCGCATAACGGACAGGGCCGTGATATCATTTCCATGGCAAGAGGTATCTCCGGTCAGTTGTTGTGCTGCTCTATCGAAAAGTTACGCAGTTCCCCGTCACGGATCAGATGTTTGCGGATAAAGTGCGGCCGCTGCTTGACCTCTTCAAAAATTTTGGCGATGTACTCGCCGACTAACCCGATAGCAAAGAGATTAACCGAGCCGAAGAAGAGGATGATCAGCAGCATGGTTGTCACCCCTCTCGGAGCAAGTTCGGGGAAGAGGATACGACTCGCAACCTGAACAGCTCCCAACATGACTGAAATGATAAAGAGCAGGGTGCCGGCAAAACTGAGAATATTGAGCGGAGTGTTGCTGAAAGAGAGGATCCCTTTTTTTGCCCAGCCGATGTTCTTGAGCAGGTTGTTGGTCGTGACACCAAACATCCGCTCCGGACGGACATAATCGACGCCGGTCTGCCTGAAACCGACAAACGCCCTGACACCGCGCAGGAACAGGTCCCGTTCGGGGAACTGAAGGACACACTTTACCACTTTTTTGTCCATTAGGGCAAAATCGCCCGCGTCGCGGGGAATAGTCAGGTAAGAGAAGGCGTCGAACACCCGGTAGAACAGTTTGTAGGCAAGCCGCATGAACAGGGGCGCTTCCCGTTTGATCCGGGAACCGTAGACAACATCATACCCTTGCCGCCACTGTGCCACAAACTGTTCGATAAGCTCGGGCGGGTCCTGGAGATCGCCATCCAGGAGCACGCATGAATTTTTTGTTGCGATCTCCATGCCGCTTCTAAAAGCCGCCTGAGAACCGAAGTTGCGCGAATGGGAGATGCCGATGACCCGCTTGTCCCGCCGCGTTATGGTGCGGATGACCTCTTCGCTGTCATCGGGGCTGCAGTCATTGACAAAGATGATCTCGTAATCGATCTTGAGCTTGTCAAATGTGTCCTTGAGTCGCTGGTACATGATCGGTATCGCCTGGTTATCTTTATAGCAGGCAATAATGGCGGTCACGCTGTGAGTCGTGTCGAGCTCGAACATTTTGGATGAAAGATGGTATTTCTCTCGATCCGGGAGAGAACGATACCATGCAACCATCCTGTCAAGGCCCTCACGCAACGACGTCTGTGGCCGCCACTTCAGGCATTGATACGCTTTATCAGGGTTTGCGTACCAGTCGCTGACATCCCAGGTCCGATCCGGCATGGAAGAAAATTCCGGTTCATGGTCAATACCGAACAGCTCCCGTGCGACCTGGGCAATATCGGCAATGGTGGTTTTGCAGCCGCTGCCGATGTTGAATGATTCGCCGTAATCCTCCTCTTTCAGATTAAGAGCGGTATTCACAAACGCCTCGACGACATCGTCTACGTAGATAAAGTCGCGGGAGATGAGCGGGTGGACGAACGACGGAAACGTCCCCTGTACGCCGGAACGAATGACAGTGGGAATCAGGCGCGAGGAGTCTTCCAGCTGTCCATAGACGGAATAGAGCCGGAGATTGGCGCAGGGGAAACGTTTCTTTCGCCCAAAATAATTGATAAGGGCAGAACAGGCAACCTTGGAAACGGCATAATCACTGTTGGGATTGACCAGGGCCGATTCCGCCGGCGCAGTGCAATTGTCACCGTATTCAGAAGAGCTGCCCGAGTGGACGTAACAGGTGATTGACTGTTTTTCCATAAGGTGGAGCAGTCGGGTGGTCAGGTTAAAGTTAGTCCGGTATATGAGCCGGAAATCGGATTCGAAGGAATAGCCGCCGTAGGAAACGCAGTTAAATACCGTACGGGGGGAAATGTCGGCAAAAAGGCTTTCCAGGTCGGCGTCAACAAGCAAATCAACGACGACTTTATTCCTTTCCGGCAGATCCTCCAGTCGCCAGGCATCAAAGGTCGAGGTGGTGCCATAGACGTCGTCGCGGTGCGACTGGAGCGTCCGCACCAGGTTCGCCCCGATGAAGCCGCTCCCGCCGAGAACCAGAATCGGCCCTTGAAGATGTTTGATTTTCTGCGCAATGGACATATCGTACCCTGTTCCGATAGAGTTGAATTATTGAGACAAAACGTCAGGCTCTTGCGGTGACCGTATAGCCAAGGCAGTCATCGTAAGAGCCGAACGTAAGGCGCAGCGACAGCCATCCGACAATGAGCGTCGCCAGGGCGAAGGGTGATATCACTGCTCCGGCGACGATGCCGGGCAGACCTGAGCGGAGCCAGCGGTAGAAAACCGAAATGCATTTATTCGCCGCAACCGTTATGTCGCTCCCCCGCGGCCTGATCGCTATCTCCGTGAAGCCGGCCTCGTCAAGCATCCGTTCCAGGGCAGCGGGAGTATAGCGGAAAAAGTCATGTGGAATATAGTGATAACGGGCCTGAAAAGGAACCGTAAAAAACATGCCCCCCCCCGGCTTCAGCACCCGGCGGCATTCGGCGAGAAACTGACCGGCATGATAGACATGCTCGAGCACTTCGGTATGAAACAGGTTGTCAAACGAGCCGTCTTCAAAGGGGAATTGCCCGCCACCATAGTAGATTGTGTCCGGAAGGCGATAAGCGAAGTTGGCTTCCGCTTCTTCCGAGTCAAGACCGGTGTAGCGGCAGCCATCCGGGACAAGGTAACGGTATGGTTGCGCTCCGCAGCCAACCTCCAGCAGCGTGCCGCTCCGTTCTTCCAGCCAGGGGCGCAGATCACGGTATACGGAACTGACCTGCATATCGAGAAGCGACCGGACAAAAAAGATTGCCTTCCCGGCAAACGTATTGCCGGGCGGGTTGTTGGCGACGGGGGGGAGCCCCTCATTTTTTTTCTTGTGCCTCATTGTTGAGGTGCCTGTCGAGGCAGTTTTGTTATCACAACCCTTGAGCCGAGATTGGTTGCGTTGTTGAATTGGAGGCCGGGAAGCAGATATTTCATGGAACTATCGCACACCAGATAATAGCCGTTATCAAGCAGGCCCTGTAGAAATTGTGTAAGGTCTTTTGTGAAAATCCACGTTAAAAATGGATTGCAGTAACCAACGGGAGAGTAACCCCCATAATAGTAAAATTCAAAGTCCGGTCCACCGACAAAGTAAACCTTGCTGCTGTTGCCGGTAACTCCCCTGACCATGCTCAAAACCTCATTGAAGGCTTTTTCATTTACCTCTAAAGGAAATATCGTTTGCCCCTTAGAAATCCGGGATATCTGCAGTGTGCTCTTTTCTGTAATGGTATCGGCATAGTAAACGATAATACCCAGAACAATTACCACTGCAACACACACGCTGCCGTGGCGGTGCAGCAGTGAAGGCAGACCGGGCCTTGAGACACCTCTCTGCAACGATCGAGAAATGAGATCAAGCATGAAAAAGCAGAGAAACATCAGCACGATGGAAATGTTCAGGATATTGTGTTCGTGACTCCTGCCGAAGAAGTAAATCGAATTGCCGATAGCACAGAAGGTCAGCAGCAACCCGCAGGTCAGATAGTCCTGCGGCAGTCTGCTGCGCATTCTGAAGAGCAGAATGAACAGAGTGCTGATCATTGCAAGAATATACCAGTAAAAAGAAGAGGGCGAAATCTGGATAAATCCGATTCCAAGTTTTTGGTAATATCCGGAGTAATTGGGGAATTCAGGATTGTTGAACAGCACCAACGAGGCTGCAAAAGCGCAGGCTATCAGTGCCAGCGGCTTGATACAGCGTTTGCCCTGTTCTGTCAGGGTACTGACAAAGTGGGTGCCGCTGCCCTTATCCATCACGCTGAGAATGGTCAAGGTGATGAGCAGTTGAATATATGCCAGCGTATAGATAAATCCGAAATTTTTGAGCAGCAGTATCAGAAGTCCGCAGACAATACCCGCCGACCAATGGTACGGGCCGCGCCAGTACACCACGGCAAGCAGCGGAAGCCAGAGATCCAGCCGTAACGGAGTAACCTGAAAGCAGTAGACAACGTCCCATGGACTGGCATAGATACGGATCAGAACGAGAGCTGCCAGAAGCACAATGGCGAGCTCTTTGCGCTGGAACAGTCGGCCCGAAAAGATGAACACGCCGAAAATAACGAAATAGTAAGCCGCCTGGCCGAGAATCTGAAACCAGTTCAAGTCAAGTCCGAGCTTCATCCATGCGGCTGCCAGCAGAGAGGGAAGAAGATCATACTGAAAATAGATATCGCGCAGAGCGACGCCGTTTAGCAGTCGCAGCGCCGGAGAGAATATGAACGAATAATCAAACCTGCTGATCGGCGCAGTCGCGACAAAACAGACCGGCACCAGCATAATGGCGGCGATGACAGCTACCGAGCGTGGCAATCGCTGCTGAAGAAAGAGCAGGAGTGCCAGAAAGACAGAGGTTATCAAGATCAGCGGCAGGGAATTGTGGGTAATGGTGACCAATGGCAGGGTAGCAGCGTTGCTCATTGGCGGAGTAAAGCCGATTGCCAGGCAGTAGCTGCCTGCTGCAATTGTGCATACGGCGAGAACAGCCTGTCGGGCGGGTGTTACCGGAATACGCTCAACAACTTGAGAGAAAAACAGCGCGGCGATGCTGCTGATAAACATCAGGATATAGAGGGCATAGATTTCAATGCCATCGTGCTCGGCGGTCGCTTCGAGTACCAGAGGAGTAAGATCTTCCGGCTTGAAAGGGATGTTCTGGCTCCAGATCCATGGTGCCAGCAGAAAATAACAGTAGTAGCAGATGCCCGCAACCGTCAGGGAAAGCACGGCGGCGGTAAACAATTCCCGTAACCCGCTCCACTGATCGTGTGCAGGAGTGTCAGTCATCACGATCAGTCTTGGCCGTTTCCTGTGTCCGGAAAAGACCATGATACGCCGTGGCGATTGCATCGGCATCAAGTCCTGAGCGGGCCAGCAGGGTATCCCGATCATAACAGGCATCAGGGAACTCCGCAGGTATGGTCAGCATTCTGAAGTGCCTGCCATCACCCGATTCGGCAACGACGCGGGCGATTTCCATGCCGAGGCCGCCATTTGCAATATGCTCCTCCACCGTCATGACCGTTCCGAATTGAGCAGTGAGTAAACGGGCGTATTCTGCCGGAAACGGCCTGAAGGTGGTAATACGGACAACCGCAGGGTATATGCCCTGCAGGGCAAGCGCGTCGGCGGCTTTGAGCACTGTGTGGAGGATGAAGCCGCTCGTGACTATCACCCCGTCTCTTCCTTCCCGAACCACGGCCGGTTTCGCAATGTCGGGTGTCTGTTTCAATGAAGCGAAGATATTCGGCTCTTTGTTGCGCCCGAGGCGCAGATACGCCGGGCGATCGAGCGTTGCCGCGGCACGTACGCACAAGCGCACCTCGTGAGGATCGCATGGAGTCCAGAGTGTCAACCGCGGCAGACAGCTCAAGGCGCCGACATCGTCAATGCCATGGTGTGTCGGGCCGTTCGGCCCATAGGCGAATCCTCCTCCGACACCGACCACGACGACATTTGCCGTATTATAACAGAGGTCGATCTTGATCTGCTCCAGACAGCGCAGTGTTACAAACGGGGTTATTGAGTAGACGAACGGCAGCAGCCCGCTCTTTGCCAGTCCGGCGGCATAGCCGATCATAGCGGCTTCACGGATACCGCAGTTGATGACCCGGGCCGGATCAAACTCCTTCAGTTGATCAAAAAGCTTGTAACCGAGATCGCCGGTCAGGAACACGACACGCCGGTCATGGCGGAACAGGCTGTTCAATTCTGAAAAGAATGCATCACGCACCGCTCAGCCTCCTGAAGGCCTTGTCACGGTCATCACTGTTGACAGGGCGATAGTGCCACTCGAGGTCTCTCTCCATGAAATCGATACCTTTCCCTTTAACAGTGTTGCACAGAAAAACTCGAGGCACACCGGCACCGGCCGTTTGTCCCAGAAGAGCAACCAGCTCCTGATAGTTGTGGCCGTCGGCTTCCGCGACATCCCAGCCAAAGCTCTTCCAGCTGTCGGCCAGCATGCTCCCCGGTGAAATTTCATCGTATTTCCCACATGCTTGAAGCCCGTTGCCATCAACAATGGCAACAAGGTTATCGAGATTTCCGGCGCGAGCCAGTGCCGCCGCTTCCCACACGCTCCCTTCGTTGCACTCCCCGTCGCCGAGCAGGACAAAGACCCGGGCATCAATTCCCTGCAGCTTAAGCCCCTGTGCCATACCTGCACCTATGGCAAGGCCATGCCCGAGAGAACCGGTGGCACACTCCACTCCGGAAACTTTACCTGCCAATGGATGTTCCGCAAGGACAGAACCGTTCTGGCCATAGGTATCAAGCAGCCGTCGGTCGATAAAGCCCCGGTGAGCCAGAACTGCGTAGAGCGCCATGCAGCCATGCCCTTTGGAAAGGATAAATCGATCGCGGGCAGGATCGTTGACAGTGGCAGGAGTACAGTTGAGGACACCGGTATAGAGTGCCGCCACGATATCGACACACGACAGTGCCACTCCGACATGACCCGAGTGCGCTGCCATCCGTATGATGTCACGGCGCAACTCTCGTAACAGCAGACTGATTGATGCAGTATCTTTGAGCGGATTGGTCATTAAAACACCTGCAGATGGTAAATTTATAAAAAAACGGTTACTTGCGCACAAAAACCGCGCCATTGTTACCCGTATTAACCAGGCGCCATCCCGGATCTGCATCTAGCGCCTGTTTGAGCGAAGCCGGTTTAAATAATTCGTCCATTACCGGGGTTATAACAACACGAATATCATATTTGTCAAATATCTTCTTCCAATTATCCATATTGTAAAAATACTCCCAGGATCGTGACGGGTCGAGCTGCCGCCCGTCAATGTAAATTTTTTGCTGAGGCGAGAGTCGCCATAGTACATATCCACCCCAATCCAGAGTCGTAAAAACATTGCCATTCATCCCATTGGCATTGATATAATCACAGCTCTTTACGGGAAAATAGGATGCCGGTACCCAGCCATATTTTAAAACCCTGTCAAGATTTTCCGGGGTTTTCGCTAGAGATGTGCTGACAACCGCTATGAAAAAGAGCGCTACTGCTGTTTTACCCGCTTTGCCAATCTTGCCGGCATCAACATATTGCAAGGCAAACAACGAGACGCAAATGAGAAAAAACGGGTAATACCTGACATGGCTAAACCCCATATACCCGAGCAGGACAATCAATGCCAGCCAGGTAATGTTGAGCCGGTCTCTTGATTGAAACGCGACAATGACAGCGAAAATATACGTACACAAAGCAATTATGGGTTCATACCCTCCCGCACTTTTAAAACATTCATAAAGGCTGGAGAATTCAAGAATGGAGGTATAAATGAAACTGTTGGCATCTTTGGCAGGGAGCACCATTTCAAGGCTGTAGATGTGGCTCGGGTTTACGAAGGAGATCAGAATGGCAGCAGATATCGAGGTACCGAGGATGGCATATTCTCTGCCTGACAGGGGCAACAACCGGGGGTGAATGAATTTTACTGTTTCTGCCAGCAGTATACATGCAAGCAGAATCAGGCCCAGCAGGAAACCGCCATGCGAGTTGGCCCAGACAAGCATGGTCAGGCAGAGCGGGACCATGAGTGGCAGTAGCTTCTTTTTTCTTTCCCGTAAATGGGTAAAAAGCAGCGACAGAAGTATGGCTGAACAGATAAAGGATATGAACTGGGGACGCTCGGGGAAATGCGAGTCCAGTATCTGAGTTATCCCGATACCTGCAGCGAGCAGCGCAAGAATATTTTTCCTGACAGAAAAACGATAAAATACGGCAATTAAAATCCCGGCTAAAATAAACCGTAAAAAAATGATGCCGTTAAAACCACCCAGCTTGTAAAAGGCACACAGTACTAGTTGAAAGAGCCAGTAGGATGACAGTATAAACCAGGTTCTATGAGAATCGGCCTGTTGAGGGTTGATTGAAAACGGATCGACTGCGGGAAGCCCTTTGTTGTCCCAAATCCAGAAACCGGTTTTCAAGTGCCAGAAGAAGTCGGGATCATACAAAGGCTTGATGAGATGAAGTGTCAGAACAGCGGAGAAAGAGACCAGCATGACCGCCACACAAACTGACCTGATCTTTTCGTTTTCAAAAAAATTTTTTAAATTATCGCGGGATATTGTCATGAGGTTCATCTATTCAAGGTGTAAAATTATATAGGGATGAACCTATTTTGTCCGCTTATCCGGTTTCTCAATCTCAAACTTGTCCAGACGGTACTGCAGAGTTTTGTAACTCATCCCCAATAGCGGCGCTGCCTTGCCGATCACCCATTCTGCCCGTTCCATTGCCTTGACGATCAACCCTTTTTCAAGAGACTCAAAATCGATGCCGTCAGCCGGCAGATCAAAATTGATCCCGCCTGCCAGTGAGCCGCACACTGTGATTTCGCTCGGGAGGTCATCCGGTTCGATATAGTTGCTTTCGGCCATAAGAATAGAGCGCTCGATTACAGATTCCAGCTGCCGGACATTGCCGGGCCAACTGTAGTTCATCAATAGCTTCAACGTCTGCTTCGAGATGCCGTTCATCGTAATTCCGGCGGCCTTGCTGTATTTTTCCAGGAAGAATTCCGCCAGAGTTTTGATATCGCTGCCACGCTCGCGGAGAGGGGGAAGATTGACTCTTATGACGTTCAGCCGGTAGAACAGATCTTCACGGAAAGTCCCTTTTTTTATCTCCTGTTCGAGTTCCTTGTTGGTCGCTGAAACCAGGCGTACGTCCAGGCTGATGTTGACCTTGCCGCCGACCCGGCGGATCTCTTTTTCCTGGATGGCGCGCAGTAATTTGGCCTGCATGGCGACGTTCATCTCGCCAATTTCATCCAGGAAGACCGTACCGCCGTCCGCCGCTTCAAAAATACCGATCTCACGGGCATTCGCACCGGTAAAGCTCCCCTTTTCGTGACCGAACAGTTCACTTTCGATCAGTGTGTCAGGAATGGCCGCGCAGTTTATTGCGATAAACGGTTTGTCGCGGCGTGGGCTCCCGTCGTGTATCGCCCGGGCAATAAGCTCTTTGCCGGTTCCCGATTCCCCGACAATCAGGACGGTTGAATTCGAGGGGGCGATCTTGGCAATAACCCGAAAAACCTCCTTCATTTTTGGGTGCTCGCCCTGCATATTAGGTATCGTTGCAATCGATTCTATCCGCTTCTGCAAAACCCGGTTTTCGCGCAACAGATTAATCCGCTCAAAGGCTCGCAGCAGGGTAAGGACCAGATTGTCCCGCTCCAAAGGTTTTTCCAGATAATCAAAAGCCCCCTTGCGCATCGCCTCCACCGCCGAATCAACCGATCCGTGTGCCGTCATCATGATGATACACTGCTGCGGGTCAGAGACCTGAACCTTTTCCAGCAGGTCAAGCCCGCTCTGCCCCTGCATCTTGAGATCAGTCATGATCAGGTCAAACTCACGCTTTTCCAGCTGTGCCAATGCTTCCCGTACGCCGGGTACATCGACAATGTCGTAGCCTTCTTTTTTCAGAATCAGGTTGAGAATGTCCCGCTGAACTTTCTCATCATCAACGATCAGTATACTGCCTTTACTTTTCATAGTTCCTCGGTTTCTATTGGCTGCTGCGGCAAGATAACAGTGATGGTCGTTCCGACACCGACACTGCTTTCAACTGCTATCTCGCCGCCATGCTCCTTGATGATCCGTTCGGTTATGGCCAGACCGAGACCAATGCCAACATCCTTTGTGGTAAAATAGGGTTGAAAAATCCTGCTGATGTCGTCGGGTGAGATGCCGCTCCCCTGATCACTGAAGGTCAGTAATATCTGACCGTTGTCCAGTTGCGCCCCAAGGGTTATCGTACCACCGTCCGGCATTGCCTGGCAGGCGTTCGTGACAAAGTTAAGAATGCAGTTGCGAAACAGCTCGCCATCAATCCAGAGCGGTGGCAGATCAGCAGGTATCTGCTGAACGACAACAACATGCTGTTCCGTCAGGCGGCTCTGCAGTATCGGCAGGACCTTGGCCAGCAACTCCTGATAGACAATCTCTGCCCGGCGGAGTTTGAGCGGCCGACCATAGTTCATGAAGTTAACCACCATATAATTTGCGCGGCGAACCTCTTCCTTGATGTTATCAGTCAAATCCTCCAGCTCAGCGCATCTGTCACCGCAGAGCGGAAGTATCTCGGTTTTGAGGTGATCAATCGCCAGACTGATATAGTTGAGCGGGTTGCGGATCTCGTGGGCGATACCTGATGCCAGCTGACCAACCCGCGAGAGGTGTTCTGCCTCATAGAGACGTTTTTCCAGCACTTCACGCTCACGCAGTTTTTCTACCATGTTATTGAAACCAACCGCCATTTCGCCGATTTCATCGTTGCTCTCCACCGGAATGGTTACCGACAGATCGCCTGCAGAAACCCTCTTGAAGTCCTCGACCATGTTTTTGATCGGTGTTGTATAGCGCCTGGCGAGGAATATGATCAGAGCAAAACCGACGGTAAACACCATACCGGTGGCAAACAGACGGCGGATAAAATTGGCGCGTTGGATATCGCGGATATTGTCCAGCAGCATGTTGATCTGGACATAGCCAAGCTGTTCATCACCGACTATTACCGGAACCACAACTTCATACGGTTTCTGCGAGAGCACTCCGCCACCAATCGGACTCTTTACGGCGTGAACCCCTTTTTCCAGTTTTTTTAATTCCCGCTTCTTGCCGATTTTTTCCGGATCGGAAGAGTCGATAATCTCTCCCTCCGTGTTGAAAATATTAATTTCGTTGATACCTTTCTCACGAGCCTTGATAAGATAATCGGTCAGGCGGGAGGTCTCGGTCTCTGAAGTGAGATCCTCAATGCTCATCTGAACCGCTTTGGATATCTCCTGAGAACTCTCCTGAATTTCATTCACCAGTGCGGTCTGAGCAGACTGGTTGAGGATGAAGAGTGTCAGCATCGCCAGAACCAGCAGCGAGAGCATGATAATAATCAGCTTGGCGTTAAGTTTCATGGGAGCTGACTATTCTACCATTTCGCCGATCAGATCATAATCTGATGAGTCGGTGATCTTGAGCGTGACGATGTCGCCGATATTGGCGGTGCCGGAGGTGATATAGACCTGACCGTCAATATCGGGAGCCTGGCGCGAAGAGCGCCCCTTGAGCAGCAGTTCCGTCTCCTCGCTGACCCCTTCGACAATAACCTGCTCGGTTGTTCCGATCAAGGTGCGGTTATGTCGGAAGGAGAGGCGCGCCTGAGCCCGCATCAGCTTGCGATAGCGTTCCCGCTTGACCCGTTCCGAGACCTGATCAGCCATTTCCGCGGCCGGCGTGCCTTCTTCCCGTGAGTAGCAGAATACACCAAGGCGGTCGAAGCGGGTCTGTTCAACAAAGGTGGACAAGGTAGTAAAGTCTTCAACGGTCTCACCGGGAAATCCGACAATCAGCGAGGTGCGGAGGGCGATGCCGGGGACTTCACTGCGTAGTTTCGCTATCAGGTCGCGAATCTGCTGTTCCGAGCTCCTCCGCTTCATAGCTTTCAGAATCGGATCGGAGATATGCTGGATCGGAATATCGAGATATTTACAGACCTTCGGTTCATCGCGAATCAGGGCGATCAGGCTGTCAGTGATACCATCCGGATAGGCGTAGAGCAGCCGTATCCAGAGGAGTCCGTCAATTGCCGCCAATCTCGTTACCAGCGTTTCCAGCGTCGTGCCGTCTTCCATGTCGCTGCCGTACCGGGTGATATCCTGGGAGATGACGTTAATCTCCTTTACCCCACGGGCAACAAGACGCTCCGCTTCAGCCACCAGTGCGTCAACCGGCCGCGAGCGGTAGGCGCCGCGCAGCTTCGGGATGATGCAGTATGAGCAGCAGTTTGAGCACCCCTCGCCGATTTTAAGGTACGAAAACCAGGCCGGCGAAGAGTTCAGGCGCGGCAGTTCTTCGTCATAAATAAAATCGGGATCGCCGACGTAGCGCAACTGCCCTTCCATGCCGCTCTTTTCGGCCAGTATTTCGGCGATACGGGGATAATCACCGGTGCCGATAAAGATATCCACTTCGGGCAGCTCCTTCGCCAACTCCTCCTGATAACGCTGCGGCAGACAACCGGAAACGATCAGGGTATGGCAGCGCCCGTCATGCTTTCGCTCTGCCAGGTCGAGGATTGCATCGATGCTCTCCTGCTTGGCTTCCTTGATGAAGGAGCAGGTGTTGACGATAATGACGTCGGCATCCTTCTCGTCCATGGTGATCTCGTAATCCTGCTTCGAGAGCACCCCCAGCATGACTTCAGCATCCACCAGATTTTTCGGGCAGCCGAGGCTGACCATGCTTACTTTTTGCTTTATTGTCTCGCTCAAGATACCCCTCGTTCTCTACTCTCTGAAATTAGTAAACTGCATCTCGACATCCATATCCTTCCCCTTCAGCAACTGGATCGCATCCTGGAGGTCATCCCTGTTTTTCCCGGTCACTCGCACCTGATCATCCTGAATCTGCGCCTGCACCTTGAGCTTGCTCTCTTTGATGGCCGTGGTGATATCTTTGGCTTTTTCCTTGGAAATCCCCTGCTGGACGGTGATAATCTGCCTCACCATGCCGCCTGAAGCGGGTTCGACCTTGCCGTACTGCAGCGCCTTGATAGAGATGTTGCGCTTCAGAAACTTCGACTGCAGCACATCCACAACCGCTTTCAGTTTGTAGTCGTCATCAGCCAGGATCTTGACGGAGTCTTTCTCCGGGGTGATCTGGCATTTGGAGCCTTTGAAGTCGTAACGCTGCCCGATCTCCTTGATGGCCTGATTCACGGCATTATCAACCTCCTGCATGTCAACCTTTGAAACGATGTCAAATGACGGCATGATGTTTCCTCCATACGTTATGGTTTTATGACCTCAACCCCCTCAGGGATTTTGAAATTAAATTTCCCATCGGCAAGCCCTTTATTGACCCGCGCACGACTATAGTCGATACGGGTTTTGTTCCCGCCGGCATCATGAACAACCGAGGAGATAATCGGGAAAACGTTTTTGACCTCTCCGGTTGTCTGCAGCTGTGCAACGGCTTCGGCAGCTACCGTCAACTGGAGTTTTGCCAGAACCGGGCTCGCTTTTTTGGGTGTCAGTTCAAGCTGATAATTGCCGCTTTTATCCTGAGGCTCAGCGGCAAAGCTGGCGTCAAAGTCACGCGACACATGGCCAAGTCCGGTCAAATACGTCAGGGCGATCGAGTTGCCACCGGCAAACATCGCGGCCACGCTGTTGACCATCACCTGTTTGTTTTCCGGCGTGTAAAACCAGACATCTTTACCGTTCGAGATAATCTGCTGTTTCGGCTTTGCATAATTGAAGCGGAACATGGCCGTCGCCGCTGCGGGCCGTTTCAGTAAGACCTCGCCGCTCCCTTTCTGCTCCCGGTTGACCGCAGAAATGGTGGTTTTCTGGGAGAAATCAGCCTGCACATCCTGCAGAGCGGCATAGCCTTTTTCAAGAGCAGCAACGACCTCTTTGAGGGAAGCCGGTGGCGATGCGGCGGTCACGGGGAGAGCAAAAAATATCACCATCAGAATCAGAGTACCTATTCTCATCATTGCTATACTTCCTTTCTCGGCATTTTTCAGGCCAACGCTCCGGCGTCGGCGACAAACAGCACCCGCCCGTCACCGGTTATCGTGGCGCCGCTTACCCCCTTGAGGTGGGAAAGCGGGGTACGGAGCGGCCGGACAAAAATTTCCTGCTGACTTACGATACGATCAACACTAAATGCCGGTGAGGAGCCGACATCACAGACTATTACCGATTGGGGATTACTTTCAGGGCCCGGTGCCGGTAGCAGATTGAATGCCTGCCGCAGACTCCGGATCGGCAGCGCTGTGTCACCCAGTATGAACGCAGGCCGACCTGATTCATATATTATTTCGGATGCTTCGAGCTCAACCGTTCTGGAGACGACATTCAGTGGAAACGCGATCTCTATAGGGCCCGATTGGACAATCAGGGCAGGAATAATTGAGACCGTTATCGGAAGCCGCATGACAAAGCGGCTCCCGCTCCCTCTTTGCGACTGTATCGTGAGAGAGCCGGACAGCGACTGTACCGTCTCACGCACAGCATCCATACCGACGCCGCGCCCGGAAATATCGGTTACGGTTGCTGCGGTTGAAAAACCTGGCTGGCAGATCAGCTGGTATGCCTCTTGTGGCGTCATCTTTGCGGATTGTTCCGGGGAGAGCATCCCCTTTTCGACGCCCTTCTGTTTCAGCAGTTCGGGATCCATGCCGCGACCGTCGTCATCAATACTGATTTCAACATGATCTTTATCACGGCGCACCGTCAAAGTTATCGTTCCGCTGCCTGGTTTCCCCGCCATCACCCGTTCGTCGGCCGCTTCCATGCCATGGTCGATAGCGTTACGCAGGATATGGACAATCGGTTCTGCGATATCTTCCAGAATGCCGCGATCAAGTTCGATCTCTTTCCCGAACAGCTGGAAATGTATTTCTTTACCCTGTTTGCGCGCCAGATCGCGCACCAGACGCGGAAAACGTTCCGCAATAAAGGCAAACGGCAGCATACGTGCCTTAAAAACTTCATCGCGGAGATTATGCAGCAAAGCGGAGAGTTGTCGGAGCGATTCCTGACTTTCGGCGGCATCACTCAGGCGAACGGCTTCCTTCAGGCGGTAGCGATTCGTGATCAACTCTCCGGTAATGTTTACCAAATGGTCGAGTGTTTCTGTTTTGATGCGGATACTTTTGAATGAATCGCTCTGCCGGAACTGATGTAAATCAAGAAGGGGAGATTCCGGGGGAATTTCTGTACCAGATCCGGAAAAAGTGGCGGGATGATGCGGTTGATATTCAGCCGCAGGGTCAAATGACGCCATACGTTCAACCAGTCGGGAGGTATCTTCACCGCTATCAGTTCCTGCTTCAACCCCTTCTACCAGGCGCGCCAGCGCATCGCTCCCCTCCAGCAGAAGATCCGCCAGAGGCGGCAGCAGCAGGAATTCATCACTGCGAACTCTGCTCAGCAGATCCTCCATATAATGTGCGATTGCCACTATCTGGTCATAGCCCATGGTCGCCGCCATTCCTTTCAGGGAATGGGCATGGCGGAAGAGTTCATCAATCACGGCACTTTCAGCGGGGGAATCTTCAAGCCGTACAATTAACTCACCGAATGTAGCGATATGGGTGCGGGATTCAGAAACAAACAGATCCCTGTAGGGGGACATATCCATCCGTTAATCCCTCAGTTTTTGCAATACTTCAGCAATACTTTCAGGGGTAAACGGTTTCTGAATAAAAGCACTGGCACCGAGATCAAGCGTCTTTTGAATGATCAACGGCTGCCCGATTGAAGAGCAGACCACAACCTTTGATTTCGGGTAAACTGCAACCATCTCTACCAGAAGATCGAGACCGTTTGAATCCGGCAGGATAATATCCAGCAAGATTACGTCCGGATGGTTGGTGTGCAGATTTTTCATGGCCTCTATGCCGCTCGCCGCCTCGGCAATCACAAGGTACCCCTGCTCAACGAGGATTCCGTGCAGAATTTTGCGCATGAAGATGGAGTCATCGACAATCATCACCGTCGGTTTCATAATTACCCCTTTAATTTATGCAACAACAGTTCGTTAACAACCGACGGATTGGCCTTCCCTTTACTTGCTTTCATAACCTGTCCGACGAAGAAACCGAAGACCTTTTCCTTGCCGCCGCGATACTCGTCGACCTGTCCGGCATTGGCAGCCATGATTTCATCGATAAGGCTTTCGATAGCGCCGCTGTCGGAGACCTGCACCAGTCCCTGTTCATCGACAATGGCCTGCGGCGCCTTGCCGCTGCGCCACATCTCATCAAAAACGGTCTTGGCGATTTTGCCTGAAATGGTGCCGTTGTCAATCAGCGTCAAGAGTTCTGCCAGCAATCCCGGACTGATCGGACAGGCTTCAATGACTGTACCGCTGTCGTTAAGGGCCCGGGTGATTTCACCCATGATCCAGTTGCCGACCGCCTTGGCATTGCCATGGGCGGCAACGCCGGCTTCAAAATAGTCAGCGAGAGCTCTGCTTGCCGTCAGCACTTCGGCATCATAGAGCGGCAGTCCCAGTTTATCCATGAATCGCTGCCGCCGCTGTTCCGGCAGTTCCGGCAGCTCAAGTCGCGAGCGCTCCACCCACTCCCGGCTGATAACGAGCGGCACCAGATCGGGATCAGGGAAGTAGCGGTAATCGTGAGCCTCTTCTTTGCTGCGCATCGAGCGGGTTGTGCCGCTGTTCGGATCAAACAGCCGCGTTTCCTGCACAACGGTGCCGCCATCTTCAATGTGGTCGATCTGCCGCTGGATCTCGTATTCAATAGCCTGCTTGACAAACTTGAACGAGTTGACGTTCTTGATCTCGGCACGGGTACCGAGAATGTTCGATCCAACCGGCATAACCGACACATTGGCATCGCAGCGGAAACTCCCCTCTTCCATATTGCCGTCGCAGATGCCGAGCCAGGTGACGATCTGATGCAGCTGTTTCAGATAGGTCACCGCTTCGTCAGACGAGCGAAGATCCGGCTCGGAGACAACCTCCAGCAGGGGAGTACACGCCCGGTTCAGGTCAACACCCGACCCGTCACCCGGGCCGGAGAGTTCGCCATGCACCAGCTTGCCGGCATCCTCTTCCATATGGATGCGGGTGATGCCGATCCGCTTCAGTTCCCCGCCATCAACCGCAATATCCAGCCAGCCATGCTGACAGATCGGATCTTCAAACTGGCTGATCTGGTACCCTTTGGGAAGATCGGGATAGAAGTAGTTCTTACGCGCAAAGATGCTGCGGGGGGTGATGGAGCAGTTGGTGGAAAGACCGGCCTTGATGGCGAATTCCACCACTTTTTTATTGAGCACCGGCAAAGCCCCCGGCAATCCGAGGCAGACCGGACAGGTCTGGGAGTTGGGTTCGGCGCCGAATGTTGTCGAACAGCCGCAGAATATTTTGCTCTCTGTCAGGAGCTGCACGTGAACTTCAAGGCCGATGACGGGTTGGTATTTCATGAATGTACTCCGGTAGTTAAATCGCTGCTTTTCTGGTGTGCCACTCGGTGGCCTGCTCAAAGGCAAATCCTGCCCGCAGAACGGTCGCTTCGTCGAACGGCCTGCCGATCAGCTGCAGGCCGATCGGCAGGCCGGAGGCCGAAAAACCGGCCGGGATCGACATGGCGCAGGTACCGGCGAGGTTGACCGGTATGGTGAAAATGTCCGACAGATACATCTGCAGCGGGTCGTTGATCTTTTCACCAATCTTGAACGCCGGTGTCGGGGCGACCGGCGTCAGCATGACATCGACATGCGCAAACGCCGCGCTGAAGTCATTCATGATCAGGGTCCGTACTTTCTGCGCCTTGACGTAGTAGGCGTCGTAATAGCCGGATGAGAGCGCATAGGTGCCGAGCATGATGCGGCGTTTGACTTCGCTGCCGAAGCCTTCACTGCGGCTCTTCGTGTACATTTCCAGCAGTCCGTCCGCCTCGGCGCGGTGGCCGAAACGAACCCCGTCATAGCGGGCCAGATTGGAGCTGGCTTCAGCAGTGGCGATCAGGTAGTAGGTGGCTACCGCATAGTCGGTGTGCGGCAGCGAAATATCGACAAATTCGGCACCAAGGCGCCGGTAGGTGTCAATGGCGGCAGTCATGGCTTTTTGCACATCCGGATCGAGGCCGTCGATAAAATACTCTTTCGGCAGACCAATCCGCAGCCCCTTTACCCCCTGGCGCAGCGAGGCGGAATAATCCGGCACCGGCGTATCAACACTGGTGGAATCTTTGGGATCGTGTCCCGCGAGCGCCCCGAGCATGACCGCACAGTCCGCCACATCGCGGGTCAACGGGCCGACCTGATCCAATGAAGAGGCGTAGGCGATGACGCCGTAGCGGGAAACCCGCCCATAGGTCGGTTTCAGGCCGACACAACCGCAGTGTGAGGCCGGCTGCCGGATGGAGCCGCCGGTGTCGGTGCCGAGCGTTGCGATCGCCTGCCTGGCAGCAACTGCCGCCGCCGAACCGCCCGATGATCCCCCCGGAATGCAGGTGGTATCCCATGGATTACGGGTGATGCCATACGCGCTTGATTCGTTTGAGGAGCCCATGGCGAACTCATCCTGGTTAAGTTTGCCGAGCAGTACCGCTCCCCGGTCGCGCAGTTTTTCCCAGGAGGTGGCGCTGTAGGGGGGGATAAAGTTGTGCAGAATGCGTGACCCGCAGGTCGTACGGATTCCCTCCGTCAGGAAAATATCCTTGACTGCCAGCGGAATGCCGGTCAACAGGTCGCATTGCCCCTGCGCAATCAGGTGGTCAGCCGTTTTCGCATCTGCCAGTGCCTGTTCCGGCGTTACCGTAATAAAAGAGCCGACATGCGGTTCAACCGCTTCAATACGCTCCAGCAGCGCCGCAGTAGCCTCAACAGAAGAGATCTGCTTCTCTTTCAGTGCCGTGTGAAGCTCATGGATGGTCATGTCAAAAATACTCATATATATCCCCTGAATCTATTCTATTACTTTTGGTACGGCAAAAAAGGAACCGGCACGATCGGGTGCATTTGCCAATGCCTTTTCCTGGCCGATGGATGAAAATGCGCTATCCTCGCGGAACGAATTTTCCATCGGTACCGCGTGGGAGGTTGGCACAATCCCATCCGTATCAAGCTCTTTCAGCTTTTCCACATAGCCGAGAATAGCCCCCATCTGACCGGCAAACAGCTCTTTTTCTGCCATACTGAGCTCAAGCCGGGCCAGACGTGCCACATATTCAACATCTGTTACCGTCATTTCCATACTATCAACTCCGAAAAAAATGATAATTGCCGCGTGGTTGTATCATGAAATGAGCTCCGTTACAACATTGATCCACTCAATTAATTCCCCAGCAACTTTTTTTCTTGACACGATCAGCCACTTTCAGTAAGTTACACCTCTTCAAAAAAATCTTGGCCGGTATTCGATTACCGGTTGTACTGCGGGTGAGGAATTTATGAGAACAGAAGTTGCAAAAGCAGAAGATGTAAAGCGTGACTGGTATGTTGTTGACGCACAGGATGCCGTCCTGGGACGTCTTTCCACTCAGGTAGCCAATGTGCTGCGCGGGAAGAACAAGGCGCTCTTCACTCCCAGCGTTGATACCGGCGATTTTGTTATCGTGGTAAACGCTGAAAAAATCGCCCTGACCGGTCGAAAATTAGCTGACAAGATTTATTACAGCCATTCCGGCTATGTCGGTGGCCTGAAAGAAATATCAGCCGGCAAACTGCTTGAAAAAAAACCGGAAGACCTCATCAAGAAAGCTGTCAAAGGGATGCTCCCCAAAAACAAACTTGCCCGGGCGATGCTCAGCAAGCTTAAAATATACGCGGGACCACACCACCCACACGCAGCTCAGTTGCCAAAAAATCTGGCACTTTAATTATTACCTAAGGAGAAAATGATATGGCCGCTGTAAGTTATTATGGAACAGGCAAGCGTAAAACTTCAATTGCTCGAGTTTGGCTCAAGCCGGGCGTAGGAACTTTTACCGTCAACCACAAAACTCTTGACGAATATTTTGGCCGTGAAACATCCAAAATGGTTGTGCGTCAGCCGTTTGAACTGGTTGAGAAAGTCGGTATTTTTGACGTTTTTGTCACAGTTTCAGGTGGCGGCGATACCGGCCAGGCCGGTGCCATCAAGCATGGCATCACCAAAGCTCTGTTGCTGCACGAGCCGGAACTGCGCGGCGTCCTTAAAAAAGCAGGCTTCATTACCC
This sequence comes from Desulfuromonadales bacterium, assembly GCA_013349405.1. Lineage (GTDB taxonomy): Bacteria > Desulfobacterota > Desulfuromonadia > Geobacterales > Pseudopelobacteraceae > JACRCG01. The sequence continues at coordinate 3,947 of DUZS01000013.1, read as the reverse complement.
GTGATTCACGCATAAAAGAGCGTAAGAAATACGGCAAGAAAGCCGCTCGCGCCCGCTTCCAGTTCTCCAAGCGGTAACACCGGGCTGGTTATATACGATTATGGTGCAAGGGGAAATCCGCAAGGGTTTCCCCTTTTTTTGTAAATTCAATTGACTCAGGCCACCCCGGATGCACATTATACAAAATATTCATCTGCCTGTAACACTGTTGTAACAATTGTGTGTTACAAAGGAATCGCGCTCTCACACGAGTGTTGAATTATTGTGCATAAAGAGCAGGAGCATGACATGAAGAAAGTGCTGATTATCGAGGACGAAAAAGACCTGGCCGAATTACTGGCGTTCAACCTTGAGAAGGAAGGCTATGACGCTGCCTGCGTTCATGACGGCAAGCTCGGCCTGGAGAGAGCCGCTGCTGACCTGCCAGATCTGATCCTGCTCGACCTGATGCTGCCGGGGCTGCTCGGCACCGAAGTGTGCAAGGCCCTGCGGAAAGATCCGCATACCGCCCACATCCCGATTATCATGATTACGGCAAAGGGGGACGAGATCGATCGTGTGGTCGGCTTTGAAGTCGGGGCGGACGATTACATAGTCAAGCCTTTTTCAATGCGTGAGATGATTCTGCGGGTCAAAGCGGTCACGAGACGCTTTGAACAGGAGATCAAGACGGCGCCTCAGGCTCTTTTCACCATCGGGGATATTGTCATCGATAAGGAACGCCATACGGTTGCCAGTGCCGGCAGTGAGATTGAATTGACCAGTACCGAGTATAAACTGCTGCTCTATCTGGCGGAGAAAAAGGGGTGCGTACATAGTCGTGAACAGTTGCTGCATCGGGTCTGGAGCTACAATAATGCCGGTGACACGAGAACCGTTGATACCCATGTAACACGTCTGCGCTCGAAACTGGGCGACCCGGGCGACATCATCAAAACCGTCCGGGGTTTCGGCTACAAGATTGAGGAGTAGGATATGGGATTCAGAACAAAACTGGTACTGTCGTACATTTTCCTAGTGGCGCTCATCACTGGCAGCTTCTACTTCTACTTCAATTATTCCCTGCAGAAAGAGATGATTGAGGAGAGCCGGGCCAACCTGGCCAGTCAGACACAACTGGCACGCCTGCTCGTAATGAGTACTAAGACGGCAATCTCTCCCCGACAGCTCGCTGCATCAATCGGCACTGCCATAAAGGCCAGAGTCACTATAATCGCACCAGATGGAACTGTTACCGGTGATTCTGATGTCGGACCGGCACGTCTGGCACAACTTGAGAATCATCTGCAGCGCCCCGAGGTTCAGGAGGCTCTTAAGAACGGGAGCGGCAGTGCCGTGCGCTATTCTGAGACGCTGCGAACCTTGATGCTCTACACTGCCGTTACATTCGGCGGCAGTTCGGTTGACGGCATTATTCGCCTTGCCATGCCTCTGGAGTACCTCTCTTCGACCCGCAGCACCCTGCATGGCATAGTCGGCGGCGCGGCAGTGATAACAATCATTATAGCCCTCCTGCTCAGTTACATCCTCTCAAACGTGACATCAAAACCGCTGCGCGACATGGCGGAAAGTGCCGCCCGCATTGGCCATGGAGACGGTAAAGCCAGAGTTGCAGTAACCTCAAAAGATGAGATCGGCATGCTGGCAACAGTGCTTAATGAAATGTCAGAACGGATAGAGTCGCAGGTGCACCATTTATCAGCGGAAAAGCAGCGACTGGATACCATTTTGCGCAGCATGGGCGAAGGGGTGATGGTGACGGCACCTGATGGCGTCATTATCCTGGTCAACCCGGCATTCCGCAGGCTTTTCTCGATTACCGGCGAGGTGGAAGGCAAACGACTGGTTGAAATTTCTCGCCATCCCGATCTGCAGGAAGCATGTGGTGATCTTGCCAAACCTGATGTCAACGAATTGCTTCGGGAAATTTTCATCGCGTCAGGCGAGATAACACTCTTTACGCATTGGGTGCCACTCACTGTTGATGGAGTCAGGCAGGGGATTGTGGCAGTGTTCCATGACATCACTGCCTTGAAAAAAGCGGAAAACATGCGCCGGGACTTTGTTGCCAATGTTTCTCACGAACTCCGGACTCCGGTAACGATCATCAAAGGCTATGCCGAAACGCTGCTGGACGGCACCCTTCAGTCTGACCCGATACGGGCGGTTCGCTTTGTAGAAATCATCTCCAGCCACGCAGATCGTCTGACCAATCTGGTGAATGATATTCTCACGCTGTCAAGCCTCGAATCAAAGGAGGCCCTTATTGAACTCAACCCGCTTGACGTATCAGGAACTATTGCCAAAGCATGTATGCTGCTGCAGGAGCGGGCCACTCAAAAAGGAATTGCAATTATTAATGACACCGCGAGCGGCTCCGTGCCACGCGTGAGTGCAGATCAGGGGCGCCTTGAGCAGGTAATGGTCAATCTGCTGGAGAATGCCATCAAGTACACACCGGATGGCGGCACAGTCCGCCTGCATACGGAGCATGACGGTGAGTTCGTAAAGGTTTCGGTCTCTGATACCGGCATCGGTATCCCCTTCAAAGATCTGCCGAGAATTTTTGAGCGTTTTTACCGGGTGGACGAGGCGAGAACCAGAGAGCAGGGGGGGACAGGACTCGGCCTGGCTATTGTCAAACATATCGTGCAGCTTCACGGGGGCACCGTTTCCGTAACCAGTGAACCGGGCAAGGGTTCTGTTTTTACCTTTACTCTGCCTCCTGCGGGGTGATCTCCGGCAGTAACCGGAAATTTTCCCACATGCAGACATCGCCATCTACCCTGGTAATAGCCCTGACATCGTCATCCTGAGAAACGACAAAACCGACACTGTCCGGGTTGGCATCACAGTAACGCATCATCGAGCGATGGCGCGTCCCGAAATAGCGGTAATTGAAGGTTTTTCGTGCCTTTTTCGCTGCAGTTGCAGTGAGGGCTTTTCTGACTGACAGAGGCTCCTTTGCTGTGGTAATTTCCACGCCGAAACCGATCACCTCCAGCTCCCGGTTCAGCAACACCAGGCCGTCAATTCTGGTAAGCAAAGCAACAAACCATATCGCAGCCTCAACCTCTTTCTCGCTCTCATGACATTCCTCATTCAGTGCTGCCAACAGCTTGACCAGGAGAGGGCTCTCCTCCGGACCAGCCATTGTTAACTCCAGTGCCGTTACCTCGTGTCGATAGCTGGAGATGGCATAGTGTTTGATCGCGGCATTGAGCCGATCATAGTGTAAGTGGTATTTTATGTTTATTGGGCAGGTTCATCTCTTCGGGGGAGCCAAGGGGAATAAAATGCCATGAATTACGAACTTGCTTTTTTGATTGGCGCTGTCCGGCCTCTGACGGGTTAAAAAAAACCATGTGAAAGGAGATGAATTCCGACTCTTCCCGGGAGATACTTGCATGGTAGATGAGCTGAAACAACCTGATGACCGTTTCTGCAGGTGGAGTGATAATATCCCGCAGGTTGATGGCCTGGAGTATTTCCCTGGCAAGGTCACTGGGATGCGAAACAACCATGGAGAGACTCCTTGAAAGCCTTGAGAGTAATCTGCCCAATCATAATTTGGCTACTGTTCATATCATATATATGGTGAAGATGCCATTATTCGGAAGATTACACCCAATTGTAACAAACCTTTTTCTGCCCTGTAACATTTCTGTAACAATAGTCTGTTATGATACAGCCACATTTGAAAGCATACCATGAGGAGGAACATTCCATGTTCAAGAAGTCAATCCTGACCGCCGCGCTGCTGATGGTCACCGTCGTAGCCGCTCACGCCGAAAAAGTGACCGTAGACGCTAAAATCAAAAAGTACACCTCTGCCCCCGGCGTTGCCGGCAACCTCGGCAGCATCGGCTCCGACAGTCTCAACAACCTGATGACCTACTGGGCGGAAGGATTCAAAAAGAAATACCCCAACGTCAACATTCAGATCG